>CAUPMS010000044.1:0-36467 GCA_963512445.1 uncultured Ralstonia sp.
TGTCTGAGCGAAGCGAGTTTTTCCCGTCTCCGCCCGGTTATGAAAATTCAAGGAGGGGGTCGCCATCTCGGGCGCGCCTTTCTTTGCTTACTTTCTTTGGCAAGACAAAGAAAGTGAGTCAGCCCCGGCAGGGGATGAAACAGGGATGGACCACAAACGCCACCCCGGCAGGGAATGAAACAGGGGATGGACCACCAACACAAAAACCGCACCCACCCCTTCACTGCAACATGAAAGTCTCGTACTCCAGCCGATCCAGCTTCCGATCCAGGATCACAAGACTCGCCATCACCACCAGCAGCAGCGACACGGCAAATCCGTATCCATACCAAGCCGGCCCCAGCTGCAACGTGAACCACGTCAGCATGCCGTTGAGCACAACAAACGCAGCAGTCAGCCCAAGCACCACCCGCCGCCGGTCCAGGTAGAAGAAGATATTCACGACGCCAAGAAACACCACCTGCAAACTCGCGGCAATGGTGTCGACATACAGCAGCGGCAGATACAGCTCGGAAATCTGCAGCGCCCGCAGCACCGAAGCGCCCACGGCAAACAACACCAGCGCCGCCATGGCCTGAATCTTCACGATCTCGTACAGGCCCGCGCGGATGGTCTGCACCATCGTGTTGCGCATGTCTTCGATGTGCTCCAGCGACGCCCCGCCCCGCACAGCGTCATAGAACGCGTCGTAGTACTCGACAAAATCCGTTTCGATACGCACCAGGAACACAGCCATGCCGGGGATGATGCCAAGGTACGCAAGGAACACCGGAATGTCGTAGATGACCGACGCATGCAGCGGCCCGATCACCTGCTGCCCAGTGCCCGGCGCATACCAGAACATGAACTTGTCGAGCCAGATACCGAGGTTGTACAGCAGCCCGATCAGCATGAGCGTCGGATACGCAAACCGCTTGTCGAACACCTCGAACGACAGGAAGCGCCGTCCGCTGAAGTTGCGGTAGATGAGCGCGGCCATGCCGATGAGCAGGCACAGTTGCCCCGTCACAAAACCCAGCAGCAACCCTTCCAGCCCAAGCCGGTTGAACAGCAGCGCCAGCAGCACGGTGAGCGTGTAGCCGACCAGGAAGATCCACACGATCGCCTTGTACTGCTTCATGCCCGACAGGAAGATCACCGCGATCCAGATGTTGGCCATGATCACGAAGCCGGCCAGCATCAGCAGCCGATAGATGGCCGATTGCTGCGCAAACGCAAACAGGATGACGAGCAGCCCCAGCCCACCCGCGACCAGGGTCATCACGAGCGACACGGCGTGGTAGTTGGGCAGGATGAGATCGTCGCGCTTCTCGAAGAGCCGATCGGAAGTAAAGCGCGTGAAAGCAAGCTGCAGTGGCCCGGTCAATATCAGGCTCACCGCAATCAGGTAGGTCACCGACACCTGAAACTGCGTGATGAGCGAGCCGGGAACCACGAACGGCAGGCTCAGGATACCGATCAGCAGAATCCCGACGATGGAGAGAATCCACGGCCCCGAGCTGATGATGCCGGCGTAGGTATAGGCGCGCAGCAGCCCAAGCAGGCTGTCCCGCTTGAGCATTTTGCGCAGCTCAAAACCGATACCGGCCATCAGCGGGCTCCCTTTTGCGGATTCTGCTGGTTCTGCTGAGTGTGGTGCGGGCAAGCCGCCGCGGCGGTCTTGGCACTGTGCTCGGTACTCAGGTCGGGCAATGTCTGCAAGCGCGTGTACAGCGCACGGTAGCTGCCGACCATCATCTCTTGCGTGTAGTAGCGCTCGACGCGGGCGATGCCGGCGGCTTGTGCTGCATGCCAGCGCGTTTCGTCGCGCAGCAGCGTGAGCACTTCGGCGGCCAGCGCGGCCGGGTCGGCAATGCGCACAACAGCGCCGGCGGCACCCAATGCGGCGTCGTCCCCCTCCAGGCCGAACAGGAGCTGGCGGCACGAGCCCACATCGGTGGTGACCGACGGCACGCCGGCGGCAAACCCTTCGAGCACCACCAGCGGCAGCGCCTCGCTGATCGAACTCAGCACCAGCACGCCCACCTTGGGCAGGATGTCGTCGATCTTCTGGAAGCCCAGGAACTTGATGCGATCACCCAGGCCCAGGCTTTCGGCCAGGCTGTGGCATTCCTGCGCGTACTCCGGGTCTTCGTCTTCGGGGCCCGCGATCCAGCCTTCGGCGTCGGGCATCTCGCGCGTGATGGTCAGCATGGCCCGGATGAAGGTCTTCACATCCTTGATCGGTACCACGCGGCCAATCAGGCACATCACGCGCGGCACGTTGGCCGGGCGTTTCTCGCGCAGCGCGGCCAAGCGCGGCAGATTGATGCCGTTGGGGATGCTGCGCGTCTTCGCTTCCGGCGCACCGTCGATCACCTGCCGCTGCCGGTTGCCCTCGTATAGCGCGACGATGTCTTCCGCGGCGTCATAGCAGACGCGGCCCATGGTTTCGAAGAAGCGCACCCACAAATCGCGGAAGTAGCTGATCTGCGCGATGTCCTTCTCGAAGATGCTGCGGTTGTCGCGAATCCACTGGCTCTGGAACAAGTCGATCTTGCGTTCCTTGGTGTAAATGCCGTGTTCCGACACCAGCAGCGGCCGCCCGCGCTTGTAGCGCAGCAGTGCACCCAGGAAGCCCGCATAGCCTGTCGAAATAGTGTGAAACACCTTCACCGGGATGAGGTTTTCAGCAATGCGCACGAGCTGCCACAGCGGCTTGTGCATGATGCGCACGGTCCAGAAGTAGTCCGTGAACGACGGATCGGTGCAGTAGTGCCGGTAGTAGTCCGTCATCATGTCCCACGCACGGTGGCTGTAGAGGAACTGCTCCTCGGCCAGCGGGCCATCGTCGCGCAGGTCTGCAATGGACGCGCGGATCAGGTCCGCGGTTTCTTCCTTGTTGGCCGGGTTGCGCAGCGCATCGTGCAGCTTGCGCGAGCGTTCGAAGGCCGCAGCATCGCCGCCACTGGCCTGCACCAGCGGGGGCGACGGGAAGTCGTACAGGTAATGGCACTCCAGGTGCACCACGTTGTCGGGAATGGCGTAGACGGGCTTGCCGTAGTCTTCGCGGCGGCTGCCGATGAAGACGATGGCGAACTTGATGTCCGGAAACGCCCGGATCATCTGGTTGACCCAGCTTGACACCCCGCCGCTCACGTAGGGAAACGTTCCTTCGAGCAGCAGCGCGACGTCGGCAGACTGGGCGCGGGGGAAATTGTCGTTGCTCATGATGTCCAGTAGCGCAACAGCGGGCGCAGCAACGGCAGCGGTGAACGGCTGGAGAACTGCGCCAGCGCCGCGCGCGCGCCAGCGTAGTCACGGCGCAGGTAGCAGGCTTCGGCCAGCGGCGGCAGCAGGCGGTCACGCGGGAAGCCAAGAGATTCGGCGCGGCGCAAGTGGGACTCGGCCACATCCGGCTCGCGGCGCGAGAGGGCCAGCCGGCCGCGCATGTACCACAGTGCGGCGTTGTCGGGCTGGATGTCGAGCGCGGCGCTGGCGTAGCGTTCGACCTGCTCGGCGGTATAGCGGTACACGTCGCCCTGCACGAGGTTCTGGTAGATCAGTTCCCAGTACAGGTCGGCCAGGCGCTTGTTGATGTCGTAGCGCGCTTCGGGCGTGGTGGCTTCTTCCAGGCGCGGCAGCTCGGTCAGGATCTTCTGGGTGAGGACCTTCTCGGCATTGTCGAGCATGCCGTACGCGAGCAGGCGGATGTCGTCCACCGGATCGGCCAGCAGGTCACGCAGCACGGGGCTCGCGGTGCGCGTGGGCATTGACTGCATGGCCACCAGCGCGGTCATGCGGCTCTGCACCGGCGCGCGTTCATTGCTGAGCTGCGCACGCAGCCGTGCCCCGCCACCGTGCGTCACGCGCGAGATCAAATGCGCCACAAACACCGGCAGGCCCACATCGGCGATGTCCTTGTCGTCTTCCGGCTTGGGAAACAGCTTGCCGAGCAGCAGGCTGCCAAGCACGAGCAGCCCGCCCGCCACCGGCACGAAAAAGCACAGCGCAGCAAGATAGCCGTACGTCCACACGAACGGCACGCGATAGCGGCGCGGCAGCAGGCGCCAGGCAGCGAGGCCGATCAGCGCGGCGGCGGTGCCTTGCAGCATCAGGCACGACAGCAGCAGCGCAAGGCTGTTGCCGGCGTGCAGCGCCATCGCCACTGCCGCGATCTGGGCCAAGATGCCGCCGAGCGTGAGTTTGAACATCGCCTATGCGTCCTATGCGTCCAGATGGCAGCGCGTGAGGAAGCGTTGCAGCGCCTCGCCCGGATGATCGCCCGTCACATGCAGCGTCTGCACGCTGATGCGGCCGCCCTCGAAATCGACGCCGAACTGCGCGCGCAGGCTGTCTTCAATGCGCACCAGATACGCCGACACCGCGCCCGCGCCCGACAGCGGCATGAGCGTGACGATGGCGCGGCGGCCCTTGCCGCTTGCCTGCCAGACAACGTCCAGCGCACGACGGCTGCGGACCACGCTCTCGAACAGCGCATCGCTGGTTTCGTCCTGATCGAAGATGAGCGCGACCACCGACGAATCGATGCCGGTATCGCGATGCAGACGCGCGAGGCGGCCCAGGTCGAGCGCGAACTCGTACGGTGCATCCGGCACGAGATCCAGAATCTCGGAGCTGACGGTGAGGTGCCGCACGCCGTCGGCGTAGTAGCCGAGCAGCACCAACAGGAACTGCAGATTCTCGTACGACAGCGAGAGAAACGGCATCTGGTGCACGACCACCAGGCCGATCAACTCATCCGCACCCGACAGCACCGGCGCGCACGCCACGTAGCGCGAGCTGTCTTCCGTGCGCAGTTCGGGCGCCTGCGGGTGGCCCAGAGTATGGGTATCAATGCAATGGCGGATCAACGGATCATCGGCAACGATGTCAAACGGCGTACCCACGCGAGCGACCGGTTCAGTGTCGATGCGGTTGGCCGTCACGCGCACCATGGCCGCCACTTCCAGTTGGCAGGCCTGCGCCGTCCATTGCAGGAACGGCTCGGCGCCGGGCAGTTGCGCCACATCCGGTTGATCGGTGCCATCGCCGTGCTCGCGCGCGGCCAGCGCGATATTGCGCAGTTGCGTGAGCGTGTCACGCAGCGTGGTCGGCTTGGCCAGCAGGTCGTTTTCCAGGCGCTCGTGCGACAGGCGCAGCAGGAAGTGGTTCTTGGTGAGCGCCGCCAGCCGGTCGTTCAGGTAGCCGTTGACCGTGCGGGCGCGTGACAACCGCGCGCCCCAGATGTCGCCGAACTGCCCGCCGACCAGCACCAGCATCAGCCCACCCAGGAAGTACATGCGCGGGAAAGTGCTGGCGGCCGCTGCCTGCCCGTAGAACACCCCCCACGCGCCCAGCACCACCAGCGCCGCGAGTGCGCCAAGCAGCGTGCCGTAGCGCAGCGCCAGGATGAGCGGCACCAGCCAGATCCACGGAAAACCATAGCCGAGCAGCAGCGGGTTGTCCGGCACGAACAGCCAGAGGATACCGATGGCCACCACCGCCGTGCCCAGCGTTTCGAGCACGGCGCTCGGGCTGGATACGGCCGGGGCAATCAGGCGCCCGTACCAGGTCGACGCACCAATGCCCTGCGCGTTGCGCCGACGCTCATTTCGCCCACCTTGGCTGCGCGCCTGCGCAGCCGCGCGCGCGCCCGATTGCGTGGAGTCTGCGGGCCCGGTTTTCATCAGCCCCGGCCCAGCGGCGAGAGCAGCTCGCGCAGCAGCTTCTGCGCCACGGCCGATACGGCATCGCGGCTCCAGCCGGTGCGGCTGCCGGCTGCGCTCCAGATCACGTTGCCGGTCTGCACGTCAATCACTTGCAGCGTGATGCCGACAGCGGGCTCGCCATCCACGCCGACCTTGTAGCGCCATTCATCCACCGCGCCGGTCAGGGCGTAGCGGGCCTTCTCGCCGCGCGCCCAATCCAGTGCGCGCGCCACGGCCTCGCGCTCGGCGGGTTCGAACAGCGATTCGCTGTTCAGGTTGGCCGGATACTGCTTCAGGTTGGAGAAGCCGCGCGCCTTGAGGATGCTCGCCGCAATCGTCTCCGCACGCAGGCCGGCCTGCGGCGTTTCGGTGTAGTTGACGATGGGCAGCACGACCCACGCGTCAGATGCACTGGTTGCCGGCGCACGGGCGCTGTCGACCACCGCACAGGCGGACAACGCTAGCGCCGCACCAACGCCCGCTGCCACGGCCAGCCAGCGGCGGCGGCCAGCCTTCATCTTGTTGAGCAAGGGTGCCATCGCGTTCTCCCTGGTGTCTTCCGTTGTGTGCTTCATGTCGTTCTTTCCCCGTTGCATTGTTCTTGCCTGTCAGTAGAGCCAGCGGTAGCGCAGGCCGATTTCCGTCATCGGCGCGGCACCGGCGCGCGTAATGGAGGCATGGCTGAACACCAACGCCAGATGGTCGTTGCCGAACACGCTGCCTGCCACCCCGAGCTGGACTTGCGTGCCCCACCCTTGGCGGTTGTCGTGCAGCAGGCCGACATCCATGAACGGACGCCATGCGCGCGTATAGCGATCAAGATAGTCCGTGCCAAAGCCAAACAGCAGCCCGAACTGCGTGAACGACTGCGGCATGAAGGCGTTGGCATCGAGCGCCGCACCCGTCGGCAGGAGCCGCCCCAGCAACGCGCTGGGCGTGCCGGACGCGCTGTAGTTTGCACGCGTGCCGACTATGCGGATCGTGTAATCGGGGTACTCCACGCGCAAACGATAACCAGCCTCTGCATCGAATACCATGCCGCTGCCAAGGAACGCGCGGTCCTGGCCGTAGAAGCGGTTGCCCTCGATGCGCGCGCGGATGTATTCGCGCTGCGTCAGACGCCAGTTGCCGCCAATCGAGAACAAGTCTTTCACGCCGCCCACGCGCAGTTGTGTGGTTTCGTCGGCGCTCTGGTTGCGGCCAACCGCTAGTTCGGTGCCGAACGGACCCGATAGTGGCCCCCCCAGCCCAAACAGGCCATCCAGCCGGAATGCGTAGAACGAAGCCAGCCCCTGACGCCAACCAACCGTGCCCTTCCACTGGCTGCCCTGCGTCTGGTATTGCGAAATCCAATCAACGCGGCGGTCCTGCGCGGGCACGCCGGTGAGCTGTGTGTCGTCGGTCGAGCGCTGGTTACGCTGGGTGGCGCGCACCAGCATGCTGTAGTGATCGGTCAGGCGGATGCCGGCCGCTGCGCTGCTTTCAAAGTAGGTGAGCGGCGCTTGCTTGAACCACGTTTCGCGCGGCTCGAGCGCTTGCGCGTTTGTCAGCAGGGTCTCTTGCACACGCTGGTGGAGTTGCTCATCGTCGGGCGCGGTGGTCAAGCCTTCGAATGACAGGCGCTGCGCCTCGCCCAGGCGATCCGTCAACACATTGGCGTCGATGCGGTTGTAGAGCGGAATGCGGTCGGGGGTGTCGTCCAGCAGGCGGTTGAGCGTTTGCAGATCGCGCTCGGCCAGAGCGATGGAAATCTCGGCATAGGCCGGGCGAGTCATGCGGCGGGCATATTGCTGCAGCAGCCAGGCACGCGCCAGATCGTTCGCCTCCTGCGACAGCGCCCAGCCGAGCGCCGCCTCCTTGGCCACGGCAGAGACAAGCTGGTTGCTCGCGCGGGCGTTCCTGCGCTTCTCGGCAGGGGTCTCGGGCGGCTCCGGCGGCAACGCGTCAATGTCGCCCAGCTCGGATTTCTGCGTGGCGGCATTGCCGCCTTCGCGGGCCTGCTGCATGGCGAGGCGGTCATCGCGCAGCAGCTCGATCAACAGGCGCTGCGCAAGATCGCCCGAGCCGAACGTCTGTGCCAGCGCGACGCGGCGGGCGCGCAGTTCGGTGCGGGCATCGTCTTCGAGCGGCACGGCGTCGCTAATTGCGTTGTTGCCCACGGTGACGCGCGTGCCAACGCGGCGGTTGGCGGGGGTCTTGCCTTTGGTGTTTGCACCGTCGGCACGGCTCACGCCATCGGCGCCGTCAGCACCATCGGCGCGCCACAGCAGCCACCACGCCTCACGGCGCAGCGCCCAGGCGGCATCGGCCTGACCAGCCATCTCGCGTGCATCGGCGTACGCCAACAGCCACAGCGGATCGTTGCGCATCGACTCGGCCTGACGGCCCAGAAAGCGGAGCGCGAGGTTGGTATCGAACAGTTGCAGACCGGCCGCAGCATAGGCGCCCCAGTAGGCGGAGTCGTTCTCGGCCTCGCCGCGCCACAGGGTCAGCGCGCGCTTGAGTTCGCCGTTCCGGCCGGAATCGAGCAGGCCCCACAGGAACGCCGCTTTCACCTCGCTACTGGCATCGGGCAATGAGACGGCGCGGCGCAGGTCACGCATGGCGAGATCCCAGCGGCCGCTCTGGCGGTGGTATTCAGCGCTGACGGCCAGCACGCCGGGGGACTGCTCGGCGGCGCGGCGCTGTTCCAGCGTGAGCGAAGCCAGCAGCGCCTCAACCCGCCGGAACGCACGGGCGCGCGTGTAGTAATAGATGGCCTGCTGCAGATGGGCCATCGCGCCGTCCTTGCGGAAGGCGAGTTCGGACAGGCGGCCGGCGTCGATGGGGCTGGCGTCGTAGAAGGCGATCATCGACGTCAAGTCGTTCGCCTGCGCATTGCCGCCCACCAGCAACTGGCGATACGCCTCGCGCGTGAGGTCATCGCGCTGATTCAGCGTCGCGAGCTGGGCGAACGTGCGCCAGTACAGGTCGTCGGTGGGCGATGCGGCCTTGCTGGCGGCCTGCATGGCGGCCAGCGCTTGCTCGAACTGCCCGCGCACATACAGCATGTTGGCAAGCTTGAGCGCGTACTTCGCATCCGGCCCGAACTCCTTTTGCAGGCGCACGTAGGTGTCGTAGGCCTGATCGTCCTTGCCGGCACGCTCGGCCAGCATGGCGTAGCGCTCCAGAATCACCTGACGGTGCGGGCCGCGCGCGATGCTGTTGAGATAGGCCAGCCCTTCGACCGGTTCACCCAAACGCTCATAGGCCGCAATGATCTGGTCGAGCAGTTTCATGTCGCCAGGCTGGCGGCCGGCCTTGTAACGCAGGCCGGCCAGATAGGCGTGGTCTTCGTTGAGCGCGGGCGCCAGGCGCAGCACGTTCTGCCAGGCAGCATCGTCGCCGGTCGCTTCAGCGTACGAAAGCCAGTACTTCAACGCAGACATTGGCTGGCGGTTCCACTCCGACACCTGAGCCGCGCGCTCGGTCCAGATCTTCAGGTCCGGGCGCTGGCGTACGGCGGCTTCGGCCACGCGCATGGCGTCGTTCAGGTTGCCGCTGCTCATGAAGACGCGATACGCGAGGTCGTAATCGTCGGCATTGAACGGCGCGATGCCGCGTGCGATGGCTTCGGCGCCGGTGGGTTGGGCTGCGGGTGTGCTGGCGCCGCCGGCTTTGTCCGCCACGTGGCGGATGCGTGCCGCATGGCGCTGGCGCCGGACGAGCCCTTGCGGCCCATCCATGAACACCGCGTCCGCCGGGGCTGGCAGCGGCGCCGGCCGCCCCGCGAAAGCCCAGTCGTGCCGCGCCGCGCCCGCCGCCAGGGCAATGCCCTGCTCCGTCTGCCGCCACGACAGATGCAGCAGACGGCGCGCGTACTGATCGGCAAGATCGGGCCGGTTGCATGCCAACGCCAGGCGCGTGAGAAAGCGCAGCGTTTCAGTGTCGTCAATCAGCGGGCCGACGTGGCGTTGCGCTTCGGCCATGGCATCGTCGAACAGGTTGCCGCCTTGCAGCGCCTTGAGCCCGGCAATGAAGTATCGGCGCTGTTCGTCGAGCGACTTGGCATCGGCCTGTGCGGCAAAGTTGGCGGCAGCAGCAGCGCGGTATTCGCCCACGCCCAGCGCGATCTCTGCCGTGCGTGCCTGCCATTGCGCCGCGCGTGCCACATCCTGCTTGGCCAGGCGCTGGTAAAACTGCACGGCAATCGCACCCTGATCAAGCGCGCGCGCCTTGCCGGCCAGGATCTCCAGTTCGGCCGCGGTCCAGCGGTGGCTGAGCGATTGCTTGAGCAGGCCACGCAGGTCGTTCAGCAGGGACGCGCGCTGCGGATCGTTCGGTTGCAGCGCATAAGCCCGCTGCTCACGGATGGCGATGTCGAGCAGCAGCGCTTGCCGATCGAGCGATTTGTCGTGCAACCCGCGCATGCGATTGAGCATGGCTTCGGCGTCTTCCAGACGACCGGTGCGCACGTACTGCGCAGCCAGCACGCTGAGGAATTCACCATCGTTGGGGCGCACACGCAACCACGCTTCAAGGTAGGCCACCGACAGCGCATCAACCTTGCCGCCCGTATTGGTCCCATCAAGCAGACGCGCCTCCAGACGCTCGCGCGGAAACATCAGGGCGAGCGCCAGCCCGATCAGCGCGCCAAGCGTGCCGATCAACCAGGGCGGGAGCAGCCGTTCACGCGGTGTCAGGTCAGCAGACCACATCGATACGTTGGTAGGTCACGGATTGGGCAGCAACGCCGTTCAGTTCTACGCGCACACTGTTGCCCTGCGCGCGGGTGGTCCGCGCCAGAGCGCCGTTGACCTTCACGCGGCACGTGCCGGCATTATCCAGACGGACGAACGGCTTGTAATAGCCGCCCGCCTCGAAACTCAACTCATTTCTGTTTCGTGTGAAATTGCGCACGAAGGCGGCGGCTTCTGCAATGTACGGCGACTTGGCCGACTCGGCTTCCGGCGCAATCGTAAAGCGCGCGGCGCCATCGTCCATGTGGATGTAGATGCCGCCAGCGGCCTTGTCATAGCCGACCACGCCCTGCGCATCGCCCAGCCGCGGCGTACCGCGCGCCATCCAGCGCAGTTCGCGCAGGTCGCCGTTGCCGCGCACGATCCAGTCAGCACCATCGCGGGCGACGGCCATATCGCGAAAATCCATCACCTTGGCAACATATTCCGTCGCGTAGATGGGAAACACCGGCTGCGAGAGCGCGTAGTCGTAGTCCTTCTTCAAAGCCTTGAGCTACGCAAGCTTGGTGCCCGAATACATGTGGTAGTAGATGTTGATTGGCTTGAAGCGGTACGGCGTGTCCGTCATCTGCAGCGTTTCAATCAGACGCTCGAAGCCGTAGTACGGCCCATTCCAGTCATGCGTATAGACGTTCTCATTCTGATTGGGCGCGAACACCTGGTAGGCGCCGGGGCCTTTGTCGATGCCGATGGAGGCAATGCTCGTCCACGACGGCGAACTGCGCGTGACGGTGGTATCGCCGCCGTTGATGTTGACGACCCCAGCGTCCCACGCCATGCGCACAGCCCGTTCCGGCGGCTGACAGTCACCCGACCATTGCAGGATCTTCACGCGCTTGCCCGGCGGCGCCAGGCGTTCGTCGATGTAATGGATGGACCCGGCAATCTCGCGGTCGAGGCTGAACTTGTAGCCAGGAATGGTCAGCGTGAAGGCGGTGTCACCACCGCCGGCATCCTTGCCCGGGCCGCTCGTCGTCGGGCTCTGCACCGTGCGGCTCCAGTCGAACGGGTGCGAGTACGTATGCGAGCCCAGCTCGACGTACGGCAGCGCAAACATCTTGCGGGCAATGGCCTCAAGCCGCGGCGTCAGCTTCGGATACAGGCCGGTAGACCCCACCTCCCCTTCGATGACGGAGAGCGTGGTCGGGATGCGGTACTTGTCCCAGATCTCTTGCAGCAGCACCTCGCCCGAGTATTCCGGGCCGGGAAATTCCGCACGCGACGCAAAACCGTCGCCGTCCACGTGCACGAGCATCAGGCGGCGGCCGTTCTCGCTGGTCAGGTCCGGGATAGGCATGTCGGGCAGCGCCAGCGCGCGGCGCAGGAACTCCATCGGCTGCACCACCCAGCGCGCCTGCTCGATCTTGTCCATCGAGAACACCGCGTACGGGTTCAGCACGTAGCCGCCCCAATCCGTAATGGCGGCGGCATCGAACTCGAAATTGCCCGACTTCAGGCGCAGCAGCGATTGCCCGTTCGCCCCCACCTGGATCGGCTGCGCTTCGCGGCGATCAGGCCGGGGGGCCATCTCGAAACCCATGATCTTGTCTTGCGACACCACCTCGAGCGGCGCGGTGGCGCGCCCCTGCACAAATTTGAGCTTGAGCAGATTGGCCATGCTGGCATCCGCCGGCAGGCCGAACTGATTCATGAAGGCGATGCGCACGCCGTCGTGCATGCGCTGCCGCACCCACGACGTGAGCGCTGCCACGTGATTGACCGCGCTCGAGTTCACCCACACCACAACACCGGCGTAACGATCGGGCGGCACCTCGGCGGGCAATGGCTTGTTGATATCGGCGTACTCCACGTCGTAGCCGAGAAAGTTTAGCGGCATGGCAACAAAGCGCACGCCCTCGCTGGTGTCGAGGGCGTAGCGCAGGTCGCGCTCCTGCAGGATCAGCACCTTGCGCGGCAGCACCTCGATGCGGCCTACGCCGATGGTCGACAACGCCGGATCGGTCACGTACGGAATCAGCCCCTGCGCCTTGATGCGCTTGGCGGTGTCGCGCGCACAGGCACGATCGGCCGGCGGGCAGTAGTCGATGGAGATGACCGGCAGGTGGTACTCGTCGCGAATCTTGCGCGCCTGGTCCATCAGCCATGCGCGGTCAGCGTCGTTCACCTCTTTATATTGCTTGGCGCCCTGATCCCAGCCGCGATACAGCGATTCAAACGCCACCGCATAGGCTTGGTCATGCACCTGCGGCAGGATCTCGAACCCGCGGTTGAAAATCAGCCTGGCGTCCGGATAGCGCGCCTTGACCGCGCGAATCACGCGCACCATGCCGGCTTCCTGCGCAGCACGCGAGGCATCGTCCTTGGCAACGAGCTGATAAGAGTCCAGCGTATCGAGAAAGAAGCCGCGATAGCCCTTGTCCCACAACGGCTTGATAACGTGCTCGACATAAAACGCAGGCCAATCGGGCTGGGCCTGGTCGACCACGCGTGAGGCCCACGCGGCGTTGTCGCCGAGCAACCACGCCTTGGGCAACGCCTTGAACCAGCGGCGCTCGGGCGTGACCTCGCCCAGGCTCACATAAGCAAACCACTGCGTGCTGGGCGTCTTGAGTTGCGACGGGTCGAAGCCGTGGTCCGGTTCGACGACAACCGCATCGAAGGCGCGCAACTGGCCGACCGGCGGCTTGTCGCCGTAGTACCACGCGATGTTCGGTGCGCTGACCGAAGCGGAAGGTGTGCTGCCCGATGCACCAGCCGTTTGCTGGGCGAGCGCCATCCAGGGCGTTGACAGGAGCGCGGCAGCCAAGAGTGCCGCCACGCGCCCGATCGCCCCTGCTGGTTTTGTATTCCCCCGCTTCCCCTCGGGGTGCCGCATTGAACGGCTGAGAACCCACATAGCCCACTCCTATGCAACGTCGTGCATATAATCCAGGCCGATCTGCGTCGGCGTCCCAAAAAAGTCCGGCGGTTGCGATTGCGCTTGCGCCATGCCGAACATCTGCCTTCTCTACCGATCGCTGCCTGCAAACGCAGGCCCCGCAAGGCTAACCGGGGCAATATGGTCGGACGGCGCAAGTATCACCCATGCCATGGGTACGCAGCAAACCACATTTCGGATGCCACAGCGCCGCCGGTGGACATAGGTAATTGTTTGCGGTATGCGCCCAGAAGCCGGTTTGACAAAGCGATCCGCACTGCACCATGATCGGCCGGAGCCACATTTCACGCGGCTGCACGGCGCGATGAGCGCAAGAATCTCGATCGCAGCGCGCCGGCGGCAGCCGCATCCACGCCATGTCCGCCCTCACTCTTGTCCTGCTGATCCTGATCAGCGCCTTTTTTTCCGCTTCCGAGATCGCCCTCACGGCGTCGCGGCGCACGCGCCTGCAGACCCTGGCCGACGACGGCGACACCCGCGCCCTGCGCGTGCTGCAGCTCAAGGACATGCCCGGCAACTTCTTCACGGTGGTGCAAATCGGGGTGAATGCGGTAGCCATCCTGGCCGGCGTCATCGGCGACAGCCATATCTCAGGGCCGCTGGCCGCGTGGCTGAGTGACTGGCTGCCGGCCGCCCGCGCCGACCGGATCGCCAGCATCGCCGGGTTCATCATCGTGACGGCGCTGTTCATTCTCTTTGCCGACCTGCTGCCCAAGCGCCTGGCCGTGCTCTACCCCGAGCGCTGCGCGATGTCGATCATCGGCCCGATGCAGTCGTGCCTGCGCGCGCTGCGGCCGGTGGTGTGGCTGTTCAATGGGGCGGCGGACATGTTCCTGAAGCTCTTCGGCGTGCCGACGCACCGGGTCGACCAGATCACCACCGAAGACATCGCCGCGATGATGGGCGCCGGCGCGGAAGCCGGCGTGCTGCGCAAGCACGAGCTGACCATGATCGAGAACGTGTTCGAGCTGGAATCGCGCACCATCACCTCGGTGATGACCGTGCGCGACGAGGTGATCTACTTCACGGTGGACGAGCCGCTGGAGTCGATCAAGATGAAGATCATTGCGCAGCCGCACGCCGAATACCTCGTCTGCCGTGAAGACATCGACTCGGTGCTGGGCTTTATCGCGTCAAAAGACATCCTGCAGCAGATCTTGTCGGAAGAGTCATCCGCCGTGATCCGCGACATCAGCAAGCATTACGACAAGAACCTGCTGGTGCTGCCCGACACGCTGAACCTGTCACAGGCGCTCACGCGCTTTCGCGAGATGCACGAGCGCTTTGGCGCGGTGGTCAACGAATACGGGCTGGTGGTGGGCGTGGTCACGCTGGATGACATCGTCGGCGCGGTGATGGGCGACATCCTGTACACGGGTGAAGATGAGCAGATCGTGCGCCGCGATGACGGCTCCTGCCTGATCGACGGCGTCACGCCGCTGGGCGACGTCAAGCGCGCCTTCGATCTGGACGACCTGCCCGGCGAGCACCACGTCGAAACCCTCGCCGGGCTGGTCATCTATGCGCTCAAGCGCATTCCCAAGAAGAGCGAAAGCGTCGATATCGGGCCGCTGCATATTGAAGTGCTCGACATCGACAACCATCGCATCGATCAATTGCTGGTTTCGCGGCGCATTGATCCGCCTGCGGCATCGTGAGCGGCAAACACTTCCTTGGCGGCAAACATGCCGTTGAGCGCCGCCGGAAAGCCCGCGTATAGCGCCATCTGCAGGATCGTCTCGGTAATCTCTGTGCGCGTGAGCCCCACGTTGAGCCCCGCCGCGATGTGCACCTTCAACTGCGGTGCCGCGTTGCCCAGCGCCGTGAGCGCGGCAATGGTGGCGATCTCGCGCTCGCGCAGCGTCAGGCCCGGGCGGCTGTAGACATCGCCAAACCCGAATTCAACGACATAGCGGCCGAGATCGGGCGAGATGTCGGCCAAGGCCTCGACCACGCGCTCGCCGGCCACATCATCAACTTCCCTGAGTTTTTGCCAGCCGCGGGCATAACGGTCACGATTCGGGTCGTCCTGCAGGCTGGCGTGGTTTGCGGCTTGAGCGGTGTGGGTGGTCGGGGTCATGTGCATCCTCATTCAATTGACGTTTCGATTTTCGAGATGAGGAAGCAGAGCCCTTCACGCCTTCCACGGCTTCAATCCGTGCCCGGATGCCATCGTAGACGACGAGTTTGACGCGCAGCACGGCCAGCGTTTCGGCCCGCGCACGCAGCTCCGCTTCCAGCGCCGCGGCATGCAACTCCAGCAGGCGTTGGCGCGCCGACACACTCTCCAGACTGTCGCCTTGGCGCCGTAGCGCCGCGTACTGCTGCATCTGCGCGATCGGCATGCCGGTGTCGCGCAGGCGCAGCAGGAAGGCAAGCCACGTCATGTCTTCGGCACGGAAGACGCGGTGGCCGTTGTCCCGCCGCTGCACGCTGTCGAGCAGGCCGATGCGCTCGTAGTAGCGCAGCGTATGCGTCGACAGGCCGGTGGCAGCAGCAACTTGGGCAATGGTCAGGAAAGTGGTCATGAACGGAGCTTAGAAATTAGAGTGCACTCTAAGTCAAGCGACTTTAATGCGAATCGTTCCGGCCCGCACAAAACAAAACGCCGGCCCCCACTTTCAGGGGCCGGCGCCTTGGTGTGCAGAAAAACTGGCGGGCTGCCGTAGATCAGTTGCCCACGCCGTACGCGCTCTTGTCCTGTTGCTTCGGACGATGGTCGCGCTTCTTTTTCTTCTTGTGGTGGTCTGCCTTCTTCTCGCCAGCGGCCGGTGCCGATGCGGCGGGAGCCGGCGTGGCGGCGGGCGCTGCAGGCGCTGCCGGAGCGGAAGCCTGCGCAAATGCGCCGGCGCTGAAGAGTGCCGCCACGAGGGCAGCCAGGAGCTTGTTCATCGTGTTGTCCTTATGAAGAGACTGATTTGCGGTGCGCCCGATATCGGATGGGGCATGACTGAATGCGCTCCCGCGCCACTGCCGTGCAATGCGCACCCCGGGATCGAAGCGGTGTGCGCATCAGCACGCAGTGTGGTGTACGCGCCTGCGGTTGTCCACCCGAGGCCGGACAGTACGCCCGCATGCAGGACGGCGTCTTGATGCGCCTCAACCAAACGCAACAGACGGCGGGCGGCCCGCAACCTACCTTGTTACGCGCGCTTACATCGTCCGCAGAACGCTTACAAACGGCGGTCAGCGTGCTCACGATGTGGCGCGTTTTTGGAGGCATGGATCGCAAATGGGACAAGATCCATGCATCTGAAGTCCCGCCAATATCCCGCTTGTTTCCGCTTAAGGAGTCTCACATGAAAGTCGCTCAATCCCTGGCCGCTCTGATCGTTGCTGGTGCCTTCGCCGCCCCCGTGTTCGCCGCTGGCACTGCCTCCGCACCGGCTGCCGCACCTGCACCCGCACCGGCTGCGGCAACGACGATCGAAGCACCGGCCTCGACCCCGCATGCGCAAGCGAAGCACGTGAGCAAGCATCACGCGCACAAGAAGGCCCACAAGGCCGCTTCCAAGTCGGAAGCCAAGGCCGGCGCTGCGTCGGCCCCGAAGGCCGCTGAACCCGCCAAGCAATAAGGCGGTCGCGCGATGAAAAACGCCGGGACATTCCCGGCGTTTTTTTTGCCCGCTCGAGGCCAGCACCCCGCTGCTGCGCCGGCCGCAATGCCACATCAATGCAGATGCGGCAGACGCTTCGTGCCTTCAATCTGCACGGCTTGCAGCTCGTGCGGCTTGAGGCCCAGCTCGCTCAGGATGGTCGGCGCGATCTGGGTCGTATCGACGCGCTCATCCACCATGCCGGCGTTGACGCCCGCACCCCAGACGACGATCGGCACGTGGCGATCTTCCGGACGGAAGCCGCCGTGCTCGGCGATCTTCGACAGCTTGCTGCCGGCCCACACCGTGCCCTGCTGCGCGATGCCCAGCACATCCGGATCGCGGTCGTCGCTGGGCTTCACGCCAAAGAAGTCGGCCACTTCCTCGCCCACCACAAAGCGGCTCGCACCGGCCTGCGTGAACGGCTTGGCAACGGCGTTGCCCGCTGCATCTGAACCCACGCCCGTGCCCGAGTAGCCGAGCAGGAACTGCTTCGTGAACTGCAGCGCGGCCGGCGAGCGGTCGTTCAGCCACAGCAGGATGCCGTCGTCGTCCATCGCGTGCGCAACGAGGTGCGGCTTGGTCGCGTCCGTGCAGGTGGCGGCGTACTTTTCCCACGCGCAGTTGAGCGCATCGATCATGTCGCCGTCGTTGACGATCGTGAGATCGGCGCGGCTGTTGGGCGACTGACCGTGCTTGGCCGACACGATCACCACCGTGTTGGACGGGTCGGCCGCCTTGACCAGTTCGCCCAACTTGTTGTCGACGAAGGTAAGCGCGCTCTGCAGTACCGGGCCCGGCATAGTGCCGTTGTTGGTGTAACCGCCCAGGCCGCCCGACACCTTGTTGGCGGTGTTGGCAGGGTCCGGGTAGTACGCCGACTTGTTCAGCTTCTGCGCCGTCGACACCGCCTGGAAGTTCATGCCCAGGATGGCCGGCACGCCCGGCGCACCGTTGCCGGCATGGTCATGGCCCTTGAGCCAGTTCAGCACGGCCTGCACCTTGAAGCTGTCGTAGCGCTGGGTGTTGGTGTTGTCCTTGGTCCAGTCGGGGCCGGGGCCGGCGGGCAGCGACGGATCGGTCACCGAGCTGTTGATCTCGGGCGCGAACAGGTCGTCAATGCCCTGCCCGCTCGGGCCGTTGAGGATTTCGTAGGCAGCATGCTTGTCCGACCAGGCGGTGTGCAAGCCATGCTTGCGCGCCACCTCGAACACCGTGTTGACCTTCAGGTACTGGTGCGGATACACCGGCGCGCACGTCACGGGCGACACCGGCAGGAAGGTCGGGTCGATCAGATCCTGCGCACGGCCAGTCAGCTGCGAAATTTTCGAGAGATCGGCATAGAGGCCCGGAATGCCCTGACCGCTGTCGAGGCGGTTCATGTCTTTGGCAATGACCTCGGCGTAGAACACCTCAGCGCCGGGCTGGGTGGTGTGGCAATTTGCGGCCGTAGTACCGGCGGGGAGCAGGCTGCGGCTGTATGCGTCGTCGTAGTAGATGCCGGTGGTCTTGGGGTTGCCGCCGGTCACCAGGCCGACCATGCCGGGGAAGGAGTCGGATGGGAACGGCGTACGCGCGTTGCGGTAGCTCACGCCCTGACGCACGAGGCGCGCCAGCGTGGAGCCCGGATGGCTGCCGACATACCAGTCGAGATCGGCCTGATGCAGGCCGTCAACCGAGATCAGCAGCACATGCTTGGCGTGCGCGTGGTGCGCATCGTCGTCGGCGTGCGCGTGTACAGACAGACCGCATGCCAGCGTGGAAAGCACAGCAAGAGCGAGGTGTTTCTTGGGGGACACGGGGTTTCTCCTCTGGGTGACCGCCATCAGGCGGCCCGGTCACGCTAGCCCCGCTGCATGTCTGCGCAGCGACCCGCTCATGTCGCTCGCGTGACAAATGTAACGCGCCCTCCGCTGCTTGGTTGAGCCAACGTTTGCGTTGTCATCACCCGTCCGGTTGGTTCCACTAGAATGGCGTGCCCGCAGTTTTCTCGACCGCACTTTCTCGATTTCCGTTCGCTCATGCCGCTGTCTTCACGTGCCCTGCCCCGCTCTGCGTTCCTGCTTTCCTCAGCCTTGGTTATCGGGTTCTTGAGCGGCACTGCCCAGGCACAAACCACACCTGCCGCCAAAACGGAAACCACCGCAGAAGCCAGCGACTGGAGCATCGCCGTCGGCCCGGCGGTTTATGTGTCGCCGAAATACCCGGGCGCGAAATCGAGCTTCGTGTTTCCGTGGATTGATCAGGAAATCGAGTACAAGCACCGGTTCTTTTCCAAGGGCATGGATTTCGCGGGCGTGTACCTTGCCAACGACGACACATGGCAGGTGGGCGGCAACTTCCAGTTTGACCCGACGTGGCGCCACGCACATGACGACGCGCGGCTCAATGGTCTGGGCAATGTCAACGCCACGGTGCGCGCCAAGGCATTCGCGCAATACACCGTGTCGTTCCTGACGCTGTCCACCGATGCGGAGCAGGACATCCTCGGCAACCGCCAGGGGTTGATTGCCAATGCAGATGTCTACGCAAGCGCGCCACTCGGGCGCTGGCTGTTCAGCCTCGGCACCGGCGTGTCATGGACGAACGGTCAGTACATGCGTACGTTCTTTGGCGTGGACGATGGGCAGAGCGCGCGCTCGGGCCTGCCGGTATTCGCCACGCATGCGGGCCTGCGTGACATCCACTTCAATGCCATCGTCTCGTGCAAGCTCGATGACCGGTGGACGGCCAATGCATCAGTGACGGTTGCGCGGTTGCGCGGCGATGCCGCAAACAGCCCGATCACGCGGCGCCGCCAGCAGACCACGGCCATGGCCTCGCTCACCTACCG
The DNA here is from genome assembly GCA_963512445.1 of uncultured Ralstonia sp. Lineage (GTDB taxonomy): Bacteria > Pseudomonadota > Gammaproteobacteria > Burkholderiales > Burkholderiaceae > Ralstonia. The sequence goes on from CAUPMS010000044.1 coordinate 19,758, forward strand.
GTTCCGCTGACACTGTCGTCAAGATCTGGCGCCATGATCGGCGCCACCACGGGCGCAATCGCTTGCGCAGACGGGTGATGTTTGCCTCGCAAACCTGTGCACACGAGGCAATCCGACAATGAAACCAGAACTTTGCGCTCGCGCCTCTCAGCCAAACGGAGCATGCTTCCTTTTCACAACAGGCATGCACGTGGACTAGCGCAATCACCCTGCTTTTTTTGCTAGTCTGTTTGGCAAGCGGCGATCACTTCCGATCAATGCGCGGGCAGTGAACGGTGTCTTCCCACCGGCGGCGGACACCGCAAGACAGGAGGGCTTGACCATGTTGCGGTGGATTGCAAACTGGGCCTTGAGCCACGCACCCTCTCCCGAAAAGCAGGCCGAACGCGCGCTAAGCGAATTGCGCATGGAGCTGTTCCAGGCAGAGCAGCGCGTGATGGATGCACAAATGCACGCGGATTATTACCGCGCCCGTCTCACATTCCTGGAAGACGTCGTCAAGAAGGGCATCGAGCGCGTCTCCGACCAGCGCAAGGGCAAGCAGGAAAGTGCCCACGCACTGCGCGCCGGTCTCAAGTTCACTGCCGAGCTGTGGCGCGAATCACAATCGCGCGACTCGCACGTGCTCAAGCGCCGCACGGCGATGTCGTTCATCGACCCGCACGACGCGCAGACCGACGAGCCGCACGCGCCAAAGATCCACCACTTCTCGAAGATCCCCGTGGATTCGCAGTTCGACGACAACGTGAGTGCGCTGCCCTCCAAGCATGCCGCGGCGGAGAAGGCGTAGCGCGTGAGCTGGCCGGGGGTATCAACCCACCGTGCCAGCACATCAGGTGCGTCGACACGTTCGGCTCCGCACGATGGTGGCGCCGCTGATGGTGCCCCTTACGGCGCCACCATCGACACGCCGTACTGCGCAAAGATGCGCTGCAACTCACCGCTGGCGCGCAGCGCATTGAGTGCGCTCTCCAATGCCTGCGCCAGTTCGCGCTGATCCGCCTTGACGGCCATCCCGATCGCCCAGCCACGCCCTGGCAGCAGCGGCGACTGCAGCTCGGTCCCCACAAAACGCGTGGCCGATTGGTTCTGCATCTTCAGCGCACTTTCATACTGCGCACGCGTCACCATTGCTGCAGCGATCTGGCCGGAGAACAGCGCACGCAAGGCCTCGTTGGCTTCCGGATAGATCTTCACCTTGTCGCGCAGGGTGCCATTGGCGCTCGAGAGCAGCGCACTTGCACCGCCCGTCCCCTGCTCGGCGCCGGTGGCCTGGCCGGCGAGGTCTTCGAAACTGGTCACCCTGTGGATGCGTTCACTGTCGTAGACCAGCACATAGGCTTCGCGAAGATACGGCGCGAAGATCAGCACCTGGCCATTCTGGCGAACGAAATTCGGGTCAACGGGCACATGCAGCATCACGTCGGCCGGGCCATAGCCCAAGTAATGACCTTTCCAGACCATGTTGCGCAGGTCGCCCGACATGCCGTCGTCGTCCGCATCAAACGGCAGCAACGAGGCCGACAGCCCCATCTGCTTGCAGAGCGCATTGGCCAGCGCAACGTCAATGCCGCTGAATTGCCCACCAACGTTGTCAGAGAACGGCGGCAGGCCCTTGTACAGCGCAACCTTCAGGGCGCCGCTCTGGCGGATCTTTGCCATGTCGGCGTGCGCGGGCGCTGCGGTCATCAGAATGGCTGCCGTTGCAAACAGAAAGCCGGCAAGGCGCGCCGCGATCAACCGAAGACGGGCGTTCATGAGAAATCTCCTGGGGAATAAATACGCGAGCCGATGCAACAAGACGGAGGGATGGACAGCATCGGCCCGCAAAACTGCAAAGCGCAGCAGGCCGACCCCGTTAGTCTTGCACCCGGCGCGATTCGAGATAGGTCTTGATCGCCCAGACCGCTTCCTGGGTCACCACACCTTCAAACGGCGGCATGTAGACACGGCCATCGCGTGTGCGGCCATGGCGGACGGTGGCGGTGAAGTACTGCGACACCTCGCCGTAGCAGGCTTCCTTCTTCTTGGCGTCGGCCAGCGACATGCAGTCGGTGTCGAGCTTGCGCAGGTCTGGCGCGATCCCGCCGGAGATGGCCTCCAGCCCATGGCAGCGCGCGCAGTTCTGGTTAAATGCTGACGAACCGATACGCAACGCTTCATCGTGCGCGGGGCCGGTCCGGTATGGATTGTCCTGACGCCAATCGGCCCCGAGTTGCGGTAAGGTGTGCGTGTCTACGGCCTGCGGTGTGACATCGCCGTGAGCAGATGCGGCTGCGGGCAATCCCCCGGCCAGAAGTGCGCAGACAGAAAGCAGCGCGAACAGGTTGCGAGGCGTTTTCAAGAGTGTCTCCTTGGTGTCGTTGAAACGATTTTTGGAGGCATTTCTGCAAGAGCCATACCAAGACGCAAACCCGCCGGCAAACCTGGGGAATTCCCGAAAAGCAGCGCGCAAATCGGGCGGGCAGGTTGGCGCAGGTGCTCAGGAATGCAACACCCTGGCAAGCGTCTTGCTTCATGGCGCAACACTTCCGGCTCGCGCATAGGCTTGCGCGATCCGGGCGACCCGCACACAGATTGCGGGCGAGGTTTAAGGAGACCACCATGACCCCTCACGCGGCAGCCGACCCGCGCGCTTCCGAGAATGCCCCCGCCACGCTCGGTGACGCCCAGAACGATCAGCCCGAGCTGATCGCGCAATCACACGAGCGCTCCAAGTCTTACGGCTTGCGGCCCTATGAGTCGCCCGACTTCTGTCCGGTACTGCACAGCGAGCTGAAGACCGAGATCGAGCGCAGCCAGTCGCTGTTCACGCACGCGCTGCCCGTGATGGAGACGCTCTACAGCCAGATCGTCAACACGCAAAGCATGGTGATCCTAACGGACACCTCGGGCCTGATCCTGCATTCGCTGGGCGACGACGATTTCCTCGCCCAGGCCAGCAAGGTGGCCCTGCAGCCGGGCGCGCTCTGGTCGGAGGCAACCCGGGGCACCAACGCCATCGGCACGGCCCTGGCCGACGCCAAACCCACGCTCGTCCATGGTTCCGAGCACTACCTGCAGGCCAACCAGTTCCTCACGTGTTCGTGCGCGCCGATCTTCGATCCGTATGGCGCCACGGTGGGTGCGCTCGACGTAACAGGTGACCACCGCGGCTTCCACAAGCACACCATGGCGCTGGTGCGGATGTCGGCGCAGATGATTGAGAACCAGCTGTTCGCCAACACGTTCCAGGACGTGGTGTGCATCCACTTCCATTCGCGGCCGGAATTCATCGGCACGCTGGTCGAGGGCATTGCGGCCTTTACGCCGGCGGGGCGCTTCCTGTCGGCCAACCGCAGCGGCGAATTCCAGCTCGGGCTGTCGATCCGCGCGCTGCATGCGCATACGTTCTCGTCGCTCTTCGGGCTGTCGATGTCGCAACTGGTTGATCGGGAACGTGGCGCCCCCGCCGGCGTCGTGCAACTGCAGTTGCCAAGCGGGGTGAAGGTGTTTGCGCGCGTTGAATGGAAGCGGCCAGCCAACCGCATGGTGGGCGGCCCGATCGGCCAAATCGGCAGCGAGTTGCCGGCCGACCGCGACATGGCACCGCGCCGCCCCTATATCGAGCCCGTCAGGCAGCCGGCCAGCCTGGAGGCGCTGGACACCGGCGACGCGCAGATCAAGACCGTCATCGGCAAGCTGCGCAAGGTCAGCGGCAAGGACATTACCGTCATGGTGCTCGGCGAAACCGGCACCGGCAAGGAACTGCTCGCGCGCGCCATCCACGCCGACAGCCCGCGCCACGCGGGGCCGTTCATCGCAGTGAACTGCGCGTCGATTCCGGAAGCGCTCATTGAATCCGAACTGTTCGGCTACGAAGAAGGCGCGTTCACCGGTGCGCGCAAGAAAGGCGGCATCGGCAAAATGGTGCTGGCCAACGGCGGCACGCTCTTCCTTGATGAGATCGGCGACATGCCGCTGCACCTGCAGGCGCGCCTGCTGCGCGCGCTGCAGGAGCGTGCGGTTTCGCCGCTGGGCAGCAACAAGCTGATCCAGGTGGATGTGGCGGTGGTGTGCGCAACGCACCGCAACATGCGCGAGATGGTGGCCGCCAACCAGTTCCGCGAAGATCTGTACTACCGCCTCAACGGCCTCGTCGTGCGCCTGCCCGCGTTGCGCGAGCGCAGCGACCTCGACGTGGTGGCCAACAAGCTGCTGCAACTTGAACAGGCCGACGCGCCTCCCATCAGCGAGGCCGTGATGCAGATGTTCCGCAGCTACCACTGGCCCGGCAATATCCGCCAGCTCGGCAACCTGCTGCGCACCGCGCGGCTGATGGCCGAAGGCGCCCCGGAGATCACCGAAGACCATCTGCCCGACGACTTTCTTGAAGACTGGCAGGCGCGGCATGGCGACCAGCCGGCCCCCGACAATGCGATGGCAGCGGTGGCACAACCCGCCATTCAAAACGTTGGTGGCGCCCAGCCGAAGCGGCTTGCCGATGTAGAAAGCATGACCATCATGGCGGCCGTGAAGGCGCACAACGGCAACATCTCGGCCGCTGCGAAGGCGCTCGGCATTTCACGCAACACGATCTACCGCAGGATCGACGAGGCCGGCGGTCTGCCCGCTGACACCGACTGACCACGCCGACGCACGGATGGCAGCGCCCAGCGCCCTCGCCATCTCGCCCTCCGCCAGGTGCCCGGCCGGCACCCATACCAACCGCGCTTGCGGTATCGCTGCTGATAATCGCAGCGCGTTCTCGGGCCGGCAAACGTTGTCTTCCCGCCCATGCAGCAGTGTCACGGGCAACCCTCGTGCGCCAATACGCGCAGCCGCCCGCAGCAACGCAGACTTTCCCAGCCCGGCCCGGCGATACAGGTAATGGGCCTGAAGCCGGTACTTGCGCATCAGGGCCATCTGCTGCCGCCGCGATTGGCGACGCGCCTGCGCACGCAGCCCCAACAACCGCCGCTCTGCCCGTTGCCACGCTGTGGCGATGTTCAATTTCTGAACAGTTGTACCAAGCTGGAACATGTCTGTGACAGCGAGAAGGCGCCCGCGCGCAGCGGGAAAACCCTCACCCCGCCCGTTAATGCCTCGCAAAAGATCACGACCGGCACCGCGCGCGTTGAACAGCGCCTGCACATCATCAAAACCCGTCAGGAAGGTCCCGCGCAGCACCAGCGTCGATACGGCATCAGGAAAGCGATCGGCGTAGGCCAGTGCCAGCGCCGCGCCCCATGACCCGCCGACCACGCCCCAGCGTTCGATGCCGAGCGTGGTGCGCAACTGCTCAAGATCGGCCAGCAGCGCCGTTACCGTATTGCGGCGCCCAGAGCCGGCCGGGCGCGAACGCCCCGCGCCGCGCTGGTCCGGCAGCACAGCGCGATGCCGCAGCGGATCAAACCATGCAGCCATGGATGGCGAACAACCACTGCCGGGGCCACCGTGCAGCACCAGCCATGGCTCGCCGTTGTCGGGCCCGCATTGGCGCACATGCAGGCAGTGGCCGTCCGGCGTGCGCAAGTTCAAGCAGGCGGATGTGGTTGGCCAGTCGGGTGTGGGCATGGATGTTGCCTTGATGAAGATGCGGCTGCGTTCGGCAAACGCCTGCGCCAGCCGCTGGACAACGCAGTGCAATCACTAACTATGCCAACCCTCAAGGAGGAGACATGAACTGGACGACGCCCGCTTATACCGAACTGCGACTCGGGTTCGAGATCACCATGTACATCGCCAACCGCTGATGTTGCACGACTGAGCACGCAACGCTCGGTAAGCCCGCTGGTTTTCACGGCGGGCTTTTTTTCGCCTCAAGACGCTTCTGGCCGCGCGCATTCCCCTGGCCGACTTCTTGCTCAATCCGCCCGACACGTTGGGCTTGCATCATGACGATACTCAGGGTTCTTGGCTCGGCCGCCGGCGGCGGCTTCCCGCAGTGGAACTGCAACTGCCGCAATTGCGACGGCGTGCGGCGCGGCACTGTGCGCGCCACCGCGCGCACGCAATCCTCCATCGCACTCGGCGATGGCCAGCACAACTGGATCGTGGTGAACGCATCGCCGGACATCCTCGCGCAGTTGCGCAGTTCACCGGCGCTGCAACCGGCACGCACGCCGCGCGACACGGGCATCGTTGGCGTGGTGCTGATGGATGCGCAGATCGACCATGTGACCGGTCTGCTGATGCTGCGCGAGCACCGGCAGGCGCTGCCCGTCTATGCAAGCGCTGCAGTCATCAGCGATCTGTCCACCGCCTTCCCGCTGACACGCATGCTGTCGCACTACTGCGGGCTCGACACGCGCGCGCTGGCGTTGAACGGCACGGCATTCTCGGTGCCCCCGATTGACGATGTGGCGTTGACGGCAATCCCACTGGAGAGCAAGGCGCCCCCGTATTCGCCCAGCCGTCACGCACGCCGCGTGGGCGACAACATCGGCTTGCGCATCGTCGATCGCAACAGCGGCCGGCGGGCGTTCTATGCACCCGGTCTCGCCCGCATCGAACCCCACGTGTTCGATGAACTGGGCGCGGCCGATGTGGTGCTGGTGGACGGCACCTGCTGGCACAACGACGAGATGCTCACGCTCGGCTTTTCCCGCAAGACCGCGGCGGACATGGGACACCTCGCGCAGTCCGGCCCCGGCGGCATGATCGAAACGCTCGACCAGTTGCCGGCAACGCGCAAGGTGCTCATCCACATCAACAACACCAACCCGATCCTCGATGAAGACTCGCCGCAGCGCCGCGAGCTTGACGCGCACGGTATCGAGGTGGCTTACGACGGCATGGAAATCTTGCTATGACACACGCTATTGCCTGGAATGCCGACGAATTTGAAGCCCGCCTGCGCGCGAAGCAGGCGGGCTATCACATCCACCACCCGTTCAACCTGCGCATGCGCGCGGGCGAATGCACACCGGAAGAAATCCGCACCTGGGTGGCCAACCGCTTCTACTACCAGGTGAACATCCCGCTCAAGGATGCGGCCATCCTGTCCAACTGCCCCGACCGGGAAACGCGCCGCGAGTGGATCATCCGCATCCACGACCACGACGGCGATGAGACGCAGCCGGGCGGCATCGAGAGCTGGACACGCCTGGGCGAAGCCGTGGGGCTCACGCGCGACGCGCTGTGGTCTCACCGGCATCTGCTGCCGGGCGTGCGCTTTGCAGTGGATGCCTATGTGAACTTTGCGCGCCGTGCGCCGTGGCAGGAAGCGGTGTGCTCCTCGCTCACGGAGATGTTCGCGCCCGACATCCACAAGGAACGGCTTGCCGGCTGGCCAGAGCACTATCCGTGGGTGCAGCCGGAAGGGCTGGCGTATTTCCGCTCGCGCATTCCACTGGCCTCGCGCGATGTCGAGCACGGCTTGCGCGTGACGCTCCACACCTTCCGCACGCCAGAGCAGCAACAGCGTGCGCTGGACATCCTGCAGTTCAAGCTCGACATCCTCTGGTCGATGCTCGATGCCATCCAACAGGCCCACGCCCATGACCCCGCCCTTGTCTGATCCGGCCCACCCCACGCTGCACAGAACCTTCCGGCTGCAATGGGAAGACATGCAGCAGAGCTGGGTGCTGCTCTACCCCGAAGGCATGGTCACGCTCAACGACAGCGCCGCCGCGATCCTGCAGCGCTGCGACGGCGCCCATACCCTCGACATGCTGATCGACGACCTGCAATCCGCCTTTGGCGTGCAGGGCATCGCTCCGGAGGTCCACGCCTTTGTCAAACATGCACTCGAACGCGGCTGGCTCATCTGAAACCGCGCCGCCCCCGGGCCCGCCGCTCTGGTTGCTGGCGGAGCTGACCTATCGGTGCCCGCTGCATTGCCCGTTCTGCTCGAACCCGGTCAACTACACGCAGCACGATCGGGAGCTCACCACCGAGCAGTGGTGCGATGTCTTTACGCAGGCGCGGGCATTGGGCGCGGTGCAACTCGGCCTGTCTGGCGGCGAGCCGCTGCTGCGCAAGGACTTGGAAACGCTCGTCGCGCACGCACACAAGCTCGGGTTCTACGTGAACCTCGTGACCTCGGGTGTGGGCCTGACCGATGCACGGCTGGGCGCGTTGCGCGCTGCGGGGCTGGACCATATCCAGCTGTCGTTCCAGGATTCCACACGCGAACTCAACGACTTTCTGTCGAGCACGCGCACGTTCGACCTGAAACGCCGCGTGGCGGATCTGATCAAGGCACACGGTTATCCGATGGTGATGAACTGCGTGATGCACCGGCACAACCTGCCGCACGTGGGCGCCATCATCGACATGGCGCTGGAGATCGGTGCTGAATACCTGGAACTCGCCAATACGCAGTACTACGGCTGGGCATGGGAAAACCGCCTGGCGCTGATGCCCACCCTGGAGCAGCTGCGCGACGCTGAGGCCGTGGTGAACGAGTACCGCACGCGCATCGGCAACCGATGCCAATTGCTCTATGTCGTGCCCGATTACTTCGAGCAGCGGCCGAAGAAGTGCATGAACGGTTGGGGCACCACCTTCCTGGGTGTCGCCCCCGATGGGGTCGCGCTGCCTTGTCACTCGGCGCGCATGCTGCCGGGCCTGGAGCTGCCCAACGTACTGAGCCAGCCACTGCGCGACATCTGGCGAAGCAGCGACGCCTTTCAGCGCTTTCGCGGCACGCATTGGATGCCGGAGCCATGCCAGTCGTGCGAGTCGCGCGAGGAAGACGCCGGGGGCTGCCGCTGCCAGGCGTATCTGCTGACAGGCGATGCGGCACGCACCGACCCGGCATGCGGCCGCTCACCCGATCACGGCGCACTGCAGACGGTCGTGCTGCAAGGCAGGATGGCCGCGATGAACGGGTTCGGGCAGATGCGTGACACGCGCACCGGCGAGGTGCCCATCGTGTTCCGGACCGATGCCAATTCGCGCCGGCTCACGCCGTCATAAAACCATTTGCCATGGCGCTTTCCGAACGCCAGCGGCGCCGCACCTGCAGCCCGTCCGCCTATGATTTGTCTGAATTCCCACCAATGGTTCGACGCATACCACGCCAATCACGCTGCGCACCGTCATGTCGGTAGGCGGCCGTTAAAGTAAGCCACCGGCTCAATTGCATGCCCGCGTAACAGGCATGCTTAAACAACAATCACCCCGCGCCCTCAGCAAATTCTGATTTATAGTTCCGCCCATTGTTTTAACAAAGCCATAGCGCCTAAACTCGCGGCACTGCTTTCGGTGCCATAGAGAAAGTGGTCGAGGTGTGGAAACCTCGCGAGTAACGGGCAAGCGCCGGGCATACGCGCTTGTCCTCAACAGCTATGGCTTGGCTTCGTCTTCAAAGGGCGAGCCAGGCTTGAACGGCTTCGGCCGTGCCGATTGTTACTCGTCGGTTTTCCACCCTGCCTGTGCTCGCCCACCCTCCTCAGTTGCCTCAGTTGCATCAGCAGGGTCGGGCACGCGGTTCCATTCATCCCATGAACAGGACGCCCAATGACCCAACCCACCCCCGAAATCCCTGAATCCCCAGAATCCCGCCGCCTGGAAGCGGAAGCGCACAACGCGCTGTATGACAAGCTCGGCAAGCTGCGCACGATGCTGAGCATGTTGCACGCCAGCGGTTTTGAACACTTCCGCCGCATGGAGGAACACCGGCAAGAGGAATACCTGGGGGCGTGCATGGAGTTGGCGGACGGCGCGTATGCGGCCATGCTGAAGGCCGATGGCTTTGCCGGGTAGGCTGCGCGCTCCACACCCTTGCCACTGCCGTGCATGCCAGCTTGGCACGCGTGCACGCGCGACCGGCATGAATGCATGAAAAAGGGCCGGACAATGCCGGCCCTGTTCCCTTGCAAGCGACGTAGAAAATCACGAGCCTGAACTCAGTACCCAGGCCACCAGTTGCTTCGCTTCGTCTTCCTTCAGGTTGGGATGCGGCGGCATCGGGATGCGGCCCCATGCGCCCTTGCCGCCTTCGCGAACTTTCTGCGCCAGTTTGGCCGGCGCGTCGGCATCGCCCTTGTACTTGGCGGCCACGTCGGCAAAGGCTGGCCCGACGATCTTGCTATGCATGCTGTGGCACGAGAAGCAACCGCTCTTCTCGGCCAGGGCCTGCATGTCGGGCGCTGCGTGGGCAGACGCCGCCCCAGTTGCTGCGCACGCTACGGCCAACAGTGAGAACACTCCATTGCGCATGATCACGTTCTGAAACTCCTTGAAGCTGTGCGAGAGGCTGCGCGCCGCAAACGGCGCGCCGCACTCAAAAAACCACGTCATTTATTATTCAGCTTGAAAAACCAGACCGAACCGCCCTGTTCCAGGAAGTTCACGCGCGTGGCCCCTTAACCACCCCACAGCGGCACTGCACCACCCCAGCCTGACACCACGGCCACGAACTGCTCGCCACTGTCTTCCCAGGTGACGGGGGGCGCGACGATGCCGCTACCGGTCTGGAATTCCCACAGCTCCTTGCCGGTCTTGGCGTCTGCCGCTTTCAGGTAGCCCTCGGGCGTGCCCCAGAACACCAGGCCGCCGGCAGTGGTCATCACACCGCCCCACAACGGCGCGTTGTTCTTGATCTGCCATTCCGTCTTGCCGGTCTTCGGGTTGATCGCGCGCAGTGCGCCGATGTAGTCCTCATTGAGCGGCTTGATGGTGAAACCGGCACCCAGGTAGGCCGCGCCCTTCTTGTAGCTGACGGGCTCGTTCCAGATGTCCATGCCCCACTCGTTGGCGGGCACATAGAACAGGCCGGTCTGCGGGCTGTACGCCATCGGCATCTGGTTCTTGCCGCCCAGGAAGCCGGGCTCGGCAAACACCGCCTTGCCCTTCTTGTCTTCACCCGTGGCCTGGGCCGGATCGCCGGGGCGGTGATCCTGAGCGTAGTTCGGGCGGCCGGTCTTGAGGTCGATGCTGGTGGCCCAGTTGACCTTCACAAATGGGAACGCGTTGAGCAGCTTGCCCGTCTTCGCGTCGTTCACGTAGAAGAAGCCGTTGCGGTCGGCCTTGCCGCCCACGCGCTTGCCGTCCATGTCGAACGTCACGAACTCGTTCACGCCGTCGAAATCCCAGCCGTCGTTCGGGGTGTTCTGGTAGTGCCAGACGATCTTACCGGTGTCCGGGTTGATGGCCAGCGTGGACGACGAATACAGGTTGTCGCCCTTGCGGAGGTGGCTGTTCCACGGCCCCGGGTTGCCGGTGCCGAAGTAGGCCAGGCCGGTCTGCGCGTCATACGTGCCGCCCAGCCACGTCGATGCGCCACCGGTCTTCCACGTCTCGCCGGGCCAGCTGGCGTTGAGCGTGCCGGTCATGCCGTTCTCGGTCTTGTTGCCGTCCTTGTCGTACTTGTAGCCCATGTGGCCTTCGACAGTCGGGCGCGACCAGATCAACTGGCCCGTCTTGGCGTCGCGCGCTTCCACACGGCCCACAACGCCAAACTCGCCGCCCGACACCCCGGTCAACACCATGCCCTTCACGATCAGCGGTGCAGCGGTAGTTGAATAGCCGGCGGCATAGTCTTCGATCTTCTCTTTCCAGACGATCTTGCCGGTGTCCTGGTTGAGTGCGATCAGCTGCGCGTCAAGCGTGGAGAAGATGACGAGGTTGTCGTACAGCGCCGCGCCGCGGTTGACGACATCGCAGCAGGGCATGATGCCTTCGGGCAGGCGCTGCTCGTATTTCCACAGCTTCTTGCCGGTCTTCAGGTCGATCGCGTAGATGCGCGAGTACGACGCGGTGACGAACATCTTGCCGTTGTAGATCAGCGGCTGGGCTTCCTGCCCGCGCTGCTTCTCACCGCCAAACGAGAACGACCACGCCGGCACGAGCTGGCTCACGTTCTTCGTGTTGATCTTGGCGAGTGTCGAAAAGCGCTGCCCCTGCGTACCCATGCCCCAGGTCAGCACGTCGTTCGACGATTTCGCGTCGTTCTCGATCATGGCATCGGTGACGGGGGGCGTTGCCGCGTGTACGGCAACACTTGCAGCCGCCATGGCAGCCGCAAGTGCAATCACTCGTAGTGTCCTCATTCTTATCTCCTCTACCTCTCTTTATGGTCCAGGTCCGGCAGTGTGATGTCACACCGGTCGGACTCAGGGCAAATCCCGTGCCATCGGAAAACGCCGTGAAATCGTGGTTTCAGGCGGTTTGCAGCGCCGTGTTGCGTGCCATACCGGAACACATCGTTTGTTCTGTTGCGAAATGGAGCAACGCAGGGAGCAACACCAGGAGCAACACCAGGAGCAACGCAATGAACGCTGCCCGAACGAAGGCCGCGCCGGGTTACAGCGCGCGCGTGCGCCGGCGCGGCAACATGCGCTGCACGCACGGCTGCACATCGAACCACTGATGCTTGATCACCCCTGCAACGTGCAGCACGACCAGACACAGCAGCAGATAGGCCGTCGTGCCGTGCACTGTGTAGAACATGTGCTGCAGTGCGTTATCGACCCACCCCCAGCGCAGCAGGGGCACGCCCCAGAAGCGCGTTCCGTATTGGTTGAATGAAGACCCGAGGTAGCCCGACAGCGGCATGACGGCCATGCACATGTAAAGCAGACGATGCGTGATGCGCGCCAGTTCTGTCTCCCAGCAATGCAGCCCCGGAATCGCCGGAGGTGCAGCGCAGCGAACGCGCACGACCACGCGCCACGCAATCACCAGCGCCGCTGTCAGGCCGAGCGATTTATGCAGATTCACCCACGCAGCCTTTCCGGGCGCGCCCTTTGCCAGGCTGCTCATGTAGTAGCCCAGCGCAAACAAGCCGCATAGCAACACAGCGCTTGCCCAGTGCAATGCGATCAGCAGGCCTGCGTAGGTCGGCGCGGGCGGGCGGGCGGGCCGGTCAGCGCGGCGCATCGAGGCTGCCCACCGAGGTTGGATAGGTCACCACGCCCCATGGCAGCTTGTAGCCCTGGAGCGTATCGACCACCTCGCGCTTCTGCGGGTCGATCACCTGCACGCTGTTCGAGCGGCCGCAGGCCAGCAGCAGCTTCTGTGCATCGGGCGTGAAGCTGAAATGCCAGCAGCGTTTGCCGACCGGAATGGCAGCCACCGGTGCAAAGGTGCGGGCATCGAACACCTGCAGCTGATCCGCACGGCTGGCGGCCACCCAGAGGTATCGGCCTTCGCGGTCAAACGCGATGCCATACGGGCCACGTTCGGTCGGCACGGTCTTGACCGGCTTGAAGCCGGCATCCAGCAACAACAGGTTGTTCGAATTCTCCAGCGTCACAACGTAGGTCTTGCCGTCTGGCGTGATCTTGATACCGCGCGGCCGATTGCCGAACGGCGCAACATCCACCGACCGGATCTGCTTGAGCGTGGACAAGTCGTACACGCCGACCGTGTTGTCACCCTCATTGGCCACCAGCAGCAACTTGCCGTCCGGTGAGAACTCGATGGCTTCAGTCTCGCGCGCGGCCTTGATTCGGCCGATGACGGCCCACTGCGTGAGATCGATGATGGCGACTTCGGCCGGGGCTTCATCCTCCTCGTCTTTCCGGGCCGTAGCGCTCTTGCCCGGCGGCCCGCCCGCCGACGACGGCTCGTAGGTCACGAACGCCCGGTGGCCGTCCGGCGAGATGCGCATGAACTCGACATTCCTGCCAACCGCGATGCGCTTGCTCTCCTTGCGTGTGGCGGTGTCGACCACCGACACATCCGCGCTGCCCTGGTTGGCCGTCAGCAGCCAGCGGCCGTCGGGGGTGACGGCAAGACCGCGCGGGTCCTTGCCCACGGCAATCTCAGCAACGGGCTTGAGCGTGCGGGCATTCAGCACGGTCACGCCACCGCCCTGATTCGTGACATAGGCAACGGCGTCCGGCACCTCGGCAACCGCCTGGAGGGTGGACACCAAACCCACGCAGATCAACGTGGCAACCCGGGTGTAGTAAGTCAATGCTTGCATGATCGTCCCTTGCTGTGGGCTCAGTCCTTCAGTCTTTGTCGGGGCTGGAGGCCTTGCCTCCAAACGAATACGTCAGGCCAATCCAGATCGCGCGCGGCGGCGCCGGCGTCATGAACTGCTGTGTCGCCAGCGAATAGATGCTCCTGGTGCCAGACAGGCCGTACGTGGAATAGCGCTTGTTGAACAGGTTGCTGATGTAGGCCGAGATCTCGATGTGCTTCGTCGGCTTGTAGTGCACGTTCAGATTGACCAGACCGTACCCGGCCACCACGCCGTTCGGATCGGCATTGCTTTCATTGCCGTGGGCGATCTGCTTGCTGACCAGGATCACGTTCGCGCCCATCGACAGGCTCGGGCTGAATGCGTACGACGCGCCGAGCTTGAGCGTCTTCGCCGGGATGCCGGGGATCTTGTTGCCGCTGACCACGTGCTGCCCGCTGGCCGTGGTGAATGCCGACCTGTAGATCGCATCGACATAGCCAAAATTGGCCGACAACGACCACTTGTCGATCTTCGTGCTGGCGCCCAGTTCAATGCCGCGCCGTTCGGTCTTGCCAACGTTGGCGAAATAGCCATACGTGTTTGATGTGGCGATGAACTGGATGTCATTGCTGAGCCGCGAGTCGTAGACAGACGCGCTCCAGTCGGTCGACTTGCCCAGCTTTCCACGGCCGCCGAATTCGATGGTCTTGGCCACCACGGCCTTCAGATCAGGATCGCCATTGAAGCCTGTGGGCAATGAACACGGGCTGTTCGGGTCTGCGCACGACAACTCGATCGACGTTGGAGCGCGCATCGATTCGCTGTAGCTGCCGAAGATGCCCTGCCCCCTGCCAAGGTCGTAGTTGAACCCCAGCGCCGGATTGAACCGGTGGTAGTGGTGCGAGCCTGCAAGACCGTTGGTTTGCGGCCCTGCAACGGCCCCCGCCGGGACGCCGTTCGGGCTGGACGCGGCGCCTGATCCGGAGTTCGCATACCGATAGGCGCCCACGTAATCAGGGTTGTAGTACGACGTGCCCGAAACGTTGTCCGTCCAGGCATAGCCGCCGTCTTCGTTCAGATACTTGTTGTTGGCGCCGCCCTGGTTGAGCGTGGTGTAGTTGAAGCTTCCAGATGCGGTCACGCTCAGCTTTTCTGTCACGCTGAACGTATCGGTGAAATAGGCACTGACGTTGTTGACGTTGGACGACAGGTTGACCGCGCCAATGACGTTGCTGCCCGTAAACGACACCGGGTTCGATGCCGACGGCGGCAGCCCGTTGGCGGTGAATCCATATTCCTGATTGGGGATCACCACCGCCTGGTAGTTGATCAACCGGGCCAGGTAGGTGGTCTGGTCATAGGTGATGCGCGAATGGTCGAACGCGCCGCCGAGCGTGAACGTATTGTTGTGCCCCGCCAGTTGGCCGAAGTTCGACCACTGCAGGGCGGTGCCTACCGTGTCCTCATGCGTGGCGGAGTCGACGACGCTGGTGTTGATGGCGTTGGTCCAGCGGCCATAGCCCAGTGCCAGCGCATTGGCACCGGTCACGGCGTTCACGGCGGTTCCGCTCGGCGCCGCGTTCGCGCATTTGTAGGCGGTGATGCCGCCGGTTGTTGTGGTTGCCAGTGAGCCGTTATCGTTGAAGCAACCGTCGTCCAGCCGCGCGTTGCTGTTGACGTTGTGCAGATTGGCCTTGCGGTAATACACGCTGCCGGCAAGCTGGTTGGTGTCGTTCAACCAATGGCTGCCCTTCAGATTCAGCAGCGCCATCCGGTTCGAGATGGTGTCGGGCCATGTATAGGCGGCGCTGCGGTTCGCCATCATGTCCATCGGCAGCGATTGCGTACCACTGAGCGATGAATCTGCAAGCGCGGCGGACAGCTCCAGCCGGGTGGCGCCATCATTGCCATGCCACCGTGCCTTTCCGTACAACTGCTTGACCTCGGAACCGGAATGGTCACGAAAGCCGTCCTGCCGTTCAACGTTGCCGGCGACGAAGTAGTCGGTGCTGTGCGCCTTGTCGACGACGCCGGTCTCGAAACTCAGGGCCTTGCGGCCGAACGACCCGCCCAGCGCCTCGATCGACGTGCCGGCGTTGTCCTTTCCGTTTTTGGTGTTGACGACGAGTGCGCCGCCCAGGGTGTTGAGACCGAACATCGGGTTGGAGCCCGGCAGGATGTTGACGCTGGACATCGCGTTCATGGGAATGAGATCCCAGTTCACGATCGAGCCGAAGGGCTCGTTCATCCGCACGCCATCAAAGTAGACCGACACCCCGATGGGCACGCCCAGCAGCGAAGACACCTGGAACCCGCGGTAGTTGATGTCGTTCTGGTACGGATTGCCCGACCCATTGCTGACGCTGACTTGGCCAAGGTTGTCGTTCAGCAGGTCTGCCAGATTCGAGCTGCGTTGCTCGCGAGCATCCTTCGCGCTGACGCGTTGCGCGTTGGCCGGAAACTGCGACAGCGGAACACCGATGCTGTCGATCGGGGTCGAGCCGACAACCTGCGCGGCGGGCAACGCCACCGCAACGACCTGTTCGTCGGCAAACGCCGGTGCATGCAGCCCCGCAATAGCGAGCGCCAACACCACACCGCTCAGGCGGGGTGCGGCTTTGCACAGACGGCTGGTGCTCGAATGCACGGCGTGTCTCCCTGATTGTTCTTGTCAGGAATCAGCGGCGACGGGTAGACAGCTGCCCGCGTTGCGGCAGTGCGTGTGGTTGGCGCATGGCCATGTCTCCTCTTCTCTTTTATTCGCCTGCAAGGTCTTTGCCTCGCAGGTCAGTGGCGGGGGGGCGGGGGGGGGCGTCCCCGCGGCCGCCCCGCCGCCGTTGGCCTACACCAAAACCTAAAAAAAAAAA
>CAUPMS010000045.1:0-36125 GCA_963512445.1 uncultured Ralstonia sp.
ACAACTCCAACCCTAAAAACAAAAATGCCGTTCAGGTCTTAACTGAACGGCATTAACACCCTCGGGTGTGGTTTTTTGTTTTTGAGCGCTGCAATCAAACGGTGTGATCTTTCCCGCGCCTCACTTACCCTTTGCAACAGCTCCGACATGTCGGCAAGACTACAATTCAGACTTTGTTAGCGTTCGGTCCGTATGATGCAATCCGCTGTTCTGCCTAATCCAATTCTGATTCGCAATGCGGGTCAGGAGCCGACCGTATGAAGGCGCGTCGCTTGCTGCGTCGCGCTTCCGTGCTTGCCCCGAATGTCACCGTGCGTTCGCGCCTGCCATGGCCGGTGACTGTTCTGGTGATTGCGGTGGTACTTGGACTTGCAGCGGCAGCGGCGCTGTGGGCCTTCGAAGAAGGGCGTCGCCTGACAGGTCCGCACGACGCCGATTTGCGCGCGATGAACCGCGAGTTGACCGCCAAGCTGGCCGCCGTGCAGGCCGAGCGCGACAAGCTCTCTACGTCCGCCGGCACCGTGGACGCCCGTCTGGGTATCGCCGAAGGCGCGCAGGCGCAGATGACCGAGCAGCTCAAGGCGCTGGAAACCGAAAACGCGCAGTTGAAGGAGGATCTGGCTTTCTTCGACAGTCTGCTGCCCGCGCCCACGAATTCCGCCGGTATTTACGTGCGCAGTTTCCGCATCGCGCCGGACGAGGCGCAGCCGACGCGGATGCGCTTCCGCGTTTTGTTGATGCAGGGCGGCGGCAAAGCCTTCGCGCCTGTCTCCGAATTCGAGGGGCAACTGTCGCTCAGGCTGAACGTGGTACAGGGTGGCAAACCTGCTACGATCGATTTCCCGGGTGCGGCGGCCAGCGGATCGGCAGCAACCAGCGCCCGCGTCAAGCTCACGCACTACCAGCGCCTTGAGGGCTGGGTGGACGTGCCCCCCGGCACCACGGTCCAGTCGGTGATGGTGAAGGTGCTGCAGAACGGCAAGATCAAGGCAAGCCAGAGTTTTTCCATCTGACGGGCATACCCGATCGGATCCGTACACAGAGGAGTCGACGATGCTGTTTGGCAAAAAGAAAGGGCTGGCGATCGAAACGCTGCTGGGGGCCCGCACCAAGCTGGAGGGGGATCTGCGCTTCTCGGGTGGTCTGCGGATCGACGGCGAGATCAAGGGCAACATTTATGGTGACCCCGACAAGCCCAGCATGCTTGTCATTACCGACAGCGCACGGGTCGAGGGCGAAGTGCATGTCGGGCACCTGATCCTGAACGGCACGGTGGTCGGCCCGGTACATGTGGCTGAGCTGCTGGAGCTGCAACCCAAGGCACGCATCGAGGGCAACGTGCAATACGCCGCGTTGGAAATGCACCAGGGTGCCGTCGTCATGGGCACGCTGACGCACGCGGCGCCCGGAGAGGTGAAGTTGCTGCCCAATCTCAAGCTGGCGTCCAACCAGGATTGATCACTTCGTGCACTGGGCCGTTGCTGGCGCACCGCACAATGCCCACTTGAAACGCGGGGCTTCGGCACGATTTGCAGCTTGCGCTTAAAATACAGGCAAGTTTCAGACGTTCCCACAGGAGATTTTCATGAACGCAGTCGCGCAGGCAGCCACGCCCGATGTGAACGAGGTTCCGGCTCCGCTGGTCTTTACCGACAGCGCTGCGGACAAGGTCAAGCAACTGATTGAAGAGGAAGGTAACCCGGAGTTGAAGCTGCGCGTGTTCGTGCAAGGCGGCGGGTGCTCGGGCTTCCAGTACGGCTTCACCTTTGACGAAGAGACCAACGAAGACGATACGACCATGACCAAGAATGGCGTGTCGCTTCTGATCGACTCGATGAGCTACCAGTATCTGGTGGGCGCCGAAATCGACTACAAGGAAGACATCAACGGCGCGCAGTTTGTCATCAAGAACCCGAATGCTTCGACCACGTGTGGTTGCGGCTCGTCGTTCTCGGCTTGACGCAGCATCGCTGTAAAGGAAAAAGCGCACTTCGGTGCGCTTTTTCTTTGCCTGCAGATTGTGTGCTTAAGCCGGATAGATCGCGCCGAGGATGCGGCCACCCGATGCGCCGGTCGCACTGCGCAGGTTGCCGTGGGCACGGCGCACACATTGGCGAGCGAGCCACGCAAAAGCCAGTGCTTCGACCTGGTGCGCAGGCACGCCGAAGTCATCCGTCGGGGCGACCCGCACGCCGGGCAACTGCTGTGCGATGCGTGCCATCAGCGCGCCGTTGCGTGCGCCGCCACCGCAGATCAGTAGCGCCGCGGCTTGTGGTGCTTGGGCGCGCACGGCATCGGCGATCGTGTCAGCAGTGAGCGCAAGCAGCGTTGCTTGAACATCTTCCGGGCGAGCGGTGGAAAGTGCATCGCCAAGTGTCTGTTGAAGCCAGGCCGGATTGAACAGGTCGCGGCCGGTGCTTTTGGGCGGCGGCGCAGCGAAGAACGGCTCGGCTTTCAGGCGCGCGAGCAGCGCTTCGTCGATGCGGCCGGTGTGGGCCCACGCGCCGTCGGCGTCATAGCGGCTGCCTTGGTGCGTGTGGACCCAATAGTCCATCAGCGCGTTGCCGGGGCCGCAGTCGAAGCCGAGCACCGCGTCGCGCGCGTCGGACGCCTGCGGCGGCAAGACCGTGAGGTTGGCGATGCCGCCGATGTTGCAGACCACGCGCCACGCGTCGGGCAGCCCGAACAGCGCGCGGTGCAGCGCAGGCACGAGTGGCGCGCCTTGGCCACCGGCGGCAACGTCGCGGCTGCGGAAATCCGCAATCACGTTGATACCGGTGCGTTCGGCCAACACGGCGGGGTGCTGGGTCTGGCGCGTGTAACCGATGCCATCGTGCGCGCCGGGCTGATGGCGAATCGTCTGCCCATGCGCGCCGATGGCCAGCACGTCGTGGGCGGTCAGGCTGGTGGCGGCGAGCAGCTTGGCAACGCATTCAGCGTAGACCGCGGCCAGCGCGTTGGCGGCCAGCGCTTCGCGGTGGATTTCGTCGTGGCCAGCGTGCTGCAAGTCCAGAAAGCGCTGGCGCAGTTCGGGCGAGAAAGGCACGTACGCGTCGGCCAGCACGGCCGGGTGTTCGCCGGAAAAGTCCGCCAGCACGCCATCGACGCCGTCCAGACTGGTGCCGGACATCAGGCCGATGTAGCGATCGCTGTGGGCAGGGGTGTCGTTGGGATGCTTCATGCGCGACAGCTTACCAGCGCAATGGCAGGCCAAATGGACACATCACGGTAAAATCGCGGGATTGCGCGGCCGGCACGTTTGAATCGATGTCGGTCATCGCGCACGCAACGTTTCCCTGATTGTTGATCCGTTCGCGCCGCTTTCCATCCTGCGGCGCGGTGACCTTTCTTTTTGCCATGACTGCATCTGCCACTTCCGCCACTTCCGCCGCTTCCCCCGCTTCCGATAGCGCCACGCCGGGCAAGCCGAAGGATCCGCCGAAGTTTCCGATTACGCCGGAAGTGGCGCACGCGATGGAAGTGTCGCTGCGCGGCTGCGACGAACTGCTGATCGCGGCCGAATGGGAGCAGAAGCTAGCCAAGAGCGCCGCGACCGGCGTGCCGCTGCGCATCAAGCTGGGCCTGGACCCGACCGCGCCCGACATCCACATCGGCCACACGGTGGTGCTCAACAAGATGCGCCAACTGCAGGACCTCGGGCATCAGGTGATCTTTCTGATTGGCGATTTCACCTCGACCATCGGCGACCCGTCTGGCCGCAACGCCACGCGCCCGCCGCTCACGCGCGAGCAGATCGAGACCAACGCGCAGACCTACTACCGCCAGGCCAGCATGGTGCTGGACCCGAGCAAGACCGAGATCCGTTACAACAGCGAATGGTGCGACCCACTGGGCGCGCGCGGCATCATCCAGCTGGCCGCCAAATACACCGTGGCCCGCATGATGGAACGCGACGACTTCACCAAGCGCTACAAGGCCGGCGTGCCGATCTCGGTGCACGAATTCCTCTACCCGCTGATGCAGGGCTACGACTCGGTCGCGCTCAAGTCCGACCTGGAGCTGGGCGGCACCGACCAGAAATTCAACCTGCTGGTCGGCCGCGAGCTGCAGAAGGAATACGGCCAGGAGCCGCAGTGCATCCTGACCATGCCGCTGCTGGTGGGTCTGGACGGCGTGGAGAAAATGTCCAAGTCCAAGGGCAACTACGTTGGCATCAGCGAGGCGCCGAGCGAGATGTTCGGCAAGCTGATGAGCATCTCCGACGACCTGATGTGGACGTACTACACGCTGCTGTCGTTCCGCCCGCTGGCCGAGATCGATCTGATGAAGCAAGAGATTGCGCTGGGCCGCAACCCGCGTGATTGCAAGGTGATGCTGGCGCAGGAAATCATCGCGCGCTTCCACAGCCAGGCCGATGCCGAGCGCGCATTGGAAGACTTCAACCACCGCGCACGCGGCGGCGTGCCGGACGACATCCCGCAGATCGAGCTGTCGGGCGCGCCGCTGGGCATCGCGCAACTGCTCAAGCAAGCCGGCCTGTGCCCGTCCACGTCGGACGCCAACCGCAACATCGAGCAAGGCGGCGTAAAGATCGACGGCACCGTCATCAGCGACAAGGCACTGAAGATCGACGCCGGCACGTTCGTGATGCAAGTCGGCAAGCGTCGCTTTGCGCGCGTGGTGCTCAAGTGATTGGACTGATCCAGCGTGTCTCGCAGGCGGCCGTGCGGGTGGATGGCCACGTGGTCGGCGAGATCGGCCCGGGCCTGCTCGCGCTCGTGTGCGCCGAGCGCGGTGATACTGCCGCCGAGGCCGATCGTCTGCTGGAAAAGCTGCTGAACTACCGCGTGTTCTCCGACGCGCAGGGCAAGATGAACCTGCCGGTGCGCAACATCGACGGCAACGGGCAGGCAGGCGGCTTGCTGGTCGTGTCGCAGTTCACGCTGGCGGCGGATACCAAATCCGGCACACGCCCGAGCTTCACGCCCGCGGCTGCCCCGGAAGACGGCCGCCGCCTGTATGCGCATTTCGTGACGCGGGCTCGCGCGCAGCACCCCATCGTCGCCACCGGTGAGTTCGGCGCGGATATGAAGGTGTCGCTCGTCAACGATGGCCCGGTCACGTTCTGGTTGCAGGTGGCGCCGCAAGTTGTGCGCCCCACCGTTTCCGAAGGTGCCAAACCAACTGCCAAATCTGTCTGACCCGTTTGAGAACCCTGTGATGCCACGCGCCGCCGCCATCCCCATGCCGATGCCGCAAATCACCCACATCGTGCTCGTGCGCCACGGCGAGACCGATTGGAACCGTGAACGCCGCCTGCAAGGCCAGCTCGACGTGCCGCTGAATACGCAGGGCCTGGAGCAGGCCACGCAACTGGGGCGCGCGCTTGCACGCGAACGGTTCGACGCGGTCTATGCGAGCGACCTGTCGCGTGCGAAGCAGACGGCGCAAGCGCTGGCGGATGAAGTCGGCGTGACGGTGCGCGACGACGCCGGTTTGCGCGAGCGTCACTATGGCCAGTTCGAGGGCCTGACCTATGCCGAAGTCGCTGAGCAGCATCCGGCCGAATTCGATGCGTGGCAGAACCGCGTGCCCGAGTTCGCCCCGCCCGGCGGCGAGACACTCACCGAATTCCACGAGCGCGCGGTGCAAACCGCCCTGCGCCTGATCCGCCGCCACCCCGGCGAGCGCATCGCGCTGGTGAGCCACGGCGGCGTGCTCGATTGCCTGTACCGCCACGCCAACGCCATGACGCTCACCGAGCCGCGTCAGCATGAATTGCGCAACGCCAGCATCAATCGGCTTTCATCCGATGGTCATCAACTGATTGTGGTGCAGTGGGGCGATGTCGCGCACCTGGATTTGCTGGTGCTCGACGAGGTGGACCGCCGCGTGCCCTAGCGCTGGGCCGCCGGCCGGGTTTGGAACCCGGAACGCGGGGTGTGGAACCGCAAGCATCGGGTTCGGAACCTCAACTGCGGAGTGCAGAACCCTGAACGCGGCGTCCGGGGCTCGGAACATGCCGTTCTGAACGCGACATATCGGCGTTCAGAACCTCAAACCATGGCGTTGAAAACCTTGAACTTGGCGTTCAGAACCCCGAATGTGCCGTTCTGAACCTCAATTGCGGGGTCCGGAACGCGACAACGCCGAGTTCAGAACCTCAAACATGAAGTTTGGAACGCCACGCGCTACACCTTCAGCCGGAACGGCGTGAAGTTGGTGTCGCGGTCGTAGTAGTCCTCGTTTTCGGCGCGCTTGAGGAACGCGACGACGCGGTAGGTGAGCGGCGTTGCCACGATCTCCCACCCGGTCTTGAGGATGTATTGCGCGATGGCCACGCGCAGCACCTGTTCGTGCGGCCAGATGCCGTAGAAGGCGATCACGTAGAACAGCGACGAATCGACCGCCTCGCCCACCACCGTGGACCCGACGATGCGCGTCCACAGCCATTTTCCTTCCGTGTGGATCTTCATCTTCGCCAGCGTGTAGCTGTTGGCGAAGCTGCCGCACCAGAACGCAATGAGCGACCCGGCGACGATGCGCGGCGTGTTGCCGAACACATCGTTCAGGCTTTTCTGGTAGTCGGCCATGAACGGCGCCACCGGCAACGCCAGCACCACCAGCGACATGAACGACGCGAAGAT
Source organism: uncultured Ralstonia sp. (assembly GCA_963512445.1). GTDB lineage: Bacteria > Pseudomonadota > Gammaproteobacteria > Burkholderiales > Burkholderiaceae > Ralstonia. Next base: position 6,609 of record CAUPMS010000045.1, read on the forward strand.
CAGCGCAGCAAAACCCGCCCACACCACGCGGCGATCACGCCCGTAGCCGTACACCTCGGTGAGGATGTCACCGAAGATGTACGAGATGGGGAAGAACAGCACGCCCGCGCCAAACGTGACCGGCCCGATGATCGGTAGTGTCATCTGCGCCGCCTTGGCTGCGCCGATCAGGTTCGAGCACAGCAGCACCGTGACGAAGGCGGCCATGACGAAGTCGTAGTAGCGGAAGTTGCGCTGAGGACTGGGGGCGGTCATGGCGGGGGAGGTGGGGTTGTTAGTTGTTGTTGTCGTCCCAGAGCTCGCGCACGGGGCCGCTCTTGGGGGCGCCCAGCCCGAAGTGCTGGTACGCCGAGGCCGTGGCCACGCGCCCGCGCGGCGTGCGCTGCAGGTAGCCCTGCTGGATCAGGTACGGCTCAAGCACGTCTTCGATCGTGTCGCGCTCTTCGCCGATGGCGGCGGCCAGGTTGTCGATGCCGACCGGTCCGCCGTTGAACTTGTGCAGGATCGCTTCGAGCAGCTTGCGGTCCATCAGGTCGAAGCCGACGCCATCCACGTCGAGCATTGCCAGCGCGGCGTCGGCCACTTCGCGGGTGATGATGCCGTCGGCCTTCACTTCGGCAAAGTCGCGTACGCGGCGCAGCAGGCGGTTGGCGATCCGGGGTGTGCCGCGCGAGCGCTTGGCGATCTCCAGCGCGCCCTCGTCGACGATGTGCGCATTCAGCAGACCAGCGGAGCGCTTGACGATCTTCGCCAGCTCGGCGGGCGTATAGAACTCCAGCCGCGCGACGATGCCGAAGCGGTCGCGCAGCGGGTTGGTCAGCATGCCGGCGCGCGTGGTGGCACCCACCAGCGTGAACGGCTGCAGATCAAGCTTGACCGAGCGCGCCGCCGGGCCCTCGCCGATCATGATGTCGATCTGGTAGTCCTCGAGCGCCGGATACAGGATTTCCTCCACCACGGGCGAGAGCCGGTGGATCTCGTCGATGAAGAGGACGTCGTTGGCTTCGAGGTTGGTGAGCAGCGCGGCCAGGTCGCCCGGCCGTTCCAGCACGGGGCCGGAAGTCTGACGCAGGTTGACGCCCATCTCTCGCGCGATGATGTGCGCCAGCGTTGTCTTGCCCAGGCCCGGCGGGCCGAACAGCAGCACGTGGTCGAGCGCTTCCTGGCGCTTCTTGGCTGCCGTCATGAAGATGTCGAGCTGGCCGCGCACCTTTTCCTGGCCGACGTATTCGTCGAGCAGTTTAGGGCGCAACGCACGCTCGAACGCTTCCTCGTTGGGGGAGGCGGGGGAGGCTGAGATGATGCGCTCAGCCTGTACAGGATTGGCGGCCTTGGCGGCGAGCTTGTCGGTTTCGATCATGGCGGAGAGGCGGCGCGGGCAGAGGGTGCCGCGCGCGAACGGGCCATTTTACCGCCTCGTCACCGCCGGGGCTTCAGCCTTTTGAGAGCGCCTTGAGCGCCAGCTTGATGCCTTCCGACACGCCTGTGCCGGCCGGTACCTGCTTGATGGCGAGCGCCGCTTCCTTGTCGGAATATCCCAGCGCCAGCAGGGCGTTGAGCACATCCACGGCGTCGTCCGATACGGCGGGGCCGCCCGGTACCGCACCCAGATCGGCGCCCAGCTTGCCCTTGAGTTCGAGCAGCAGCCGCTCAGCGGTTTTCTTGCCGATACCCGGGATGCGCGTCAGCCGCCCGGCTTCCTGCAGCGTGACGGCCTGCGCGAGTTCGGCCACCGACATGCCCGACAGCACGGCCAGCGCAATCCGCGCGCCAATGCCTGAAATCTTGATGAGCTGGCGGAAGGTCTCGCGCTCTGCAGCGGTGCCGAAGCCGTAGAGCAGGTGCGCATCCTCGCGCACGATCTGCTGGATGAGCAGCACGATTGGCGCGCCGGTGGCAGGCAGGTTGTAGAACGTGCTCATCGGCACGTCGATCTCGTAGCCGACGCCGTGGCAATCGACCAGCAGGTGCGGCGGGTTTTTTTCGATCAGCGTCCCGGCGATGCGTCCGATCATGGGTGGGGTTCCTCCTCCAAAACGGGACGCAGTGTAGCCCAAACCTGCTGCGCGACCCGATCCTGCCTCTGCGATGCTCACCGTACCCTTGTACGGTTGCGCTGCTCAGGTCCGGCTCGGGCCGCTCGCTACGGTTTGATGCGCTGAGACTAGCGCTTGAAGGTCGACACCGCTTGCCGCCCGACGGCCGGATCGTCGGTGAAGAAGCCGTCGGCGCCCGCGCGCAGGAAGGCCTGGATTTCCTGGATCGAGCCGCTCGGGTTGCGCGTGTTGTCGGCACCGCTGCGCAGCGATGGTGGCAGGAAGGTGTTCTCGGGGCGGAAGGTGTACGGGTGCACGATCAGACCGGCGTTGTGCGCATTGCGGATCAGGTCGGACGGGTCGGTGAGGCGGCCGTTGGCGTCCAGGCTCATGATGCTGTTCTTGTCTGGGCCCACGCCGTTGGCGTACGCGGCAATGTCGCGCATGCCCTGGTTGGTCATCATGTCGCCAAAGGTGCGGCTGTCCTTGGCGACCACGAAGTCGTACGGTTGCTTGGCCGATGTGCCCATCAGCTGCACGAGCTTCCAGTTGGGCTGGCTGCCGCCGATCTTGTTGCGGATGGCCTTGAGGTTCGCCACTTCGAACGACTGGATGTAGACCGTTGTGCGGCTGGCTGTGAAGGCGTCGGCGCGCAGGCGGTCAATCAGCTTGTCTTCCAGCGGCAGGCCGATCGATTGGAAGTACGTCGGGTGCTTGGTTTCCGGATAGATGCCGATGTTGCGGCCGAGCTTGGTGGACTGGTCGCGCGCCAGGGCGATGATCTCGTCGAGCGTGGGGATGTCGAACTGGTCGTTGTAGGCGACGTTGTCGGGGCGGATAGTCGGGATACGTTCCCGCGCGCGCAGCGTCTTCAGTTCGCCGAGCGTGAAGTCTTCGGTGAACCAGCCGGTGACGCTGGTGCCGTCGATGGTCTTGGTGGTCTTGCGGCTGGCGAAGGCGGGCACGTCGGCTACGTTGGTGGTGCCGGAGATTTCGTTCTCATGACGGGCCACCAGAACGCCGTCCTTGGTGGAGACGAGGTCCGGTTCGATGATGTCGGCGCCGTCGTCGATGGCTTTCTGGTACGAGGCCAGCGTGTGCTCGGGCCGCAGCGCCGGCGCGCCGCGATGGCCGATCACCTGCACGGTGGCGATGGGCGTGGTGTTGCCGCCGCCGTTGCCGCCACCGCGGTTGTATTCGAGCCGGCAGGCGGACAAGACAAGGAGGGTGCTCAAGACGAACGGGCTCAGCAGGATGAGGCGGCGCAGCATCGGGGAAGGCTCCTGAGAACGGATATCCCGCATGGTAGTCGCCGCGTGTGGATGCAGCTACCCGCCAACTTTAAGAATGTTGTCAGCCGACCAAGCGCCCGCGCCGCACGCGCAGGCCTTTTTGCGCAAGCTGCGGCGCCAGGCCAGCCATGGCAGCCAGCGTCTCACCACCGTGTGCGTGGCAGATCGCCACGCCCAGCGCGTCGGAGGCATCCGAGCCGGGTTTGCCTTCAAGGTTGAGCAGGCGCACGACCATCTCCTGCACCTGATCCTTGTTGGCGCGGCCGTAGCCGACCACGGCCTGTTTGAGCTGCAGCGCGGTGTATTCGAACACCGGCAGGCTGCCGCTCATCAGTCCGCAGATCACCGCGCCGCGCGCCTGGCCCAGCAGCAGCGTCGATTGCGGGTTGACGTTGACGAACACCTTTTCGATGGCGGCGCAGTTCGGCTGGTACGTGCTCACGAGCTCGGAGACGCCGTCGTACAGCGTCTTCAGGCGGCTGGGCAGGTCGGCGTTGCCGTTGCTCTTGATCGTGCCCGAGGCCACGTAGACGAGCTTGTGGCCGTGCCGTTCGAGCACGCCAAAACCCGTGGTGCGAAGGCCGGGGTCGATGCCGAGGATGCGCATGAAATAGAGCAGGCAGAAAAGAAAAACGGGGCAGGCGACAGTCTACGCCTTGCCCCGTTCAGCCGTCGCGTGGACGGTGTTGCTTAGTGGCGGAAGTGACGCGTGCCGGTAAAGATCATTGCCACGTTGCGCTCGTCGGCGGCGGCGATCACTTCGTCATCACGCACCGAGCCGCCCGGCTGGATCACGCACGAGGCGCCGGCATCGACCACCACGTCCAGCCCGTCGCGGAACGGGAAGAACGCATCCGACGCCACGGCCGAACCTGCGAGCGTCAGGCCCGCGTTCTGCGCCTTGATGCTGGCGATGCGGGCCGAATCCACACGGCTCATCTGGCCGGCGCCCACGCCCAGCGTCATGCCGCCACCGCAGAACACGATGGCATTCGACTTGACGAACTTGGCGACGCGCCAGGCGAACATCAGGTCGTCCATTTCCTTCGGCGTCGGGTGGCGCTTGGTGACTACGCGCAGCTCGCTCGGCTGCACGTTCTTGGCGTCCGGGCTCTGCACCAGCAGGCCGCCGCCGACGCGCTTGAAGTCATAGGCGTTCACGCCATTGCCCAAAGGAATCTCTAGCACGCGCACGTTCTGCTTGGCCGCGAACACGGCACGCGCGCCTTCCGAGAAGCCCGGGGCGATCAGCACTTCCACAAACTGCTTGGCGACGATGTGTGCAGCCGCTTCATCCAGCGGCACGTTGAAGGCGATGATGCCGCCGAAGGCCGAGGTTGAATCGGTCTTGAAGGCCTTTTCATACGCTTCCTGCGCGGTGCCGCCGATGGCCACGCCGCACGGGTTGGCGTGCTTGATGATGACGCACGCGGCGCCCTTGGCCGCATCGAACGACTTCACGCATTCCCACGCGGCATCGGCGTCGGCGATGTTGTTGTACGACAGCTCCTTGCCTTGCAGTTGCTTGTACGCGGCCAGTGCGCCGCCGGTGGCCTTGAGGTCACGGTAGAAGGCAGCGGACTGATGCGGGTTTTCGCCGTAGCGCATTTCCTGCACCTTGTCGAAGGCCAGGTTCAGCGTCTGCGGGTAAGCACTGCGCGTGCTGTGCGACTTGTCGGCACCCAGGCTCGTCAGGTAGTTGGTGATGGCGCCGTCATACTGCGCGGTGTGCGCGAACACCTTTTTGGCCAGCATGAAGTTGGTTTCGTAGCCGACGGTGTTGTTGTTGGCCTGCATTTCGGCCAGCACGGTAGCGTAGTCGGCCGGATCGACGATGACGGTCACATCACGGTGGTTCTTGGCCGCCGAGCGCAGCATGGTCGGGCCGCCGATGTCGATGTTCTCGATGGCGTCGGCCAGCGAGCATTCGTCCTTGGCCACCGTCTGCTGGAACGGGTACAGGTTCACCACCAGCAGATCGATGGTCGGGATGCTGTGCTCGGCCAGCGCGGCCATGTGCTCGGGCAGGTCGCGGCGGGCCAGGATGCCGCCGTGCACCTTCGGGTGCAGCGTCTTGACGCGGCCGTCGAGCATTTCCGGAAAGCCCGTGTAGTCCGCCACTTCCGTCACGGGCAGGCCGGACTCGGCGAGCAGCTTGGCGGTGCCGCCGGTGGAGAGGAGCTTGACGCCGGCGCCGTGCAGCGCACGGGCAAAGTCAACGATGCCGGTCTTGTCGGAAACGGAAAGCAGGGCTTGCTGGATCATGATGGAAACGCCGGTGGGCGGGTGTGGCGCCTTGCAGCGCCGTCAGAAAGGGAAATCGGTACGACGGCCGGCCCGCAACCTCAGAGCAGGCCATGCTGCTGCAATTTCTTGCGCAGCGTGTTGCGGTTGATGCCGAGGTAGTCGGCCGCCTGCGACTGGTTGTTGGACGCCCATGCCATCACGGTTTCCAACAGCGGCCGTTCAATGGCCTGCAGCACCATGTCGTAGACGTTGGACGGGTTCTCGCCGTCCAGGTCGCGGTAGTACGTATCCAGGCTGTCGCGGATGCAGCGTTCGATCGGGTTGCGGCTCATGCGGCAAGCAGTTCCTTGTTGTTGTCGTTGTTGCCCGTCGTGGGGCGGTCGCCGCCGTTGTCGTTCTCGTCCATCCGTTGGTCTTCGTAGACCAGGCGGTCGGACAGCGCACGCTGCTCGTCGAAGAACGCATTGACGGCGGCCAGTTGCGCCGCGGTGTCTTCGATGGTGTTCATGCGGTGGCGGAACAGGTTGGCCCCCGCCAACCCGCGCGTGTACCAGGCGATGTGCTTGCGTGCGGTGCGCACGCCGGTGTACTCGCCGTAGAACGCGTAGTGCTCTTCCAGGTGCGCGTTCATGATGCCGCGAATCTCTTCCACTTCCGGGGCCGGCAGCAGCGTGCCGGTCTGCAGGAAGTGTTCGATCTCGCGGAACAGCCACGGGCGCCCCTGCGCCGCGCGGCCGATCATGATGGCGTCTGCACCGGTGACTGCTAGTACATGCTTGGCCTTGGCCGGCGTGGTGATGTCGCCGTTGGCCACCACCGGAATACGCACCGATGCCTTGACCGCGGCGATGGTGTCGTACTCGGCTTCGCCGTGATACAGGTCGGCGCGCGTGCGGCCGTGCACGGTCAGCATGCTGATGCCCGCGTCCTGCGCGATGCGCGCCACGTTGAGCGCGTTGCGGTGTTCGCGATCCCAGCCGGTGCGGATCTTGAGCGTGACCGGCACGCGGTCGCCCACCGCACCGACCACCGCCTCGACGATGCGCGTGACCAGCGGCTCGTTCTGCAGCAGGGCGGAACCGGCGGCAACGTTACACACCTTCTTGGCCGGGCAACCCATGTTGATGTCGATGATCTGCGCGCCGCGATCGACGTTGTAGCGCGCGGCCTCGGCCATCATCATCGGCTCGGCGCCGGCGATCTGCACGGCGATCGGCTCGACTTCGCCCGTGTGGTTGGCGCGCCGCATGGTCTTCTCGCTCTTCCAGAGTTGCGCGTTGGACGCGACCATTTCCGACACCGCATAGCCCGCGCCCAGCCGCTTGCAGAGCTGGCGGAACGGGCGGTCCGTCACACCCGCCATGGGGGCGACGAACAGGTTGTTGCGAAGGGTATGTGGTCCGATCTGCAAGGCGGTGTACTGGGAAGAAACGAAAAAACACCCCTTTCCGCCCAGAGTCGGCAGACCTGCGGGCGGAGCGACGGGAGTGAAAAATGCGAGGACGGGATTTTACCGCCAAACCGCCGGATTGCCTAAATGTTGTGCACAAACTAGGCGGCGGTGCGGTCGGCGGCGGGGTGATTGCCGAGGCTGAGACGCTAGCCTCGCTGCCCGAACATCATCTGCCGCGCCAGCCCGTGCTTGAGCGGCGGCAGGCATTCCAGCAGCGTAAGCGCCGCGCCGCGCAGGTGGCCGAACGGCCGGCCCGGTACGGCAAATGCGCGCGGCAGCAAATCGGTCAGGCCGATGGTGACGGCGCGGTCGAACGCGCGTTCGCGGGCAAAGCGGGCGAGGGTGGCTGGCGTTGCCGCATCCCGAAGCGCGCGCGCCATCTCGAACGCATCGCGCAGGCCGAGGTTAAAGCCCTGGCCTGCCACCGGGTGGATCGTCTGCGCGGCATTGCCGATGGCCGCGACGCGGCGGTCGACCGGAATGCGCTGCGCATGCAGCCCAAGCGCGAACGTGTGGCGCGGGCTGGCGTGCGTGAAGCGGCCCATGCGTTCGCCAAAGGCAGTGTTCAATTCAGCGAGGAAGGTGTCGTCGGGCAGTCCTGCGCGTCGGCGGGCTTCGTCGGGCGAGCAGCACCACACGAGCGCGTAGCCTGGGCCTTGCGCGTCATCTTGCGGCAGCAATGCGAGCGGGCCTTCGGGCGTGAAGCGCTCCCAGGCCCAGCCATCAAGCGGGGCGCTGCAGCGCACGTGCGCAACGATGGCGGTCTGGCCGTAATCGCGGCGGCGCGCGTGGGCAAGGCTGCCGGCCTGCTTGCGTGCATCATCGAACAAGCCGCCTTCGGCCTGGATGACGACTTCGGTTTCGACGGCCAGCGGATGGCGTCCCTCGCGCAGCGCACGCACGCGTGCCGGGGCGACGGTGCCGTCGGCGCGCGGCAGTTGCTCGACGCGCTCGACCGGCGTGTGATCGTAGCGGGTGAGTCGATCCGGATGGCGCTGCATCTGCGTGGCAAGCGCGGCGTTGAGCGTGGCACTCAGGTCGCCGTATTGCACGACGTGGCCGAGCGCAGGCACGTTGTAGTCTTCACGGCGGATATGCGCCTGGCCAAAGTGACCGCGCTGCGAGACATGGATATGCGTGATGGGCGTGGCGCGCGTGGGCCAGCCGCCAATCTCTTGCAGCAGCACGCGCGAGCCGTGCGACAGCGCGAGCGCACGCGGGTCTCGCGCCGCGGCTTCTGCGTCGCGCGCATCGAACAGGGCGATGCGCCAGTCGGTGTCGCGCAGCAGCCAGTTGGCCAGCGCCAGCCCAACCGGCCCAGCGCCGATGATGGCGACGTCAAAGTCCGTCGTGGCGGTGCTCGCTGCGATGCTGTCGGTCATGCCTGGCTCCGCATCACCAGTTCGATTTCGTCCGGGGCCACGGGCACGTCGCGCGTGATGATCTCGCAGCCTTCGGGCGTGACGATGGCGTCGTCTTCAATGCGAATGCCGATGTGCCAGTACTGCTCCGGCACGCCCGGCGCGGGGCGTACGTAGATGCCGGGTTCGACGGTCAGCACCATGCCGGCTTCCAGCGGGCGCCACGGGCGTTCGCCTTCAGTGGCGGTGGCTGGGTTGTCCACGGTAGCGGGCGTGCGGTATTCCCCAACGTCGTGCACGTCCATGCCGAGCCAGTGGCCGGTGCGGTGCATGTAGAACTGGCGGTACTGGCCGCCGGCAATCACGTCATCGATCGTGCCGACCTTGTTGGCGTCGAGCAGGCCGGTGTCGAGCATGCCTTGCGCCAGCACGCGCGTGGCGGCGTCGTGCGGCACGTTGTACGGCACGCCGGGGCGCGTTTCGGCAATGGCGGCTTCCTGCGCGGCCACGACGAGCTCATACAGTTCGCGCTGCGGGCCGGTGAAGCGGCCATTGACGGGGAACGTGCGCGTGATGTCCGACGCGTAGCCATCCAGCTCGCAGCCGGCGTCGATCAGGCAGAGATCACCGTCGCGCAATTCCGCGTTGCCGGCGCGGTAGTGCAGCACGCATGCGTTCGGGCCGGTGGCAACGATGGAGTTGTAGGCGACGCTTTGTGCGCCGTGGCGGCGGAATTCGTACAGCAGTTCGGCCTCAAGGTGATATTCGCGCAGGCCGGCACGCGAGGCCTGCATGGCGCGTACGTGTGCCCCGGCGGAGATGCGTCCGGCGCGGCGCATGATGTCGAGTTCGCTCGGGTCTTTGAACAGGCGCAGCTCGTCAAGGATGGCGCGCACGTCCAGCGCCTGATGCGGTGACGACACGCCCGCGCGGCCTTGCACGCGCACAGCGTCGAGCCAGCGACGCATGCGGCGGTCGAACGTGCCGCTCTCGGCCAGCGGATACGCCACGGCGGCAGCGTTGGCGAGCAGCTTGGGCAGCGTCGCGTCGATCTCCTCCACCGAGTGCGCTTCATCCAGGCCGAAGGCTTCCTTCGCGGCTTCAGGGCCGAAGCGGAAGCCGTCCCAGATTTCGCGCTCTTCATGCTTGGGGCGGCAGAACAGGACGCTGCGCGCGGGCGCGTTGCCGGCGGGCACCACAATGGCGAGCACCGCTTCGGGCTCGGTGAAGCCGGTCAGGTAGTAGAAGTAGCTGTCGTGCCGATAGGGGTAGTCGCTGTCGCGGTTGCGCATCGCTTCGGGTGCGGTCGGCACGATGGCAACCCCGCCGCTGCCGCCAGATGCCGCGCGCAGCCACTGCACGATGCGCTCGCGGCGTTGGCGATAGGTCTGGAGAAAGGCGAGTTCGGTGGCGGACATGGCGTGTTCTCTAGCGGCAGAAAAGATGCGTCGATTGTAACGCTGTGCCTTCCAGTTGCCTTGTGTGCGCTCGAGCACGCCCAAGCTGACTAGGCGCTCACTTTAGGCGCTCACTTCTGCATCCAGTGCCGCCAGTTGTGCTGGCGTGCCGACGTTTTCCCAGCGGCCGTCGAAGCGCTCGCCGGTGGCGCGGCCTTCGGCGATGGCCTGGTGGTAGAGCGGCGTCATCGCCAGCCGCGTACCGGGCGCGATGCCGGTAAACAGGCGCGTGTCGTACAGGCCGATGTTGCCGAACGTGAGGCGCTCGGCGCCGTCAGCGTGGAGCGTGCCTTCGTTATCCAGAGCGAAATCGCCGCGCAAGTGGTAGGGCGGGTTGGGCACCATCACCAGGTGCATGCCGGGCGCGGCCTGCGCGGCCATCGCCGGGGCGCGGTCGCGCAGCGCGGCGTAGTCGTAATCGCAGAACACATCGCCGCTGACGGCGATGAACACGCTGTGGCCGGCGCCGGCGTGCAGCAGCGGCATGGCCTGGGCGACGCCGCCTGCCGTTTCCAGCGCTTGCCCTTCCGGCGAATACGCGATGCGCACGCCCCAGGCGCTGCCGTTGCCAAGCGCGGTTTCAATCTGCGCGCCGAGCCATGCGTGGTTGATGACGATGTCGCGCACACCAGCCGCGGCCAGGCGCTCGATCTGCCAGACGATCAGCGGTTTGCCGCCGACGTTGAGCAGGGGCTTGGGCGTGTGGTCGGTCAGCGGGCGCATGCGGTCGCCGCGACCGGCGGCAAAAATCATGGCTTTCATCGTGGCTTCAGGCCATCACCTTCATGAGAATCAGCAGCGCAGCCATGCCGCCGACGATGGTCCACATCGCGCTTTTCGTCACCCGTGCGATGACGATGGCGACGAGGCCGGCAAGCAGGCGCGGATTGTCGACGGAGACCGCCAGCGCGCCGTCGCGCATCAGCAGGTCGGGCGCAATCAGCGCAGTCAGCATGGCGGCTGGCACGTAGGGCAGGGCGCTGCGGAACCATAGCGGCAGGTTCATGCGCCCTTCGAGCGCGATGAACGACAGGCGGATCAGGTAAGTCGCCGCGCCGGAAATCAGTAGCACGCCAAAGAGGATCAAGGCTCTCATGCGGTCGCCCCCTTGTCGGAAGGCCGAGCCAGTAACCGCTCGACGAGCGCACCGATTGCGATGCCCATGCATGCCGCGCTCATCAGCCCCAGCTTGTGCGGCCAGCCTGTCCAAGCCACGGCCAACGCCGCGCCGGTAAGCGCCGCGGCCAGTTGCGCACGCGTGCGCAGCGCTGGCACCACGATGGCGATGAACGTGAGCGGCAGGAAGAAATCGAGCGGCCAGGTGGTCGGCACCTGCGCACCCAGCACCACGCCGACGATGGTCGAAGCCTGCCAGCTCGTCCACAATGCCACGCCGGCGCCGAGGAAGTACCAGTGGCGATAGATCGTTTCTTCCGAGCCAGAGTTTGCGTTGGAATGCGCATTGACCACGCGCCGGTTCATGGCGGCGAAGGCCTCATCCGTCAGCAGATAGGCAATCAGCCATTTCCAGCGCCGCGGCAGATGTGCCAGTGCCGGGGCGATGCTGGCCGAATACAGCGCGTGGCGCAGGTTCACCATCGACACCGTTGCCGCAATCACCAGCGCGGGCGCGCCACCGGCCCACAACTGCACCAGGATCATCTGCGAGGCGCCACCGAACACGATCGCACTCATCGCCACGGCAAGCCATGCGGGCATGCCGGCGGACGTGGCCAGCACCCCGTAGATCAGGCCGAACGGCACCACGCCCAGCAGCATGGGCGCAAGCGCCAGGACGCCGGCGCGGAACTCGGCAGCGCGTTGAGAAGCCATTGGAATCAGAACGTATAGCCGATCTGCTGGGCGCGATCTTCGAGTTGATCGAGCAGGCGGGCCAGCGGCGCCAGCGCGTTGTAGCGGCCGCACACGCGGCGCAGGTAGGCGATGAAGCGCGGGGTGTCTTCGACGTAGCCGGTCTTGCCGTCGCGGTAACGCAGGCGCGCGAAGATGCCCGCCACCTTCAGGTGACGCTGCGCGCCCATCCATTCGAGCGCGCGGTAGAACTCACCGAAGTCTTCATCCACGGGCAGCTTGGCGGCGCGGGCAGCTTCCCAGTAGCGCACGGCCCAGTCGAGCTCCTGCTCTTCGTCCCACGACAGGAAGGCGTCGCGCAGCAGCGAAGCGGCGTCATAGGTAATCGGGCCGTAGACGGCGTCCTGGAAGTCCAGCACGCCCGGCTGCGACGGGTCGGCCGCGTTGACCATCAGGTTGCGCGGCATGTAATCGCGGTGTACGTACACGCGTGGCTGGGCCAGGGCGCTGTCGACCAGCAGCTTGAACACCTTGTCGAGCGATTCGCGCTGGGCGGCGTCGAGCGGACGCTGCAGGTGGCGGTCGACATACCAGTCGGGAAACAGCGACAGCTCGCGGCGCAGCAGCGCTTCGTCGTACAGCGGCAGCTCACCTTCGCGCGAGGCCTGTTGCCAGCGCACTAGCGTTTGGATGGCCGGGCGGAACAGCGTATTGGCGTAGGCGAGGTCGAAATCGCGCTCGCGCAGCGACTGCAGATAGGTCTGCGGGCCCAGGTCTGTCAGCAGCAGGAAACCCTGCGCAAGATCCTGCTCCAGCACCTGCGGTGCGTGCACGCCGGCGCCTTTCAGCAGGCTGGCCACATGGACGAACGGGCGGCAGTCTTCCTGCGGCGGGGGAGCGTCCATGACGACCAGCGTGCCGGGTTGGCCACTGACTGCGCTGTCCAGGCGGAAATAACGGCGGAAGCTGGCATCGGCCGAAGCGGGCTGCAGCGTGTCGATGCGCAGGCCGTGGGCGGCGGGCAAAGTGCTGAGCCAGTCGCGCAGTTGATGGAGGCGTGCGTCGGTTGCGCCGGTGGCGGCGCCAGGGGTCGAAGCCATACTGAGGGAGCGCTGGAATGGAGCAGGGAGGAAGCCCCGTATAATACCCGACCGAGTTTCGCTGCGAGCGAGCGCCGGCCCTGTCCAGGCCGCGTCCGGCGGCGGGATTGACCGCAGTACTGACTGATTTTGTGCCTGTGCGTGCCGTTGCGCGCGCGGCCCTGTTCCCGATCTGCATGACCGAACCGAACCGAGCCAGGAAAAACCGGCAGCGCGCTGCTGTTGCCGCGCCCGATCAGCGGCCCGCCGACTGGGCCACCACCAGGCGTGGCACGCTGGCATTGCGCCCGCTGGTGTTCGCGGTGGCCGGTGTGTGGACCGCGACGTCCGCAGCGCAGAGCCCGGATACGACGCAGGCGACGGCGTCTGCTGCCACGCCGGCTTCTTCGGTGACGGCGCTGGCCATATCCGGCCCGGCCACGCCCGGCGGCAGCTCGCTCGTGCCCAGGATGGCCGAGCCGGTCCAGCGCCAGGACAACACCGTCCCCACGTTTACCGCGGCCGACAAGATGGACGGCCGCACCAATGAAGACGTGCATCTGCGCGGCAGCGGCGAGTTGCGCCGCAACGGCACGGTGGTGAAGGGCGACACGCTCGATTACAACCAGGACACCGACGTTGCCACCGCCACCGGCAACGTGCGCTTGTTCAAGGGCGGCACGCTGGTCACCGGCCCGGACGCCAAGCTCAAGATCACGGCCAACGAAGGCACCATGAGCACGCCGGCCTATGAGTTCCACACGACCGGCGGCCACGGCACCGCAGATCGCATCGATTTCATCGACAAGGACAACAGCCGCATCACGCGCGGCACGTACACCACGTGTTCGCCCGACAACGTCGACTGGTACTTCAGCGCAAGCCGCATCGATATTGACAGCGACCGCCAGGTCGGCACCGGCCGCAACGGCGTGCTGCACTTCTTTGGCGTGCCTGTGTTTGCGTCGCCGGTGATGGATTTCCCGCTCAATGACGACCGGCGCAGCGGTTTCCTCGCCCCGGTGTTCGGCTACAACAGCCGCAGCGGGGCCGACGTCACGCTGCCGTACTACTTCAACATCGCGCCGAATCGTGATTTGACGCTGTATCCGCGCTTGCTGACCACGCGCGGCCTGCAGCTTGGCGCCGAGTACCGCTATCTCAACACGTCGTACAGCGGCGTCCTGCGGGGCGAATTCCTGCCCGATGACCGTGAGGCCGGTCGCAACCGCTGGTCGATTTCAGCGGTACACACGCAGCGCCTGGCGCCTGGCCTGACCGGCTACATCAACTACAACAAGGTTTCCGATAACACTTATCCGGATGACCTTGGCCGCAGCATCGTCACGGCGACGCAGCGTCAGTACACGCAGGAAGGCGGCGTCACGTACGCGATTGGTGACTGGGTCGCGGTGGCGCGTGTGCAAAAGTTCCAGACGCTGTCGACCGCTACTACGCCATTGGCAGCGCCGTACGAGCGTGTGCCGGAGTTGAGCCTGACGTATAACCGGTACGACGTTAGCGGTTTTGACGTCAATTTCGTAACCAACTACACGCGGTTCTCGATCCCGACGGCCAATACTGTCCAGGGCGAGCGCCTGTTCATGCAGCCGACGATCAGCTACCCGATCATCCGCCCGGGCTGGTACGTCACGCCGAAGTTCATCCTGAACACCACCGCGTACCGCCTGGACCGTCCGGCTGGCGACACCCAGGACAGCCAGATCAACCGCACGCTGCCCACGTTCTCGCTCGATTCGGGCATGACCTTCGAGCGCGATGCGCCGCTGGTCACCAAGTTGTTTGGCGTGAGCTACATCCAGACGCTGGAGCCGCGTGTGTTCTATGTGTACACGCCGTATCGCGATCAGTCGCAGATCCCGTTGTTCGATACCGGACAATCGGACTACAACCTCGGCCAGATATTTACCGAGAACCCGTACACCGGTTACGACCGCATTGCCGACAACAACAAGCTGACGGCCGGCGTGACCACGCGCTTTATTGAGGCGGAATCGGGCATCGAGCGTTTTCGCGCGACGATCGCGCAGCGCATCGATTTAGAGGGCCAGAGCGTGACGCTGGTGGGTGCGGCGCCGACTTCGGTTCGCCGGTATTCGGACCTTCTGGGTGCGACCACGATCCAGATGTTCCGCGGCATCTTTTTTGATACGAACCTTCAGTACAATCAGGACATCGATCGCCTCATGCGCTCGACCGTGGCGTTCAGCTGGAAGCCGGAAGCCAACAAGGTGATCAACCTCGGCTACCGCTACTACCGGCAAGACGCCAATACCGGTCAGCTGCCGCTGGAGCAGGCTGATATCTCAACGCAGTGGCCGATCACGCGGCGTCTCTATGGGCTGGGCCGCATCGGTTACGACCTGAATGCGCGTAAGCCGTCCGACATGCTGCTCGGCCTTGAATATGCTGCAGACTGCTGGGTCGGCCGACTGGCGGTGCAGCGCTACAGCAACGCGGTTTCGGGCTATACGACGCATATCTTTGCCCAGATCGAGTTCAAGGGTTTGTCGAAGGTGGGGAACAATCCGATCGACGTGATTCGTTTGAACGTGCCCGGCTACCAGCCGGTGACCGCGCAGCCGATCACGCCGTCCGTGCTGGATCAATATGAATAACGACATCATGGCTTTCCAATCGACCGCTTTCGCCACGCGTGTGGCACCTTTGGGCCGCTTGCGTGTTGCGACCGGCGTGCTGGTTGCGCTGATGGCAGGGGCCACGCTGTCGCCCGCCGCCTACGCGCAGCAGGCGCAACCCGCGAAGAAGAGTGCGCCGGTGCGCGGCATCTTCGCCAACCCGAATTCGTCGCCGAGCCAGCCGCTGCTGCAGGGCACGCTGCCCGAGCCGACGGCTCCGGGTGCGCCGCGCAGCCAGCTCGTCGATGAGGTGGTGGCCGTGGTCAACACCGATGTCATCACCCGCCGCGAACTGCTCAACCGCGCCGATCTGGTTGAGCGCACCTTCCGCGGACAGAACCGCCCGCTGCCGGCACGCGCAGATATGCTCGGCGAAGTGCTCGAGCAACTGATCCTGGAACGCGTGCAGGCGCAGACCGCCAAGGAAAGCGGCATTCGCGTGTCCGACGCCGATGTGGATCGCGCCGTGGAAAGCGTGGCCCAGCGCAACAACCTGTCGGTGCCGCAGCTCAAGAGCAAGCTGAAGGACGCCGGCATGACCTACGACAAGTACCGCGACGACCTGCGCCAGGAGATTCTGCTGGCGCGTCTGCGTGAGCGCGAGGTCGACTCCAAGGTGCAGGTCTACGACGGCGAGATCGACAACTATCTGGCGCAGCAGGGCGGTGGTGCGGCCCCGGCTGGCGAGCAGCAATACAACGTCGCGCAGATTCTGGTGCCGGTTGCCGAGGGTGCCACGGACGCAGAGAAAACCGCTGCGCGCAGCAAGGCCGAAAGCCTGCTCAAGCAGGCGCAGGGCGGCGCAGATTTCGCCAAGCTGGCGCGTGACAACTCGGGCGCGCAGGAAGCCTCGCAAGGTGGCGAACTGGGGCTGCGTCCGATTGGCCGTCTGCCGGCTGTGTTTGCCAACGCCGTGGTCGACATGAAAGCCGGCCAGGTGGCGAGCCAGGTGGTTGAAAGCCCAGCGGGCTATCACGTGATCAAGCTGCTGGAGAAGCGTGCGCCGAGCACCGCCGTTGCCGCCAAGGTGCAGCAGACGCAAGTGCGCCACATCCTGATCAAGACCGGCGCGACGATGTCGGCGGATGACGCACGCCGCCAGTTGGTGGGCCTGCGTGATCGCATCGTCCACGGTTATGACTTTGGCGATGCGGCGCGCCGGTATTCGCAAGACGGTTCGGCTGGCGCTGGTGGCGAGCTGGGCTGGGTGTCGCCGGGCCAACTGGTGCCGGAGTTCGAGCAGGCGATGAACCAGCTCAAGCCGGGCGATGTGTCGCAGCCGGTGCAGAGCCAGTTCGGCGTGCACCTGATCCAGGTGGAAGGCCGCCGTGAGGCTGAGGTGCCTGGGGACCGCCAGCGCGACTACGCACGCTCTGTGATTCGCGAACAGAAGGTCCAGGCTGCCTACGAAGACTGGCTGCGTGAGCTGCGCGACTCGGCGCACGTGGAATACCGAGTGAACCGTCAGCAGTAAGCTACGAGCATCCGCATCGCTCACGGCCGCCTGCGGGCGGCCGTGGCGTTTCTAGATCGACTTGAAACCATCGCAGGAAAGCGCTGCATGCTGAATATTGCCATCACCACTGGCGAGCCCGCCGGCATCGGCCCCGACATCACCGTGGCTGCGCTGCTGCACCTGGCGCGGCAGGCATCGTCGCGCTACGCCGAGGTGCAGTGGCATGTGATTGGCGATGCGGCATTGCTGCAGGCGCGCGCTGATGCGATCGGCCAGGGCGATTTCTGGCGCGTAGCGTCGACGGCGCTGATCGTTGTGGAGCGCCCGCTGGGTGCGCCGGTGCGCGCTGGCGTGCTCGATGCAGCCAACGGGCGCTATGTGCTGGACCTGCTCGATGCGGCCATCGACGGCTGCCTGCAAGGTACGGCCGATGGCGTGCGCTACGACGCGATGGTGACGGCGCCAGTGCAGAAGAGCACCATCAACGACGCCGGCGTGCCGTTTACCGGCCACACCGAATACCTGGCCGAGCGCAGCCGCACGCCGCGCGTGGTGATGATGCTGGCCGGCCCGCAGCCCGCGCACGATAACGCGATGCTGCGCGTGGCGCTGGCCACGACGCATCTGCCATTGCGCGAGGTGCCGAACGCTATCACGCCCGCGGTGCTCGACGAGACGCTCGACATCGTGCAGCGTGACCTGCGCGCACGCTTCGGGCTGAGCGCGCCGCGCATCCTCGTGACGGGGTTGAATCCGCATGCAGGGGAATCCGGCCACCTCGGCCGCGAAGAGATCGAGGTGATCGAACCCGCCATCGCGCGTGCGCGTGCGCGCGGCATCGATGCGCGCGGCCCGTATCCGGCTGACACGCTGTTTCAGCCGCGCTTGCTGGCAGATGCCGACTGCGTGCTGGCGATGTATCACGACCAGGGCCTGGCGCCGCTCAAGTACGGCACCTTCGGCCACGGCGTGAACATCACGCTGGGGCTGCCGTTCGTGCGCACGTCGGTGGATCACGGTACGGCGCTGGATCTGGCGGGCACGGGCCGCGCCGAATTCGGCAGCATGATCGAGGCGATCGATACGGCCATCGCCATGGCTCGCCACGCAGCACGTTCCTGAGTTTCTTCACCTTTTTGATTTCGAGTTTGCAATGGCACGACCCACGACCGGCGTTCACCAGGGGCACCATGCCCGCAAGCGCTTCGGCCAGAATTTCCTGGTCGATGACGGCGTGATCCACGCCATCGTTGCCGCCATTGACCCGAAGCCCGACGACGTGCTGGTCGAGATCGGCCCGGGGCTTGGCGCGCTCACCGTGCCGCTCATGGAGCGCGTGCGCACGCTGCAGGTGGTCGAACTGGACCGCGACCTCGTCGCGCGCCTGCAGAAGCGTTTCGGCGATCGGCTGATCGTGCATGCGGGCGATGCGCTGGCATTCGATTTCGGCTCGCTGCATGAGGCGGACCGGCCGCTGCGCATCGTCGGCAACCTGCCGTACAACATCTCGAGCCCGCTGCTGTTTCACCTGGCCACGTTCGCTGATCGCGTGCGCGATCAGCACTTCATGCTGCAGAAAGAGGTGGTCGATCGCATGGTGGCCGCACCGGGCAGCAAGGCGTTCAGCCGACTGTCGGTGATGCTGCAGGTGCGGTATTACATGGAGCTGGTGCTGGATGTGCCGCCAGGCTCGTTCAACCCGCCGCCCAAGGTGGATTCGGCCGTGGTGCGGATGATTCCGTGGCCGGCCGACAAATCGCCGTATGCGCCAGTGGACATGCGCGCGCTGGGCACGGTGGTGACGATGGCGTTTTCGCAGCGGCGCAAGGTGTTGCGCAATACGCTGGGCGCGCTGCGCGACGTGATTGATTTTGACGCGCTTGGCTTTGACCTGGGCCGCCGCGCGGAGGAGGTGCCAGTGGAAGATTTCGTGGCGGTGGCGAACGCGCTGCCGGCCAACCGCATCGCCGGCAGTACGCCTGAAGAGACCGACGAAAGCGAATTCTGACGGCCTGCTTGTACTGTCTGCGGCGGCGTCGAACCGTCAGAGCCGCTGCGCTTTCTCTTGCAGCGGCCTCTTATCGAAGATTGACGAGCAGGATGCCCGAGAGCACAAGCACCGCGGCCAGCGCAAACCGCAGGCCCACCGGGTCGTGTAACAGCAGCACGCCAAACGCCACGCCAAACAGCGGCGTCAAGAATGAGAACACCGACAACCGCGATGCCAGGTAGCGGCGCAGCAGCCAGAACCACGTCAGGTAGCTGGCAAACGCAATCAGCACGGACTGGTAGGCGAGGCTGGCAAGCGCAGTCGGCGTCAGGTTGGCCGTGAAGATCTGGCCCGTGCCAGCGGCCATCACCATCAGCAGCACGGCCGATACGGCCAACTGGTACAGCAGCGTTTTGGCCACCGGCGCTTCCGACAGCTTGCTCGCACGCACGACGATGGTCGTCGCGCCCCATAGCGCGCCGGCTGCCACGCCCAGTGCATCACCCGACGATGTCGACGGGCCGGCCGCCGGGTGCAGAATGCCATCGGCAAACGCCAGCACGATCCCCGCAAATGCAATGCCGATGCCGATCCACTGGCGTGAGCGCAGATGTTCGCCCGGCACGAAAAAGTGCAGACCGAGCGCAGTGAAGATTGGCGCGGTGTAGAGGAACACCGCCATGCGCGAGGCCGTGGTGTAGCCCAGGCCGATGAAGATGCACAGGAACTCGATGCCGAACAGCACGCCGGCCATCAGGCCGCCCGGCAACGTGCCGTCGCGCACCGACAGGCACGTACCGCGCCACAGCGCAAACGCCAGCACCAGCACCGACGCAATCGTCGACCGCACGCCGGCCTGCATGACGGGCCCGACATCGTGCGCGGCCACCTTGATGGCCACCTGCTGGAAACCCCAGCACATGCACAGCACCACCATCAGGCCGATGGCGGTGCCGTCCAGCGGGCGACGGACGGCGTCAGTGACGGTTGCCATCGGGCATCGAGCGTGCCTGGATCAACTCGATCTTGTAGCCGTCCGGATCTTCCACAAACGCGATGACGGTGCTGCCGCCCTTGACCGGGCCGGCTTCGCGCGTGACCTTGCCGCCCGCGTTGCGGATCTGGTCGCAGGCCTGCGCGGCGTTGTCGACCTCGATGGCGAGGTGGCCGAAGGCGGAGCCGAGTTCATACTCGCTCACGCCGTAGTTGTAGGTCAGCTCGATAACGGTGTTGCCGGCTTCCGGGCCGTAGCCGACGAAGGCCAGCGAGTACTTGTATTCGGGGTTGTCGCTGGTGCGCAGCAATTGCATGCCGAGCACCTTGGTGTAAAAGTCGATCGAGCGCTGCATGTCGCCGACGCGCAGCATGGTGTGGAGCATTCGCATGGGGTTTCCTTCCTGGGGGACTGCGGGGAAGGCGATATTGTAGGAGGGTGTGACGGAATGTGCTGGGAGTGGGTTGGCGCGCTGTTTTTTGTTGGTGCGCCACCAACAAAAAACTTAAAAGGCGGGCAAATACTCTGGCGGATGCGACCGGAGTTGCTCCCGCGCCTCACGAAACTCAGGAAAGATCGATTCGACCGTGTCCCAGAAGCGCGGGCTGTGGTTCATCTCCTTGAGGTGCGCAAGCTCGTGTGCGACCACGTAGTCGATCAGGCCCATCGGGAAATGCACGAGCCGCCAGTTCAGGCGGATCTTGCCGTCGGCGGTGCAGCTTCCCCAGCGCGTGGCGGCGGACGACAGCGCATACGCGCTATGCCGCACGCCCAGGCGTTCAGCGTACACCTCAAGCCGTTCGCCGAAGAGGCGTCGCGCCTGCGTCTGCAGCCAACCCTGCACGCGGTCCTTGAGTTGTTGTTCAGTCGTGGTGGGCGGCAGACCCAGGTGAAGCACGTCGGTGTTGGCATCAAACATCAGCGCACCGATGGGCGACTCCAGCTTGAGCGTGATTGTCTTGCCGAGAAACGGCAGCGTTGCGCCGTCCTGCCATTCCATGGGCGGCAGCATGCGGCGCGCTGCGTTCGTGCGCCATTCGGCCAGCTTGGCGAAGATCCACTTCTGCTTTTCGGCAATGGCGTGCTCGATCTCGGCCAGCGTGACCCAGCGCGGTGCCGTGATCGACAGGCCGCGGTCATCGATGACAAAACCGATGGTGCGCCGCGACGAACGCTTGAGGTTGTAGACCAGCGCCCGCTCGCCCAGAGTCAGGCGGCGCTGGTTGGGGCCCAGCGGTGCGGTGAAGAAATTGGGTGCGGGCGGGGCGAGGAGGGACGCGTTCGGCTGCTGCGATGGCGACGTGGCTTCGGGCGCGAGCAGCGGCAGCTCAAGCTGGACGCTGTCGGCGGTGGTGGGCGAAGTCGGTGGGCGCAGCAGTTTCATGCGTGCTCGCGGTAGCTATCGGCGTCGATTCTACGCATTTCTGCTTCGATCCACGCTTCGACTTCGCGGTTGAGCTCGTCGCTGGTCTTGCCGGCGGTCGAGATGGCCGGACCCACCGACAGCGTGATCAGCCCCGGGTGCTTCAGGAACGAATTGCGCGGCCACACGCGGCCCGAGTTGTGGGCGATGGGGATGACCCATGCGCCGGTATCCACGGCGAAGCGCGCACCGCCGCTCTTGTAGCGCGGTTTCGGATCGCCCGAGCGCGTGCGCGTGCCTTCCGGAAACATGATCACCCATGCGCCTTCGGCCAGGCGCTCCTTGCCCTGACGTGCCACCGAGGCGAACGCGTTGGCGCCGTCCTTGCGGTTGATGTGCACCATCTTGAGCATGCCCAGCGCCCAGCCGAAGAACGGCACATACAGCAGCTCACGCTTGAACACGTAGCACAGCGGGCGCGGCATGGTTGCGACGTAGGCGATGGTCTCCCACGCCGACTGATGCTTAGAAAGCAGCACCACCTGCTTGTTGGTGGCGACGGCTTCTTCGATGTGCTCCCAGCCCTGGTATTGCCAGCGGATGCCCACCAGCAGGCGCGCCATCCAGATGGCGGACTTCGTCCACCCCGACACCATCCAGAAACGGTGGGCCGGGTTCATGAACGGAAACACGATGAAGCAGGCCACCGCATAGATCGGCGTCCAGACAATCAGGAAAACCAGGTACAGCAGCGAACGGATAAAAGTCATGGGGGCGGATCAAGGGGCGCTAGGGGCTCGTGAGGGCGAGCCCTGGGACGCGGGGGACAGCAGCGCACGCGCAAACGCGCGCAGGTCCTGGTGAATCTGGGTGCCCGGGGGCAGGTTGCCGGCGTCTCGGGTCTTGGCGCCCTTGCCGGTCAATACGAGGTGCGGTACGGCGCCCACTTCCACGCCGGCTTGCAGATCGCGCAGCGAATCGCCGACCACCGGCACGCCGGTCAGGTCGACATCAAAGCGGCGCGCGATCTCTCGGAACATGCCGGACTTCGGCTTGCGGCACTCGCAGGCATCGGCGGCGGTGTGCGGGCAGAAGAAGACGGCATCAACGCGCCCGCCGTAGGTGGCGAGCGCCTTGTACATCTTCTCGTGCATGGCGTTGAGCGCAGCCGCTTCGAACAGCCCGCGCCCGATGCCCGACTGGTTGGTCGCCACCACCACCTGGTAGCCGGCCTGGTTCAGCTCGGCAATCGCTTCCAGGCTGCCGTCGAGGGCGATCCACTCGTCAGGCGACTTGATGAACTGGTCGCTGTCACGGTTGATGACGCCATCGCGGTCGAGGATCACCAGCTTGGGGACGTGGGGCATGTCGGGCTCCGGCTTTCGCTCAGTTGGCCAATCAAGCCGCCAGCTTGGAGATGTCCGCCACGCGGTTCATCAAGCCATGCAGTTCACCCAGCAGCGCGAGGCGGTTGTCGCGCAGTGCGGTGTCGTCGGCCATCACCATCACGCCATCGAAGAAGGTGTCGACGGCTTCGCGCAGGCCGGCCAGCGTCTTGAGCGCGGTCGTGAAATCGCCACGTGCAAACGCGTCGTGCACGTGCGGTTCGGACGAGGCGACGGCTTGGTGCAGCGCGCGCTCGGCGTCTTCCTTGAGCAGTTGCGGCTGCACCGCGCCGATGGCGACATCGGTCTTCTTCAGGATGTTGGTGATGCGCTTGTTGGCGGCTGCCAGCGCTTCGGCCTGCGGCAGGGCGGCAAACGCGCGCACGGCTTCGAGGCGCGCGACGATGTCGTCCAGGCGCTGTGGGCGTTGGCTGACCACGGCTTCCACCTCGTTGGTGCTGTAGCCCTTGTCCTTCAGGTAGCCGCGCAGGCGGTCGTACAGGAAGTCGGTGATGGCGGCCAGGTCCGGCTTGACGGCAGCGATGCCGTCGAAGCTGGCAGCGGCAATCTGGAGCGCGTCGTCGATCGTCAGCACGAGCGGCTTTTCGATCAGCATGCGCAGGATGCCCAGCGCGTGGCGGCGCAGCGCGAACGGATCTTTCTCGCCCGTGGGCGACAGGCCGATGCCCCAGATGCCGACCAGCGTTTCCAGCTTGTCGGCCAGCGCCACCACGGTGCCGGTGGCGGTGGTGGGCAGCGCGTCGCCGGCAAAGCGCGGCTGATAGTGCTCGGAGCAGGCCAGCGCCACGTCGTCGGACTCGCCGTCGTGGCGGGCGTAGTAGGTGCCCATCGTGCCTTGCAGCTCGGGGAACTCGCCCACCATGTCGGTCAGCAGGTCGGCCTTGGCCAGCAGCGCGCCGCGCGAGGCGTGTGCGACGTCCGCGCCGAGTTTTTCTGCCAGTTGGCCGGCAATCGCTTGCAGGCGCGACACGCGCTCAAGCTGCGTGCCGATCTTGTTGTGATACACCACGCGCGAGAGCAGCGGTACGCGGTCGGCCAGCGGCTTCTTCTTGTCCTGCTCGAAGAAGAAGCGGGCATCAGCCAGGCGCGGGCGGACCACGCGCTCGTTGCCCTGGATGATGGCTTCCGGCGTGCGGGTGGCGATGTTCGAGACGATCAGGAAGCGGTTGCGCAGATGGCCTTGTGCATCCGTCAGCGCAAAGTACTTCTGGTTGGTCTGCATGGTCAGGATCAGGCACTCCTGCGGCACGGCGAGGAATGCTTCCTCGAAGTGGCAGGGGTAGACCACGGGCCATTCGACCAGCGCGTTCACTTCGTCCAGCAGCGCTTCGGGCATGACGACCGTATCGGCGCCGGCGGTCTTGAGCAGCTCGGCGCGAATGGCTTCTTTTCGCTTGCCATAGCTGGCGATGACCTTGCCCTGTGCTTCCAGCGTGCTCGCGTACGAGGTGGCGTCCTGGATGACGATTTCGCCGGCCGACAGGAAGCGGTGGCCCAGCGTGACGTTGCCCGATTGCAGGCCAAACGCGCTGACGGGAATGACCTCGCTGTCGAGCAGCGCAATCAGCTTGTGTGCCGGGCGCACGAACTGCACGTTCTCACCGTTCGGGCGCTGATACGTCATCACCTTCGGGATCGGCAGGTTGGCGATGGTTTGCGTGAGCGCGGTCTGCAGGCCGTCGGCAAGCACGGCGCCGCGTGCGGTGTAGCGATAGAACAGCGCTTCCGCCTTGCCGTCCGGTGCGCGTTCGAGCGATTCGGGGGCGATGGCTTCCACGCCCACCGTCTTGGCCAGTGCAGCCAGCTTCTTGACGAGTGGCGCGGCGGGCTTGCCCTCGGCGTCGAAAGCGATGGTCACGGGCAGCACCTTCTCGCGCAGCTCGCGATCGGGCGCGGTGCGGCGCACGCCGATGATCGATACGGCCAGGCGGCGCGGCGTGGCAAAGCCTTCCACGGCGGCGCCCTCTTCGAGCAGGCCTTGCGCCGACAGACTGTCAAACAGGCCGCGCGCAAACGCCTCGCCCAGGCGGGACAGCGCCTTGGGCGGCAGTTCTTCGGTCAGCAGTTCGATCAGGAGGGTGGACATAGCGTTTGAATCGGTGACGTCGTTGTTCTGCGCCGCTTGGTGTTCAAGTCAGATGCGGCGGTTACGTTGTGTTGTTCGGTTCCGTGATCAGCAGGGCGAGCCGGGCACAGGCTCCACGCCCGAGAGCAGCCACACGCCGCCCTGCTGCTGGAACTGCAACTGCGTGCCGGCGCACTGGCCAGGCGGAGGCGGCGGTGCGATCGGCGCAGGTGTGGTGCCGGGCGCAGCCGCATCGCGGCGCAGGAAGCGGGCCGACAGCACACCGCGGCGCGCGTCGTATCGCACTTCTTGCAGCGTGCCGGACACGTTGAATTCCAGACGGCTCGGCAATTGCCCAGCCGAGCGGAACACGCGCGCACGGCGCTGTGCCTTTGCCCCGGTGCCTTGCCATTCAACCCAGGTGAGCGGAAAGCGCAAGGCGGTGGCGTACGTGCGCAGCGGCACGCGGTGCCAGCCGAGGTCGCGCGCGCCGGACAGGTCGCAGGCCATCGTGCGAGCCAGGCTTGTCCACTGATCGAGCGAGGGCGGAGGCGGCGTCCACGCCGCGCTCAACGCTTGCTGCAGCGGCTTGGAATCGGCCACGCAAAGCTGCGTCAGATTGCTGGGCACGACAAAAATCGTTTCCGTCGATGCCGGTTTGGACGTGCGATGCCGTGCCGCTTGCGCAACGCTTGCCGGCAGCGCCAGCGCGGCGATGGACGCTGCCGTCAGCAGCGCCAGGCCACGCCGTGCTCGGTTGGCCGTCATGCGGCCTCCGTGGTGGTAGCGGTGGCTGCTGTCGTGCCGCACATCGGGAAGCCCAGGCGCTCGCGCGAGTCGTAATAGGCCTGTGCGACCAGGCGCGACAGGTTGCGGATACGGCCGATGTAGGCCGCGCGCTCCGTCACCGAAATGGCGCCGCGCGCATCCAGCAGGTTGAAGGTGTGGCCAGCCTTGAGCACTTGCTCGTAAGCCGGCAGGGCGAGTTGTACGGCCGGTGCGTCGCCGTCGGCGGCATCGCCTTCTGCGCGCACGCCCATCAGGCGCTTGGCTTCGGCTTCGTGCTCGGCAAAGCGGCGGAACAGCACGGTCGTGTCGGCCTGCTCGAAGTTGTAGGTCGATTGCTCGACTTCGTTCTGGTGATAGACGTCGCCGTAGGTCAGGCGGCGCTTCACAGGGCCGTTGGGGCCCGGTTCTTCCCACTCGGTCCAGACCAGGTCGTAGATGTTCTCGACCTTCTGGATGTACATCGCCAAGCGTTCAATGCCGTAGGTGATCTCACCGGTCACGGGCTTGCAGTCCAGACCGCCCACTTGCTGGAAGTACGTGAACTGCGTGACTTCCATGCCGTTGAGCCAAACTTCCCAGCCCAGGCCCCAGGCGCCGAGCGTGGGGTTCTCCCAGTCGTCTTCCACGAAGCGGACGTCGTTCTGCTTCAAGTCCAGACCCAGCGCTTCCAGCGAACCGAGGTACAGGTCGAGGATGTTCTCCGGCGCCGGCTTGAGCACCACCTGATATTGGTAGTAGTGCTGCAGGCGGTTGGGGTTCTCGCCGTAGCGGCCGTCCTTGGGGCGGCGCGACGGTTGGACATAGGCCGCGCGCCAAGGCTCGGGGCCGATCGCGCGCAGGAAGGTGTGCACGTGCGAGGTGCCGGCGCCGACTTCGAGGTCGATCGGTTGCAGCAGGGCGCAGCCCTGGGCGTCCCAGTACGACTGCAGCTTGAGGATGAGTTGCTGGAAGGTGAGCATGGTGGTACCCGTTGGTCCGCTGTAGCACGGAGCGATGCTGTGCGCCGTGCGGCGGTGGAATGCAGCAGCGGGCACGCAAGCCGCTTGGCTACGCGGTGACTTGCATGAGCGCCGTAAAACGTTGAATTTTAGCGTTTTTTGTCAGCCGCCCCGGAAAGTGGCTCGAAAGACCCCCGGGCGCTGAACGATCAATCCGCCTTTGCCTTGCGGCGACGCACGAATGCGATCAGCAGCACCAGCACGCCCACGCCCAGCGCAGGCGCATTGCCGGCCCGCACAAACGGCGTCAGGCCCTGTGTGCCTTGCACGTCCGCCTGCAGTGTGCCGAGCGTGAACACCGGTAGGCGCGCCTGCACGCTGCCGTCCGGTCGCACCACGGCGGTAGCGCCGGTGTTGGTGGCGCGCAGCATCGGTCGGCCCGTTTCCAGCGCACGCATGCGCGAGATCTGCAGGTGCTGGTCTAACGCGATCGTGTCGCCAAACCACGCCAGGTTCGTCACGTTGGCCAGCATCGTGGCCGGCTGATCGGCACGCCGCAGCGACGCGGCAATCTCTTCGCCAAACAAATCCTCATAGCAGATGTTGGGGGCGAGATACTGACCAGCAACGGGCATGGGCGGCTGCACCGGCAGGCCGCGCCGGAAGTCGCCCAGCGGCATGTTCATCATGTTGACGAACCAGTGGAAGCCGAAGGGGATGAACTCGCCAAAGGGCACGAGGTGGTGCTTGTCGTAGCGGTACACGCCCTGGAACTGCGGGCCGACGCCGAACACGCTGTTGGTGTAATCGACGCGCGAATCCTCGCTGGCGGCGCCGAAGAGCACGCTGGAGCCGGTGGTATCCACATACGTGCGGATGGCCAGCGCGATCTCCTGCGGCATCTCCTGGATCATGATCGGGAAGGCCGTCTCGGGCGTGATCACCAACTGCGCAGGCTTCTCGGTGACCATCTTGGTGTACAGCTCCAGCGAGTGCTCGATGCCGGTCTGTTGGAACTTTACGTCCTGCGGCACGTTGCCCTGCAGGAGGCGCACGGAGATCGGCTTGCCCACCGGCTGTGTCCACGCAATGTCGTGCAGCGGCCAGCCCGCCACCAGCACGATCGCGCCCGCGCTGCCAGCCAGCCAGTGCAGGCGGCGCTCGGCCGCGACGCACAAGAAGCCCGCCAGCACGGCGGCGATCAGCACGATGCCATACACGCCCACCAGTGGCGCATAGCCTGCCAGCGGGCCATCGGTGTGCGCGTAGCCGCCGTTGATCCACGGGAAGCCCGTCCACACGGTGCCGCGCAGCCATTCCACAACGGCCCACGCCGCGCCGAACATCAGCGCGGATGCGGCACCAGACCAACGGCCCAACCGTCCGTCGCGCGTCAGCCACTGCCACGCCCACATCGCCAGCGCCGGATGCAGCGCCAGATAGCCCGCAAACAGGAGCACCGCCAGCGCAGCCATCCACGCTGGCATGTCGCCGTAGACGTGCATGCTGATATAGAGCCACCAGACGCCCGACAGGAACCAGCCGAGCCCGAACGCATAGCCAACCCACGCCGCATCACGCAGGCGCGGCGCGCGCTGCACGAGCGCGGCCAGCCCTGTCAGCGAGAGGATCTGCAGCCACCACCAGTGGTTCGGCGCAAACGACAGCGTATGCATGACGCCCAGCAACGCCGCCAACGGCATCGCAAAGTGCAGCCGTGCGAGCGGCACAGCGTGGGCGTCCTGCCGACGGGACGATGCGGCAGGGGAAGAGAACTGAGCGGGCACGGAAGGATCAGGCGGGGTGAGAACCAGAGGTGCCGGCCGCAGCATTGCCGCCGGCCGGCGCGGTGAGGCGGCGCACGAGCAGCACCTGCACCTGGCGCGCATCGGCGCGCTGCACGTCGAACTGCAACGTGCCCATGACGATCTTCTCGCCCCGATGCGGCACGCGGCCCAGGTGGTTGGACAGCAGCCCGCCCACGGTATCGACGTCTTCGTCGGAGAAATGTGTGCCGAAGGCTTCGTTGAACTGGCTGATTTCGGTCAGCCCGCGCACGCGCATGTGGCCATCGGCGGTGGCGAGGATGTTGTCTTCCTCCTCTTCGATGTCGTACTCGTCTTCGATGTCACCGACGATCTGCTCCAGCACGTCTTCAATGGTGATGAGGCCGGCCACGCCGCCGTATTCATCAACGACGATGGCGATGTGGTTGCGGTTGACGCGGAAGTCGCGCAACAGCACGTTCAGGCGCTTGGATTCGGGGATGAACACGGCCGGGCGCAGCATGTCTCGCACGTCGAAATCTGCGTCGGTATAGAAGCGCAGCAGATCCTTGGCCAGCAGGATACCGATGATGTTGTCGCGGCTGCCTTCGTAGACGGGGAAGCGCGAATGCGCGGCTTCCTGCACGAAGGGGATGAACTCGGACGGCGCGTCGGCGATGTTGAGCGCGTCCATCTGCGCGCGCGGGATCATGATGTCGCGCGCACACAGGTCTGAGACCTGGAAGACGCCTTCGATCATCGACAGGGAGTCGGCGTCGATCAGGCTGCGCGCGTGGGCGTCTTGGAGGATTTCGAGCAACTCGGCCCGCGATTCGGGCTCGGGCGAGATGAGGTCGGTCAGGCGTTCCAGCAGCGTACGGGGTTTGTCGGCTGGCTTCGGACTGGGATACGGATCATTCATGGCGCGGTCGCGCGTCGTTAAACATCGGGCCAGCATACACCAAAAGGCCCACCGCCCCGATGACGCAGGGTGGCCGCTCAACCTCTGGAAGTGCGCTTTATTTCACATCTGGAGGCGAGGTTCGGGTGGGGGAAAGACGCACGATCTGCCAAGGGGGAGCGGTCAGTCGTTACCGCCCTCGCCGCCGCGTTGCTGACCGTTGCCCTGCGCGTTGCCGCCTTCGTTGCCTTGATGATTGTCGTTCTGGCCCTGGTCGTTGTCGCCACCGTGACCGTGACCGCCGCCGTGGTTGCCGTCGCCACCGTGATCGTGACCGCCGCCGTGGTTGCCATCGCCACCGTGATCGTGACCACCGCCATGGTTGCCGTCGCCGCCATGATCGTGACCGCCGCCATGGTTGCCGTCGCCACCATGATCGTGACCGCCGCCGT
>CAUPMS010000046.1:0-32919 GCA_963512445.1 uncultured Ralstonia sp.
AAAATCGCGTTGAATGCGAGCCCGGCGGATTTCAAATGCGAGCCACTACAGCTAAGCACAGTGATCACGCCGATTACACCGGCTATTGCCCAACCTCGAATCATTTTTGGTCCTTTCAAGCGCTACCTGGTCAACTGCTGGAAAGCGATGCGTTCTGTCGCCAGGGACAACTTGGCAGGAGTTCGAGCGAATCTCCCACCCGCCAGGTGTAGTGTCAGTCCATCAATGCAGTCTTTCGATTGGCCGGAATCCAGCGCAGCGGATCACTACGGTCGCGATCGAGTGCACCGTCATTGGTATGCATTTGGACGCCTGTACGGTCGCACTTCAAACCGTCTCTCACCGAACCGATCGAGTAGGCCTCATTCTTGAAGTAGCAGAATCGAAACGGATCCAGAGTGCTCGGCATTTGACGCAACTGTTGCTGCGTTGCCGGCTGCGCGGATGCCGTATCCGCAGCGGACAAAGCTGCTGGTTGCGCAAAGACCAGTCCCGATCCCATCAAAAACACGAGAGAAATTAGCGATTTCTTCATTCTTCTTACCTTTGCCGGCTATTGGCATACGAGGTGCCTATGCACCAGGAGATCTAACGTCGGCCGCAACATTTAGCGATCAACGCGTCGCTCATGCTAGCGCCTCGATCGACCGGAATCCAGCGTGGCGCCACTCTGCCAGAGAACTTCTCGCGCAGATTCAATCGATCCAACTCGGACGGGTCTCGCCCGGTTGGCCATCGAGCGGAAGCCGCGATTCGCGACTCCAAGCTCGCCGGTGCGCACCCTTGATGATCCGCGCGATCTCTTCGCCGTCCTGCGGATTGATGTGGACCGCGG
Source organism: uncultured Ralstonia sp. (assembly GCA_963512445.1). Lineage (GTDB taxonomy): Bacteria > Pseudomonadota > Gammaproteobacteria > Burkholderiales > Burkholderiaceae > Ralstonia. The sequence continues at coordinate 836 of CAUPMS010000046.1, forward strand.
CCCTCACTGTCGAACTGGACGTGCTACCAATGGCATCAAGATCGAAGGTAAGTTGTACATCTCGATAACCAGGCGCCTCGCCGTAGGTGACGAGCTTTGCCGCGAGCTCGATTACCGAGTCGCTCGCTCCATCACTGGCCAACTGTGCAAGCCGGTTGGCGCGTGACTGTTCAGCCGCGGCATAGGCGGCATCTTCCCGCTCCCGATTCAGTTGGCGTGCCACGGCCGGAATCAAGCGTAACCAATCTGGACCAACCCGCTCGATCGCTTCTGCAATCGAGCAGTCCAAAGCAGCAAGCCAGTCAGGCCGATCGAGGATCAAAGCAACGGCAAGCTTCTCACCCGTAGACAATCCGCTGATGCCGGCACTCGCAGCATCACGAGCCTTGCTAGTGAGGTAGGCAAGGTCAGCGCTTCCGATGTTGGTTACGGTACTCATGATCGATCTTGGTTTAGTGGGCAGAGGGTTGCGGCGAAAGTACGAGAGCCTGCGGGCATTGCTCGTCGGCCATGAGCTCTTCGACGTGAACATGCTGGCCATGTGGATCATTCTCTACGCGCAGATTGCTATGCGTGACCCGATAGCAGCTGCCGTCGGCCCGCTTAAAGATCTTGTAGCCTTCCCAAGCGCGTTCCTCGCGAGTGCTTCCTACCTGAAAACCTTCCCTGGCCAGCGCATCGTCTTGCGCGGCATAGACAAGGAATGAAGAGGTTGCAGCTGCAGCTGCAGCAAGTCCCAAAGCCAGTCGTTTAATGAGCTGTTCCATCGTCGCTGTCTGTTTGTGTTGCGCTATCGAAGTGGTACTACTCTTCACGAACAATTTTCGAGACCATCGCCTGCGAAATACCAAAGGTCTTGGCCAGGTCGTGCTGTGTGGCACCGCGGCCGCCCTTGTACTGACTACGAATCAAGTCATTGCGGTCCTCACGCGTCATGCTGCTGGGGTCGAACGTAGTCATTTGCCTGAATTCGCCGCGGACCGATTTAGTCGCGGTAATGGACTGGCCAGAAGGACGTTTGACGTGAGCCTCGATCAGGCCATCGCGATAGGTGATGGTGAACTCATCGCGCGTGCTCACCTTAGCGATGCCCAAGGACTCAAACAGGGCGGGGACTGCAGCGGTGTTCTTGGGAACAACAGGGTTGCCGGCCATGGTGCTTGTTATCAAAGTAATCAATTCTGATAACTCTATGATCGCAACAGACGGCTGTCAACAAGAATCTGTGCGCAGCGGTAACAGGGCTGCACAAACGTGATGTGAGGGGAAAGTGCAGGGTGCCGGCTGTCTATGCAGCCAGGCGGTGCTCGTAGTAGGGATGCTCCTTGTCCTCCAGGATGGCATCCAGGGCATCGAGGCTTTGCCCTTGAGGATTCAGCCAAGTATCGACGTTCTCAGGCTTGATCGGCACCAAGCAACGGTCGTGGCCAGCGGCGGCCACCTCCGCCGGCGGCTCGTCGGTGATCGCAGCGAATGAGAGCAAGTCCTTCTGGCCAGGTGCACTCCACTTTGACCAGATGCACGGCACCATCATCAAGTGCGGCGGGCTGGGCTCGAACTCCAGGCGCACGTTCTCCGGCTTTTCATCGGGCCCCAGCTCGCGCTGCTCCAGACGGTGCTGCTTGACGTTCTCGTAGAACCGGTCGACCAGGATGAGACCATGCGTGTGGCCGAACTGCTTGCGCCAAAAGCGGCGGAGATTGTCCCGCCTGGCGTTATACGAACCGTCGTGCGTCACATCGAAGGAAGCAGGTACGCCAGCAGGCCGCAGCAGGAAGCGCATCGGCTTAATAACGCGCTGGCCATTCTCCACGATCATCACAGGCGCATACCACCGGGGAAAGATGCGGGAGTCGCCCGATTTCAGTTCTGCGTAGCCCATGTTGGCCAGCTTGCGCCGCGCGTCTTCAATCTTGTCGGTGGAGATGCGCAGATCTTCGCTCGCGCCCTTGGTGAGCTTGACCTCTAGTTTGCGCCGCGCCTTGGTCTGGCGCTCCAGCTGCTCGAACATCGTCTGCTGCAGCTGCATCTCCCTCGTCGCGTCAAATCCCTTGATCAGCTCCGCGATGCGCTGTTCGCCCGGGCTCTCCGGGTCGGTCAGGAACGCGGCCGACATGGCCTTGGGGATGTTCAGCGAGCTGTCTTCGTTGCGCTCTACGTACAGCTCCACAAACTCGTGGATAGAGATGTTGGCGCCGAACATGCGCACGTACTCGCGGTAGTTGGCGCGGATCATTGCGGAGTAGCACATGGGCATCTCTCACAGGCAGGGCCGACGATCGATCATACGCCCGCGTCTGCAAGCACCTCTTCGATCTGCTGTTCGGTGGGTGCTGTGGCGTCAAATTCTGCGACGGCAAGGCCGCCGTACTCACTAGGTCCCGGGACGCGCACCAGCCACGTCTGAGAGTAGTCCGTGGCGGTGTCGATTCCTACGATGAGGCGCTCGTAGCCGGACAGCAGGAACATCGAGTCCTTGGCCCATACCAGCTGAGCGTCGAATAGCAGCCATTGCCCGCCGCTCAGGTCTTCTACCTGGTGCAACTCGGCCACGCGCGTACTGCGGTGGTTGAGGGTGTCGCGCTTGTCGCAGACATAGAGAATGCCGCGTGCATTGCCCATCGCACGCGCCCACTTCTGCTTGAATACGCCCTTGATCTTTAGTGGCGTCACATGCACTTTCATGACCAATACTGTGTTTTTATACAGTGGTCTTTATACAGTAGTTGGGTGGCCAGGCTAGAGTCAAGCCCGAGCGAATTCCGGCACTCGCCGCCGGCGGAAGTGGCCGTCAGCTCTCCACCCAGATCTCGCCAAAACCGGCCGCATGGCACAGCAGCGCCCAGGCGGAGTAGGGGATAGGGGACTGGCCACTGATCCACTTACGGACTGTCCGGCCGGCGCTGTTCGAGGACAGTCCGAGGAAGGCCTCGGCGCTGCGGCCGCTGAAGCTGGCTCGGCGCAGTACCTCCTGGATCTCTGCACCAGTGGGCTCCGCCCAAAATTGCGCCGGCTGCAGGCATTCCGGCCGGATCTCAAGGCTGATGTCCATGTTCATGGTTTCACTCAATCTGTGCGGCCAGGCGCGCTGCTGCGCGCCTGGTCAAAGTCGATAGCTGGTCACGCTCCAGCTCCGTTCCACCTGGTCGGAGATCTGGCCCGTGTCCCGATCTAGCCCCCACGGCTTGCGCCGCGGGGGATACAACGCGCCGTGCCGGCGCTGGACGACCCCGATGGTGGTCCACACAGGCACAGCCGGATCGCCCCACCGCTTTGCGGCGGGTCGGCGCTCTCCCCATATCCGCATAGCGGATACGGGTCCCCGTGCGCCTCGCTCCGGGCGCGACGGCGCGCGCGACACCGTATCGGCAATCACGCGTCCGGAGCTGGCAAGAAGAGGGGAGGGGCCGACGCTCGCGATTGCCAAGCGCTGGGGCACGCCCGGCACTTGGCCGGGCGGCATTATCGGCTATCCGTTAATCAATCGCTTTGAAAATCTCCCGTTGCTCCGCATGCTGTTGCGCATAGTCGCGCAGCGCGTGGTACTTCTCGACATAGAGGTCGTCAGCGAAGACCTCGGCCATGTAGCACAACGTGAACAGCGTCACCACGATGCCGAAGGCCTCCGCGCTCATCTGCCCCTCATAGCCATTCAGATTCCACGACACGGCCACAGGGCCGGTCATTTCGGGCGCGACGAAGAAGCTGCCATTCGACAGCGAATAGAACGTCCACATGCCACCAGAATATTCAGTTGACAGGCGACGCGCCCAGTCAAACACGAACCCTTCGCCCTGAATAAAGCGGCGCCCAAGATGCCACGGAAGGAAGTATTGGCGGCTCTCATCGGCAACACGCTCGCTCACGATGATTGCATCCACCACATCCACTGCATCGTTCTGATCCACGGTTTATCTCCGGTTAAGGGCCACAGCACAGCGCCGGGCCATACCGAAATAATACGGCCTTTAAGGCCTATATGCAACACATATTTATCGAGATATCCGCACGTCACCTATTGTGCAAACGGCCGTTAAGGCCTATAATTGTTTCCGTGGCCCGACATTCAGTTGTGGCCCTTAACCGGAGATAAACCGTGAAAGAAGTCGCCGTTCAGAGTATCAATACCGCAGTCATTCCAGGCGCTGTCGCGCTTGCAGCAGTTGCGAGCCAGCCGGTCGAAATGGTGGCCGTAACGCGACTGGCACTGTCGCCGTACAACGTTCGCCGTAAGACGCCTACCGGCATCGAGGCGCTGGCCGAACTCATTGCCGCCAAGGGTGTCATGCAGAACCTGATCGTGCATGAAATCAAGTCGCCCAAGAACAAGACCGTGAAGCTGGGCGTCTGTGCAGGGCAGCGCCGCATGCTCGCCCTGCAGTACCTGTTGGCGAAAGGACGCATCGCAGAGGACTACCTCGTGCCCGTTCAGATTCAAAGCGAAGGCGAGGCACTGTCTCTGTCGCTGATCGAGAACAAGGAACGGGAGGCAATGCATCCCGCTGATCAAAGTGTGGCCTTCCAGCACCTCGTGCAAGAAGGCAAGACGATTCCGTTTATCGCCGCCTTCTTTTCCATTTCGGAAGCGGCAGTGCGGAGGGAATTGAAGCTCGCCAGTGTCTCGCCCAAGCTGCTGGACTTGTTCCGCGACAACGAGATGACCTACGAGCAGGTGACGGCGCTCGCCTTGACCGAAGACCATGCGATGCAAGAGCGTCTGTGGTTCGAGGCAGAACAAGACTGGATGCGCAATCCGGACCAACTGCGCCAAGCGATCACCGGCGCGGAACTGGATACCCGGCGCAGCCCATTCGTTGCCTATGTCACGCTGGAAGCCTACGAGGCCGCTGGCGGCTATGTCCGCCGCGATCTGTTCAGCAATGTAGCCAATGCCGGATACATCTCCGACATTGAACTGCTGAATCGCCTTGTTGCCGACAAGCTGCAAGGCCTTGCGCAAGAGGTTGCGGCAGAAGGGTGGGCATGGGTCGAGGTTCGCCCGAAGCGCGATCACACGGAAATGGCCCGCTTTGGCCGTTTGCACCCGACGCGCCGCGAATACACGAAGAAGGAAAAGGCCGAAGCACGCAAGCTCGAAAAGGCGCAGAACGAAGCAGATGCAGCCGTCAACGCATATTGCGACGAAGGGCATGAGGAAGACGAGGCCTACGCGCAACTGGAGGAAGTTGCAGTTCAGGCCGAAAAAGCCATGCTTGACTACAGCGCGCGGCTGCTGTCGTGGGAGGACGAGCAGAAGGGGCGTTCAGGCGTGATCGTCAGCCTAAACCATCTGGGACAACCGAAGATTGAGCGCGGTCTGGTCCGACCGACTGAGAAGGCTGCAGTCAAGCAGGACGGCGTGAAGGGGGCAGAAGCGCTTACGATAGCGCCGGAAAAGGTCAAGCCGGTGCACGGCGAATCGCTGTGCCGTCGCCTGACCGCGCACCGCACGGCAGCCGTCCAGGCTGAACTCATGAAGCAACCGACCGTGGCGCTGGCATTGGTGATGCACAAGCTGATTCCCGAGGTTTTCTCGGACGTGTATGAGCCGTGGCTGCGCAAGTCGGCGCTGGAACTGAGCGCAACCTGCGCGCATCGCAAGCTGCTGCAACTGGCGGACGATATGGAGGCCAGCACCGCATGGCAGGCCATCGATGCAGAGCGCCAGAAGTGGGCGGCCATGCTGCCACAGCGCTACCGCGATCTGCTGCCTTGGCTGCTGTCGCAAAGCGAAGACGTGATGGCAAACCTGTTCGCGTTCTGCGTGGCGGCCACGGTGGACGGCGTGAGCGAAACCGACAGCCCGCACGTGGTCAACGCCGTCAGTGACGTGTTGGAAATCGACATGTCGCAATACTGGCAGGCAACGCGCGCGAGCTACCTGCAACACGTGCCGAAGCAGCGCATCGTTGATGTGGTCGCGCAAGCCGTGTCGCCACAGGCAGCCAATCCGCTGGGTGCAATGAAGAAGGGCGACGCAGCAGCAGCGGCAGAATTGATGCTGGCTGAAACCAAGTGGCTGCCGGAAGTCTTGACGAACCGCGCTCAGCCGCCGTGCCTCTATGACGACGACGGTGACGAAGAAAACGCAGTGTAAGAACTACTAAGCAAACCGGGCGGCGTTAGCCGCTCGGTGGCCTCACGTCCTGGAGGCCTCGCAGGGGATTGGGGAAAATCTCCTGCTTCAGCAAGGCGTCTCGCGCCTTGCGCCGCTCGTCCCGCTGGGCGGGCGTCATCAATTTGGACTGTTCGGGCGTCAGCTTGCCCGTGCGCCAATCATCTGGCAGCCCCTGCGCTGCTGTCGCAGGCGCAATAGGTGTCACGGCCTGAGTCGTCGCGCCCTGCGGCACCGAAGTCGCAATCGCAGACCGCTCCTCTAATTCCTTTTCTGCGCCTTTGTCAGCAGTGCTTGCACGGACTTCACCATGTGCGAGCGCCTCGCCCTCGCGCACGATCCCTGCCTCGCGCTTCAATCGCCCAATCATTGCCCGGAACGAGCGCACGCTGATCTGGAAGTCGAACCGGTTCAGCGTCTCAACGATTTTCGTGTCCGGCACACCGGCTTCCTTGGTGCGGAGGATCGACGGCAGGATGCTGCGCAGGCGCCCAACTTTGGTACGACTGCCGCTGTCTTCGACAAGCTCATCGAGCGCCGCGATGACTTCCTGATCCCGCATGACCTGTTCTCCCACGATGGGGTGAATTTTGTCGTTTCAGCGGTCATTGCGCAACGCTTTTTGCTACGTTTCGTAGGCAAAACCGTTCCCTTCCGGATGCTTTCTGAGACATTCAGCTGTCTTATGTTACCTAGTGTCGTCTTTTGTTATCTCGCGGCGGTTTTGCTTCTCCGCCAAGGCACGATGAGTGTGTATGACAAAGTGCTACGCACTATGTCCTACCCACTTCGTGCCCAAAGGGAGTCCCCTTTGGAAACCCCCCTGGCTTGCAGCCAGGGGTTTAGCGCTTCAGGCGCTTGGGCTGGCCAGCGGCCAGGTCGCCCCCTCTTTGCAAGCCGGGCCGTAAGGCCCATCCCCAACCACGCTGGTGAGTCTGGGCGTTGCTCTGAGGACGCCATGCTCCTTGCGCTGGCGAGAGGTTCCGGGGTCGTCAAGCGGCCATGCCGCGTGACAACCCCGGCACCGAAGGTGCTGGGGTGTGGATAACACTCTCCTTCTGAAGAGAAAGAAGTCCTGAATAAGGCCGCGAATTAAGTACCGACATGCCCGGTAATTAAGTTCAACAAATTCCGGTGTGTTGCGGCCGTTATCCACAAAGGCGAAGCGCTTTTCAGCTCCCCGGCAAAGATTTCTGCCAGGCGGCGGCGCTTTTGCGGGAAATCACCAGGTGGGGACGTGCGTCAGCCTTGCCGGTATGGCAATTGACAACGTTGGTCCGATCGGAGAATCAGCCCGGTGGCCTGATGGTCAGTTGACGATGGGCTTCTGCGTAGCAGGCCTGGCGGTCCCAGGTCGGGTGCTGCGCTTTGACGGCGGCCGCCCGACGCATGAGGTCGAGCTGCTCGATGTCGGGGACTTTGGAGGCAGGACGGCGAATGTGCGGCCGCACATTGGCAGCCTGGCTGCGCGTGAGGGTATCGCCGAGGCCGTCATGCAGTGGATGCTGTCGGTCATCCTGCTTGGCTGTGGCAGCTCGCCTAGCCATGTGGCGTGTGTGGGCCCGTTGTCGCTCGATGGCCAGCTTGACGCCCAGGCCAAGGTCCTCGAACAGGCGCGGCGTGAGCCACCGGATCGCGACATGGTTGACGATCTCGATGCTGCCATCAGCACGTGTCAACTTCTCATGCTGTGGCTTTGTGCGCAGGTAGCCCGCACGGGCCAGGTCGGCGAGCACATGCTCGACACGACGCATCGACAGCCCGGTGTGCTCTGCCACGTTGGCCACCGACATCGGCTTGAGGCCTGCCGGTGTTGCGACCAGGCACTGCAGGCTGGCGAGATCCAGATGGGCCAGGAGGAACTGCAGGGCGGAGACGTGTGCGCACCGGCGCTCCGTGCGCTTGCGACGCAGACTGTGTCCGTACCGCAGGCGGCGTAGGTGTTGTCTGCGCAGCCAGTAGTGGTCGGCGCAGCGCTCGACAGCCGTGGAGAGGAGCGCCGGCAGCCGACGGTCGCGGCAGGCCTCAACGAACGCGGCTGTGCGCTCGTCGATGAATCGTCCGAATGCCTCGTGATCGGCCCGTACGGGCGGTGTCGCCGTTGGCCAAGGGGCAGGCGATGGCAAGGTGCGAACTACAGCTTCTACCATGCCTAGAGCGCGGGATCCGACGGCAGATCGGCAGCCGGTGCATCCGGCCCGGACTGTTGATTGGGAGCCGGCGGCGTTGCTGCCGGCATGTCGTGCCCACGCATGAGGTCTAGCGAGGCCAGGCGGCTGGCAACCAGCTCCGCCCGGCGGGCGTTCATGATGTCGTTGAGCCCTGCGTCGGAGAACTCGACGTAGATGCCCGCCTCCGCAGCCACTTTGGCAGCCTCTTGCCGGAAGGCCTCGCCGCCGGCGAGATCAAGGGTGCGCCCGAACCGGCCTTGCGCCAGGCGCAGCCCCGCCTCGATCGCGTCGCGGTCGAATTGGAGCACCTGGACGGCATCACCTTCATCGCGCAGCACGTCGACATCTTCACGTCGGTACACCACATCCCCGTTGGGCGAGACATCCCACGTGAAGGCTGGCCCGGCGAACAGGATCGCGTTGGGCTCCACGTCATGGGTTGCCGGACGGACGCGGTTCTCTCCATCCGCTGCCGGCGCCGGAGGCTCGCGACGCGCACGTCGCAGCTCCTGCAGCGCGCGCTCGTCACCTTGCTGCGCGACATCACGCAGAAACGCCTCGAATGTGGGTGCGCCTGGGCGGGCGGACAATTCGGCTCTCTCAGCTGCGATGGCGGCCGCCAACCGCATCTCATCCTGCGCCCGCGCCATCCTTGCCACGGACAACGCGGCTCGGCGGTCCGTGCGGGACAGCTCGGGGTCCTTCGCGATGGCCAACCGCGCAGACACGAAGGTCTGCCGGATGACAGCCTTGCGATCCTGCTCACTGCCACGTTGGTCGGCCCAGGCCTGCCGGCGGGCTGCAGCGCCGGTTTCGCGCACGACCACATACTGCCGCCAGAAGGCAGCGCGAGGGGATTCATACACTTGCAGCGGTGCCGCACCACCGATCTGACGCGTGTGAGCTGCCAGGAGGATACGGGCCGCATCGCGCCACGGCAGATTCAGCTCCTTGGTCAGGAAGTCGGACACGTTGAGCTTGCGGGTGCCCGCCTGAATGCGATCACTGCCGTCAGCGGCCTTGAGGATGCGGTACTTCTGCGGCATCACCCCGTGGCTGTGCGACAGCTCGGCGAGCAACCGCTGCGCATCGAGCTGCTGGCGGATTAACGCAAACTCTGCGCGTACCGCGTCCCGGCCGTCGATGCCTTCTCTGGCATCGCGCGTCAGTTGCTCCAGCTGCGTGTCTGCAGCCCTGCCGGACGACCTTACTCCTGGCTCGCGATCGAAGGGCCGTCGCAATTCGTCAGCACGTTGGGTTCGTCCGTGCTCCAGACCACCAGGTGCATGATGCGGCAGTAGCAGCGAACCCGGTCCGGAGACACGAACCACAGCGATGCCGGACAGGTTTCGCAGATTGTTGAGGGATCCGGCCTGCGCGAGCGTTCGATTTGCTGCAGCGCTGGACTGCCGATCCCAGGGACGATCAAGCCGTCGCCACTGGAGTGTCCTTCCGACGGCTCGTCGTCCACCGCGTGGTCCACCGGCATCGGCTCCGCGGCCGTGGCTTCCGGTGCCGCCGCCGGCGCGCTTGAATGGATATAGTCGTCCAGGCCTGCGAAGAACCCGTTCGCTTCTGGGGAGTCGGACGATGCCTGGCTGGCCGGTGCCGCTGGCGTCGTCTGCTGCTCCTTGTCCGCCGTCTTGCGGGACTTGCTGGGCTTCTTGGTGGATTCCTGGCTCATTTTGATCCTTGCGGTGTTGGGCGTAGAAACCGCGCTCAAGCTCGGCGAGCGCGGAGAGTTGATCCGCCGGCGACAGCTGCCGGTGCCGTTCGAGCGCTGGCCCGTTGTTCAGGTACTTCACTTCGAGCGCGCGGTACTCGAACCACTGCTGCAGCTTGTCGACCAACTCAGTGGAGGTCTCGCGCGGCCGACCGACGGCCTCGTACTGCGGCACGAATTCAGCAGCCAGCTGCAGGCGCTTCTCGTCGGTAGGCAGTTCAATGAACTCCCGCGAGAAAACGTGCTCTTTGAGGTTCGTGCCCTTGTCGGCGCCGGCGGCCTTGACGTTCGGATAGGCATCCTCACGACCGGCGTTGCGGATGCGCACCGCGCCGTGCTCCTGCAGCAGCTTCAGAAAGTCCTCGTATCGCTCGATGCCACGGTCCAGCACTGCATCGAGCAGCTGCTCTTTGAGTTCGCGGTTGGCTTGGCCGAACAGATCGCCCTTGTAGCGGCTGATCATCTCCGACGCGTCAGTGAGCTGGACGCGTCGGTTTTCCTTCGGGCTGGCCAAGCCGTACTTGGCATTGATGTGTTCCTGGAAGGCGTCGATGAAATCGATGTTCGACTTCACGTACCCCAGGGGTTCGAGATGCTGCCCGGAGATCAGGTTGAGCTTTGGCAGCACCACATGGATGTGCGGCTTGCGCTCGACAGGGGTGCCCGTCTTGCTGTCGATGTAGCTCTTGACGCGCGGCAAATGCGCCTCTGCATAGAAGGCGTACTCGTCGCGGCGGTAGGCGGTGAACACGAACGCCTCGAACTCGCGCGTGATCTTGCGCAGCATGTCGACATCCACCGAGTCTTCTTTGAACGACAGGGTGACGGATAGATAGCGGTCGCTGCTGGCGTCAATCGATTGCACGATTGCGTCGGTCAGATCGAGGTCGCCGGCCAGGACCACTCGCTCATCAAGTTCATCACGAGAGAGTTCCCGGTCCTTTTTTCGACCATGCTCCAGGTACTCCTTAACGCCATCATGGCGGCCTTGAACCCTAATCAACACGATCGACCATCCCTTTGAGGTACTGCTGAAACCACCGCAGGTGATCGAGCACGGAGAGATAAGTCGCTTCGCTGACCCGTTCGGTCATGTGTGCTGTATTGACGGCATGCGCCAGCTGGTTGAGGTTGTTCCCCACCTTGTTCACGGCATACAGCAGATGCTTGCGGTCGCTGCTGGCCTGCGGCCGCGCAATGATCTGCGTGCGGTTGGTCAGCACGCATTCGCGGAAGAACTCGGAGGCATTCATGCCGGCGGCCGCGCGCTTCTCTTCGATCAGCGCATGCTCGGCCTCGGTCAAGCGTGCGTTGATTCGGCGCGTTAGCGGATCCTTCTGCCCGTCTGCAGTGCGTTGCTTCGCCATGCTTAGACCTGCCCGACGTTGACTTCCCGGACCCCACGCGAGATCCGCAGTGCCACAGCCGCCTCATTGAGAACGTCGCGCAGCTGCTCGGGATCGGGCAGCCCTGAGAGCCGCCAGAAGGGATGACGCGGATCGCTTGTCTCGATGAGCAGGTCGCCGATGGCAAACGGACGTTGCCACCAGCGCACGACTGACCAGACGTTCTGGATCCGGAACAGTTCGAGGCTCGTAACTTCGCGCTGCAGGATGCCGGCGCTCAGGCGGATCCGCTGGCCGTCAACCAGCACGCGGGTGCAGACGATACGCAGAGCGCCGAAGGCGAGGCGCACCAGGCAGGCCGCCGTCACCGTCACCCACAACCACCACGCATAAGCCAATCCTATGGATTCGAGCCAGGCGGCCAACACCACCGCGCCGACCGAAGCCAGGCTGCCGCGAATGAACGCGGGCATGATGGATGCCAGTGCAGGCGACCCGTCGAACAGCACGTCTTTGCGCATGTCGGCCCTTAGAACGATGACCGGTAGTCGACACCCTGAGACCAGCGGCTTTGCCAATGGTCCAGATACGCCTTGGCCAACTGCGGATGACGCCAGATCAGGATGGCGTTCTCGCTGTTGCGACGTGCACCGGCGTCCGAGTAGTTGATCGACCCGGACTCGACGGATTCGCCGTCGACCACGATGAACTTGTCGTGATGGATGGGATACACGCTGATCGTGCGAGTCGGAATGCCGGCGTTGACGAGCAGATTCAACGCAGCCCGGGCTTTCTCCGTTCGGCCATCCACCAGGTTGTTCTTGTAGTCCACGATGACGGCCACATCGACGCCCCGGCGCTTGGCGGACACCAGTGCCCGCACGACCGGCGCAGAGGTGAACGAGTACGCAGAGAGCCGGATCGAGGCGCGCGCGCTGTTGATGGCCTTCTCTACCAGCTGCTGTGCGCTGCCCTCCGGCGAGAAGCCCACCTCGATGGATGGCATTCCGGCGGCGAAGCCTTGGTGGTCCAGTGATACTGCGTGCGCGGAAAAGCTCAGCGCAAACGCGAGCGCGGCGGCAAGGTTTCGCATGGTCATGCACCCTCCGATTCGCTATCCGTCGAATCGACTGCAGCAGGATCGCCCTCGGGTCCGTTCCAATCGAACATCCTGAGCTTCTCAACCACAATTTCGGTCCGATAGAACTTGAATCCCGCCTTCTCCCAGCTCCGCGTCTTTAGGCGACCTTCCACATATACCCGTGCGCCCTTCGCCAGATAGGTATTCGCGATCGAAGCAAGGCCTCTGTAAAGCGCAAGGTTGTGCCACTCAGTCAGTTCGCGCCATTCACCGCTTTCGCCATCCTTGACGCGCTCAGTGGTGGCCAGGCGCAGATTGCTGACTGCATCGCCGCTCGGCAAGAAATGGAGTTCAGGATCAGCCCCAAGACGGCCAATCAGCATCGTTTTGTTCAGCATGGTTTTCTCCCTCCTTCACAAAAACTGGCGGCGGCCTGCAGATTCACTACAATGCGGACGTAGCAAAAGAGGCCGCCCGCTCAACGGGCGTGAGCTGACCGGCTCGACGACGAGCAGGTCTTTCGCCTGACCCGCGCACCGGACTTTCCTCGCCAGGGCCGTCGGTGCGCGGGGTGCTTTTAGCGGATCCGCCTTCCGGCGGTCTCAACGCAACCAGGTTCTCGGTCTGCGATTCACTCCCACCAGAATTCCCTCCCGCTTTACCGGTGCAGCAGCGCCCAGGTGCCAGCGAGCGTCACGAACGACGTGACGCCGGCCACCACCACGGCTTCAAGCAGCCTGCGCATGCGTGACACGGCGGCATCCCTGGCTACCTGCTCCATCAGATCCCGCGTCGCACCGAGGAACTCCTTGCGCGCGTGCTCGGCCGCCCGAAGGGCCAGCTCGCCCTTGAAGGCGTCTTCGCTGCGTCCCACCAGACCCGAAAGGCGCTCCAGCACGCCGGCAAGCTTGGCGTGTTCTTCGCGCATCGCCTGCACAGTCCCAACGAAGCGCTTGTCGGTGTCGGCGATCAGCGTCGCCACGTCCTGCTGCAACCGTACGACTTCCATCTGGTCGTGCAGCACTTCGGAGAGCACGGCCTGACGCAGATCCTCCGTCGACCGGATGGAATCAGCGCGTTCAAGCAGTGTCGTCGCGGGCTGTTGCGGCGCGTTCACGTCACCGGCTCCTCAAGCATCAAGGCGCGGAAGGCCGCATCCAGTCGCGGCTCCATGCCAACCGCCAGGCGGCGCAGTCCCTCGACCTTGACCAGGCGGTTACGGCTCTCGCCGGCCGGCTCCTTGGCGATCAAGGCGCGGTAGTCGGTTTTCTCGCGGCTGATGTCGAACACGGTCATGCCGACTTCTGCCGACATCGAGAACACGCTGCTCTCAGGGACGGCAACATCGACGCGCAACGTGAACGCCTCATCACGGGCGTGGTAGTCGAAGATGGGCGCGAACTCGCGACGCAGCGTGCGTTCGAGTGGCTCCTTTAGGACTTCCACAAACATGTTGAACACCAGGCGAATGCGTTCCGGCTCGACACCGAGATCCGCCAACATGTCGATCGTCTTGATGGTGTCTTGCATCTGTTTCTTGGCCGGCACCACGGGAATCACGAACAGCGCGTAGTCCTGCTGCGCGCCCTGCGCGGCCTGCAGCCACTGCAAGTACTCCTCGACATTGGAGGCACCGATGTCGACGATCAGTTGTTCCCCCTGCAGCATGCGTTCGTGGATCGAGCTCGATTCGCGCGCGAGCAACACTTCCACTTCGTCATGGCTCATTTCGTCCGCGTTGATCGATTCGATCATCGCGACCGAATGCCCGGGCAGACGCGGTGCGAGCAGCTGCCGCGAGATCGTCGTTTTGCCGACGTTGCCCGAACAATTCATCACCCCAATACTTCCAGTCATCAGTTTTCTCCCTCTGTGCCGGCTCTCGGGCCGGCAGCGTGCTTGGCGCGCAGCAGCTGCCGCCGCGCGACGTTCGTTAGATTCCAACCTTGGGTGCGGCTTGAGCTGTGACCTGCGCTGCGGCCTGCGTAGGCTGGGCTGCGTCCGCAGCCGGGGTACCCTGTGCTGGCGCATCCCACACCGTTTTCAGTTCACCGAAGCGTGCTGAGATGGCCTCGCCCAGTGCCGCCTTGGGCGCGCCGGCCTTGGCGTGCTGCTGTTGCACCTCGACGCCGGCCTTCAGCCGCGCATTCATGCGCATCGTCAGCTCGCGCCGAACGTTCTCCGGGAATGTCGCGAGCGTTTTGTCGAGCGCGGTACGCACGTCCTTGACAGACGCTCGCTCCCAGGCATCCGCAGCTGGTACCGGCGCGGCCTTTGCCGTCTCCACGGCAATCGTGTTGCCGCCGGCGTCTGGCTTGGGCGCTTCGCCAGCAGAGATGCGCAATCCCTCGCGCTCCCGCTTGGCGGCATCGAGCAGCGCAAGGTCCGCCTCCAGTGGGGCATAGCCCTTGACCTCCACGCCCTGCAGGCGACCCTCCAGCCAGGTATTGCGGCGGAACTCGTCACTCCCCGTCGCTGTGATCGCACCCCAGTTCTTCGCCTTGGCGACGGCAACCATGTCGGCGATGGTCTTGCGGTCATCACTGGCGGTCGTCAGCTTCGGGCCAGCATCGGCAAAGTGCGGCTTTCCATCCAGACCGGGCGTCTTGTCCTTCCCGTCGAACTTCCAGAAGGAACCTTCGCGCACGACATAGCGCGAAGCTAGCTGGTGATCTTGTGCTTCTCGTACAGTTGCTGCGCAGCGTCTAGGACGGCCTCGGCAGTGCATTCAAACTGCGTACAGGCGGCAATCGTCAGCTCGTTAAGTGAGAGCGGCAGCGGCGGCGACTCCCAGCGCTGCTTCTTCTCGAACGCGGCAATGGTTGCGGATGCGCCACACACCGCCGTAACTAGGCTGTTCGCCTCTTCGGCATCTACCAGGCGGCCCGCTTCATCTAGGCCGGCCTGGCCGTCACCTGCCCGCCAGCGGGCACGAAATTGACCGCCGGCATGCTCGATCACCGCCGACAGGCTGAAGTAAGGAATGGACTGAAAGCCATCGATCTGGCGGTCACGATCCACCACGAGCCGAAGCGTGGGCGTTTGCACGCGACCGACCGACAGCGCCTCGCCATAGCCCAGCTCTCGTGCCCGGATGGTGGCCGCACGCGTGCAGTTCAGGCCGAATAGCCAGTCGTAGCGCGAACGTGTCAGGGCCCAGATGAACCAGCCGCGAAACAACGGTTCATCATTGCTGCGCAGATTTTCCAGCGCAGCGCGCACCTTTGTTTCGTTGTAATCGTTGACCAGCAGGCGGGCAACCGGCTTGGTGTTGCCCAGGTACAGCAGCACTTCGTCGACGATCAGCTGCCCTTCCGCCTCGGGATCGCCTAGGTGCACCACTTGGTCGACCTGCGTGAGTAGCGCGGAGATCTTCGCGAGCTTGGCCTCGTTGCTCTTGCGATTGCGTTCCCGCGCTTCATCGTCCTTGCCGCTTGCGGCCGGATACAGGATCCAGCCTGCTTCAGGCGGAACAACAGGCAAGTCTTCGGCGCGCCAGCGCTTGGTGCCGGCCTTTGTGCGAGGCACATCGTCCGGAAGGTACTCGTCCGGCATGGCCTGCTCAAGGATGTGCCCCGACAACGGCACAAACCAGTCGTTGCCGACACGCGTAGCAACGCCTTGACGTTCTGGGGTGCCGGGAAGCAGTGTCCAGACTGCTTCGGCCAGTGAGGGCTTTTCCGCGATGAACAGGCGACGCACGCTCACACCCCGCCTGTCTTGGCCATTACAAAGGAGCGCAGCTGGGCGTTCGCCAATGCCAGTAGCAGGGTGAGCACCAGGGTGAAAAGAAGGGCAGCGGCCAGCATCAGTTGCCCCCGCCGTTGTCTGTGTTCCCTGCGTTGCCAGCGCCGCCGCCGCGCTGCTTGTCTCGCAGCTTCTGGAGGAAGCTGTCTGCAGCCTTGGTCGGGTCGTACTGCGGTGACGCGCCGCCGGAGTAGTTCTCCGACACCGTACTGCCAGACTTACCGGACAGTTGTCCGTTCACGCCCCACCACACGCGTGTGAACAGCTGACCGTTCACGACCACGTTGATCGCGCCGCTGGCATTGCACATCGGTTGGGGATTGTCGCCACCGGACATGTAGATCAGGTCTTCACGGCAGTAGCCCGAGCTGGCGAAGGTGTTGCCGCCGCCGGCGCCGCCGCCCATGTCGCAGAAAGGGAATGCGTGGCCTTTGCTGAGCTCACGCCACAACTTGGTAATGGGTGGAATGCAGGCGCCCTCGGTTGTGGGCCCTCGTGGGTCGGCGAGACACAACAGAACCTGGCAACCCCAATCGTCGGCTGCAGCATTGCTGGACGCCCCCAGGCCAACCATCAACAGGAGCATCGTCAGCACAGCAGATACGCGTTGATTCACCTTCATTTCTCCTCCCCAGGACCACTGCTATCTCGCAAGAACAGGTCAGGCCGGAACTCGGAACGATCAATCCCGAGCAGACCTTCCCACTTGACCGCGTTGTCGGCGGAAATGATTCGAATGCCGTTTTCGATATGCCCAACCAGCTGGACGGACACGCCGAGGGTCTTCGCCAACTCTTTACGGCTGAGGCCGTGCTCTTGCCGGTAGCGTTTAAGAACAGACTCAGGCATTTGGCCTTTCACTCCTAGAAGTGCTACTGAGTGTAGCTAGGTTGCACGTGCTTGTAAATACAGGGAGTATCATTCCCGCACGCGAAAAGTACGGATCGTAGCTCAATGGAATCCCGCAATCCGTGTGTTTACTTCGATCCGCGCGTACTTATGCAGCGAGTAAAACTGAGCACCCCTCAGAAGGGGTACTTGCCTAGGCTCGCTACAAACAGTAGCATTGTGATTAACAGAATCTGCTGAACCACTTGACCAATAGGAGCAATGGAAGCGCTATGAAGATGAATGCCAATCCGCTGAACATCACGCGTGCGACGCTGTCGATCGCGCTGGCCACCCTTCTTGCTGCATGCGGCGGCGGTGGCGATGGGGGCAGCTCGACGCCGGGCACCTCCACAGGCAACACGCCGACGACACCTCCGCAGACGGTAACTGGCACTGTTGCGACGCCCCAGTACGGCGCCACAAGTGCCCAGCTTGCGGCGTTCAACACGCTGAACCAGTACCGTACGCAATGCGGCTTCCCGGCTCTGCAAGAAAACACCGTCCTCGACCAAGCTGCGCAAGCTCACGCCGCGTATATGAGCACCAACGGCGTAGTTGCCGACAGCGAAACGAAGGGCAACCCTGGCTTCACGGGTGTCAGCTACCAGGATCGTGCTGTAGCAGCAGGCTTCCCGAATCAATATGTGGGCGGCGTCAGTGGCGGTTATTACACGAACGCCACCTTGACCGACGCTCAGTATGGTCAGCAACACGTGATTGGCTGGCTGTCCGGCGTGTACCACATCGCTGCCGGCGTGTGGCCGTCGAGCATTGTCGGTATCGGTGTGTCGAAGACGATGTTCAACGGCTTCCCCGATGTCCGGGCCTCTATGAGTTTCGATGCGCCGAAGACGATGACGGGCAACATGCCGTTGACCTTCCCGTGTCAAGGCACCACAGGTGTTGCCTATTCGTCGAACGGTGAAACGCCCACTCCGCCGAACACTACTGGTTCGTGGGGCACGCCGGTCGCTGTTGCAGGCAACCCGAGCGACACCATTGTGCTGACTTCCGGCACGATGACCGACAACGCCTCGCACACGGTCACTCTGCAACTGCTCAACTCGGCAACCGATCCGAACAAGTTGCTGCCTGCGTTCGAAGCTGTCGCTTACCCGACCGCGCCGCTGCAACCGAATACGCCATACACGGTGAATCTCTCGGGTACGATCAACGGCACGCCGTTCACCCGTGCCTTCACGTTCACTACCGGGAATGTCGTAGGCTGATCGCCGAACTTGGCACAGGGAAAGCCCCACGGTGTAGAAGCACCGTGGGGCTTTTCTTATTGCCGGCTCGCTCCCTGCGATACCTTGGTATCTACTACCGTGAGTCGGAACGCTTCTCAACCGACGCCACCACCACATGCCCACGGATTGTTGACAAAGAAGACACGCGACAAATAGTTGGTAGCGGTTGTCGGGTCCGAAGGCTGTGTGATGTACATCGGCGCCGTGTACCGAGCATAGTTCTGGTTCATGTAGTTCACCCCACTGTTGTACATCTGGTCCCAGGTCCCGGAGAAAGATTGCGTCCAATCAGGATTGCTTGCGTCATACGTTCCGTCAGCATATGTATTGAAGGTCCCGAGGGTTCCACAGCTGTTGGTGTTTGTCGTTGCCACAAGCACGTGCCCGGCAGGGGGAGGTGACGGCGGGGCTGTCGGTTGGCAATTCAGACCAACCCAGCTAGAGCCATTCCAGGCAGGTCCACTGACTTGCGAATAGCCCGACGGACAGGAAGGCGGAGGTTGGTAGTAGCAGCCAGGTGCACTCCAATAGGCGCCCTGCCAAACAGGGTTGGAAGTCGTGGTCCAGCCAGCCCCCGTCGAGCACTGGGGTGCTGCGATTGGCGCGCGCGAAATGGGCGTCACGCACGTGGAATCTTGGTAGCCCGGCGAACAAAGCTTAGGTGCAGCCGCGGCCGCGCCACTTCCGAGAAGCACCGCGACGATCAGGAAGTATTTGAAGATCTTTGGCATGTGTTTCGTCCTTTAGTAACCGCAGTACGTGCCTACGGTCGCGGTGGCGCCCGCGATGGGCGAGTTCGCGCCGTCCAAGATGTAGACCGTCCATGGACCAACTCCCCAAGCGCCGTAGTTGACGACCGTGGTTGGATCCACCGAGAAGTTGTTTGGCGTGACGACGATCATTGGCGTACCTCCTGCGGGACAGGTCGGAGCCGGAACCCCCGAACCATGCTGCGCCGTGTAGTAGCCATAACGCTGAAGCGGACCGCCGATGGGCTTCCACACGTGGAAGACGCAATGCAGCCACTGCCCCGAGCCATCAGCGTTCCCCGCACCCTCGCCGTTGTTCGGGCAAGCCGTTCCTGGAGTGGCGACGTTGCCGGGCTGGATCGTGCCTTGAATCGCGAGTGACCCGCGCCCATTCGCCCCGTAGATCGAGACCTTCCCGTTGCTGTCGTTGACGATGCGCGTGTTGAAGTCCTGCACCCCCTGACCGCCCAGGTGGAAATCGATATACGGCGTGCCTGTTCCTGCCTGGCCGTTGTTGCCTCCCAGCTCGATGGAGCCGCCCTGGTCTGTCTTGAATTGCCCACCTGCCGACGACTGAAACGTATCGGCTGTAACGGTTCCCGCCCCGGTGATGTCGTTCTTGGTACCGTCGGTGCCCGTTAGACCCAGCGTCGTCTGCATTGAGGTCAGCTCAGGATGATTGGGAACCGCCACTCGATACAGGTAGCTGTTGTTGCTCTGCGTACCTGTGAATGCCAGAAGCGAGACCAGGTGGCCCGCGCCGGGGTTGGTGAAGCCTGTAAGGGCAAGCGGCCCCCACATCCCATAGGCGCCATAGGCCCGCGTGGGTGTCATGGTCGGATCGCCATTCTGGCCAGCGTAGGGGACGAACCCACCCTGAGCGCCGGCCTGCGCGGCGATCTGCACCAGCTGCCGGGTATCGCTGATGGGCCGTCCTCCGACGGATTGAACGACGGTCTGGAGCACGCCAGCTGAAGGCTGCAGCACTTGCACCTGCCAAGTCTGGCCAAACACATTGGTCGGCGAGAAGCCCTGCAGGTTGGTGGCGTTGATCAGCATCGGCGCCGTGATGGTCACAGGTGTGGTTGCAGTGGCCTGCGCGACGATTGCGGCGCCGTTGTCTTTTACGTACTGCTCCGCCGCCTTGTTCACGATGACCAGCTGGGATGCAGCGGCCGCCGTGATGACATTGGTGACACCGACGTTGGACAACGTGACGAATCCGCCGAACATCAGCATCGACAACACAATGGAGGCGATGGTTGCAATGAGGGACAGCATCTGACTGTTCCTTCAGGAGGAGGTTTGAATCCAAGCGAGCAAGACGCCTACGGGCAGCGCAGTTGGCACTGAAACCGTCTGGCCGGTCGCAAGGTTTACTGCCAAGCCGGCGCTCTGCACTCGATGCCACATAGCGTTTTGTTGCGAGTCCGCCAGCACTTGCCCGATCGCACCCGATGCAACGGGCAGGTACCCGTAGACATTGCGCCCATTGCCCGGGCCTGCAGTCGTCATGCACACCGCGCCGGCTGGCAGCGTGACGCCGGCGGGAAGCGTCACGGTGATGCTCGGGCTGACGACACCAGGATTGCTGCTCGCGGAACTGATGCAAGCGGCACCGAACATCTCGGCTTGTTGCGCAGAGACCAGGGCAAGCGTCTCCATGCGGCCGGCCTGGCCGGCTCCTGGAACCGCTTGCGCCAGCTGCCAGCCCTGCATCGACATGCCGACCCAGAAGAACACAGCCATCAACGGCAGGATCAGGAAGGCCACAAGCAGCCCTCCCGTGTCGCAATCAAGCGCTTTGTCATCGCTCGGTCGATTACTGGAACGTCACAGCAAGCGTCGGAGACCCCTGGCACGCATTGGTAGCCGACACCGCATCGGGTTGGTTCGCCTGCGTGAAGGTGGTCCCACCCACGACCAGCGTCACGTAGTCCTTGTGGTTCGTCACGAAGGTCTTGCACTGGTCGACATCCTGCGAGCCGCCGCCACCGAAGGTGATCACACCCTGCGTGCCGTTGTTGGACGAAGCCAGCTGCATCGCATTGCCCCAGTCGTCAGTAAGCACGCCGTTCTTCACCATGCTGCGCGGGAAGCTACCGCCGTTGGCGAGCGTCGCTGCATTCGCAGTGGTGAAATTCGTGTAGCCCTGATTGCTTTGAGCAAAGCCCTTGCGCGCTTCGCTCTGAATCAATGTGATCTCAGATACGAGATTGGACCCCTTCCCGGTATTGAAGCCACCCAGCAGAGCCGCACCACCCAGAGCCAACAGAAGCAAGCCCAGAATGACCGCACCGATTGTCAAAATAAATTCACGCATCAACCTCTCCTATTTGTCGGCATCCGATTAGTTACTGTCCCATCGACGACGCCAAGATCGATGAAACCGAATTGCTTCCCAAGGCCACGATGAAGAAGGCCACAAACATCACGACCGTGAACACGCCAGAGATCACGGCGCCCTTGAACAACAGTCGACGCTCCAGCGCTTTCGCATAGCTGCGAAGTGCGACTTCCATCTTTTCGGTGAAGTTGTCGAAGCCGACATATGCGCCCACCTCGTCGATGAGATCGAGCGAAGGGAATTCATAGCCGGTCCGCCGCAGGGCAGCGACCAGGTTGAGGCCACCGAACTCCATCCCTTCGGCAACTGGCGAAAGGCGGGAGGCCAGCCACGGCGCGGCAGTTCCGATCTGCCCCTTCAACGCGACGATTTCAGGCACGCCGGCCCGAATCAGCGCGAGGTAGGACATCAACCAGGTGAAGCCCGTCACCTCCCGATAGATCGTGAATGGGAATACCCTGCGGTCGAAGTAGCTGCGCTTGGCGCCGATCCACCTGGGCAGCGCGTAGATGCTCCACCCCGCAAATGCAATGAGGCTGCCGAAGGTCAGTGGGGCCATCCACCCGACCGCAAGCTCGCCCATCCAGTACATGACGTATGCCCATCCGGTCCATTTCTCCAGTGGCAGCACCTCAACTAAGCGCGGCACCACGAAGCCACCGATCACGGCAAGCGTTGCCCATAGCACTATGACAAGAACCGCCGGAGTTGCGAAACTCGACAACAGCTTCAAGCGCATGCCGTCTGTCATCTCGCGGACTTCGAGAATCAGGCGCATGGCATTAGGCAACCCGCCACTGCTCTCTTTCTCTCGGGCGCCCTTCTCGCCGGCGGCGAGCACGTCTCGCTCCAGGTCGGTCAGGATGTCGCCCATGGCCAGCGTGAGCGAACTACCGTCCCGCACTTGGCGATGCACTTCTTCCACCACCTGGGAGGCCTTCAGACTCCGGCGCGCCACGCGCTCCTTGAAGTCGTGTAGCACCGAAAGCAGCGGCACCCCATTGCTGATCTGGGATTCCGCTTGCTCGTAGAACCGACGGCGAAGTCGCCACGACAGGGCTTGCGTCATGCTTGCGCCTCCCGCATCGGAATCTCATCGATCTTGGCCGCGTCTTCCGGATCGAGCTGTCCTGTCAACACCAGGTCCATCGCGTGCTCGATCATGGTTTTATCGGCGGTGCTCCGCTGGCGGTACCGGCGAGCAGCATCCAATACGTTGGTATCCAAAATGTCGCGCATCAAAGCCTCATCGGTCACAACCACTTCTGCTACTGCTTGCTCCCGAACAACGCCCTCACCACGGCACGTGGGGCAGTCGTGGCGGGCGTCGCGCGCACGCATCTTGGACAGATCACCCCACGATTCCAGTGCCTGCAGCATGTAGCCCGGAATCCGGTGCTGTACGTTCGTGAAGGACTGGCTGCAATCGGGGCATAGGATCTGCACGCGGCGCTGTGCAATCATCCCGACGATCGTGCGGTGGTTGCAGATCATCCCGCGCGCCAGGCGCACGTGATCGAGCAGCTCCAACCGCCCGAAGATCTCGAAGGGATCGTCGCAGTGGAGGGTGGTGAACACTCGGTGCCCGGTTTGCGCGGCCTGCACCGCCGCGATCGCCTCGTCCACACCGCGCACCTCCGATGGCAGGATGGTGTCGGGGTCCATTCGCAGGGTGGACTTCACCCGGGCCGGAAACGCCGCGCTGTCCGCCTGCAGTTGGATCGCGTGCTCGATCGGATACTCAATGGGGTTCTCGATCGTGATGAGACGCTCGCCGGGATAGAGCCGGCCCAGTTCAAGGCTCATCTCGAACAACGTCGTAGTCTTGCCGCTACTGGTCGGGCCGACCACAAACAAAATGCCTTTGGGACGGCGCATCAGTCGCTGCAGCATCGCAACTTGCGAAGCAATGAATCCCATTGAGCCGAGCCGGAACTCTCCTGGCGGGCGATCAGGTGTACGCAGTCCCAGACGCTGACGCGCCGCGTCGGTGCGCTCTTTGGTGGCATAGCGGCGGTTGCCATGCGGCTGTAGACGGGCAACCAGGAAGCTGCCACCGGCCTCTACCGGGTACGACGGCCCGCGAATAATCCGCACGCTGGCAAGATCCGAGCGGGGAAGCGCATCACCAGAGATCTGGATCTCGTCCTGGAAGTCCAGCGGGTTGTAGGTCTTGACCTTGACGGTGGCCAAGCCCTGACACATCGCGCGTATCAGACGTTCGCCTTGATCCGGATGCAGTGAGATGCCGGCACACGTCTTCAAGTCGCCCTTCACGCGCGCCTGCAGCTCGGTATGCCCCTCACAGACCTGCACATGCAGGTCACTCGCGCCCACAGCGTCCAGGTCGACCAGAATCTGCCGAGCCTGATTCAGAGTATCGAGATCAACGTCTTCCGGACCACTCTCCGTGACCAAGCCTTCTCGCATTTTGGCCAAGTCCTGGGCTGACTTACGCAGGATCTTCGGAAAGACCCCTTGGCGATGCAGCTCACCGATCCATGTCAGGAATGCGGGACTGCCAATGCGATTGACATTGACCTGCACGACGAAGGCCTGCTCATCGACAACGCATTGCACTTCGTCCGGCGAAAGCTGGCCGTTCTCGATTGCGAGTTCATCAAATCGACGACCTTCAGCGCTCGCGCGCTCTCGCAACCTTCGCGCCTCGTCCTCCTCAAGCAACCCCAGTTCGACCGCGACGCGGTCAAACGCGACTGGCATGCGTTCTGGGTAAATGCAGTCGCGCACGAGATCTGCCATCGGCGGAGGAACGAAGGAAGCTTGGCGAGCGGGAGCGGCTGCGGCTTGCCGTTCGCGAACCGGTCGCAGCGACCGACCGAATGACTCACGGATGCCCATGCAACCCCCCTTGCGGTGCACTAGCTCCAACCAATGCGCCGGCAGGAGGCACGTTCGCGGCTGCCACTGCCGCAACGCGCAGCCCGTAGAGGGTGCCAGTCACAGTCCACTGCCCCTTCTTCGCGTCGTAGCCGATCTCGCTAATGCGCAGGGCGGGCACTGCGTCGAAGGCCTGGGTCAGGCCCTCCCACGGTGGGTATGGCACGGAAAACTCGGCAGAGGAGGCCACCCATGGGTCCGGTGGCGGCGCATCCTTTCCGCTCGCGTTGCCTGGAAGCGGAGGCGGAGCGACTGGCGCCTGCATTCGCAGTGCGAGTCCGTGCGCTTGCGCGAATGTCCACGTCAGACGCTGTGCCACGTCGCTGGCCAACGCGCGCGGTGAGGGGGCTGAAAACGCCGAGCCGATCGACGACGACGTGCTCGAACTCTCTCCGTCCGCCGACAGGGTACCGGGCGCATCGGCAGCGAGCCCTCCCTGCCTTCCCCAACCAACGTCGATGGCAGTGGCCTGGGCCTGGGGCTTACAACGCCAGGTCATCAGCGCCCAGCCCTTCTGCCAGTGATCCCGCCCTTGCCAAGCCCGCGAACACGATTCGATGACCTCTGCGCTCATCGGCTGCTTGGTCCACGGCAGAATCTTCGCTTCAGCAGCGCGCTGCGCGGCCAACGCGGCCTGCACCGCCCGCTGACGCGCCTGCTCGGCCTGGCGTTGCGCTTCCAGTTGCCGCTCGCGCCATAGCCAGTAGCCTGTTCCGGCACCTGCGATAACGGTCAGTACACCCACCGCAGCCGCTATCGGTTTCCACAGTGACGCCTGCACATCCCGCAACGAAGGCGGATTCGGTGTTGCCCGCACGATGCGGGCGAGATCCTCGCGATTGCCCTCGATGCATTCATTCCAGTCGAGATCCTCGCTATGTCGGCTGAGCACGCGCTCCATCTGCTCGCGCGTACCGACCAGATCGCCCTCGGGAATGATGCCGTTGGCATCCCGCACTGCGATATACCAGTACCGGTCATCGCCAATCTCAAAGAGCCCATGCCAAGGCTGCTTGTGAGCATCCGCTGCAATGGCCGCCAGTGGCCGCACGGACCTGGCCGACTTGACGCCGGGGATCGGCGTACAGAGGCCGGTTTGGAGCGAGTCAGCGCCGAGCTTGCGCGCCACCCCCCATCGGGATTTGTGTTCGAGAGAGCGCTTGTGCAGCGTCTTCTTCGGCTGCTTCTGCTTACCCTCGTGCCACCAGGACAGGCCGATGGCGTAGGTTCCCGCGACACCCGGAAGCGTCAGAGTTTCGGCCATGTCAGACCTTCAGCATCAGCACTTGCTTGCCGCGCACCAGCTTCACGTGGCCGGCGTCGATACTCGCAACCGTCCAGCCACCTTCGACCGGATCGCCGACGACTACGTCCGCCGGGCGCCCACTCACTTCGAGATGAGCCACGTACTGACTGCCCGCTCCACCAATGTTGAGCAGTCGGGGCTTGTTGGATGCGGTCGCCGCCGGCGGAAGAGTGACTGCGGGCAAGTTGCCGGTAAGCGCCACACCCGGCGCGGGCATCGACGGAGCGCCGGCGGGAGACTGCTGCGCCCGCGCCTCGGCTGCCTTGATGTCCGCCTCGTACTTGGCGATCTCGGCACGTTCTTTTGCGATTGCCTTGCGCTTCTGCAGGGCGCCGAGTTCGTCAGGTTCTTGGGCGGCCGACGCTACCGCGACGGTGGCTGCCGGCGCCGGAGTGGGTTGGGCATGGGCGAACAGCGGGACGATCGCCGCCAGGGCGATCAGGAGGGTTCGGTTCATGTTGGAGTTTCCCTGGGTTAAAGCAGGCGCGCCGTGATGACCACGGCGATCATCGTGTCCTTCTTCTGCGCGTCCACGCCGCCGCCCAACAGCGGCATGAAAGGCGAACCGGTCCCGTTGTTGGTCATGCTGGTGGACTGATCCCGCAGGCCCGTAAGCACGAGTGTCTCGCCAGGCATGAGTCGCACGGACTGCTCAAAGCGTGCCAGCGGCATCGTGCGCAACTGGACAGTCGATTGGCTTGCGCCCGAGCCAGAGGTGAACGTCTGCAGCGGCTGCAGCTCCGACAAGGTCATGTCGAAGACCATCATGATTCGGCCGTTGATCACCTTCGGCCGGAAGCTGCTGGTGAAGCCCGAGATATTGGTGGCCGTCTGAATGGAGCTCGTGGAGCCAACATTCGATGCCAGCGTGGTCTGCGTGCTTTGCACGTAGTCCTGGAGCGTCGCTGATTGCAGCGCCAGCACCTTGCCGTTTTGCGTCACGCCACTGCGGGAGACCACTTGCGTCACGTTGCCGAGTGTCGACAAGGCCTGAACTGCCGCTTTGGTCCCATCGAGCTTGCCACCGACGATGGTGGCACCGAAGTTCATCGGGGAGGCCGTGCTCGTAATGGTCGGGGCACTGACACCGGTGAAGGTCGACCCGGTGTGCCCATTGCCGCTCTTGTAGCCAAGCGACAGCGTCAGCCCAAGGTTGTCCTCCTGGAACAGACGCACCTGGAAGATGCGCACATCGATGCCGACCTGCTTGCCGAACATCGCGTCGAGGTTCTTGACCCAATCCTCGACGCGGTCGCATTCTGCCGGGCTGCCCGTCACCGTCACGGTGCCAAGGTTCCGGTCTGCCCACACGCTGCCTGTGCCAGCCACCGCGCGCGCGGTTTCCTGGAGCGTCGCCCACGGATCCGACTTCACAGAGAGCGTAGCTGTCTGGCCACCATTGCCCGACGAGTGTGAGGAAGTGCTGGTGGCGGTGGCGCTGGTGGTAGAACCCGACGAGCCGGACGAGCCGCTCGAATCGGTGGCGATCATGCCAGCCATGGTCGAGATGTCGGCCAGATCGGGCAGAGTGAAGGTCCGCGTCTCCGTCTTGAAGAACGTCACCGTGCCGTCGCGATAGCGCGAGTACACGCCATGTCGTTGCTCGACGGTGCGCATGAAGTCCTTGAAATCGCCACTGAAACGCAGCGGTGCCAGCAGCGCCGGCGCCGCTGGCAGTGCGGTCGGGGAAGTTATCGCAAGGCTGGTCCCGAGACCGGCAGGCAACTCGGGCAGCTTCGGCGTCTTCGACGCGCCAACGCCGCTGCTGGCCACGACCAGGCTGGGCGACGCACTCACCGAAGGATCGACCACGGCGCGTACGCCGTACATCCGTGCGATCCAATCGGCGATCTCGTTGAGCGTGCTCGCGTGGTCGGGGCGATCCTTGAACGAGACGGCCTTGCTGAACAGATCTGGTTGCGGCTTGGTAGCACGCACCTTTTCGCCCATCAGCCATGCGCCCTCGTGCACCATGAACACCGGCCGTCCCTTCGGGGTGGCCTCAAGCTGCGCGCGGGTATCGGCCGCATTTTGGTTCTGGGCATCGCGCACCTGCACAATGCCGCAGCCTGTCAGGCCCGGGATGACGGCCAGAGCGGCGACGATCGCCGTCAGTTGAAAGGTGGATTTCATTGGCCTGCGGCTCCGTTCTGAGTAATCACGATCATGTTGTTGCCGCGCCAGCTGTCGCCGAGAATGTCGGCACCGTTGCCAGCCAGATCCTCGGTCACACTTTTCACAGCGCTTTCGAAATCAGTGCCGTAGTCCTTGTTGCCGGGCACCACCCACGCGTCCTGCACGCTCCACAGCACGTTCCACTTCGCGCGCTTCGCCCAGGCCAGCAACTGAGACTCGACTGATTCCCCGGCGACAAGGGAGAACGTGGTTGGGGCACTGACCGGTGGGGTGCTCGCAGAGACCGCAGCAGGCGTGGTCTCCGTCAGTGCAACTTTTGAAGCTGCCGTTGACGGTTCGGTCGACGATCCTGCCGCCTGCTTGGACGCAGTGGGAGCAGCTGCTTGCTTACTCGCCGGGACGGACTTCTTGGTTGGCGCTTTGGGCATGGACTCGCCGGCGCTGAGCAACTGCCAGCCATCGCCGGACAACTCCTCCGCCTCCTCAGGAATTGCGTTTTGCCGGGAGGTCGCCGCCTGAGCGGTTGGCAGGTTGAACCATGCCGCCAACGCGACGGCGGCCAGGAGCATGCGGGGTAAATCAAGTCTCATGGGAATCTCGCTTATGGACGTGGACTGACACCAGCGCGCTGCAAGGACTGCCATCGCGCATAGATCTGGTTGGCGTAGCGGAGCTGCTTTGCCGGGGAGGTTGCGTTGTAGGCGCCGACGGCCTTCCAGGTCGGGCCAAAGCGGGCGATGTTGGAGCTCAGGATCCAGGTGCCGACGTAGGCGTTGACACACGGATCCCACAGGCTTTGCATGGAGATGCCGGCGCGCGCGAGGGTTGGCTGCCAGCTCGAATTGATCTGCATCAGGCCGATGTCGTAGCTGCCGTCACTATTGCGGTTGACGGCCGTCGCACGCATGCCTGACTCGTGCCAAGCAATCGCGCGGACCAGATGCGGGTCGAGTGCGTAGCGCGCGGCAGCATCATCCAAGCAGTCGGCGTGCACGTTGAACGCAACCGCCAGCATGAGGCCGGCCCCTACAGGAATTGCCAATCGCCGGCCGCGCGCACACCGGCCATCGATACGCGGCAATCCCGCCGATGCCAGTCCAGCGCCCTGCATTTTTCGGCCCCAACGAGGCCACCCAACGCCTTTCACGCGCGCCCCCCTACCTTTTCTGTATATGCCCTTTGCGTCACACTCGGTCCTTTACAGAATCAGCGCGCGCAAAATGCTACTGACTGTATTTCATCTCGGCCTGTTTGTAAATACTCCCAGTAGCACACCAAACGACGATGCTACGTACAGTCGTGGCATGGAAGCCTCATCTACTTGGAAAGACATCTCGGCGCGACTGAAAGCAGCCGCCCAGATTTATAAGGACGCACACCGAAAAACCGATGTGGATTTGGCCGCAGAAATCGGCGTTGAACGGGGAAATCTAAATCACTGGCTGAATGGCCGACGGATTCCAAAAGTCACAGAATTCGTTGCGCTATGCCACCTGATAGGAGCGGAACCAGCTGAAATCATTGAGCCTTCCACACGTGGGCGCCACAACGATCCGCAAGCTACAGCGCTGGCGGCGCGCATCGCGCGACTGAGTTTGGACAGCACGCGAAAACTCGAAGAGTTTCTGGTCGATCAGGAGAAACTAAGCCAACTGGCGGCTCCCGTGCGACACGATAATGTGCAAAGGAAAAAGTCCGCCTGAGACTGGTTTGGAACGCCCCAGCTTCCACCATATCACCCAATTTATGTAGTCCATCGGCACCCCCCTCTAATGGGGTAAAGGGTGCCGCGTCGCCTTTTCGCAACCGCAATCGGTTGCAGTTGCTGGTCTCCGCAGGCCTGTCCTATCCCCCTCAAGCTCATCGAACCCTGGCGCAACACAAGCCCGAAAATACTTGAGGTAGCATGCTACATCCAGTAGCATTCTGTGATGCGCAGTGATACGCGTTTTCGCGCAGGCGAAAACTTCGTCCCACCCATCCAGCCAGGGCTCAGCATGACCATCATCGCCGTAGTCAATCCGAAAGGCGGACAAGCCAAGACCACTCTTTGTGCGCATCTCGCGCATGCTGGGCGGCGGGCAAACCTAGCCGTTCTTCTCGCCGACCTCGATTCGCAGGCCAGCCTCTCTTTGAGCTTCCCCTCGTCAGCGGAGACAGCGAATACCGCGTCGCTGACAGCGTCGGCGCTGTTCGGTCCCAACGCCATTGGCGTGCCCGAGCCCCTGAGTGAAGGTCTGCAGATCATCCGCGCCGACAAACTTGCGCTCGGCCAGGTGCCGTCACACGACCAGGCGGCCGCACGCTTGGCGGCGACACGGATCCGCGAGTTGGCCAAGCCGTTCCCCCTCTGCGTGATCGACACCAAGGGCTCACTGGACGGCACGACAACGAGCGCGGCGCTGTATGCCGCCGATGCAATCGTCTGCCCGTTCGAGGTCGGCGTCTATGAAGCCGATGCCTTGAGCGATCTTTGGCAACACCTGCGCCGCGCCAAGTCCAGCGGCATCAATCCGCGCATGCGCGTCTTGGGCCTGCTCCCCTCTCGCGTGAACTCCCGCAGCGACATCGAGGCGCAGGGCCTTGCGACCCTACGTTCGCAGCTAGGTGACAACATCCTGCCGGTCTCATTGCCGGTGCGCAGTGCGGTCAAGCAGGCAGCGATGAAGCGCATCCCCGTGTGGCAAGGCAACCGCGGCGAGTCCCACCGCCGCGCCGGTGAGGAATGGCTCAGCGCCTGCAATCTGGTCCTGCAGCGTGCCGGCGTCTTGCCGCAGTAAGAGAGCCTTCGGAGACGCAGCGATGAAGCGAGAGCACAACACATTTGCAGACCTCGGCTCGATGCTGGGGACAGGGTTCGACACATCCTTGACCACCGATGGCGCTGACCTTCCTGCGCTGGATCTCGATCTGGTCGAGATCGTGAAGCAGGAGCGCGACGAGTTCGAGGATGACGAGAACCAGCTGCTTGAGCTGGGCCAAAGCATGAAGGCGACGGGCCAATGGCAGCAAATCGTCGTGCGCCCGGTGGATGGGCGCGCCAAACCGTACGAACTCGTCGCTGGCGAGCGCCGCTATCGCGCGGCCAAGCTCGTCGGCATGACGGCGCTGCGGGCCTACGCCAAGCAGATGAGCGACGAAGCGGCGGCCGACGCGCGCTTCGCCGAGAACATCCAGCGCAAGAACCTCACCCAGTTGGAAGAGGCCAAACGCCTCAAGCACGACGTCGATCAGCTGGGCGTGCAAGCCACGCTGGCGAAGCACCACAAGAGCCATGCCTGGCTGTCCAAGCGCCTAAGCTTGCTCGACCTGCCCGAGCACACGCGCAGTCTTCTGACGCAGCACGTGAGCGCCGATGTTGAGCTGATCAATCAAGTCAGCCAAATCGAAAAGGTGGACCCTGCTGCAGCGGCCAAGCTCGTCGGCGAGCTGAAGGCAACGCGCGGCAAAGAGCGCGCCCGGACCAAGGTGGCAGCTGTCAAACAGGAAGTGAAACCGTCCACGCGCAAGCCCGCCAGCGATCGAGGGCAACGCACGTTGGCGTCCATCCGCAGCAACACCGATGGCACGCTGGCGACTGCGCGCGACCGCGCTTTGCAGGCGCCTAGCCCCGTTACCCCGTTCTCAGGCGACGACGCTGATCCGAGCGATGACAGCAGCGACGATGACAACCAGGATACGCTGGCCCCGCCCCCCGTATCACTGGCCAACGCCTTCGATTCCATCGCCCACAAGGGTATGGCACCGCGGGCAGTGCACCAGGCCATGTCCAAATCCGACCGGGAAGCTTGTTGCACATGGCTGCAGACCTTCTACGACGCCGGCGTCAAGACCAAGGATCTGGCCCGTGCTGCTTTCGCCGGGTTGCGTGCAGGTCAATTCAGCACCGAAGGCGCAGGTGCTTTCGCATTGGCCGCGCTGCTATATGGGGCCGATGTTGATGCGAAGTTCGACCTCATGAACGTACTCGGTGCGGTGAAACGCGATGCACCGGACGCCTAATCACTGACATGCCCATGAATATCGCAACCTGCATCGGCTGCGGCTGCACCGACACCCATGCTTGTCCTGGCGTTCCCTGCCACTGGCTCGCAGTCGACTACACAGCTGGTGTCGGTTTCTGCAGTGCGTGCCCGGACTACCTGGACGCGTTCACTGCGGGTGAGCACACGATGCAAATCCCATCGGAAGCGCCTTCTAACCACCTGGTCGAGTTTTTTGCGCCCCCGAAAAAACAAATAGAGATACACCCATGAACACCAAAAACATTTCGCAAAAACACAACCCCAAAAACAAAATGCGCGCGCGGGAGCACTCCGAT
>CAUPMS010000047.1:0-32905 GCA_963512445.1 uncultured Ralstonia sp.
CCGACAGGCTGCGGTCGCGTGTCTTGACGGTCCACTGGTCGGGCATCGTGCGGATGTCGCGCTTGCCAGCGTTGATCATCGGTTCAATCGTGAAGATCATGCCGGCCTTGAGTTCCATGCCGGTACCGGGGCGGCCGTAGTGCAGGATCTGCGGGTCAGCGTGAAAGACCTTGCCGATGCCGTGCCCGCAGTATTCACGCACCACGCTGTAGCCGGCGGCTTCAGCGTGCTGCTGGATCACATGGCCGATATCGCCGAGGCGTGCACCCGGGCGCACTGCGGCGATGCCCTTCCACATGCACTCGAACGTCACTTGCGTCAGGCGTTTGGCCAGGATCGAGCCCTCCCCGACGATGAAGGTGCGGCTGGTGTCGCCGTAATAGCCTTCCTTGGTAATGACGGTGATGTCCAGGTTGACGATGTCGCCGTTCTTGAGCACCTTGTCGCCCGGGATGCCGTGGCAGATCACGTCATTCACCGACGTGCAGATCGAGCCAGGGAAGGGCGGGTAGCCAGGGGGCGCATAGTTCAGGGGCGCCGGCACGGTGCCTTGCACGTCACGCATGTAGGCATGGCACAACTCGTTCAGCTTGCCCGTGGTCACGCCGGGCGTCACGAACGGGGTGATGTAATCCAGAACTTCGGACGCAAGCCGGCAGGCCACGCGCATTTGCGCAATGTCTTCGGCAGTGTGAATGGTAACGGCCATGCTGTGACTCTTTCTGCACGCAAGCGCGCGAGGCGCCGCGTCGTGACTAAAGCATGAATTATCGCACCAAAGCGCCCCGGCCGGGGTTTTCGGGCGCCCGATGTCAGTGTCGGCCCGTTTATCGCGGATGCTCGGAAGGTCTTGAGTTGATTGGGTTTTTGCCGCTATAATCGCTGGCTGAGCAGTCGCTGGTCGTGTGGCCGGTGGTGCTTGAAATCGCGAGCCGCTTCACCGCGGGTGTCCTCCGTATCGCATGCGAAGGATGTCTGAGGCGGCTTTAGACCTAACCCGACTGGAGAATTTCATGTCCGTGACCATGCGCGAAATGCTGGAAGCCGGTGTCCACTTTGGCCACCAAACCCGCTTCTGGAACCCCAAGATGGCCCCCTTCATTTTCGGCCATCGCAACAAGATTCACATCATCAACCTGGAAAAGACGCTGCCGATGTACCAGGACGCACTGAAGTATGTGCGCCAGCTGGCAGCCAACCGGGGCACCATTCTGTTCGTCGGCACGAAGCGTCAATCGCGCGAGATTCTGGCTGAAGAAGCTGCTCGTGCAGGTATGCCGTTCGTCGACAGCCGCTGGCTCGGCGGCATGCTGACCAACTTCAAGACGGTCAAGACCTCGATCAAGCGCCTGAAGGACATGGAAGTCGCCAAGGAGGCCGGCGCGACTGAAACCATGAGCAAGAAGGAAGCGCTGATGTTCGAACGCGAAATGGACAAGCTGGTGAAGTCCATTGGCGGCATCAAGGACATGGGCGGCATTCCGGACGCCATCTTCGTGGTGGACGTTGGTTACCACAAGATTGCCGTGACCGAAGCTGCCAAGCTGGGTATTCCGGTGATCGGCGTGGTTGACACGAACCACTCGCCGGAAGGCATCGACTACGTCATCCCGGGTAACGACGACTCGAGCAAGGCTGTGGCACTGTACGTGCGCGGCGTGGCCGACGCGATCCTGGAAGGCCGCGCCAACGCGGTCCAGGAAGTGGTCGAAGCCGCTCGCGGCGGCGACGACTTCGTCGAAGTCCAGGAAGGCTAAAACACAAGAAGGCGCGCGCCCGCCGCTTGATAGCGCGGGACGCGTGCCAGGCCGCACCAGGTGCAACGCACCAGGACTAATGGCCAGACAGGGGCGCGTAACAAACGCCCCTTTTTTTTGAAATTTGTCATGCGGATGTCCCACGCGCGTCGTATTCCGTGGGGCGGCCGGATGGAAACCGGACGACAGGCCGGCGTGAGGCGAAGACGTAAAGATGGATTCAGCACGCGACCGGACGACGATCTGAAACAAGGAGCATGAGAATGGCGGCAATTACCGCAAGCATGGTTGCAGAACTGCGCGCGAAGACCGACGCGCCGATGATGGAGTGCAAGAAGGCCCTGACCGAAGCCGAAGGCAATCTGGAAAAGGCCGAAGAAATCCTGCGCGTGAAGCTGGGCAACAAGGCTGGCAAGGCTTCGAGCCGCGTCACCGCTGAAGGCGTGGTCGCCGCATTCGTCGATGGCACCATCGGCGCCTTGGTCGAAGTGAATTGCGAAACCGACTTCGTCTCGAAGAACGACGATTTCCTGGCCTTCACCAACGACGTTGCCAAGCTGATCGCTCAGAAGAACCCGGCTGACGTGACTGCTCTGTCGGCCCTGTCGATTGGTGATGAAACGGTTGAGGCCGTGCGCACGCGCCTGATCGGCAAGATCGGCGAGAACATGACGATCCGCCGCTTCCAGCGTTTCGAAGGCACCCAACTGACGTCGTACCTGCACGGCACCCGCATTGGCGTGATGGTGGCGTTCGAGGGCAACGAAGTGGCAGCCAAGGACGCTGCAATGCAGGCTGCCGCTATGAAGCCGGTATCGCTTTCGGCTGATGACGTGCCGGCCGAGCTGGTCGCCAAGGAGCGTAGCGTTGCCGAGCAGAAGGCTGCGGAATCGGGCAAGCCGGCTGAAATCGTTGCCAAGATGGTAGAAGGCAGCGTGCAGAAGTATCTGAAGGAAGTTTCGCTGCTGAATCAGCCGTTCGTGAAGAACGACAAGCAGACCGTTGAGCAGATGCTCAAGGCTGCCAACACGACCGTGAAGGCTTTCACGCTGTACGTGGTGGGCGAGGGCATCGAGAAGAAGCAAGACGACTTCGCTGCTGAAGTGGCTGCCCAAGTGGCTGCTGCCAAGCAACAGGCGTAATGCTGCAACGGCTGCTTCCAATGGTGCGGCCGATGGTGGTGCCGCAATCGGCCCTCCGGCGCAGGCCGGGAGGTGTCGTTTCCACCATTGGCGCAGCCGTATAATGCCGAACAAACAGGGCACCGAAAGGTGCCCTGTTTGCAGGTGCAGCCTGCTTGCGCGGACATCGTTGGGGGTATTTCCTGACGGCTTCCGCGCAAGAGGGTTGCGGGATGCGCGAAGTCCCCGCTTCGTTCATCGTTGTCATCTCCGCAGCGTCATTTCCCCCTTTCCTGTTTCCCGTACCAGGAATCGTCACGAGGATCTCTATGCCCGCCTATAAGCGCGTTCTACTCAAACTTTCCGGCGAAGCCCTGATGGGCGACGATGCCTTCGGCATCAATCGCAGCACCATCGAAGGGATGGTCAACGACATCGCCGAAATCGTTAAGCTGGGCGTGCAGGTGGCAGTGGTGATCGGTGGCGGTAACATCTTCCGCGGTGTCG
The DNA here is from genome assembly GCA_963512445.1 of uncultured Ralstonia sp. Taxonomy (GTDB): domain Bacteria; phylum Pseudomonadota; class Gammaproteobacteria; order Burkholderiales; family Burkholderiaceae; genus Ralstonia. The sequence goes on from CAUPMS010000047.1 coordinate 3,386, forward strand.
CGGGCGGTGCCGCTGGAATGGACCGCGCCACGGCGGACTACATGGGCATGCTGGCCACCATGATGAACGCACTGGCTCTGCAGGACGCCATGCGTCACGCCAACCTCGAGGGCCGCGTGCAATCGGCGCTGCGCCTGGATCAGGTGGTCGAGCCGTATATCCGCCCCCGCGCAATTCGCCAACTGGAAGAAGGCAAGATCGTGATCTTCGCGGCCGGCACCGGCAACCCGTTCTTCACGACTGACACCGCCGCCGCGCTGCGCGGCTCGGAGATCGGTGCCGAGATCGTCCTCAAGGCCACCAAGGTCGACGGTGTCTACACCGCTGATCCGAAGAAGGACCCGAGCGCCACCCGCTACACCACCATCACCTTCGACGAGGCCATCTCGCGTAACCTGCAGGTGATGGATGCGACCGCTTTCGCGCTGTGCCGCGACCAGAAGCTGCCGATCAAGGTGTTCTCGATCCAGAAGCCGGGCGCACTCAAACGTGTGATCCTGGGTGAAGACGAAGGCACGCTGGTGCACGTTTAAAGCTGGAGGCAAGCCTCGTCGCAGGCGCCTTTTTTACCGTTCGCTGACCCTGTGTAAATGGCGTTGGCGAACGGCTTCCATGTAAAATCGCCTATTGTCTTTTTGGTCTTGCCAGTGCCCTGTGTCGTGTTCCGGGGAGCGTGTCCGGCAGACCGCCGTTATTGTTCGGAGGAAGTATGAGCGTCGCCGATGTTAAAAAGAATACCGAGCAGAAGATGCAGAAGTCGATCGAGGCTCTCAAGACGGACCTGGCCAAGATCCGTACTGGGCGTGCCCACACCGGTCTGCTCGACCACGTGCAAGTCGACTACTACGGCTCGATGGTGCCGATCAGCCAGGTCGCCAACGTGACTCTGGTGGACGCACGTACGATCGGTGTGCAACCGTGGGAAAAGAAGATGGTGCAAGCCGTCGAGAAGGCCATCCGTGAAGCGGATCTCGGCCTGAACCCGGCCACCATGGGTGACATCATCCGCGTGCCGACGCCCGCGCTGACCGAAGAGCGCCGCAAGGAGTTGACCAAGGTTGTGAAAGGTGAGGGCGAAGATGCCAAGGTCGCTGTGCGCAACCTGCGCCGCGATGCCAACGAACAGCTCAAGAAGCTGGTGAAGGACAAGGCCATCTCGGAAGACGACGAGCGTCGTGGTGGCGATGATGTCCAGAAGCTGACCGACAAGTTTGTCGCCGAAATCGACAAGCTGGTCGCCGAGAAAGACAAGGAAATCATGACGGTGTAAGGCCGTCTTCCGTCGCTGGTGCATTGGGCGCAAGCGGTGGGAAATCCGATTCATGCATATCAGTTCCACACTGGCGGTGCCCGACACCGCCGATACGCCACGCCACGTTGCCGTCATCATGGACGGTAACGGCCGCTGGGCTACCGAACGCCACCTGCCGCGTGTGGCCGGGCACAGCCGCGGCCTTGATGCGGTGCGTGCAACGGTTGAATCGGCGGCACGCCGTGGCGTCGGTTACCTGACGTTGTTTGCCTTCAGCTCCGAGAACTGGCGGCGCCCGGCCGACGAAGTCACCTTCCTCATGAAGTTGTTCATGACGGCGCTGCGCCGTGAAGTGAGCAAGCTGCACGACAATGGTATCCGCCTGCGCGTGGTGGGTGATTTGTCTGCGTTCAGCCCGCGCATCCAGTTGTTGATTCGCGAAGCGGAGGCCAAGACGGCTGCCAACCCCGGTCTGACCGTCACGATCCTCGCCAACTACGGTGGGCGCTGGGACATCCTGCAAGCCATGCGTGCCTTGCTGGTGGCGCAGCCGGGCATCGCGCCCGAGGGCATCACCGAAGAGATGCTTGCGCCGTACATGGCACTGGCCTATGCGCCGGAGCCGGACCTGTTCATCCGCACCGGCGGTGAGCAGCGCATCAGCAACTTCCTGCTGTGGCAGCTTGCGTATTCCGAGTTGTACTTCACCGATCGCTACTGGCCCGATTTCGATGCTGCAGAACTCGATCGCGCCTTTGCGTGGTACCGCAACCGCGAGCGCCGCTTTGGCCGCACCAGCGCGCAGCTCGAGCCCGATGTTCCCCCCGCGCTATCCGCCGGAGCCTGACACATGCTGCTGACTCGCGTCATTACCGCTGTCTGCCTGCTGATTGTCATCCTGCCCATTCTGTTCTTCGCGCCGCCCGCCGGCCTCGCCGGGGTGGTGACGGTGTTTGCCGCGCTGGCTGCGTGGGAGTGGGGGCGCCTTGTGCGTCTGCCGGGCTGGTGGGGCCCGATCCTGTATGCGGTCGTGGTCGTTTTGCTGACGATCGGCTGGCACGACATTCCCGTTCGCGGGGATGTGCGGCCGCTGTTCTACGGTGCGGTGATCGCGTGGGCGATCGCCTGGGGCCTGCTGGCTGGCGGCGTGCGCGAGTTGCAAGGCACGCGCAAGGTCGTCTTCACGCTGCTGGGCTTGGTGATGCTGCCTGCGTTCGTGCATGCCGCGATTGAATTGCGCGCGCATGGCATTGCCTTCCTACTTTCGGTGGCAGTGCTGGTGTGGGCAGCTGATGTCGGCGCTTATTTTGTCGGCAAGGCCGTCGGCCGCCGCAAGCTGGCCCCGACCATCAGCCCGGGCAAGTCATGGGAAGGTGCGATCGGCGGAGCCGTGCTGGTTGCCGTGATCGCGATCGTGGCTGGCGTCACGCATTGGTTTGCCCCGACTTGGTTCTCGCACGAGTTCGATCAGCGTGGCATGGTCGTCGCCTTGGTGCTGACCATCGTGCTGGTGGCCGCAAGCATCGGCGGTGACTTGTTTGAGTCCCTGCTCAAGCGTCAGGTCGGCATGAAAGACAGCAGCCGCCTGTTGCCTGGCCACGGCGGCGTGCTCGACCGTATCGATGCGCTGTTGCCGGTATTTCCGCTGGCCGCACTGCTGATTTCCTGAGGCGTCTGAACATGATGCGCTTGACCGTTCTTGGCGCCACCGGCTCCATTGGGGACAGCACGCTCGACGTGGTGCGTCGTCATCCCGACAAATACAGCGTGTTTGCGCTGACCGCCAACGCGCAGGCCGACAAGCTCGCCGCGCTGTGCCGCGAATTTCGCCCGCAGATGGCGGTGCTCGGTTCGGTGGCAGCGGTGGATGCATTGCGCGATCAGATCGGCGCCGATGCCGCCGGCATTGAAATCCGTTCTGGCGCCGAGGCATTGGAAGAAGCCGCTGCCCACCCCGACTGCGATGCCGTGATGGCTGCCATCGTCGGTGCGGCTGGTTTGCGTCCCACGCTTGCCGCAGTGCGCGCCGGCAAGCGCGTGCTGCTGGCTAACAAGGAAGCGCTGGTGATGTCCGGCGCGCTCTTCATGGACGCCGTGCGCCAGTACGGCGCCACCGTGCTCCCGATTGATAGTGAGCACAATGCCGTCTTTCAGTGCTTGCCGCAGCAAGCTCCCCAGTTTGGGCGCGGAGTGTCGCGTATCGTGCTGACGGCCTCGGGTGGTCCGTTCCGCACGCGCGCCGTCGATTCGCTCGCCGATGTCACACCCGATCAGGCTTGCGCCCACCCGAACTGGGTCATGGGAAGAAAGATCTCGGTCGACTCCGCCACCATGATGAACAAGGGGTTGGAGGTGATCGAGGCGTACTGGCTGTTTGGTGTACCGGTCGAGCATCTCGAAGTGCTGATTCACCCGCAGAGTGTCATCCATTCCATGGTTGGCTACGACGACGGCTCGGTGCTGGCGCAGCTCGGCAACCCTGACATGCGCACGCCGATTGCCTACGGGTTGGCGTATCCAGAGCGCATCGAAGCCGGTGTTCCGCTGCTGGACCTGGTGGCAACGGGCACGCTGACGTTCGAGGCACCGGACCTGCGCCGCTTCCCGTGCCTGGGGTTGGCTTTTGACGCGCTGCGTGCCGGTGGCACGGCACCTGCTGTCCTGAACGCGGCCAACGAGGTGGCTGTCGAAGCATTTTTGCAGCGCCGCATCCGGTTCACCGAGATTGCGGCCGTGGTAGGCGACACGCTTGCCCAGGCCTCCGTCGTTCCGGTCGACTCACTCGACACCGTTTTTGCCGCTGACGCGCAGGCGCGCCAGCACGCCGAGCGCTATATCGCGACGGTGTGCGCACAACTGCCGGCCGCGTGAAAGCGCCCCGTCAGAGCGAGCGGGTAACATAGCGGCTTCGCGCGGGGCCAGCCCGCGCATGCTCTTCAGCGCATCCGGAGAAGGTTTTGCAGACCGTTTTAGCGTTTGTCTTTGCGATCGCGGTACTGATCGTTATTCACGAACTGGGCCACTACAGCGTCGCGCGCCTGTGCGGCGTGAAGGTGCTCCGGTTTTCCGTCGGCTTCGGCAAGGTGTTGTTCCGCCGCGTGGGCCGCGGCCCTGACCGTACCGAGTGGACGATCTGCGCCGTTCCGCTGGGCGGCTACGTCAAGATGCTGGGCGAGGGTTCGCGAGATCCCGAGAAAGACCCGCCTATCCTCCCCGAAGACCTGCCGCGCACCTTCGACCACCAGCCTGTCTATAAGCGTTTCGCCATCGTGGCGGCGGGCCCGATCGCCAATTTCCTGCTCGCGATTGCGCTGTACGCAGTGTTGGCATGGGTTGGCGCGATCGAGCCGTTGCCTATCCTCGGCGCCCCCCCGCCTGGCAGCATTGCCGCTCAGGCCGACCTGCGTGCCAAGGATCGCGTAACGGCGGTCGGTACGGATAGCGAAGCACCCGCGCCCGTACGTAGTTGGAGCGATGTCCGTATGCGCTTGTACTCGGCCGGCATCGCGGGGCGCGACGCTTTGGTGCAAGTGCGGGGCGCCGATGGAGTCGAGCGCACCGTTCGTCTGCATGGCCTGCCAAGTGCGGCCCGTACGCCGCAGGCCGACGTGATCGACCAGATTGGTCTGCGCTTGCTTGGCGGCCCAGTCACCATCGTTGATGTGTTGCCCTCCAGTGCAGCGGCGCGCGCGGGGTTGCAAGCCGGTGACCAGATCGTACGCTTCGCTGGCCAGCCTGCCGATCAGGCGATGGACCTCATCCGCCAGATCCGCGCCATGCCCGAGCAGAATGCCTCGATCGATATCCTGCGCAATGATCAGCCAATGACGCTGCCTGTTCGCCCCGATGCCGACGCCGATCCCAAGAACCCAACGGGGCCGAAGATCGGCAAGCTCGGCGCGCAACTCAACCAGAAGGTGGAAACGGCGATGATCCGGGACGAGCCGGTCGCTGCTTTCGGCCATGCAGTGCGCGAAGTGTGGCAGACCTCAGCCCTGTCCTTGCAGGTCCTGGGCAAGATGATCGTCGGGCAGGCATCGCTGCAGAATCTGAGCGGGCCGATCACGGTGGCGGACTTTGCGGGCAAGGCGGCAAGCCTTGGCTGGCAGACGTTTGTGAGCTTTCTCGCGTTGATCAGCGTTAGCCTTGGTGTGCTGAACTTATTGCCCGTTCCGGTATTGGATGGGGGGCATTTGCTGTATTATTGCGTGGAATTTTTGACTGGCCGACCCGTGCCGGAATCCTGGCAAGCAGTCCTTCAGAAGATCGGCGTCGCCTGCATCCTGCTTCTCACTTCGCTCGCCTTGTACAACGATTTGAGTCGATTATTTTTGACTCGCGGCTAGACCATATTCGAGCTTCGTCGGTAAGCCGCATCGTTGCCACCAGCGTGAGCGGGCAACTCAGGGTTTTGAAAACACTCAGAAGTGGATTCCGATTGAATCCAACTAGGGGATTAGATTGATCAGACAACATCGCTTCCCGCTCAGCGTGCTGGCGGCTTCCGTGCTGACCGTAACTGCTGGTCAGGCTCATGCAGTGGAGCCGTTCGTCGTCAAGGACATTCGCGTGGAGGGGGTGCAGCGCGTCGAGCCGGGCACCGTGTTCGGCTATCTGCCCGTGAAGGTTGGTGAGACCTTCACCGACGATAAGGGCGCCGAATCGATTCGCGCGCTCTACAACACCGGTTTCTTCAAGGACGTGCAGATTCGCTCCGAAGGCAACGTGCTGGTGGTGCGCGTGGAAGAACGCCCGGCGATCTCGCAGCTCGAGTTCATCGGCTTTAAGGAGTTCGACAAGGACGCCCTGCGTCGTACGCTGCGCGGCGTGGGTGTGGCTGAGGCCCGCTACTACGACAAGTCGCTGATCGACCGTGCCGAGCAGGAAATCAAGCGCCAGTATGTCTCGCGCGGCTACTACGCTGCCGAGGTAACGACCACCGTTACGCCCGTCGATGCCAATCGTGTGTCGATCACCTTCACGGTGGACGAAGGCCCGACCGCCAAAATTCGCCAGATCAATATCGTCGGCAACAAGGCTTTCAAGGAAGGCGACCTGCGCGATGAGATGCAGCTGTCCACGCCCAATTGGCTGTCGTGGTACACCAAGAACGATCTGTACTCCAAGCAGAAGCTGACGGCTGACCTGGAGGCGCTGCGCTCTTACTACCTGGATCGCGGTTACCTGGAGTTCGCCATCGAGTCGACCCAGGTGTCGATCACGCCGGACAAGAAAGACATCTACCTGACGCTGAACATCCACGAGGGTGAGCAGTACAAGGTGTCGGACATCAAGCTGACCGGCGAACTGCTGGGTAAGCAGGCCGAGATGGAGAAACTCATCAAGCTCAAGCAGGGCGATGTGTTCTCATCGGCCAAACTGTCGTCGACGACCAAGTCGATCACCGATCTGCTCGGCACTTACGGCTACGCTTTTGCCACCATCAACCCGCAGCCACAGATCAATCAGAAGGACCGCACGGTTGCGCTCACGCTGGTGGTTGACCCGGGCCGTCGTGTGTATGTGCGCCGCGTCAACGTGGTCGGCAACAGCAAGACGCGCGACGAAGTTGTGCGTCGCGAGATGCGCCAGATGGAAGCTTCGTGGTTCGATGGCGAGAAGCTGCAGCTTTCGCAGAACCGCGTGAATCGTACGGGTTATTTCACCGATGCGAACATCACGACCGAAGACGTGCCGGGTACGACTGATCAGGTCGATGTAAACGTCAACGTGACCGAAAAGCCGACCGGCCAGATCAACCTCGGTGTGGGCTTCTCGTCGACCGACAAACTGGTGCTGTCGGCGGGTATCCGTCAGGACAACGTGTTCGGCTCCGGTACGAGTCTCGGCCTGGACGTGAATACCTCCAAGTCGAACCGTACCATCGCGGTGACGCAGTTCGATCCGTACTTCACGGTCGACGGTATCAGCCGCTCGACTGAGCTGTATTACCGCACGTACCGCCCGCTGTACTACACGGGTGATCAGGACTACCGCGTCGTGCAACAGGGCGGCAACGTCAAGTTTGGCGTGCCGTTCTCGGAAACCGATACCGTCTTCTTCGGTATCGGCTATGAGCGCACGACCATCGACGTGACAACCAACACGCCGCTGGCTTACCAGAACTACGTCGCGAAGAACGGCCGCATCACCAACAACTTCCCGATCACCATCGGCTGGTCGAAGGATCAGCGTGACAGCGCCCTCGTGCCGACACGCGGTCGCTACCAGCAGGCCAACCTGGAATTCGGTATCCCGGGTGGCGATCTGCAGTACTTCCGTGCGTACTACCAGCACCAGTACTTCTATCCGCTGTCGAAGTCGTTCACGATGGCGTTCAACAACGAAATCGGCTACGGCCACGGTTACGGCGGCAAGGACTTCCCAGTCTTCAAGAACTACTACGCTGGCGGTATCGGCTCGGTGCGCGGTTACGAAACCAGCACGCTGGGTCCGCGCGACGCCAACGGGGTGGCCATTGGTGGCGCCAGCAAGTTCGTCGGCAACGTGGAATTCATCTTCCCGCTGCCGGGTTCGGGCGTGGACCGCACCGTCCGCCTGTTCACGTTCTTCGACTACGGTAACGTGTTCGCTGAAGGCCAGCCGTACAAGCTGGGCGACATGCGCTACTCGACTGGTTTCGGTCTGTCGTGGTTGTCGCCGATCGGCCCGCTGAAGATCAGCATGGGCTTCCCGATCAAGCGCAAGACCCAAGATCAAACGCAACGCTTCCAGTTCCAGATCGGGACTGCATTCTAATGACTGCATTCATCATGAAATCCACGCGCACCACGTTGTCCCGCATGGGCGTGTCCGCTGCTTTCGCCGCACTTGCCGCAGCCAGCTTTGCGCTGCCGGCCACGGCGCAGGAAGCCCGCATCGCCGCCGTCAATTCCGAGCGCATTCTGCGCGATTCGCAGCCCGCCAAGGCCGCCCAGGCCAAGCTGGAAACCGAATTCGCCAAGCGCGACCGCGAACTGCAGGATATGGCGGCCAAGCTCAAGGGCATGTCGGACAAGCTTGATAAGGATTCGGCCGTGTTGGCCGATTCTGATCGCAACCGCCGTCAGCGCGAGCTGTCGGATCTGGATCGCGACTTCCAACGCAAGCAGCGCGAATTTCGTGAAGACCTGAACCAGCGCCGCAATGAAGAGCTGGCTCAGGTGCTCGAACGCGCCAACCGCGTGATTCGCTCGATTGCCGAACAGCGCAAGTACGACCTGATCGTGCAGGAAGCCGTCTATGTGAACCCGCGCATTGACATCACCGACGAGGTGCTCAAAACGCTAAATTCGCAATCGGCGAAATGAGGTTGTTCGCATGTCGTTTTCGCTTGGTGAACTTGCTGCGTCGCTCGGCGCGACCGTCCAGGGTGACGCAGGCCTGATCGTCAAGTCGATCGCGCCGCTGGATCAAGCCGGCGCTGATCAGCTCGCTTTCCTTTCCAATCCGCTGTACCTCAATCAGGCTGTGAGTTCAGGTGCGGGCGCGATCATTGTGTCGCGTGGCGATCTGGAAACCCTCGAAAACCAAGGCCACGCTGCTGGTCGAAACTGGCTGGTAGCGGGCAATCCGTATGCTGCTTTTGCCCGTGTTGCCCAACGCTTTGTAGCGCTGGCGGCGCGCCCCGCTGTGCCAGGCATTCACCCGGCGGCCAGCGTGGAAGAGGGCGCCGCGGTGCCGGCATCGTGCTCGATTGGCCCCAACGTGACGATTGAGGCCGGTGCGGTGCTTGGCGAGCGCGTGCGTATCGCGGGCAACAGTTTCGTTGGCGCGGGCGCCCGTATCGGCGACGACACGCTGATTTACGCGAACGTTTCGATCTACCACGGCTGTGTGGTCGGCGCGCGCTGTATTCTGCATAGCGGCGTGGTGATCGGTGCGGATGGCTTCGGTTTTGCACCGGACTTCGGCCCACAGGGTGGCGAGTGGGTAAAGATTCCGCAGACCGGCCGGGCCGTGATTGGCGATGATGTGGAGATCGGCGCGAACACCGCCATCGACCGCGGCGCGATGGCCGATACGGTGGTCGAACAGGGCTGCAAGATCGACAACCAGGTTCAAATCGCACACAACGTGCATGTGGGTGCCTTTACCGTTATCGCGGGCTGTGCGGCCATTTCGGGCAGCACGAAGATCGGGCGCTACTGCATCATCGGCGGCGCAGCCAATTTTGCCGGCCACCTGACCATTGCCGACCGCGTGACTGTCTCGGGCGGTACGTCCATTACCAAATCCATCACCAAACCCGGTGGCCATTTCACCAGCGTTTTCCCGTTCATGCCGCATGGCGACTGGGAGCGTAACGCGGCCATCGTCCGAGGCCTGACGCGCATGCGCGAACGGTTGCAACAACTGGAACAGCAGGTCAAAGACCTGCGGCAACAATCATGACCGAAGCAACGAATGCGATGAGCGCGACCACCAGCCTCGCCAGCGATTTCAATATCAAGAAGATTCTCGACCTGCTGCCGCATCGCTACCCGATGTTGCTGGTTGATCGCGTGATCGCGCTGGAGCCGCGCAAATCGATTACGGCCATCAAGAACGTCACGTTCAACGAGCCGTTCTTCAATGGTCACTTCCCGGGCCACCCGGTGATGCCGGGCGTGCTGATGCTCGAGGCGCTGGCGCAAACCGCCGCGCTGCTGACCTTCGGCGAGGCCGATCACGAGCGCAAGGAAAACCAGCTTTACCTGTTCGTGAGCATTGACGGGGCACGCTTCAAGCGCCAGGTGACGCCCGGTGACCAACTCGTGATGACGGCGGAACTGCTGCGCTCGAAGAGCGGCATGTGGAAGTTCAAGGTGTACGGCAAGGTGGACGGCGAAGTCGCCGTGGAAGCCGAAATCATGTGTGCCGTGCGCGAAGACAAGTCCAAAGGCGAGGCATGACGCAAGCACAGAAGATCCATCCGACCGCGCAGGTCGATCCGAAGGCCGAACTGGATTCGAGCGTCGAGATCGGTGCCTTCACGGTTGTGGGCCCGAACGTGCGGATGGGCGCAGGCACACGCGTTGGCCACCACACGGTGGTCGAGGGTTGCACCACGCTTGGGCGCGACAACAGCATCGGCCACTTCGCGTCGGTGGGCGGTCGCCCGCAGGACATGAAGTACCGCGATGAGCCGACGCAGCTTATCGTTGGCGATCGCAACACCATCCGCGAATTCACCACGATCCATACCGGCACGGCGCAGGATGCCGGCATCACGTCCATCGGCGATGACAACTGGATCATGGCCTATGTGCACATCGCGCACGATTGCCGCGTCGGCAACCACACGGTGTTCTCGAGCAACGCGCAGATTGCCGGCCACGTCGAGGTAGGTGACTGGGCGATCCTCGGCGGCATGTCGGGCGTGCACCAGTTCGTGCGCATTGGCGCGCATGCCATGCTCGGTGGTGCCTCGGCGCTGGTTCAGGATGTGCCGCCATTCGTGATCGCCGCGAGCGACAAGGGCGGCAACAAGGCTGCGCCGCACGGCATCAACGTGGAAGGTCTGCGCCGCCGTGGCTTCACGGCCGAGCAGATCACCGGGCTGCGCCAGGCGTACAAGCTGCTCTACAAGAGCGACCTGAGCTTCGATCAGGCCAAGGCGGAAATCGCCACGCAGATCGCGCTGACGGATGACGCGCCGACGCGCGAGGTGCTGACCGCGTTTGCTGATTTCATCGCCGCCACCAAGCGCGGCATCGTGCGTTGAGCGAGCAGGCCACGCCGGTGCGCCGCATCGGCATGGTGGCTGGCGAGGCTTCCGGCGATCTGCTGGCCTCGCTGTTGCTCAAGGGGCTGCACACGCAACTGCCCGCTGACATCGCCTACAACGGCATCGGCGGCGCACGCATGACAGAGCAGGGTTTCCAGTCGAACTGGCCAATGCACAAGTTGTCGGTCAACGGCTACGTGGAAGTGCTCGGCCAACTGCGCGAGATTCTCGCCATCCGCAAGGAGCTTAAGCAGGACCTGCTGGCCAAGCCGCCGCTTGCCTTCATCGGCGTCGATGCGCCGGACTTCAATTTCAACGTCGAGATCGCCATGCGGCAGGCGGGTGTGCCGGTGGTGCACTTCGTGAGCCCGTCGATCTGGGCGTGGCGTGCGGGGCGCATCAAGACGATCGCCAAGGCGGTTGACCACATCCTCTGCCTGTTCCCGTTCGAGCCGGAGATTTACGCCAAAGCTGGTATTCCGGCCACGTATGTCGGCCATCCGCTGGCGGACGAGATTCCGCTGGTGCCGGACGTGGAAGGCGCGCGTACGCGCCTGGGGCTGCCGCTGGGCCGCAAGGTCGTCGCGGTGCTGCCGGGCAGCCGCAATTCCGAAGTCAAGCATCTCGGGCCGACGCTGTTTGCCGCAATGTCGCGCATGCAGGCGGTCGAACCGGATCTCGCTTTCGTACTGCCGGCGGCGAATGCCACGCTGCGCGAACGCATCGATACCATGCGTGCGGAGCATCCGGGCCTGCATCTATGGGTGGTCGAGGGGCAGTCGCACGCAGCCATGGAAGCGGCCGACGTGATCCTGCTGGCCAGCGGTACGGCCACGCTGGAGGCTGCGCTGTACAAGAAGCCGATGGTGATCACCTATAAGGTGCCCTGGCTGACGGCACAGATCATGAAGCGCAAGGGCTATCTGCCGTACGTGGGCTTGCCGAACATCCTGTCCGGCCGTTTTGTGGTGCCGGAGCTGCTGCAGGACGACGCGACGCCCGATGCACTCGCGCGCGAAACGCTGCTACAACTGAGCGACCACGGAAACGCCACCTTCCTGCGCGAGCACTTCACGCGGATGCACTTGACGCTCAAGCAGAACATGGCGGAGATCGGCGCGAAAGTCGTGGTCGACCTGCTGCGCAGTCGCGGTAAGCTCTGAGCCCATGGCTTCCCGCACACCCAATCCCGATCAGCTTGGCCTGCTGCTCTCGCAAGCGCCGGCGGCTAAGCGTGCGCGTCGCATCCTGTGCGGCGTGGATGAGGCTGGGCGTGGGCCGTTGGCCGGGCCAGTGACGGCTGCTGCGGTCGTTCTCAATCCGCGCAAGCCGATCAAGGGCTTGGCCGACTCCAAGATTTTGACCGCCAAGAAGCGCGAAGCGCTATACGACGAGATTGTCGAAAAAGCGCTCGCCTGGCACGTGGCCGAAGCCACCGTCGAGGAAATCGATCGCATCAACATCCTGCACGCAACCATGCTGGCTATGCAGCGTGCGGTGCAGGGCGTGGCTGCGCGGGGTACGCTGCCCGATCTCGTACAGGTGGACGGCAACCGCTGCCCGCAGGTGGCGTTTGCAGTGGAGGCCATCGTCAAGGGGGATGCGCTGGTACCGGCCATTTCGGCTGCGTCCATCTTGGCCAAGGTCACGCGTGACCGCCAACTGGCTGCACTGCATCTCGAGTTTCCGCTCTACGGCTTTGACGTCCACGCGGGCTATGGCACGCCACAGCATCTGGCTGCGATCGACTTGCATGGTGTGACGCCGCATCATCGCCGCTCGTTCGCGCCCGTGCGCCGCGCGCTGGAGGGCTCGGCCGCTATCGGCGTCGAAGCCACGGCAGCAGGCAGCGCCTGGGACGACTGACCTTTTTTCGCTGGGCCAATTCGTGAAGCACATCACTTCCCGCGACAACGCGGTGTTCAAGCATCTCAAGGCGCTTTCGGGCTCGACACAGCATCGTCGGCGCGCGGGGCAATCCGTGCTCGATGGTGTGCATCTGGTTGTGGCGTATCTGGATGCGGGCCACACGCCGGCGCAATGCCTGGTGTCAGAGCGCCATATCAGGCATCCGGAAGTGGCCGCTGTGCTTGATCGCATCGATCCGGAAACCGTCATCCTGCTGGCGGACAACCTATTTGGCCAACTGACCACCGTCGTCAACGGCGTCGATCTGATGGCCCTGGTCGAGACGCCGGAAGGCAAGTTGCCGCAAGCCATTGATGCGGATTGCGTCATCCTCGACGGCATTCAGGATGCCGGCAACGTTGGCTCCATCTTGCGCTGTGCGGCTGCTGCCGGCGTGCGCGATGTGTTCATGACGGCAGGCTGCGCGTTCGCGTGGTCAGCCAAGACGCTGCGGGCGGCCATGGGTGCGCATTTCCACCTGAATATCGTCGAGCACTGCACGTTCGAGAGCGTGCATTCGCGCTTGCAGGTGCCGCTGCTGGCAACCTCCTCGCACGCCAAGCAGGCGGTGTTCGATGTCGCGCTCAATGCACCCGTTGGCTGGGTGTTTGGTAACGAAGGCGCAGGCGTGTCGGACGAGTGGCTTTCCGCCGTGACAACGCCGGTGACGATTCCACAGCCGGGTGGCATGGAATCGCTTAATGTGGCTGCCGCAGCAGCGATCTGCCTGTTCGAGGCCGTGCGCCAACGCCGCACGCACTAAACCTTTCTTTTTTCTGTCGGTTACCGGTCACACGGCGTTTTCAAACGCCAGAAAAGTCCCGCATTGACTTTGCCATTGAGTAATGGAACATTGATCGCGGTGCCATTGGGCGCCCTCGATATTCAAACTCAAGGAGACCGGCATGCCGAACCCCACCCTGGCGCGCGTCCATGTCGACGAACTCGCCCAGTTTCGCGAAATCCAGCAACTTGCCTACGCGTGCGTCGAGGCCGTCGGGGGCATGCTGCGCCCCGGCATGACCGAGAAGGACGCGGCCAAGCTGCTCACTGAATGGCTGGGCGACCGTGGCGTCCATGACTGGCTGCACAAGCCATTCGCCTGGTTTGGCGATCGCACGGCGTTCCACGGCTTTTCCGGCCTGACGCACATGGCTGGTTTCAACCTGGCGTTCTTTCCGTCGTCGCGTCGGCTGGAGGAGAACATGCCGGTCATTCTCGATGTCGCGCCAGTGCGCAATGACGTGATCGCCGATGTGGGCTATGCCACGTGTCTGGGCGAGAACGCCATCCTTGAGCAGCTACAGGACGATCTGATGGCGCATCGAGACTTGATCGTGCGCCTGATCCGCGAGCGTCGTTCGATGGCGGATGTGGCGCGCGCGGTGGACCAGCTCTGCATGAAGCAGGGCGTGGAGCCGCGCCACAAGGCGTATCCGTTCAAGGTGCTGGCGCATCGTGTGGCCAAGCTGGAAAGCCCGTCCAAGCCGCGCTTTGTGGCGCGCTTCGGGCTGAATGCCACGCGCAATCTGATCCTCGACCAGGTGCGCAGCGGCAAGCAGGAAGGGTGGTCGCCGCTGTGGTCGATTGATCGCCGATCTGAGCACGCGCCGGTGCCGGGCCTGTGGGCCGTCGAACCGCACCTGGGCTTCCATAGTGTGGGCGCGAAGTTCGAAGAGCTGCTCGTCATCACCGAAGACGACGCTTATTGGCTGGACGACGATCTACCGCACGTGCGCCGCTGGCAGCAGCGGCAGCTTGCGCATCAACGCGCCGCTTAAAGTACGAGGAGGCCCCCATGAAAACGCTTTTTGAAGAGGCCCCGCTGTCGCTGTTTGAGCCTGCTGCTGTCTTCCCGCCCAAGGAGCATTCGGAGCGTACGGTGCAATCCGGCGACGTCACGCTCGCCGTCAAAACCTGGGGCGACCCGGCGCGCCCGACTGTGGTGCTCGTCCACGGCTATCCGGACAACAGTGAGGTCTGGCACGAAATGGCACCGCTGCTTGCGCGTGACTACTACGTCATCGCCTATGACGTGCGCGGTGCGGGGCAATCGAGTTCACCCAAGGGGATGCGCAACTACACCTTTGCACGGCTCACCGATGACTTCATCGCCGTCATCGATGCGTTGAGTCCGGCCAAGCCTGCTCACCTGATCGCGCACGACTGGGGTTCGATCCAGTCTTGGGAGTTCGTGACAGAGGAGCGCCTGCGCGGGCGTATCGCGTCGTACACGTCGTGCTCAGGGCCATGCCTGGACCACGTGGGGCACTGGATGCGCGCACGCTTGCTGCGGCCGACGCCGTCGTCGCTGAGCAAGATGCTGGGGCAACTCGTGCGCTCGTGGTACGTGCTGCTGTTCCATCTGCCGATCGTGCCGGAATTGAGCTGGCGCTTGTGGCTGGGCCGGGCCTGGCCGCGCGTGCTGCGTCGGGTGGAGAAGACCACCATCGTGCCGCGCGCTACGCAAACTGCCGACGGCGTGCGTGGTGTCTCGTTGTATCGAGCCAACTTCATCCGCAGCCTGTTCATGCCGCGCAAGCGCGTTGCGCATGTGCCGGTGCAGGTGATCGTGCCGACCCTGGACAAGTACGTCAGCCCCGCCTTGTCGGAAGACCTCTCGCGCTGGGTGCCGCAGTATTGGCGGCGTGAAGTCGTGGCGCGGCACTGGCTGCCCGTCACGCATGCCGCGCGCATGGCTGAAATGGCGCGTGAGCTGATCGAGCACGCCGAGGGCGAGCCGGAATCCGAAGCGCTGCAGCGTGCCCGCCAGCATGGCGAGCGCAAACCGCTCGCTGGCAAGCTGGCCGTCATCACCGGAGCAGGCAGTGGTATTGGTCGCTGCGCAGCGCTGGAGTTTGCGGAGCAGGGCGCCGCCATCGTTGCCGTTGATATCCGCGCCGAAGACGCCGAGCGCACCGCCACCCTCATCCGCCTCACGGGCAGCAAGGCGTGGGCGCGCACCGTCGACGTCGGTAACGCCGAACAGATGGAGGCATTGGTCGGTTGGGTCGGCAAAGAGCTGGGCGGCGCCGACATTGTCGTCAACAACGCGGGCATCGGTATGGCGGGCGGCATTGTCAACACCTCCGAGCGCGATTGGCAACGCATCCTGCACGTGAACCTGTGGGGCGTGATCCACGGCGCGCGGCTGTTTGCCAAGCAGATGGCGGCACGCGGGCAGGGTGGGCACATCCTGAACACCGCATCGGCGGCCGCCTTTGCGCCGTCGCGCGATTTCGCAGCCTATGCGACGACGAAGGCTGCGGTGTTGATGCTGTCCGAATGCATGCGTGGCGAGTTGGCGGAGCAGGGTATTGGTGTGTCGGCCATCTGCCCGGGTTTTGCCGAGACCGGGATCATGGCTTCCACCGTCTACACCGGCACGACCGAGGTGCAGCAGGCCCAACTGCGCGCCCGCGCAACCAAGCTCTACCAGTTGCGCGGCCTCAAGCCCGAGACCGTGGCCAAAGCGATGCTGCGCGCGGTGCTGCACAACAAGCCGGTCGTCACGATCGGCATTGAGGCAAAGGCGTCGCGCTTCATTTCTCGCTATGCGCAATGGCTCAGCCGGCTGATCGCGCGCGTGAGCATGGCGGGGCATTGAGCCCGCGCTGACAAGAACATCAGGAGACCACCATGACCGCGCCCGATTACTTCATCAAGGCCCGCCACGTCCGCTTCGACTGGAAAGACACGCCCATCCAATGGATTCCCGGTGATCCGTCCAGCACGCACATCATCAACATCCTGAATCTGCTGTTTCCGGCGGGCGAGTTGTGGTTCTGCCGCGTGTACAACAAGGCGATGCCGCAGATTACCGACACGAAGCTGCGTGCCGATGCCGAGGGTTTCCTGCGTCAGGAGGCCGTCCATTCGCGCTCGCACGGTGGTGTGCTTACGCACTACTACAAGGCCCACGGCATTGACACTCAGCCCTTCACCAAGCGGCTCGACTGGCTGTTCTCCAAGGTGCTCGGCGAACAGCCGCTGGGCCTGAAGATTGGCCACACACGCTTCTGGCTGCGGCAGCAGCTCGGCATCATCGCTGCGTTGGAGCACTTCTTCGGCTACCTCGGCAACTGGGTGCTCAACGCAAAGGGTCTGGATGCCGCCAGCGCTGATCCCGTCATGCTCGACCTGCTGCGGTGGCACGGTGCCGAAGAGGTTGAACACCGCACCGTAGCCTTCGACATTTTCCGGCACATGGGCGGCACGTATCTCGAACGCTGCTTCCACATGCTGACCACGATCCTGCTGTTGCTGTACTTCCTGGTTGCCGGCTTCCGCTTCATGTTCAAGCACGACCCCGGCGCGGGCCGGTTCCCCGGTTTCATCCGCGGCTGGTGGTATGGATCGCGGCGCAATTGCCTGCCCTCGTTCTGGAAGATGCTGGGGGCCGCGCTGCGCTATTTCCGGCCCAGCTACACACCGCATCACGAAGGCTCGACCGAGCAGGCGCTGGCCTACCTGGAGACATCGCCCGCAGCCCAGGCCGCGGCGCACGGCGGCAACTGGGTGCGTGATCGCACCTGATCGGCATGCCAGAAAAACAAACGGCCGGTGCAATGCCGGCCGTTTGGTTGGGGAGCGTGGCGCTCAGTAGTTGCTGTGCTCCATCTTGACGTCCTGCAGGATCGTCGTCGCAATTTCCTCGATCGACTTGTGCGTCGACGACAGCCACTTGATGCCCTCGCGCCGCATCATCGATTCGGCCTCGTTGACCTCGTAGCGGCAATTCTCGATGGCGGCGTATTTGCTGCCTGGGCGACGTTCATTGCGGATTTCCGACAAACGCTGAGGGTCGATCGACAGCCCGAAAATCTTGCTCTTGTAGTCGTACAGCACCTTGGGCAGCTTGCCGCGTTCGAAATCGTCCGGGATGAGCGGGTAATTGGCCGATTTCACGCCGTATTGCATCGCGAGGTACAGGCTGGTCGGCGTCTTGCCGCTACGCGACACCCCCACCAGGATCACATCCGCCTCGGCCAAGTTCTTGTGTGACTGGCCGTCATCGTGCGCAAGTGAAAAGTTGATCGCTTCGATGCGGTTTTTGTACGCCTCGGTGTCCGCGTTCTGGTGAAAGCGCCCGATGGCGTGGGTGGACTTGAGGTTCAGCTCCTTCTCGAGCGGCTCAATAAAGGTCTGGAACATATCCAGAATGGTGGCCTTGGCCCGATGGACGATCTCGTTTGCCTCGGCATCCACCAACGTGGTGAAGACGATTGGCCTCACCCCTTCGGCATGAAACGCTTCGTTGATTTTTGCGACTGCAACATGCGCTTTGTCGATCGTGTCGACAAACGGAATCCGCACTTGGCGGAACTTCATCTCAAACTGCGCCAGGATCGAGTGGCTGAAGGTTTCTGCGGTGATCCCAGTGCCATCCGACACGATGAAAACGGTGCGGAAGAGCGCGCGGTCGGGCGATGCGGTGGCGAGGTCGGTCATCGAAAACGAGGGGTTTTTCCAGCACGCCGGCAGGAAATCGTGCTGCGGCACGGTAGAATAGCGGCGATCGTTTAGCTAAGCAATTCGAGCCCGTCCGGCGCCAGACAATGTCAAGACGACAGTTCTGGCGCTTTTTCGGATGGCTTAGCCAAGCGATTCGCGCGGTCAGACGACAAGAACAAGGCCCCGCGTGCATCCGACCGGTTTTCCACTTAGCTTTAGAGGTTTGTATGACTAACCTGTCGCAAGACGGCGCCTATGTGCTGCCGTTCGAGCAATTGCGGATGACCGATGTCGAGGTCGTCGGCGGTAAAAACGCTTCGCTGGGCGAGATGATCTCCCAGCTGGATGGCGCCGGCGTGCGCGTTCCGGGCGGTTTTGCCACCACGGCACTGGCGTTCCGCGATTTCCTTGCACACAACAACCTGACCGAGCGCATCTCGCAGCGCCTGGCCGCGCTGGACGTCGACGACGTCAAGGCACTGGCTGTGGCCGGCAAGGAGATCCGCGAATGGGTCGCCACCGCACCGTTCCAGCCGCGTCTGGAGCAGGAGATCCGCGAATCGTATGCACGCGTGTCGGCCCGCGAAGGCGCCGAGGCTTCGTTCGCGGTGCGCTCGTCGGCCACGGCCGAAGACTTGCCGGACGCTTCGTTCGCCGGCCAGCAGGAGAGCTACCTCAACGTTCTCGGCATCGACGACGTGCTCGACAAGATCAAGCACGTGTTCGCGTCGCTGTACAACGACCGTGCGATTTCGTACCGCGTGCACAAGGGCTTTGCCCATGACGTGGTGGCCCTGTCGGCTGGTATCCAGCGCATGGTGCGTTCGGACTGCGGCGCCTCGGGCGTGATGTTCACGATCGACACCGAATCGGGCTTCCAGGAAGTCGTCTTCATCACCTCCAGCTACGGCCTGGGCGAAACGGTGGTGCAGGGCGCCGTGAACCCGGACGAGTTCTACGTCTTCAAGCCGACGCTGGCCGCCGGCAACTACCCGATCATCCGCCGCTCGATCGGCTCCAAGCTGATCAAGATGGAATTCACTGCGCCGGGCGAAGCAGGCCGCGTGAAGACCGTTGACGTGCCGGGCGAACTGCGCAACCGCTACTCCATCAGCGACGCAGATGTGACGGAACTGGCCAAGTACGCCGTCATCATCGAGAAGCACTATGGCCGCCCGATGGACATCGAGTGGGGCCGCGACGGCCGCGACGGCAAGATCTACATCCTGCAGGCCCGCCCGGAAACGGTGAAGAGCCAGTCGCACGGCAAGGTCGAGCAGCGCTTCCGTCTGAAGGGCTCGGCACCGGTGCTGACCACCGGCCGCGCCATCGGTCAGAAGATCGGCACGGGCCCGGTGCGCGTGATCAACGATCCGGCTGAAATGGAACGCGTGCAGCCGGGCGACGTGCTGGTTGCCGATATGACCGATCCGAACTGGGAACCGGTGATGAAGCGCGCCTCGGCCATCGTCACCAATCGCGGCGGCCGTACCTGCCACGCGGCCATCATCGCGCGTGAGCTGGGCGTGCCGGCCGTGGTCGGCTGCGGCGATGCCACCGATCTGCTGAAGGACGGCACGCTGGTGACGGTCTCGTGCGCGGAAGGCGACGAAGGCAAGATCTACGACGGCCTGCTGGAAACCGAAATCACGGAAGTCCAGCGTGGCGAGATGCCGCCGATCAGCACCAAGATCATGATGAACGTCGGCAACCCGCAACTGGCCTTCGACTTCTGCCAGATCCCGAACGGCGGCGTGGGCTTGGCTCGTCTCGAGTTCATCATCAACAACAACATCGGCGTGCACCCGAAGGCGATTCTCGACTACCCGCAAGTCGACAGCGACCTGAAGAAGGCCGTGGAAAGCGTGGCCCGCGGTCACGCCAGCCCGCGTGCGTTCTACGTCGACAAGCTGGCCGAGGGCATTGCCACCATCGCAGCGGCGTTCTATCCGAAGCCCGTGATCGTGCGTCTGTCGGACTTCAAGTCCAACGAGTACAAGAAGCTGATCGGCGGTTCGCGCTACGAGCCGGACGAAGAAAACCCGATGCTGGGCTTCCGTGGTGCCTCGCGCTACATCGCCGAAGACTTTGCTGAAGCCTTCGAGATGGAGTGCCGTGCCATGAAGCGCGTGCGCGACGAGATGGGCCTGACCAACGTCGAAGTGATGGTGCCGTTCGTGCGCACGCTCGGTCAGGCCGAGAAGGTGGTCGAGCTGTTGGCCAAGTACGGCCTGAAGCGCGGCGAGAACGGCCTGCGCCTGATCATGATGTGCGAAGTGCCGTCCAACGCGATCCTGGCTGAACAGTTCCTGCAGCATTTCGACGGCTTCTCGATCGGCTCGAACGACCTGACGCAGCTCACGCTGGGCCTGGACCGCGACTCCGGCATGGAGCTGCTGGCTCGCGACTTCGACGAGCGCGACCCGGCCGTCAAGTTCATGCTGCAGCGTGCCATCTCCACGGCGTTGTCGATGGACAAGTACGTCGGTATCTGCGGCCAAGGCCCGTCCGACCACCCGGACTTTGCCGAGTGGCTGGCCAAGGAAGGCATCTCGTCGATCTCGCTGAACCCGGATTCGGTGATCGACACGTGGCAGAAGCTGGGTTCGGCCTGAGCTAGCATGTTGTAAGACGCGGCGCGTATCCTTGCGGGTACGCGCCAAAAGAACGAACGCGAAGTGCCCGGTGGCGTCCAACGCTGGCGGGGGCCGAGCGACATGCCCCCGCAGACGCGCAGCGTCGCGGGGGTTTTTTTCTGGGATTCAGGGAGAGGGAGTATGTCAGCTCAGACCGTCTGGTTCTCGCTGGCCGTGCTGCTCGTCATCGGCGAACTGATGACGGGGACGTTCTATCTGCTGATGGTGGCGATCGGCTTGATCGCCGGCGGCATTGCAGCGCTGAGCGGCCTTGCGTTTCCCGCGCAAGCCATCGCGGGTGCCATCGTTGCGGTGTTCGGCATCGTGGGGTTGCGGCGCTCGCGCTACGGCCGTGTCACGCGCGAAGATGCCGCCCGCAATCGCAACGTCAATCTCGATATCGGTGAAGCGCTGCGCGTCGATGCGTGGTCGCCCGAGCGCCGTGCACGCGTTCAGTACCGGGGCGCCGCGTGGGATGTGGAGCTGACGGCCGATGCGCCGGTTTCCGCAGGCGAGTTCCGCATCGTCGAAGTGCGCGGCAACGTGCTTGTCGTCGCACCCAAATAACAAGCAGGCAACAACTAACAAGCCCAACCACGGAGGTTTTATGTTCGAGCTGGGGACTCTCGCGCTCATCGTCCTGTTTGCCGCCATTGTGCTCATCGCGCAAGGCATCAAAATCGTGCCGCAACAACACGCGTGGATTCTGGAGCGGTTGGGAAAGTACCACGCAACGCTCTCACCGGGGCTCAATATCGTGCTGCCCTTCGTGGATCGCGTGGCCTACAAGCACGTGCTCAAGGAGATCCCGCTCGACGTGCCGAGCCAGATCTGTATCACCAAGGACAACACGCAGTTGCAGGTAGACGGCATCCTGTATTTCCAGGTGACCGATCCGATGCGGGCGTCGTATGGCTCCAGCAATTTCGTGATCGCCATCACGCAGCTTGCGCAGACCACGCTGCGTTCGGTGGTCGGCAAGCTGGAGCTGGATAAGACGTTTGAAGAGCGCGATTTCATCAACCACAGCGTGGTCAACGCGCTGGATGAAGCCGCATCGAACTGGGGTGTGAAGGTGCTGCGCTATGAGATTAAGGACCTGACCCCGCCGAAGGAAATTCTGCATGCCATGCAGGCGCAGATTACGGCCGAGCGCGAAAAGCGTGCGTTGATCGCCGCGTCCGAGGGTAAGCGCCAGGAGCAGATCAATCTGGCGTCCGGCGCGCGCGAGGCGGCCATCCAGAAATCAGAAGGTGAGAGGCAAGCCGCCATCAACAAAGCGCAGGGCGAGGCGGCGGCAATTTTAGCGGTGGCCGACGCCAATGCGCAGGCAATCCAGAAGATCGGTCAGGCCATACGCACCGATGGTGGTGTCGATGCGGTCAATCTGAAGGTGGCAGAGGAGTACGTGAGCGCGTTCGGCAACCTGGCCAAGCAGGGCAACACGCTCATCGTGCCGGGCAACATGGGCGACCTGAGCACGATGATTGCGTCAGCATTGACGATCGTAAAGCAGCAGCGGCCGCCGGCTTAAGCCCCGATTCAGGACTTGGCGCGCAGCAGCCGTGATTTTTCGCGCTGCCAGTCGCGATCTTTCTCGGTCTCGCGCTTATCGTGGAGCTTCTTGCCCTTGGCGAGGCCGATTTCGCATTTCACGCGGCCGCGCGCGTAGTGCAGGTTGAGCGGAACGAGCGTGTAGCCGCGTTGCTCCACCTTGCCGATGAGCTTCTTGATCTCTTCGGCGTGCAGCAGCAGCTTGCGGGTGCGCACGGGGTCGGGCGTGATGTGCGTGGAGGCCGATTGCAGCGGGCTGATGTGGGCCCCGATCAGGAACAGTTCGGCGTTACGGATGACGACGTAGCCTTCCTTGATCTGCGCGCGGTTGGCTCGGATGGCTTTCACCTCCCAGCCCTCGAGTGCCATGCCTGCCTCGTAGCGCTCTTCGATGAAGTAATCGAAAAAGGCTTTCTTGTTGTCGGCGATGGTCATACGTTGGAATGTGCGATGCGCGCATTGGGGTGATGATTCCTTCATGCGCTGCGATAAAATGACAAGTTTAACAAATCCGCCGCAATCCCAGCCCGGGCGCGGCGCGTAAAGCTTTCGGATGACGCATGGCAGACGTTGAAAAAACCGTGTTGATTGGCTACTCGGCCGAACGGATGTTCGACCTGGTCACCGACGTCAAGGACTATCCGAACTTCCTGCCTTGGTGCGGCGGCGTGGAAATCTACGAGCAGACGGAAACGTCACTCGACGCGCGCGTGGACATCGCCTTCAAGGGCATTCACCAGTTTTTTCGCACGCGCAACGTGCAAACGCGGCCCACTCGCATCGATATGACGTTCGCCGACGGGCCTTTCAAGACCTTCACCGGCTTCTGGATCTTCACGCCGCTACGCGCGGACGCCTGCAAGATCAACTTCCACCTGCACTATGAGTTTTCCAGCGTGATCCTGGAAAAACTGATTGGCCCGGTGTTCAGCATGATCGCCAACACCTTCGTCGATTCGTTCGTCAAACGCGCCGAGACGGTCTATGGCGAATCCTGAGTCGGGCACTTTGATGGATGTGATGGTCTGCCTGGCGACGGTTACGCCACCACGGCTCGTCAACGTGCAAGTGCCGGCGCAGGCGACGGTGGCCGATGCGTTGCGTGCTTCTGGGGTGCTGGATGGATCAGGTTTGACGATCGATGCCTGCCGGCTGGGCGTCTACGGCAAGCGCAAGACGCTCGATGCGCAGTTGCATGCGCGTGACCGGGTGGAAATTCTGGGCCCACTGATCGCAGATCCGAAAACCGCACGCCGGCGGCGCGTGCAGAAGGTACGAGCCACCGGTACGCGTGAAGGCCTGAAGTGGCTGCGCAACGAGGCGCCGCCCAAAGACGACGTCCTCGAGTAGCGATCAATCAGCTGCAGTTGGCGCTGAGGGCCGCCTGGTTGCGCTGGACGGCGGCGGCGCGCTGGTTGTCATCCATATAGGCAATCGAGCCGTCGGGCTGTACCGAGCCGACACGGCGGCCGTCCTGCATATAGGTGGTTTCGTTGCGCAGGCGTGCGCATTCGGCTTGTTTGCGCTGGGCGGCGTCTGCTTGCTTGGCCTCGTCCTGTTCCTTTTTGGCGCGATCGGCCAGGCGCTTGCGCAATTCTTCGTCAGGGTTGGATGCGGCGACGCCCGACGCAGGCTGGCCGGGTTTGGCAGCGGCACTCGGGTCTGCTGCCTTGACGCCCGAGGCCGGCGCGGAAAGCGCTTCATAGGCCGTGGCTGTGCGGCTGTTCGGGTTACGAATGATGTGGCTGGGCGGCACCGACGGCGGCGGTGCGGCGTCGCTGTAGACCATGTGGCCCTTGTCGTCGCGCCATTGCCAGGCCCATTGCGCTTGAGCAACGGGGCAGGCGATTGCAATCAGGGCGGCAGTGGCAGGTAACAGGACGTGCAGTCGTTTCATGGAGTTCTCGTTCGTGGACTGCCGACGGCGCGCAGGCCGACCCGACGACGGCCCCTCGACGCGCACGGGAGCCCGGTGGCGTGATAGCCACTCGCCAATCCAGGCCGACGGCCTGGCTCGGCCTGTCGACTCGCCCCCCGGCAAGGGGCTCAGTTTATGCAGACTTGTCGCTGGCGTGCAAGCGCACCGACCAGCCGACACCCACGATCAGCAAGGCAATTGCGGCAATTTCAAGCGGTCGCGGCCAGCGGCCGTCGTACACAAAGCCATATGCCAGGGCAAACAGCGTCTCAAACACGATCATCTGGCCCGACAGCGTGAGCGGAAGCCGCCGCGAGGCGATGTTCCACAGGTTGTTGCCGATCAGCGACGCACCCAGCGCAACGGCAGCGTTCACCGCCCAGAACGTGCCCCAGACGCGTCCACCGCCATGGGTCCAGGCGGTGCCGATCACCAGCAGCCCGACTACCGACAGCACGGTCGACAGGATGCCCGTCGAGATGCCATACAGTGCCGACCATTCGTTGCTAGAGAAGTGCCGATTGCGTTGTAGGTAGCGAGCGTTGTCTACCGCGTACCACGTCCAACTGCACAGCGCGCCCGCCGCGCAGGCGATGCCCGTGACGCGCTGCCAGATCGGCCGGACGTTGTCCGCCGCCGCAGTGCCATGGCCGAACAGATCGATATTGATGCAGACGATGCCGGCGGCCACCACCAAGAGCGGCCAGATCAGCCGGGAAAGCGGCACCGCGCCATGGTCGCGGTGCCCAAGCACTGTCACGGTAATCGGCAGAATGCCGATGATGAGCGAGACGGGTGCAACCCCGGCCAGTTGCACACCGAAGGCCAGCAGAACGTAGTAGACAAGGTTGCCGCTGCAGGATTGTTTGACCAGCGCAAGGCAATCGGCGCGGGTCATCTTGCGGGCGATGCGGGGGAGGATCGGGGCAGCGGCAATGGCTGCGATGACGCCGTAGGCAAGGTAGCGGCCGAGGGTCAGTTCCCACGGTGAAAACGCGGGCAGCGCGCGGGGCGCAATAAAGACCATGCCCCACATCGCCCCGGCCAGCAGGGCGCACAATACGCCAATTCCCATTCGAACACTCGCGAGGCTGGCACGATATGGCCACCAGCGGCGGCTGGCGGCGCAGGGCGCTTTAGATGCGTGCGCGAAGAAAAATTTATCGAGCATAGCACGGCCTTCTACAACCGTGGGGCAAATTCCCGTATAATTCGGTTTTGCGCCTAGAGGAAATTGCTATGCGTCTTGTCCAGAAAGCACTCACGTTCGATGATGTGCTGCTCGTCCCGGCTTACTCGGCCGTCCTGCCCCGCGATACGTCCCTTCGCACCAAGCTCACCCGTTCGATCGAACTCGCCATTCCGCTCGTGTCCGCCGCCATGGATACGGTTACGGAAGCGCGGCTCGCCATCGCCATGGCGCAGCAAGGTGGCATCGGTATCGTCCACAAGAATCTGAAGCCGGAAGAACAGGCGCGCGAAGTCGCCAAGGTCAAGCGCTTTGAATCTGGCGTGTTGCGCGATCCGATCACCATCGGCCCGGACATGAAGGTCCGCGACGTGATGGCGCTGTCTGCCCAGCACGGCATCTCGGGTTTCCCGGTGCTGGAGGGCAAGAAGGTGGTGGGCATCATCACCAACCGCGACCTGCGTTTCGAAGAAGAACTGGACGCCCCGGTGCGCGCGAAGATGACGCCGGGCGAAAAGCTCGTCACCGTCAAGGAGGGCGCCTCGCTGGAAGAGGCCAAGCGCCTGATGAACAAGCACCGCCTGGAGCGCGTGCTGGTGGTGGGTGAGGCGTTCGAGCTGCGCGGCCTGATCACCGTCAAGGATATTCAGAAGGCCACCGAATACCCGCTGGCCTCCAAGGACGAGCAAGGCTCGCTGCGCGTGGGTGCTGCCGTGGGTGTGGGTCCGGATAACGACCTGCGTATTGATCTGCTGGTCAAGGCCGGCGTGGACGTGATCGTGGTTGATACCGCGCACGGCCATAGCCAGGGCGTGCTGAACCGCGTGCGCTGGATCAAGGACAACTACCCGCAGGTGCAGGTGATTGGCGGCAACATCGCCACCGGCGACGCGGCCAAGGCGCTGGTCGACCACGGCGCGGATGGCGTCAAGGTCGGTATCGGCCCCGGCTCGATCTGCACGACACGGATCGTTGCTGGTGTGGGCGTGCCGCAGATTTTCGCGGTGTCCAACGTGGCCGAAGCGCTCACGGGCACCGGTGTGCCGCTCATCGCTGACGGCGGTATCCGCTACTCGGGTGATGTTGCCAAGGCACTGGCCGCTGGTGCGCACACTGTGATGATGGGCGGCATGTTCGCCGGTACGGACGAATCCCCGGGTGAGGTGTTCCTGTTCCAGGGCCGCTCGTACAAGAGCTACCGTGGCATGGGTTCGGTGGGCGCGATGAAGGACGGCGCTGCCGACCGTTACTTCCAGGAAGACAACACCGCCAACGTCGACAAGCTGGTGCCCGAAGGCATCGAGGGCCGCGTGCCGTACAAGGGCTCGGCGTTGCCGATCGTGCATCAGCTCACGGGCGGCATCCGCTCGTCGATGGGCTACTGCGGCTGCGCGTCGATTGCCGAATGGCATGAGAAGAGCCAGTTTGTCGAGATCACTGCCGCGGGCATGAACGAATCGCACGTGCACGACGTGCAGATTACGAAGGAAGCGCCGAACTATCACCGCGACTGATCGGTTGCCGATCGCCGCAGACAAGATAGAAGGCAAGCAGTACTGCCGCCGGGGCGCGCGGGCGCTCCGGCCGAATCAACCGGTGGCCGAGGCACGGGCGGCCGCCCGCAACTGGAGACGATGATGAAAGCGCTTTTGCGACTCGTTCTGTTTCTGGATGCGGCTGTCGCACTGTGCGTCGGTCTCGTCCTCCTGGCTTCGCCGATGACGTCCATCTTCGGCGCGCTGCAACTGCCGCAGCCGGAACCGGCGATGTACGGCCAACTCCTCGGCGTCACGCTGATCGGCGTGGCCTGGCTGCTGTGGCACGCCACCGTCAACGGGCAACTGACCACCGCCGTGGCGCAGGTGGTCGGCCATGTGAACCTGGCTGTCGCCGTGCTGGTGATTGCCTGGCTGCTGTTCTTCCACCTGCCGGTGGAAGGCGCGGGCCGCATCTGGCTGCCGACGTTTGCCGCTGTGCTGGCGGCGTTTTCGGCCGTGCAGATTCCCGCCTCGCGCCGTGTGCGCACCAATGAGCGCGTGCGTGCCCAGAAGGCCCGCGAAGACGCCGCTGCTGTTCGCGAACGCGAGCGTGCAGAAAGGGCGCAGCGCAAAGAACCTGGCTACATGCCGCCTCCGGGCTACG
Source organism: uncultured Ralstonia sp. (assembly GCA_963512445.1). Lineage (GTDB taxonomy): Bacteria > Pseudomonadota > Gammaproteobacteria > Burkholderiales > Burkholderiaceae > Ralstonia. Next base: position 31,148 of record CAUPMS010000047.1, read on the forward strand.
GCCCCGGCACTGAAGTCGACACGATTGCCGATTCCATTCCTCCACAACATGCACGACAAAGTCCTCATCCTTGATTTCGGCTCGCAGGTCACGCAACTGATTGCGCGGCGCGTGCGTGAAGCCCACGTCTACTGCGAAATCCACCCGAACGACGTGTCTGATGCCTTCGTGCGTGAGTTCGCGCCCAAGGCGATCATCCTGTCTGGCAGCCATGCCAGCACGTACGAAGACCACCAGCTGCGCGCGCCGCAGGCCGTGTGGGATCTGGGCGTGCCGGTGCTCGGCATCTGCTACGGCATGCAGACCATGGCCGTGCAGCTGGGCGGCAAGGTCGAGTGGAGCGACCACCGCGAATTCGGTTATGCGGAGGTGCGCGCCCACGGCCACACCCGCCTGCTCAAGGACATCCAGGACTTCGCCACTCCGGAAGGCCACGGCATGCTCAAGGTGTGGATGAGCCACGGTGACAAGGTCACCGAGCTGCCGCCGGGCTTCAAACTTCTGGCCTCGACGCCGAGCTGCCCGGTTGCCGGCATGGCTGACGAGGCGCGCGGCTACTACGCCGTGCAGTTCCACCCGGAAGTCACGCACACCGTGCAAGGCCGTGCGCTGCTTGAGCGCTTCGTGCTGGAGATCGCCGGTGCCAAGCCGGACTGGGTCATGCGCGACCACATCGAGGAAGCCGTCAAGGCGATCCGTGAGCAGGTGGGCGATGAAGAGGTGATCCTGGGCCTGTCGGGCGGTGTGGATTCGTCGGTGGCGGCGGCGCTCATCCACCGCGCCATTGGCGACCAGCTCACTTGCGTGTTCGTCGACCACGGCTTGCTGCGTCTGGACGAAGGCAAGATGGTGATGGAGATGTTCGCGGGCCGCCTGCACGCCAAGGTCGTGCATGTGGATGCCTCCGAGCAGTTCCTCGGCAACCTGGCCGGCGTGACCGACCCGGAAGCCAAGCGCAAGATCATCGGCCGCGAATTCGTTGAAGTCTTCCAGGCCGAAGCCAAGAAGCTGAGCAACGCGAAGTGGCTGGCGCAGGGCACGATCTATCCGGACGTGGTGGAGTCGGGCGGCACCAAGACCAAGAAGGCGACGACCATCAAGAGCCACCACAACGTGGGCGGCCTGCCGGAAACGCTGGGCCTGAAGCTGCTTGAACCGCTGCGCGACCTGTTCAAGGACGAAGTGCGCGAGCTGGGCGTGGCGCTCGGCCTGCCGCACGAGATGGTGTATCGCCACCCGTTCCCGGGTCCGGGCCTGGGCGTGCGCATTCTGGGTGAGGTCAAGCGTGAATACGCTGATCTGCTGCGCCGTGCGGATGCGATCTTCATCGAAGAACTGCGCGGCACGAAGGCGACGGCGCAGGATGCGGCTGCCGGCCTATGCGGTGAGGCTGATGTTGGTAAGAGCTGGTACGACCTGACGAGCCAAGCATTTGCGGTGTTCCTGCCGATCAAGTCTGTCGGTGTGATGGGCGATGGCCGTACGTACGACTACGTGACTGCACTGCGTGCAGTGCAGACCACCGACTTTATGACCGCACATTGGGCGCATCTGCCGTACACGCTGCTGGGCCGTGCGTCGAACCGCATCATCAATGAAGTGCGCGGGTTGAGCCGGGTCGTGTATGACGTGTCGGGCAAGCCGCCTGCGACAATCGAGTGGGAGTGAGATTCACCTCCCGAGTCAGAAGAAGCCCGCTCTACGCTAATGCCGTTCAGTTAAGACCTGAACGGCATTTTTGTTTTTAGGGTTGGAGTT
>CAUPMS010000048.1:0-32414 GCA_963512445.1 uncultured Ralstonia sp.
CCGTGAAGGCGGCCGTACCGTTGGTGCTGGCGTCGTCGCCAAGATCATCAAGTAAGTGCTGTAACTCTTCCGTGCGGCTGCCAACCGGCTGCACGTGAAGTGCCAGAGTGGGGTTGACCGAAATGGCAACCCCAATGCTGTTTTAGGGGTATAGCTCAACTGGCAGAGCGTCGGTCTCCAAAACCGAAGGTTGGGGGTTCGATTCCCTCTGCCCCTGCCAATTCATCAGCCGCGTCGCGCAGGAAAACGCGCCACGCGGCTTAGTCTCGTTTGGGAAACATGGCCAATCCGAACGTCGAAACCGTTAACACCGCCAGCGGCAAGTGGCTGCTGGTCGTGGCGTTCCTGCTGCTGCTCGCTGGGGTGATCGGTTTTTACCTGCTGGCGCAACAGCCCAGCTATGTCCGTGCTGCCTCGCTGATCGGCGGGCTAGTGCTGAGCGCAGGCGTTGCACTGGTGTCCGCACCTGGGCAGGGCTTCATTGAATTCGCGCGCGAGTCGTACCGCGAAGTGTGCAAGGTCGTATGGCCGACGCGCAAGGAAGCAGGGCAGATGACTGGCTTGGTCTTCGCGTTCGTCGTGATCATGGCCTTGTTCTTGTGGTCTGCGGACAAGCTCATCGAGTGGGTGATCTTCTCGCTCGTGCTGGGCTGGAAATAATCGGGTGAAGCCATGACGGATAACGTAGCGAACAACACGTCCACGGATTCGTCCGCACCGGCCTCGAAGAAGCGCTGGTATGTCGTGCATGCCTACTCGGGCATGGAAAAGAGCGTGCAACGCGCGCTGCAGGAGCGCATCGAGCGCGAAGGTCTGCAACATTTGTTCGGCGAGATTCTGGTGCCGTCGGAAGAGGTGATGGAAAGCAAGAGCGGTCGCAAGACCGTGACCGAGCGCCGCCTGTTCCCCGGCTATGTCTTTGTCGAGATGGAAATGACCGACGAGACCTGGCACTTGGTAAAGAACACTTCCAAGGTGACGGGTTTTATCGGTGGCACGGGTAACCGTCCGTCGCCGATCTCGAAGAACGAAGTTGACAAGATCATGGCTCAGATCCAGGAAGGGGTCGAGAAGCCGCGTCCCAAGACTTTGTTCGAAGTGGGCGAAATGGTGCGCGTGAAGGAAGGTCCGTTCACCGACTTCAACGGCAACGTCGAGGAAGTGAACTACGAGAAATCGCGTTTGCGCGTTTCCGTGACGATCTTCGGACGCGCGACGCCGGTCGAACTCGAGTTCGGCCAGGTCGAGAAGGTTTAAAAAATTGGGTGCGGTGGTGAAAGCCACTGCGCCAATCGCCCGGTCCACTGGACTTGGCGGGCAACGGCGGCGCAATTCAATGCACGCCTGCGTCGACAGAGGAGCGTCAGCCTTGTGCTGATGCGTTACCACTCAACAGGATTGCCATGGTTGTTGGAACTGGGCAATCCGGATTGGAGTCAAGATGGCCAAGAAAATTATTGGCTTTATCAAGCTGCAAATTCCGGCTGGTAAAGCAAATCCGTCCCCGCCCGTCGGCCCGGCCCTGGGTCAGCGTGGTCTGAACATCATGGAGTTCTGCAAGGCGTTCAACGCGCAGACTCAAGGTATGGAACCGGGCCTGCCGGTGCCGGTGGTGATCACCGCCTTCGCAGACAAGAGCTTTACCTTCGTGATGAAGTCGCCGCCGGCGACCGTGCTCATCAAGAAGGCCGCTGGTATCCAGAAGGGTTCCGCCAAGCCGCATACCGACAAGGTCGGCAAGATCACCCGCGCCCAGGCTGAAGAAATCGCCAAGGCGAAGAATGCAGACCTTACCGCAGCTGATCTGGACGCCGCCGTGCGTACGATCGCCGGTAGCGCCCGTTCGATGGGTATCACGGTGGAGGGCCTGTAATCATGGCAAAAATTTCGAAGCGTGCGGCCGCGAACAAGGCCAAGGTCGAACGTACCAAGTTCTATCCGATCGACGAAGCACTGAGCCTTGTCAAGGAGTGCGCCAGCGCCAAGTTCGATGAGTCCATCGACGTGGCCGTGCAACTGGGCATCGATGCGAAGAAGTCGGACCAAGTGGTTCGTGGTTCGGTGGTGCTGCCTGCTGGTACCGGCAAGTCGGTGCGCGTGGCCGTGTTCGCCCAGGGCGACAAGGCTGAGCAAGCCAAGGCTGCTGGCGCTGAGATCGTCGGCATGGAAGACCTGGCCGAGCAGATCAAGGCCGGCAAGATGGACTTCGACGTCGTGATCGCTTCGCCGGACACGATGCGCGTGGTCGGTACGCTGGGTCAGATCCTGGGCCCGCGCGGCCTGATGCCGAACCCGAAGGTCGGCACCGTGACGCCGGACGTCGCCACAGCTGTGAAAAACGCAAAGGCTGGTCAGGTGCAATTCCGTGTCGACAAGGCCGGCATCATCCATGCCACCATTGGCCGCCGCTCGTTTGAGCCGGCAGCGCTGAAGAGCAACTTGGCTGCACTGCTCGACGCACTGACCAAGGCCAAGCCGGCATCGAGCAAGGGTGTGTACCTGCGTAAAGTTGCCGTCTCGTCGACGATGGGTGTCGGCGTGCGCGTTGACCAGGCAACCCTGGCTGCTTGATCGCTTCCGATTATTCGCGCTGGGTGGCCCGATAACCATCCCGGCGGTAGCAGTTTTCTTTCGTGCGGCCTTGGCCACGCGAGCCCTTGAAGTTTGAGGGACTGGACTTTGGGCAGTGGCAGACGTGTGCGTAAGCAGGCCGACGCCGCTGGTTATCAAAGACCGTTGGCGATGAAGGGCTCCTCGGAGCCGGCATCTTAATCGCAGCCCATTCTGGAAGCAGAGACGGTGCTTAGCCAACGCAGATGGCGCCCCCGAAGGGAATAAGTGACTTTGGTATTGCCGAAGTGATTTGTGCCAATCGGACGCCGTACTTTTGGACTGACTGAGGTGACCGCAGTGACTGTGGAACCCAAAGTCGTTTTGGAGCTTAACCGTGGCACTCAATCTCGAAGATAAGAAGGCCGTCGTGGCCGAGGTAACGGCGCAAGTCGCCAAGGCCTCGACCATCGTCGTTGCTGAATATCGCGGTATCACGGTTGGCGATCTGACCAAGCTGCGCGCGCAAGCGCGCCAGCAAGGCGTCTACCTGCGCGTTCTGAAGAACACGCTGGCACGCCGCGCTGTTGAAGGCACGCCGTTTGCCGAACTCGCCGAGCAACTGACTGGCCCGCTGATCTACGGTATTTCCGAAGATGCAGTGGCGCCGGCCAAGGTGCTGAACGATTTCGCCAAGGGCAATGACAAGCTGGTGCTGCGCGCCGGTTCGTACGATGGCAAGGTTCTCGATGTCGACGCCGTGAAGGCGCTGGCAACGATCCCGAGCCGCGAAGAACTGCTCAGCAAGCTGCTGTTCGTCATGCAGGCGCCGGTGTCGGGCTTTGCCCGTGCCCTGGGTGCCCTGGCTGCCAAGCAAGGCGAAGGCGAGGCTGCTGCGGCCTAATCAGCCGCAGTACCGCGTACAGATCGCACGATCGATACCGAATCACATTCTGGAGTTATTCAAATGGCAATCACCAAAGACGACATCCTCGAAGCCGTTGGCGCGATGTCCGTGATGGAACTGAACGACCTGGTCAAGGCGTTCGAAGAGAAGTTTGGCGTGTCGGCTGCTGCCGTGGCCGTGGCCGGTCCGGCTGCTGCTGGTGGCGCTGCTGCCGCTGAAGAGCAAACCGAATTCACCGTGACGCTGAAGAGCGCCGGCGCGAACAAGGTTGGCGTCATCAAGGCCGTGCGTGAAATCACCGGCCTGGGCCTGAAGGAAGCCAAGGACCTGGTCGATGGCGCACCGAAGCCCGTGAAGGAAGGCGTCGACAAGAAGACCGCCGACGAGCTGGTGAAGAAGCTGGTGGAAGCCGGCGCGGAAGCCGAAGCCAAGTAAGTGCAGGTCTCGCGTGCCGTACCCGGTACGCGATAGAGGCTGGCAAAGGGAGATTTCCCGGCGCCAGCCTTTTTGCGCTTGTGGGACCGGTTGCTGAGCGATCCCGCAATCACGTTGTAAGTATTGTTGAAGTCTCTTTGCCGGGTTTTCCGGCGGCAGGCCAAGTCAAGGGCCAGCAGAGGCCAAACATCAGTGGCACACTAAGCAGTTCGCAGTCCGCTGATGTTTGTCTTCTGAACCGACTGCAGAAGGCAAGTTTGGTCGGGTGCTCCCCCGTCCGTAGCATGGGCTCCATGGGCTCATGTGCGGGTGGCGCGCGCAGTACCGTCAGCCAGAGGTTGGTAGCGGCCAACCGCCAAATCCCGTCACCAGTCGCTGAACACCTCAAGTGCTAGGCGTGCTTTATCGCCTTAAGTCCGTCGCGCGCACTTGCGATGATTCGGAGATCCCATGGCGTACAGCTTTACCGAGAAGAAGCGTATTCGCAAGAGTTTCGCGAAACGCGCAACGGTTCATCAGGTTCCCTTCCTGCTTGCCACCCAGATTCAATCGTATGCCCAGTTCTTGCAGGAGAACGCTCCTGTTGCACAACGCAAGACCGAAGGCCTGCAAGCGGCGTTCAACGCCATTTTCCCCATCGTGTCGCACAACGGTCTGGCACGTATGGAGTTCGTGTCGTACCACCTGTCCAACCCGCCGTTTGACGTCAAGGAATGTCAGCAGCGTGGTCTGACCTTCCACTCGGCGCTGCGCGCAAAAGTACGCTTGATCATCAACGACCGCGAGAACCCCACCAAGGTCAAGGAGATCAAGGAGCAGGAAGTCTACATGGGCGAGATTCCGCTCATGACCTCCACCGGCTCGTTCGTGATCAACGGTACGGAACGTGTGATCGTGTCCCAGCTGCATCGTTCGCCTGGTGTGTTCTTCGAGCACGACAAGGGCAAGACGCACAGCTCGGGCAAGCTGCTGTTCTCCGCACGCATCATCCCTTACCGCGGCTCGTGGCTGGACTTCGAATTCGACCCGAAGGACATCCTGTACTTCCGCGTTGACCGCCGCCGCAAGATGCCGGTGACGATCCTGCTGAAGTCGATCGGCCTGACGCCGGAACAGATCCTGGCGCACTTCTTCGTGTTCGACAACTTCACGCTCAAGACCGAAGGCGCACTGATGGAATTCGTGCCCGAGCGTCTGCGCGGTGAAGTCGCTCGCTTCGATATCTCTGACAAGAACGGCAAGGTCGTCGTCGAGAAGGACAAGCGCATCAACGCCAAGCACATCCGTGACCTGGATGGAGCCGGCACCAAGCTGATCAGCGTGCCGGAAGACTATCTGCTGGGCCGCGTGCTTGCGAAGAACATCGTCGATCCGGATACCGGTGAAGTCCTGGCCAACGCCAACGACGAACTGACCGAAGGCGTGATCGAGAAGCTGCGCGACGCCGGCGTGAAGGAAATCCAGACGCTGTACACGAACGACCTGGATCAAGGTCCGTACATGTCGGCCACGCTGCGCACGGACGACACGGCTGACCAGACCGCCGCGCGTATCGCCATCTACCGCATGATGCGCCCCGGCGAGCCGCCGACCGAAGACGCAGTCGAAGCGCTCTTCCAGCGCCTGTTCTACAGCGAAGATTCGTACGACTTGTCGCGCGTTGGCCGCATGAAGGTCAACAGCCGCCTGAATCGCTCGGAAGGCACTGGCCCGATGGTGCTCACGGATGACGACATCCTCGAAACCATCAAGCTGCTGGTGAACCTGCGTAACGGCAAGGGCGAAGTGGACGATATCGACCACCTCGGCAACCGTCGCGTGCGTTGCGTCGGCGAACTGGCGGAAAACCAGTTCCGAGCTGGTCTGTCGCGCGTTGAGCGTGCTGTGAAGGAGCGTCTGGGCCAGGCCGAGACGGAAAACCTGATGCCGCACGACCTGATCAACTCGAAGCCGATTTCGTCGGCGATTCGCGAGTTCTTCGGTTCGTCGCAGCTGTCGCAGTTCATGGACCAGACCAACCCGCTGTCGGAAGTCACGCACAAGCGTCGTATTTCGGCACTGGGCCCGGGCGGCCTGACGCGCGAGCGCGCGGGCTTTGAAGTCCGTGACGTGCACCCGACCCACTATGGCCGCGTGTGTCCGATCGAAACGCCGGAAGGTCCGAACATTGGTCTGATCAACTCGCTGGCACTGTACGCACAGCTGAACGACTACGGCTTCCTCGAGACGCCGTACCGCAAGGTTGAAAACGGCAAGCTGACCGACCAGGTCGACTACCTGTCGGCCATCGAGGAAGGCAAGTACGTGGTGGCGCAGGCCAACGCGACGGTGGACGAAGCCGGCAACCTGGTTGACGAGCTGGTCTCCGCACGTGAAGGCAGCGAGCGTGAAACCCGTATGGTCACGCCGGACCGCGTGCAGTACATCGACGTGGCGCCGTCGCAGATCGTGTCGGCCGCAGCCTCGCTGGTGCCGTTCCTCGAGCACGATGATGCAAACCGTGCACTGATGGGCGCAAACATGCAGCGTCAGGCCGTGCCTTGCCTGCGTGCGGACAAGCCGCTGGTGGGTACCGGCGTCGAGCGCACCGTGGCAGTGGACTCGGGTACGGCCGTGCAGGCCACCCGTGGCGGCGTGGTTGACTACGTTGACGCGAACCGCGTGGTGATCCGCGTGAACGACGCCGAAGCTGTTGCCGGTGAAGTCGGTGTCGATATCTACAACCTGATCAAGTACACGCGTTCGAACCAGAACACGAACATCAACCAGCGTCCGATGGTCAAGGTGGGCGATATCGTTGCCCGCGGCGACGTGATCGCTGACGGCGCCTCGACCGACATGGGCGAGCTCGCGCTCGGCCAGAACATGCTGGTCGCGTTCATGCCCTGGAACGGCTACAACTTCGAGGATTCGATCCTGATCTCGGAGCGCGTCGTGGCTGAAGACCGCTACACCTCGATCCACATCGAGGAACTGTCGGTCGTGGCTCGCGACACCAAGCTCGGACCGGAGGAAATCACGCGCGACATCTCGAACCTGGCTGAAGCCCAACTGGCTCGCCTGGACGAATCGGGCATCACGTACATCGGCGCAGAAGTTGAGGCTGGCGACGTGATGGTCGGCAAGGTCACGCCCAAGGGCGAGACCCAGCTGACGCCGGAAGAGAAGCTGCTGCGTGCGATCTTCGGTGAGAAGGCGTCCGACGTGAAGGACACCTCGCTGCGTGTGCCTTCGGGCATGAGTGGCACCGTGATCGACGTGCAGGTCTTCACGCGTGAAGGCGTGGTGCGAGACAAGCGCGCCCAGTCGATCATCGACGAAGAACTGAAGCGTTATCGCCTGGACCTGAACGACCAGCTGCGTATCGTGGAAGGCGACGCCTTCCAGCGTCTGGAGCGTCTGCTGGTGGGCAAGATTGCCAACGGCGGTCCGAAGAAGCTGGCCAAGGGCGCTGCGCTCACGAAGGAATACCTGGCCGATCTGGACAAGTGGCACTGGTTCGACATCCGCCCGGCGGAAGACGAAGTGGCACTGCAACTGGAAGCCGTGAAGGTTGCCATCGAGCAGAAGCGCCACGACTTCGACCTTGCGTTCGAAGAGAAGCGCAAGAAGCTCACGCAAGGCGACGAACTGCCGCCGGGCGTGATCAAGATGGTCAAGGTGTACCTGGCTGTGAAGCGTCGCCTGCAGCCTGGCGACAAGATGGCCGGTCGTCACGGTAATAAGGGTGTTGTGTCGAAGATCACCCCGATCGAAGACATGCCCTACATGGCCGACGGCACACCTGCCGACATCGTGCTGAACCCGCTGGGCGTGCCTTCGCGGATGAACGTGGGTCAGATTCTCGAAACGCACCTGGGCTGGGCCGCGCGCGGTCTGGGCGAGCGCATCGGCAACATGCTCAAGGCGCAAGCGAAGGCAGCCGAAGTGCGCAAGCTGCTGGGTCAGATCTACAACGAAAGCGGCAAGGTTGAAGACCTGGACAGCCTGTCCGACGCTGAAGTGCTGGAGTTGGCCGAGAACCTGAAGAAGGGCGTGCCGTTCGCGACGCCGGTGTTCGATGGTGCGCATGAGGACGAAATCCGTCGCATGCTGGACCTCGCTTATCCGGCAGACATCGCGAAGGAAAAGGGCCTGACTGCTTCCAAGCAACAGGTCACGCTGTTTGACGGCCGCACCGGTGAAGCCTTCGAGCGTCCGGTCACGTTGGGCGTGATGCACATGCTGAAGCTGCACCACTTGGTCGACGACAAGATGCACGCGCGTTCGACCGGTCCGTACTCGCTGGTGACGCAGCAGCCGCTGGGCGGTAAGGCTCAGTTCGGTGGCCAGCGTTTCGGTGAAATGGAAGTGTGGGCACTCGAAGCGTACGGCGCGTCCTACGTGCTGCAGGAAATGCTGACCGTGAAGTCCGATGACGTGAACGGCCGGACCAAGGTGTACGAGAACATCGTCAAGGGTGAGCACTCGATCGATGCCGGCATGCCGGAGTCGTTCAACGTGCTGGTGAAGGAAATCCGCTCGCTGGGTATCGACATCGACCTCGAGCGCAACTAAGCGCCGATGCGGTGAGGGCGTGGCAGCACGGGTTTCCCGGTCTGCCACGCCCTGGTAACAGCAGCCATTGACGAAGATTTAGGGTCGGCGCCTTGGGTTACACCAAGACGCCAGCCTCAAACTCAAGGAGTTTGGAATGAAAGCATTGCTCGACCTATTCCGTCAGGTACAGCAAGAAGAGCAGTTTGACGCGATCAAGATCGGCCTCGCGTCGCCTGAGAAAATCCGTTCGTGGTCGTTTGGTGAAGTCAAGAAACCCGAGACCATCAACTACCGTACGTTCAAGCCCGAGCGTGACGGTCTGTTCTGCGCCAAGATCTTTGGCCCGATCAAGGACTACGAGTGCCTGTGCGGCAAGTACAAGCGCCTGAAGCACCGTGGCGTGATCTGCGAGAAGTGCGGCGTTGAAGTGACGCTGGCCAAGGTGCGCCGCGAGCGCATGGGCCACATTGAACTGGCTGCGCCGACCGCGCACATCTGGTTCCTGAAGTCGCTGCCGTCGCGTCTGGGCATGGTGCTCGACATGACGCTGCGCGACATCGAGCGCGTGCTGTACTTCGAAGCATTCGTCGTGGTTGAGCCGGGCATGACCGCGCTCAAGAAGAGCCAGATCATGTCGGAAGACGACTACCTGGCCAAGTGCGACGAGTACGGCGAGGGTGAATTCGTCGCGATGATGGGCGCCGAAGGCATTCGCGAGCTGCTGCGCGGCATCGACATCGAGAAGCAGATCGAGACGATCCGCGCCGAGCTGCAAGCTACCGGCTCGGAAGCCAAGATCAAGAAGTTCGCCAAGCGCCTGAAGGTGCTCGAGGCATTCCAGCGTTCGGGCATCAAGCCGGACTGGATGATTCTCGAAGTGCTGCCGGTGCTGCCGCCCGAGCTGCGTCCGCTGGTGCCGCTGGACGGCGGCCGTTTCGCCACGTCGGACCTGAACGACCTGTATCGCCGCGTGATCAACCGGAACAACCGTCTGAAGCGTCTGCTCGAGCTGAAGGCGCCGGAGATCATCGTGCGCAACGAAAAGCGCATGCTGCAGGAAGCGGTGGATTCGCTGCTGGACAACGGCCGTCGCGGCAAGGCGATGACTGGCGCCAACAAGCGTCCGCTGAAGTCGCTGGCTGAAATGATCAAGGGTAAGGGCGGCCGTTTCCGTCAGAACCTGCTGGGCAAGCGCGTGGACTACTCGGGCCGTTCGGTCATCGTGGTGGGCCCGACGCTCAAGCTGCATCAGTGCGGCCTGCCCAAGCTGATGGCGCTCGAACTCTTCAAGCCGTTCATCTTCCACAAGCTGGAAACGATGGGCATCGCCACCACGATCAAGGCGGCGAAGAAGGAAGTGGAAAGCCAGACGCCGGTGGTGTGGGACATCCTCGAAGAGGTGATCCGCGAACACCCGGTGATGCTGAACCGTGCGCCGACGCTGCACCGTCTGGGTATCCAGGCGTTCGAGCCGGTGCTGATCGAAGGCAAGGCCATCCAGCTGCACCCGCTGGTTTGCGCGGCGTTCAACGCCGACTTCGACGGTGACCAGATGGCTGTTCACGTTCCGCTGTCGCTCGAAGCGCAGATGGAAGCGCGCACGCTGATGCTGGCGTCGAACAACGTGCTGTTCCCGGCCAACGGCGACCCGTCGATCGTGCCGTCGCAAGACGTGGTGCTGGGTCTGTACTACACGACCCGCGACAAGATCAACGGCCGCGGTGAAGGCATGACGTTCGCCGACATCTCGGAAGTGATCCGCGCCTACGAGAACAAGGAAGTTGAACTGGCTTCGCGCGTGAATGTGCGGATCACCGAGTACGACCTGGTGAACCCGGAAGCCGATGGCGACGCCCGCTTCGCACCGAAGATCACGCTGCAGGCCACCACGGTCGGCCGCGCGATCCTGTCGGAAATTCTGCCGAAGGGGCTGCCGTTCTCGGTGCTGAACAAGCCGCTGAAGAAGAAGGAAATCTCGCGCCTGATCAACACGGCGTTCCGCAAGTGCGGTCTGCGCGAGACGGTCATCTTCGCTGACAAGCTGCTGCAGTCGGGTTTCCGACTGGCAACGCGCGCCGGTATCTCGATCGCCATCGACGACATGCTGGTGCCGCCGGCCAAGGAGAAGATCATCTCCGACGCTGCCGCCAAGGTGAAGGAATACGACAAGCAGTACATGTCGGGTCTGGTGACGGACCAGGAGCGTTACAACAACGTCGTGGACATCTGGGGCGCCGCTGGCGACCAGGTGGGCAAGGCGATGATGGAGCAGCTCCAGACCGAAGACGTGGTCGACCGCGAAGGCAAGACCGTGAAGCAAGAGTCGTTCAACTCCATCTACATGATGGCCGACTCGGGCGCACGGGGTTCCGCCGCGCAGATCCGTCAGCTCGCCGGTATGCGTGGCCTGATGGCCAAGCCGGACGGCTCGATTATTGAGACGCCGATTACCGCGAACTTCCGCGAAGGCCTGAACGTTCTGCAGTACTTCATCTCGACCCATGGTGCACGTAAGGGTTTGGCTGATACGGCACTGAAGACCGCAAACTCGGGTTACCTGACCCGTCGTCTGGTCGACGTGACGCAGGATCTGGTGGTGGTGGAAGACGATTGCGGCACCTCCAACGGCGTGGCCATGAAGGCCCTGGTCGAGGGCGGTGAAGTGATCGAAGCCCTGCGCGACCGTATCCTGGGCCGCGTGGTCGTCAACGACGTGGTGAACCCGGAAACGCAGGAAACCGCGATCGAAGCCGGCACGCTGCTCGACGAAGACCTGGTGGATCTGGTCGACGCGCTGGGCGTGGACGAAGTCAAGGTCCGCACGCCGCTGTCTTGCGACACGCGCTACGGCCTGTGTGCCAAGTGCTACGGCCGCGACCTCGGCCGCGGTGTGCTGGTCAACTCGGGTGAAGCAGTGGGTGTGATCGCTGCCCAGTCGATTGGCGAGCCGGGCACGCAGCTGACGATGCGTACGTTCCACATCGGTGGTGCGGCATCGCGTGCGGCAGTGGCATCGAGCGTGGAAGCGAAGGCGACCGGTACCGTGCGTTTCACGGCGACCATGCGGTACGTCACCAACGCGAAGGGCGAGCAGATCGTCATCTCGCGTTCGGGCGAAGCGCTGATCACCGACGACCACGGCCGTGAGCGTGAGCGCCACAAGATCGTCTACGGCGCGACGCTGCTGGTCAAGGATGGCCAGTCCATCAAGGCCGGCACGCAGCTCGCCACGTGGGATCCGCTGACGCGTCCGATCATTTCGGAGTACTCGGGCACGATCAAGTTCGAGAACGTCGAAGAGGGCGTGACCGTCGCCAAGCAGATGGACGAAGTGACCGGTCTGTCGACGCTGGTGGTGATCGATGCCAAGCGCCGCACTGCTGCCACGAAGGGCATCCGTCCGCAGGTGAAGCTGCTCGACTCGTCGGGCGCCGAAGTGAAGATCCCGGGCACGGACCACTCCGTGACCATCGGCTTCCAGGTGGGCGCACTGATCACCGTGAAGGACGGCCAGCAGGCGCAGGTCGGTGAAGTGCTTGCACGTATCCCGACCGAATCGCAGAAGACGCGTGACATTACCGGTGGTCTGCCGCGCGTGGCCGAGCTGTTCGAAGCGCGTTCGCCGAAGGACGCCGGCATTCTGGCGGAAGTCACCGGCACGACTTCGTTCGGTAAGGACACCAAGGGCAAGCAGCGCCTGGTGATCACGGACCTCGACGGCATCGCCCACGAGTTCCTGATCGCCAAGGAAAAGCAGGTGCTGGTGCACGACGGCCAGGTGGTCAACAAGGGCGAGATGATCGTCGAAGGCCCGGCCGACCCGCACGACATCCTGCGTCTGAAGGGCGTGGAAGAGCTGGCAACGTACATCGTCGACGAAGTACAGGACGTGTATCGTCTGCAGGGCGTGAAGATCAACGACAAGCACATCGAAGTGATTGTTCGTCAGATGCTGCGCCGCGTGCAGATCGTCGATACGGGCGACACCCGCTTCATTCCGGGTGAACAGGTGGAGCGCTCGGACCTGCTCGACGAGAACGACAAGGTGATCGCGCTGGGCAAGCGTCCGGCGACCTACGAGAACCTGCTGCTGGGTATTACCAAGGCATCGTTGTCGACCGACAGCTTCATCTCGGCGGCGTCGTTCCAGGAAACCACGCGCGTGCTGACCGAAGCCGCCATCATGGGCAAGGTCGATGACCTGCGTGGTCTGAAGGAAAACGTCATCGTCGGCCGTCTGATCCCGGCCGGTACCGGCTTGGCTTACCACCGCGCCCGCAAGGCGAAGGAAGTGGCCGACCGCGACCGCGCTGCGGCGATTGCCGAAGAAGAAGCCGCTTCGATCTTCGAAACGCCTGCGGTTCAGCAAGAAGGCGACGCGTAAGCGAACCCTGGCAACACCATCAAAGCCCGGCCATGTGCCGGGCTTTTTTTGTCTGCGCGTCGCGTGCAGACGCCTGACAACACCGGCGTCGCCCGATTCTGATTTTCTCCAAACGTTAACCCGCCTTAACATGCCAGCCGATATGATCTCGCGGTCATAGACCGGCATTTCTGCAAGTCGCCGGCCTCCTTCCAGTCTTGCCGACGATTTCTCCATGAAGCTCACACGCAAGCAGATCGCCGTTGGTGCGGCCGCTCTGGCTGTTGCCGGCGCGGCAGTGGTTCAGATGGTCTGGCACCCGTGGCACCCGTTTGGCCGCACACGCGCGCTGCATGCCCGCCAGGTCCAACTGGACCTGACTTACCCCGATGCTCTGATCGACAGCCAAAGCCTGTCGCAACTGCCGCGCGACGTGCTGCGCGTGCCCTTGCTGCGCGACGTGCTGACCGAAGATTTCGTCGCTTATTACGAGGGCAACGAAGATCGCCTCGGGGTGGCTGGTGCGCTGCGCCGCCTGGCCTACGAGCAGAAGCTCGACCTGGCCGAGACGGTGCTCAAGCATGTGTTTGACGAGCCCGCCCGCGTGATGCTGTGGCGCGGCCCGGACGACAAGCTGCGCTACTGGGTGCTCTCGATGCAGCGCAACGGTTTGGCGAAGGCGCTGGAAGCCGTCGCTACGGTGGCTGCGAGCGATACGCAACTCAGCAAGGTCGCCGATGCGCTGGGCGATTCCAGCGCGCCGGTCTATGCGCTCAAGCTGTCGGGCACGCGCTCGATCCTGATTGCCAGCAAGGGCGACCGGCTGATCGCGCTGTCCGAGCCGGGCATCCTGCTGGACAAGGACGGCAAGCCGATTTCCAAGCAGGCGAGTGCACTGGCCGCACTGTTGTCGGACGACACCGGCAAGCGCAACGTGCAGGGCACGGCGTACGCGCTACCTGCGCAGGAGCCGACGGGTCACCACATCGTGGTGAGCGCCAACTATCTGTCGTTCGGCTATCAGCAGTACTTCCCCGGCATCGAGGCGCTGCGCTTCGACTTTGGCGCGGGCAAGGGTGATGGCGCCGGCAACGGCTGGCAGAGCGCCGCGCTCATCGACCCGAGCCACCTGACCGGGAAGTGGGACAACGCCGGCCTGTGGCGCGCATTGCCGTCCGACCCGGCCGCCTGCGCCACGCTGCCTGTCGACTGGAAGGCCGCCGGCGCGCTGCTGCGCTCTGTGGCGGGCGACGCTAAAGACGTCAGCGAAGCCGCGGCCCATGTTGGCGACGCGTTTGCCGGCCCGGCTGCTGCGTGCTGGTATGGCAAGTCGTCGCTGGTGGCGCCGCTGTTCGTGGCGAAGCTGTCGTCGGCCTCGCAGGCGGAGGCGGTCAAGCCGGCGCTGGCTGCGCTGTTCGGTCAGATCATCGGTTCGCACGAAGCCAAGGCGCAGGTCGATGACAAGTCCGGCCCCTACAAGCGCCTGCCGGTGACAACGCGCTCGGGCCCCGCCAATGCCACGCTGTGGCAGCGCCCGGTCAGCGCGCGCTACGGCACCGCGCTGTCGGCCGAGGCGCCGTTTGCGGCGCAACTCTCGTCAGACCGCTACTTCCCGGTCACGCTGGCGATTGCGGGGGATGTGGTGGTGTTCTCGCCGGACGCTCGCCTCGTCGACGACGCACTGGCCGTGCTCGCCAAGCGCTTCCCGGCGGTGGCGGATACCCTGCCGCGCGACAAGGCCGAGCGCATCGTGTTGACGATGACGCCCGCATCGCTCGCGCCGCTTGTGCGCCGCGAAGCCGGCGCTGCGTTGCCTGCCGATCAGGAAGCCGTGTTTCTGAATGCCGCGCAGACACACCTGTTCCCGAAGCTCAAGGCGCTGTCGCGCTATGCACCGGTGTCGTTGGCGCTGGATGGCGGCGTGCCGTCCTCGCGCGGTTGGGTGCCGGTGACGTGGCTCTCCAGCGGGCGTGGTCTGCCGGCCGGTGGCGACGGGACACCGCCGGCCGCCGATGCCCCGGCACCTGCGGCGTCCATTGAGGCCACTGCCTCCGTCCCCGCAGACAACACCCGCACGCAATGACGCTGCGCGGCCCGAGGGGCGCTCACACCCTTGCCGCGCTGAACCGCCGCCGTTGGTTGACGGCGGCGGGCGCCTGCCTGCTCGCTCCGTCGGTGCATGCGTTGTCCGGCTGGGCCGATGCCGCGCCGGCGGACGCTGATGCGCTCTCCCCGGAGCAATCCAGCGTGTTCCGCGCGTGGTTCGTGCGCATCGTCAACGAGCAGCTTCGACAAGGCCCGACGCCGCGTTGGACGCATCGTGACTGCGCCGGCCTCGTGCGCTTTGCAGCCAGCGAAGCGCTGCGCACGCATGACGCCCGCTGGCTGCGCGCCAACGGCATGCGCGATGCGGAATCCGCGCGCCAACTGCCGCCCGAGCTGAGCCTCACGCTTGCCCAGCGCACGCTCACGCAGCGTTGGGCGCGATTTGATGGCAGCACCGGCGCATACGTCTCGGCGCTTGGGCTCATCCAGCAGAACAGCCGCTTCATCGCCAAGGATGTGAATCAGGCGCTCCCCGGCGATCTGCTCTTCTTCGATCAAGGCGACGACCAGCATCTGATGATCTGGATGGATCGCTACATCGCTTACCACACCGGCACCGTCACCCGCACCGACAACGGTTTGCGCGCGGTCCCGGTCTCTGAACTGATGCAATGGAAAGACTCGCGCTGGCAGCCGCAGAGCGGCAACCCCAACTTCATCGGCGTGTTTCGTCTGGCCTTTTTGACACGGTAGAAAAACGCATGCGCCACCGCGGATGGTCATTCATGTCGTTCAATCTCGTTGCCGCCGTTTGCCTGACGGTGCTGGCGTTCGTTGGCCACGCTCATGCGGCCGACGCGCCCGAGAAACCGAACCCCACACTCGCCGACGTGCCCGGCAGCGGCTATGAGCCGTTCAAGGGCCAGCCGTTCTTCCTGCTATCGGACGCCAGCTACGGCACTGACCAGGAAGCGATGGTGCGCCTGGAAGCACCGGGCCGTGAGTACAAGGACGAACTTTCCCGCTACGGCGGCGCCGACATCCTCGTCTACCGCGTGCCGCAGCCGCTCGAATTCCTGAAGGCGCAGAAGAACCTGCACCGCATCGACGTCAAGGCCAACTACACCGGCGAAGGCCTGGCCAACACGCTGGCGTATCTGTGGGACAACTGGACGCGCCAGGCCCGCCGTGCGTGGCAGCGCGTGCTGTCGTTCGCCACGCGCAGCAAGGCCGTCGAGACCGCGCCGCAGTTCAGCATGGGTGACCAGATGACCGCGCCCACGCGCTTCTCGAACAACCCGCAGTACGCGCCGCTCAAGGGCTACGAACTGCTCGGCCGCTTCCGTTACCCGATCTGGGATGCCAAGCCGATCGCGCCGCCCAAGGACGTGAAGCTCGAAGGCAGCAGCAGCGAGTGGATGCCGCAGAACGCCGGCAACGTGATGATCCCGGTCGGCAAGCTGCCGGCGGGTTTGTACATCGTGGAAGCGGTGATTGGCGCGTACCGTGCGCACACGCTGCTGTTCGTGTCGGACACCGTGGCCGTGACCAAGGGCACCTCGCAAGGGATGATGGTGTGGACGGCCGAGCGCAAGAGCGGCAAACCGGTGAGCGGGTCGTCCGTGAGCTGGACCGACGGCGTGGGCGTACTCGCTTCCGGCACCACCGAGGCGGATGGCACCGCCGACCTGCGCCACGTCTCGCCCGAACGCAGCTACGTGATCGGCAACGATCGCGCGGGCGGCGTGTTCATCTCCGAGAATTTCTATTACGACAGCGAGATCTACAACACCAAGTTGTACGCCTTTACCGATCGTCCGCTGTATCGCCCGGGCGATGACGTGCGCGTCAAGTTCATCGGCCGCAACTTCAAGAACGCGACCGAATCGACCGTGCCCGCTGCCGGCGATATCAAGCTGCAGGTGCTCGACCCGAACGGCGCACCGGTGGCCACGTCCGCCACGCGCCTGGCTGGCGAGACCGGTGCCGACGCGCGCTTTACGCTGCCGTCCAACGCACTGGCCGGCGGCTACTCGCTGCGCTTCGACTACAACGGCGGCACCTACGGTGGCGCCTTCCGCGTGGCCGAATACATCAAGCCGCACTTTGACGTGAACCTCTCGCTGGATAAGGCCAGCTACGGCACGGGCGAGGCGGTCAAGGGCAAGATCAGCCTGCGCTATCCGGACGGCAAGCCGGTCAAGAACGGCAAGGTGTCGGTCAGCCTGCGCGCGCAGCAGGTGACGATGGTGGAGGGCGAGCTGCGCTACGCAGGCCTGTTCCCCGTCAAGCTGGAGCAGCAGGAACTGACCACCGACGGTGACGGCAATGCCAAGCTGGAGCTGCCCGCCGCCAAGGAGCCGAGCCGCTACGTGGTCACGGTGTTCGCCAATGACGGCGCGGCCTACCGCGTGAAAGTCACGCGTGAACTGCTGATCGCGCGTGGTGCCACGCCGTACAAGCTGTCGACCACGTCGAACTTCACGACGCCGGGGCAGAACGTGTCCTTCACGCTCATGCCGATGCCGGTTGCGGGTGGTGCAAGCGAGGCCTCGGCACCGCCAGCCAAGTGGGATCTCGTGCGTCTGGAAACGCGCGCGCGCACCGAAGGCACGCTGGCCCCGGACGCCAAGGGCAACGCCACCTTCCCGGTCAAGTTCGACCAGCCGGGTTCGTACACGCTGTCGGTGCGTGATGCCGCTGGCAACCTGCTCGCAGCCGCCAGCCACTGGGTGGCCGGCGACGGCGTGCAGACCGTGCCAGGCAACATCGAAATGGTGTTCGACCGCGATCGTTACCAGATTGGCGACACGGCCGAGGCGCTGATCACCTTCCCGCAGCCGGTGGACGACGCGCTGCTCACGCTGGAGCGCGACAAGGTCGAGCGCCATGGGCTGCTCTCCTGCCCTGGCGACTGGCTCAGCCTGAAAAAGGTCACGCCCACGCAGTACCGTGCGCGCATCAAGATTGGTGCCGACTTTGCGCCGAACATGACGTTCTCCGTGCTGTACGTGCGCGACGGCGACATGGTGTTCCAGAACGCCGGCATCGTCGTCACGCAGCCGACGCTGGACCTGACCGTGCATGCCGACAAGGCCGTGTACACGCCGGGCGAGACCGTCACGCTGGACCTGACCAGCGCGCTGGCAGGCAAGCCCGTGCCGGCCAACCTGACCATGTCGGTGGTCGACGAGATGATCTACGTGCTGCAACCTGAAGTGGCCCCCAGCATCGTCGATTTCTTCTATCACCCGCGCCGCAACAGCGTGCGCACCACGTCGAGCCAGAGCTTCATCAGCTACGACCTGGCGCTCGCGTCGCTGCCGGGCAAGCCGGGCGGCACCTACGGCCGCCACAACGAGCGCGGCGTGAAGGTGCTGGAGCGCCCGCGCCGCGATGAGCAGGACACCGCCGCTTGGGTTGCCAACCTGCAGACCGGCGCCGATGGCCGCGCGCGCATGACGTTCAAGATGCCGGATTCGCTGGCGCGCTGGCGCATCACCGTGCGCGCAGTGTCGACGACGGGCGCATCGGACGGCATCGTCGGTCAGCGTACCGCGAGCATCCGCTCCGACAAGCCGCTGTACCTGAAGTGGACCGGCCCGCAGCGCTTCCGCGAGACTGATCAGCCGCGCCTGGACATGGTCGCCTTCAACCAGACTGACAAGGACATCACCGCCGACTGGATCGTCTCGGGCGCCGGCCTGAACATCAACCAGCGCGTGACGCTCAAGCGCGGCGCCAACTACCTGCGCGCGCCGGTCACCGCGTTGCAGGCGGGTGTCATCAATGCCGAGCTGAAGCAGGGGGATGCGGTGTCGGACCGCCTGCAGACCACGCTCAAGCTGGATGCCACCGGTTGGCTCGCGGACCGCGAAAACGTCGTCCCGCTCACGCAGCTGCAAGGCACGCGCTTGCCGCTTGGTTTGCCTGCCGATGCCCGCGACGTGCGCCTGCGCGTGGTCGGTAATACGGCCAGCCAGTTCGCCCGCGTGGCCGATGACCTGATCGAGTACCCGTACGGTTGCGCCGAGCAAACTGCCAGCCGTCTGATTCCGCTGGCACTCGCCCAGCAGAGTCTGGCCGCCACTGGCACGCGCCTGGGTGATGGCGGCCCGGCGGGTACGCAAGGCGTTGACGCGCTGCTGCGCACGCAGCGTCAGCGTCTGGCCTTGCTGGCCGGCACCAACGGCACCTTCGGCTGGTGGGGCGAGCTGACCACCAGCAGCGCGCTGATCACGTCGTACGCCTATTACGCGGATTGGCTCGCCAGCCGCTCGGTCGGCATCAGCCTGCCGGCAGACAACTGGAAGCAGGTGCTCGAAGCCTACAAGCGCACCAGCCAGAACGAGCCGCTGCTGCACCGCGCGCTGGCGCTGTGGTTTGCCAACGAGATGGGCCTGCCGGTAGCGACGCCGCTGTCGGGCGTGGCCAACGAGCTTGCTCGCAACGCGAAGGCCCCGGCGGATGCCGAAGCTGCCGCGGGCGATAGCTTGATCTTCGTCGCGCCGGATTCCACGCGCGGCCGCCAGGTGGCGACGGTGCTGACGGCGCAACTGATGCGTCAGACCGGCCAGCCGGTGCCGGAAGCGCTGGTCTCGGCTGATATCGCCGCGCGCAATGCGCTCGCCGCCGACAATTCGCCGCTGGTGCAGAGCCTGCTGCTGATGGGTGGTGGCCGTTCGGCGGCAGACCCGGCACCGCTGCTGGCCCGCGCCAGCGCCGCCATGCCGACGATGGACCGCGCCGTTGCGCTGGTCTGGCTGCAGAAGGGCCTGGGCGGCCTGCAAGGCGCAAGCGTTGCCACGATCCAGCCGGCTGTTTCGGCGGGCGGCTGGCAGGCGACGCGTTCACCGGTGGGCGTGCCGACATGGCGCTGGACGGGCGCGCAAGTGCCCGCCGCGCTGGACCTGACGACCGCACCGACCGACGTGACCATGCAATCGGCCATCGTCTCGTACCGCAGCCGTGCGGCAGAGGCTTCCAAGCTGCCGATCACGGTGGAGCGCAAGCTGTACCGCCTGGAACCGATCGATTCGACGCCGGCCAAGCCGGACCCGAAGGCGCCCAAGCAGCCGACGGCCGATGCCAACAGTAGCGGCATCGCCTTCACGGTCAAGCCGGTCAAGCCGGGCGACACGCTTGACAGCAATGCACTCTACGTCGACGAAGTTGTGTTGACGCCGCGCCAAGGCACGTATCGCTACGGCCTGGTCGAAGTGCCGCTGCCGCCGGGCGCCGAAGTGGAAGCCACCACCTGGGGCATCCGGATCGACGGCCTGAAGGGCGAGCCGAACGAAGGCAACGGCGCGCAGGCATTCGAGCGCAAGGCGGCTTACGAAATGGGGCAGCTCTCGTACAACCAGCCGGTGCCCGCGCTGGAGCGTCCGACCGTGCTGCGCCAGCTCGTGCGCTTCTCGCTGCCAGGCCGCTTTGCGCTGCCGCCGGTGCGCTACTTCCGCATGTACCAGCCGGAAGCCAAGGCGTTCCAGGGGGACGGCAAGACGGCCAGCTATCCGTTCAAGGTGGAGTGATCTGGCGATGCGTTCCCGCCTGCTTGCGCGTGGTGTACTGACCGGCTTGCTCTGGGCTGCCGGCACACTCGCGTTTGTTGGGCATGCCGAGCGCCCCATCGCCGCGCCGGGTGTCGAGCCGCTCCGCTACGCCGCGTTGCAAGGTGACGAGGCCAAGCTCTGGCAGTTCAGTGCCGATCCCGCCGCCGGCATGCCGCAAGCCACTGCGCTGCAGCACGACACCCAAACACCGCTCGGCAGCGTCTGGAAGCTCTTCGTCTACAGCTACCTTGTCTCGCGCCGCATCAGCACGCCCGATTACACATGCCACGGCAATGACGCTGAAGAGGTCTACTGCTGCACCGCAGGCAATAGCATTGACCGCGAACGTGCGCTCATCCAATCGTGCGGCCGCTATTTCGAGCCCGTACGCCTCGGTTTGGACCGCGCAGATTGGCGCCGTTTCTGGCAGCAGGCCGGATCGCCCACGTGGCTGCGCGACCTGCGCGCCATGCAGCCGACGCACCGCGTTCCTGTCATGGATCTGCTCACCGCGCTGCGCACCGTTCCCGCTGATGGCCGTGAGACCGCCGCGCAAACGCTCATTTCTGTGCTGACCGTCGGGCGCGGCGAAGGGACGGTGTCGGACTTCGGCGGCCTGCTGCGCGCCAAGACCTGGACGATGCCCGACCCGCAGCGCCCTGGGGCGTCCATCGGTGGTGCGGCTGGCTGGCTGGCCGATGGCACGCCCGTCTGGCTGGGCGGCGCCGGCTCGAGCAACCAAGTGCTGGCCGCCGTCGCACCGCGCCTCACCCCGCTGATCGAACAGACGCCCGTGCCCGACGACGATGCCTGCGTCGCGGTGGATTTCTTCGCGCGCTATCCCAT
Source organism: uncultured Ralstonia sp. (assembly GCA_963512445.1). GTDB lineage: Bacteria > Pseudomonadota > Gammaproteobacteria > Burkholderiales > Burkholderiaceae > Ralstonia. The sequence continues at coordinate 21,242 of CAUPMS010000048.1, forward strand.
CCGCGAAGTGCGCGACGCCAGCGGCAAACCGGTCGCTCCCGGGCGCCTGGAGGGCCGCTACGCCGTGCGTTTCGTCAACGGCAACACACTGCCGATCGAGAGCAAGGGCGAGTTGACGCTTGCGCGCCAGAACAACACGCCCGTCATCATTGGCCGCCTGGGCATGAACGACTACGTGGCGCGCGTGGTCGAGCGCGAAGGCGAACTCGCCGAGCCGCAAGCTGCCCGCGCGCTGGCCGTGGCTGCGCGTAGCTACCTTGTGCAACACGCGTCGCGCGACAAGGGCTGCTACCGCATCGCCGACAGTTCGCGCACGCAGCGCGTGCTGCCGCGCCCGCCGCTGGCCGGTGCGCGCAACGCGGCAGAATTTACCGACACGCTGGTGCTGACCGGCCAAGCCGTGCAGTACCACAGCACCATCAGCGCGCGCGGCCAGATGAGTTGGACCGCCGCGCGTGCCGCCGCCCAGCGCGGCCAGGGGTTCGACGCCATCCTCGCGCAGTGGTGGCCGCAGGCGACGCTCACGTCGTTCCAGAGCCCGGTGGCGGGGGATTGCTCGCCGGTGGCGGGCGCGCAGCAGTGGTTGCAGGCGCGCGCATCGGGTTGGTCGGCGCGCCTGGCCGCAGAGCCCGGTTACGAAGCGCCGCCACTGCCCGCTGTATGTGTCGTGCACGAGGGCCGACCGTACGCCGATGCGCGCCGTAACCGGCTTTACGTCCATCGGCTTGCCACCGAGGAGGACCGCATCGCGCTGACGCACGAATATCTGCACCTGGCGTTTGCGCGACACCCGCGCGGCCAGGACGAACAGTTTGTCGAGGCGATGGCGCGTCGCCTGATCCGAGGGGAGGGTTTGCTGTGAAAAGTGGGATGACGCGCTTGGGGTTGGGGGCGGTCGCTTTGCTGCTTGGCGCATCGGTGTTGGCTGAGCCGGTGGCTGATCTGGAGGGCCCGATCGGCGGCTGGCGCAACAGCAAGCTGACCAACGAACTGGAGCAGTACACCGCCGCGTACCCGAAACCGCCGGTGGATCGCGGTGCGCAGAAGTACCGCACGCTCATCGCCGGGCGTATTCGTGCCGCCGGCAAGCAGCGCCGTCCGCCGGTGCTGGTCGTCAACGGTAACGCCATGCCGCTGTATGGCGACGGCGAAGGCCGCTTCGCACGCCCGTGGGCATTCGGCCCGGGCTCGAACAGCGTGGAGATCGTCAGCCCCGACGGCCAGTCGCGCCAGCGCCTGCAGTTTTACGAGGCCGACACCACCAAGACGTCGGCCAAGCTGCGCGCCATCCTCACCTGGGACGACCCACGCGCCGAGGTCGACATGCACGTCATCTCGCCGATTGGTGATCACGCGTTCTGGGCGCAGCCGCTGCTGTCTGACGGCGGTGGGCTCGACGTGGACAGCGTCGACGGCGCCGGCCCCGAGATTTTCTCCACCGCCGCGCCGCGCCCGGGCGTGTGGCTGTTCTACGTGAACTACTGGGGCAACTTCAACGCCGGCGGCTACAACTTCGACGAAAAGGCGCACGACCGCGATCTCATCACCGCGCAACTGACGCTGATCTATAACGAGAACACGCCCAACGAGCGGCGCGAGTTCGTCGCCGTGCCGCTGCGCAAGATCGGCGAGCTGGCGCTGATGAGATCGATCCGCTTCTGATGCACATGACGCCTTCCACTTTCCGTCTCGCCGTTGTCATCGCATTCGCCACGCTTGGTGCTGGCAGCGTTTTTGCGCAAAACGATGCCAGCAATGTCGAGATCACCACGCCGCTCAACGGCTGGCGCATCTCGGCCGGCGACGATTCGCGCTACACGCAAGATGTGCACTACCCGGCCGTGTCGGTCTCAACGCCGCAAGGGCAGGGCACCGCGTCGATGATTGCCGGGCGCATCCGCAACCAGCCCAAGGCTGCCGCAGCAACGGACGAGAGCAAGCCGCGCCGCCGTCGCGGGGCCGATGGCTCGTCGGTCGGCACGCTGGTCGTCAACGGCGTGGCAATGCCGCAGCGCATCGAGGCCGACGGCACGTTCTCGCGCCCGTACGCATTTGGCGCCGGCAGCAACAGCGTTGAGGTGCGCGGCGCGCGCGGCGACGCCAAGCGCGTGCAGTTCTACGACAGCTATGCTGGCAAACAGCGTCCGCGCCTGCGCGTGGTTCTATCATGGGACACCGATGGCACCGACCTCGACCTGCACGTCATCTCGCCCGACGGCCAGCACGCCTGGTATGGCAACCGTGTGGTCGAAAACGGCGGCGCGCTCGACGTGGACGTCACCACCGGCTATGGCCCCGAGATCTATTCGAACCCGGCGCCCGTGCCCGGCACGTACCTCGTCTACGTGAACTACTACGGCAGCGGCAATGACCGCAGCGCCATCACCACTGCCACCGTCACCGTCATCACCGACGAGAACACGCCGTCCGAGCGCCAGCAGACCTTTGTCGTGCCGATGCGCAAGGCCGGCGATCTGACGCTGTTACGCAGTTTCACGATGAAATAGGAACCGAGGCACAGGAGCCCACTGCCATGGACACGCAAACCGTTGCCGCCTACGACACCCTCGCCGAGACCTTCGCGCAGGAATGGCGCGAGCAGCCGGTGCCGGAAGACATGTACGCGCTGCTGCGGCGCGAGTTCACGGCGGGCGGCGCCACGGCCGATATCGGCTGCGGCAGCGGGCGCGAGGTTGCGTGGCTCAATGCCAATGACTATCCCGCCGTCGGCTACGACGCTTCCGCGGGGCTGCTCGAGGCGGCGCGCACGCAGTATCCGGGGCTGTCGTTCCGGCAGGCGCAGTTGCCGGAGCTGGTGGGCATTGCCGAAGGGGCGTTCGACAACGTCGTCTGCGAGACCGTCATCATGCATCTGCCGCCCGAGCAGATCGGCGCGGCGGTGCAGCGGCTGGTGTCGTTGCTGCGCCCGGGCGGCACGCTGTATCTGAGCTGGCGCGTCACGCCCGATGCCGACCAGCGTGATGGGCGCGGCCGGCTGTTCACGTCATTCGATGCGGCGCCCGTGCGCGAGGCGTTGGCGGGTACCGAACGCGTTTTCGACGAAGCGGCGGTCAGCCAATCGTCGGGCCGGACGATTCATCGGATCGTTGCGCGCAAGGTCTGAGCGCCCCCGTTGCCCATAATCCGATTCCCCCGATTGACCACCACTCGGCGGGGTTTGTCACAATAGCGGTTTCGCCCAGCCCGCGCGTGACACCGCGCGCACCCGCCGTCCCGATGTACGACTCTCCCGCCATAGACCACGCGCTGCAGGCGCTGCCCGAAGACACCGCCGCCGCCACGCATGCGGTGCTGCACGACGTGTTCGGCTACAGCGCCTTCCGCGGCCCGCAGGCCGAGATCGTCACGCACGTGGCCGACGGCGGCGATTGCCTGGTGCTGATGCCGACCGGTGGCGGCAAATCGTTGTGCTACCAGATTCCGGCGCTCGTGCGGCACCGGCGCGGGCAGGGCGCGGGCATTGTTGTTTCGCCGCTGATCGCGCTGATGCAGGATCAGGTGGCCGCGCTGGAAGAAGCCGGCGTGCGTGCGGCGTACCTCAACTCGGCACTTAGCGGCACCGAAGCTGCGCAGGTCGAGCGCGATCTGGCGGCGGGACGGCTGGATCTCGTCTACGTTGCGCCCGAGCGGTTGATGACGCCGCGCTTTCTGGATCTGATTGAACGTTCCCGCATTGGGCTGTTCGCCATCGACGAGGCGCACTGCGTGTCGCAGTGGGGGCACGATTTCCGGCCCGAGTACATCCAGCTCTCGGTGCTGCACGAGCGCTTTCCGCACGTGCCGCGCATCGCGCTCACGGCCACGGCCGATGCCGTGACGCGCGACGAAATCGTCGAGCGGTTGGCGCTGACGGACGCGCGCGTCTTCCTCTCCAGCTTCGACCGCCCGAACATTCGCTACACCATCGTCGAGAAGGACAGCGCGCGGCAGCAGCTCCTGCGCTTCATCCGTGCCGAACACATGGACGGCGACACCTGCGACGCCGGCATCGTCTACTGCCTGTCGCGCAAGAAGGTGGAAGAGACCGCGCAGTGGCTGGCCGAGCAGGGCATCCGCGCGCTGCCGTACCACGCGGGGATGGACTCCGACGTTCGCGCCCGCCATCAGGCGATCTTCCGTAAGGAGGAGGGCGTGGTGATGGTGGCGACCATCGCCTTCGGCATGGGCATCGACAAGCCGGATGTGCGCTTTGTCGCGCATATGGATTTGCCGAAGAGCCTCGAAGGCTACTACCAGGAAACCGGCCGCGCCGGCCGCGACGGCATGCCCGCCAACGCGTGGATGGCCTATGGCCTGGCCGACGTGGTGCAGCAGCGCCGCATGATCGACGAATCCGATGCCGACGACGTGCACAAGCGTGTGTCGACGGCCAAGCTCGACGCGCTGCTCGGTTTGGCGGAATCGGCCGGTTGCCGGCGCGTGGCGTTGCTCGCCTACTTTGGTGAAGCGAGCGAGCCGTGCGGTAACTGCGACACCTGTCTCACACCGCCGCAAACGTGGGATGCCACACGCGAGGCGCAGATGGCGCTGTCCTGCGCGTACCGCGTGCAGCAGGCCAGCCGCATCAGCTTCGGTGCGGGGCAGCTCATCGACATCCTGCGCGGCAATGCCACCGAGCGCGTCAAGCAATGGCATCTCGAGACGGTGTCGACCTTCGGCATTGGCAACGAATTGTCGGAAGCCGCGTGGCGCAGTGTGTTCCGTCAACTGGTCGCGCAGGGTTTGTTCGCTGTCGACCACGGTGGCCATGGCGCGCTGATCCTGACTGATGCGGCACGCCCGGTGCTCAAGGGCGCGCAGTCAGTGATCCTGCGTCGCCAGGTCGAGAAGGTGCGTGGCTCGTCGGCGTCATCGTCGAAGAAGGAGCGTCGCGCTGATCCGGCCGCCGAGCTTTCGGCTGACGCGCAGGTGCGCTGGCAGGCGTTGCGCGCGTGGCGCACCCAGGCTGCACGCGAGCACAGCGTGCCGGCCTACGTGATCTTCCACGACAGCACGCTCGCGCGCATTGCCGAGACCGATCCGGATTCGCGCGAGGTGCTTGGCGAACTGCCAGGCATCGGAATGGCCAAGCTGGATCGTTATGGCCAAGCGCTGCTCGACGTGCTGGAGAAGTGCCGGGAAGAAGCCTAGTTCGGCAGCGGCCCCATCACCCCGGTTTGGGCCAGATGCTCCGCCAGGAAATCGACGAACGCCCGCACCTTCGGCAGCAGATGCACACGCTGCGTGAACACCGCATGCAGCGGCACCTCGCGCGCCGCGTAATTCGTCAGCACCGCCTGCAGCCGCCCGGCCGCAATATCGTCACGCACCAGATACGTCGGCCCCAGCGACACCCCCAACCCTGAGCGCGCCGCCTCGCGCAGCACGAGGCTGTTGTTGGCCAACATCGAGCCGGTCACGTGCGCAATGTGGCGCTGGCCGGCAGTGTCCGTCAGCACCCAGTCGTACGGCCCGTCGTAGTTGGCGTAGACCAGGCAATTGTGGTCACGCAGATCATCCGGCGTGCGCGGAATGCCGCGCTCACGAAAGTACGACGGCGCCCCGTAGATCGCGTGCGCGCAATTCGCCAGCCGCCGCACTACCAGCGGCGAATCCTCCAGCATGCCAATGCGGATGGCCACGTCAATGCGGCCCGCTACCAGATCTGCGTAGCGGTCGTTCATGTCCAGATCGATCTGCACGGCGGGGTAGCGCGCCTGGAACGCGCGTAACAGCGGCGCCAGCAATGTCACCGCGAACGACGCAGGCGCGGACACTCGCAGCGTGCCACGCGCCTCGTCACGCAGGGCGGTGACGGCCTGTTCGGCGGCATCCACCAGCGCCAGGCCCTCGCGGCTTTTTTCGAAGAATGCGGCGCCCGCTTCGGTCAGCGACAGGCGTCGCGTCGTCCGCTGCAGCAATCGCGTTTCCAGTCGCGCTTCCAGCCGCGCCAGGGCCTTGCTGATCACCCCGCGCGACACGCCCATCGCGTCGGACGCGGCCGACAGGCTGCCGCGCTCCACCACCTGCACGAAGATCACCACATCGGAGAGCCGGTCCATATTTGCCCGCTTACGGAAACAATATGGCGCCAGAGGCTACCTTAATCTGCGCGAATCGGTTGGCTACGATGGGGCGCTCTGACTCATCGTCCCAACATCATGACTACCGAAGCGCCTGCTGTTGCCGTTTTCAACGCGCCGCCCGCCGGTCGTTTGCCGCAAGGCGCCACGCCACTGTTTGCCGCGGCCGTCGGGCTTATCGTCATCAACCTGTTCGGCATCCAGCCGCTCGTCGCCGAAATTGCCGCCAGCATCGGCTGGAGCACCGCCGCCACCGGGCTGTTGGTGACCGCCACGCTCATCGGCTACGGTATCGGCCTCTTGCTGCTGATGCCGCTGACCGATCTGCAGGACAACCGGGCGCTCGCCTCGCGCACGTTATGGGGTGCGGTGGCGTCGCTGGCGCTGACCACCATCGCGCACAGCGGCCAGGTGCTGATGCTGGCTGCCTTCGCCATCGGTCTCACGTCAACAGTCATTCAGATGCTGATTGCGCTGGCCGGACGCTTGGCCGCCGACCACCGGCGCGGGCGCGTGCTGGGCGACATCATGATCGGCCTGAACCTGGGCATCCTGCTGTCGCGCCCGGCCGCCAGCCTGATTGCGGCGCAGTGGGGCTGGCGGGCGTTCTATGGCGCATCGGCGGTGGCGATTGCCGTGCTGGCCATCCTTCTGCCGCGCGTGATGCCGACCTTCGTGCCGCCGCGCACGCTGTCTTACGGCGCGCTGCTGGGTTCGTACGGGCGACTGCTGCGCAATGAACCATTGTTGCGTCGCCGCGCCACCACCCAGGCCTTGCTGATGGCGGCGTTCACGCTGTTCTGGACGGCTGTGGCATTGCGGCTGGCCGCGGCGCCGTTCTATCTGTCGCAGAACGGCATCGGTATCTTCGCGCTGTGCGGCGCGGCGGGCGTCGTGGCGGCGCCCATTGCCGGGCGGTTGGCGGATCGCGGTTTGGTTCGCGTGGGTACGCTGCTCGCGCATGGCAGCGCGGCGATGGGGCTACTGCTGGCGTTGGCGTCGGCGCTGGTGCCCGGCCTGAGCGTTCCCGTCATGCTGGCGATGCTGGTGGCTGCCGCGTTGCTGCTCGATTTCGGTGCCATTGGCGACCAGGCGCTCGGCCGCTACATGGTCAACACGCTGTCGCCGGAGATTCGCGGGCGCGTGAATGGTCTGTACACGGGGGCGTTCTTCTTTGGCGCAGCTGCAGGCGGCGGTTTGGCTGGGGTGGCTTGGGCGCGTGCCGGCTGGGTCGGTGTCTCCGTTCTCGCGCTTGGGTTTGTGGCGGCAGCTGCCCTCGTGTTCGTCTGGCCAGCGCGTGCTCCGCGTGCCATCGGCGCCACACCGCGCCGCTGCTGACCTGCCTCGCGCGCCGTCAGGCTGGTGGCGCGCTTGACGCTTGCAAGACAGCCCGCTATAGTGCCAGATTCGAGTTTTTGGCTTCTGGCTTCGCACGTCCATGCCCGGCAAAGCGCTGTGCAAGGCATCTGAACCAGACGGGCTCGCGCTCTTTGGTCTTGATCTGTTCCCGCAGATCCCTCCCTTCAGAGCGTTCTGCTCGCCACTTCCATAAAACCCGATTGCGCCGTCCGCCTCACAAATGAGGTGTTCACGTTATGTGAGCCGGCGATTTTTCAAAAACCAAGCTGGATTGAACAATGCCAACCATCAATCAACTGGTTCGCAAGCCCCGCGTCTCGGAAAAGCTGAAGAGCAAGAGCCCGGCACTTGAGAACTGCCCGCAGCGTCGCGGCGTGTGCACCCGCGTGTACACCACGACGCCGAAGAAGCCGAACTCGGCACTGCGTAAGGTCGCCAAGGTGCGCCTGACCAACGGTTTCGAAGTCATTTCGTACATCGGCGGTGAAGGCCACAACCTGCAAGAACACAGCGTCGTGCTGATCCGCGGCGGCCGTGTGAAGGACTTGCCGGGTGTGCGTTACCACATCGTGCGCGGCTCTCTTGACCTGCAAGGCGTCAAGGACCGTAAGCAAGCGCGTTCGAAGTACGGCGCGAAGCGCCCGAAGAAGGCCTAAGTGGTCAGTGAGATCGGCCCGCTTTTGCGGTCACGGTCTTGTCATGAGCAGGCGGTACAACGGTGCGTTTTTTGACCGCACTGGCACCGTCGAGTAAGTGGTCACCCGGCTCAGATTGTTGGAAGACAAGCTAGTTGGTGGCCGGAGAACCGAAGCGGTTCTCAACTGAACAGAGAAGGAAAGAAGATGCCACGTCGTCGTGAAGTCCCCAAGCGGGAAATTCTGCCGGACCCGAAGTTCGGCAATGTGGAAGTCGCCAAGTTCATGAACGTCCTGATGCTGGACGGCAAGAAGTCGGTGGCTGAGCGTATCGTCTACGGTGCGTTCGACCAGATCGAGAAGAAAGCAGGCAAGGCGCCCGTCGAGGTGTTCACGCTGGCTATCGGCAACATCAAGCCGGTGGTCGAAGTGAAGAGCCGTCGTGTTGGTGGTGCCAACTATCAGGTGCCGGTCGAAGTCCGGCCGTCGCGTCGTCTGGCATTGGCGATGCGTTGGCTGCGGGAAGCTGCGAAGAAACGCAGCGAGAAGTCGATGGCCCTGCGTCTGGCTGGTGAACTGCTCGAGGCCTCGGAAGGCCGCGGCGGCGCCATGAAGAAGCGCGATGAAGTGCACCGTATGGCGGAAGCCAACAAGGCGTTCTCGCACTTCCGCTTCTAAGCGACTCACGCACGTTGTTGGTTGCTGGGCGGGCTGTGTGCGCACATCTCGCCCATTTGTATTAGGGGCGCTTGCTATCTGGCAGCGCCCCGTTGACGAATCTGAGGATTAACCGTGGCTCGTAAGACCCCCATTGAGCGCTACCGTAACATCGGTATTTCCGCTCACATCGACGCCGGCAAGACCACCACGACCGAGCGGATCCTGTTCTACACCGGTGTGAACCACAAGATCGGTGAAGTGCATGATGGCGCTGCCACCATGGACTGGATGGAGCAGGAGCAGGAGCGCGGCATCACCATCACGTCCGCTGCTACCACCGCCTTCTGGAAGGGCATGGGCGGCAACTACCCCGAGCACCGCTTCAACATCATCGACACCCCGGGCCACGTGGACTTCACCATCGAGGTGGAGCGTTCCATGCGTGTGCTGGACGGCGCGTGCATGGTGTACTGCGCAGTGGGTGGCGTGCAGCCGCAATCGGAAACCGTCTGGCGCCAAGCCAACAAGTACAAGGTGCCCCGTCTGGCGTTCGTCAACAAGATGGACCGTACCGGCGCGAACTTCTTCAAGGTCTACGACCAGCTGAAGACCCGCCTGAAGGCCAACCCGGTGCCTGTGGTGGTGCCGATCGGTGCTGAAGAAGGCTTCCAGGGCGTCGTCGATCTGCTGGAAATGAAGGCGATCATTTGGGATGAAGCCAGCCAAGGCGTGAAGTTCGAATACACCGACATCCCGGCCGAACTCGTTGACACCTGCAACGAATGGCGCGAGAAGATGGTCGAGTCGGCTGCCGAAGCCAGCGAAGCGCTGATGGAAAAGTACCTGGGCGGCGAAGAACTGACCCGTGCTGAGATCGTCAAGGCGCTGCGCGACCGTACCATCGCCTGCGAAATCCAGCCGATGCTGTGCGGCACCGCGTTCAAGAACAAGGGCGTGCAGCGCATGCTCGACGCCGTGATCGACTTCCTGCCGTCGCCGGTTGATATTCCGCCGGTCCAAGGCATCGACGAAAACGACGAAGCGAAGAAGCTCGAGCGCAAGGCAGACGACAACGAAAAGTTCTCGGCACTGGCGTTCAAGATCATGACCGACCCGTTCGTTGGTCAGCTGATCTTCTTCCGCGTCTACTCGGGCAAGATCAACTCGGGCGACACCGTGTACAACCCGGTGAAGCAGAAGAAGGAGCGTCTGGGCCGTATTCTGCAGATGCACGCCAACCAGCGCGAAGAAATCAAGGAAGTGCTGGCCGGTGACATCGCCGCTGCAGTGGGCCTGAAGGACGCCACCACGGGTGACACGCTGTGCGACCCGGCTGCTCCGATCATTCTCGAGCGCATGGTGTTCCCGGAGCCGGTGATCTCGCAGGCTGTCGAGCCGAAGACCAAGGCTGACCAGGAAAAGATGGGCATCGCCCTGAACCGCCTGGCCGCTGAAGATCCGTCGTTCCGCGTGCGTACCGATGAAGAATCGGGCCAGACCATCATTTCGGGCATGGGCGAACTCCACCTCGAAATTCTGGTCGACCGCATGAAGCGCGAATTCGGCGTGGAAGCCAACATCGGCGCGCCGCAAGTTGCCTACCGCGAAACCATCCGCAAGAAGGTCGAAGACGTCGAAGGCAAGTTCGTCAAGCAGTCGGGCGGCCGCGGCCAGTATGGTCACGCTGTGATCACGCTGGAACCGCTGGACGAAGAAGGCAAGGTGGCAGCGAAGGCGGCGGCGACCACGTCGGCAGCTGCTGCTGCGGCGGCCAATGGTTTCGTCTTCGTCGACGCCATCAAGGGCGGTGTGATTCCTCGCGAATACATCCCGGCGGTCGAAAAGGGTATCGTCGACACGCTGCCGGCCGGTATTCTGGCGGGCTTCCCGGTGGTGGACGTGAAGGTCACGCTGACGTTCGGTTCGTACCACGACGTGGACTCGAACGAAAACGCGTTCCGCATGGCTGGCTCGATGGCTTTCAAGGAAGCGATGCGCAAAGCCACCCCGGTTCTGCTCGAGCCGATGATGGCTGTGGAAGTGGAAACGCCGGAAGACTACACGGGTACCGTGATGGGCGATCTGTCGTCCCGCCGCGGCATCGTGCAGGGCATGGACGACATGGTGGGCGGCGGCAAGGTCATCAAGGCCGAAGTCCCGCTGTCGGAAATGTTCGGTTATTCGACGTCGCTGCGCTCGGCCACGCAAGGCCGCGCCACGTACACCATGGAATTCAAGCAATACGCTGAGGCACCGAAGAACATCGCCGAAGCTGTGATGGCTGCCAAGGGTACGAAGTAATCAACGTGTTAGGGCGGCTGCATGTGCGGTCGCCCCAATCAATATCTAGCAATTAGCCGATTCCGAATTGAGGAGCTGACATGGCAAAGGAAAAGTTCGAGCGGACCAAGCCGCACGTGAACGTTGGTACGATTG
>CAUPMS010000049.1:0-31303 GCA_963512445.1 uncultured Ralstonia sp.
TTCCTCCCTGCAACAGAAATTCAAGGCGCCATCTAGGGCAGGGTACGGCCACACCGTCGCGGCACTGGCGCTGGCGTTGGCGTTGGCGTTGGCGTTGGAGCGAATCGCTTCATGTGCCACGCTTTTTTCGGTGGCGTTGAGGCTCCGTGCTTCAACCTCCAGGCTCAGAGCCCCGACTTCGAGGTTCTGAACCTGGACTTTGGGGTTCTGAACTTCAACTTCGAGGTTCTGGAACTTCAACGTCAGGGTTCTGAACAGCGAGTTTGAAGTTGTGGAACGCCAGTTTTGCGGTGCTGCACTCCAACGCAGAGGTTCGGAACGATTTCGGGGCTGTGTGCCCCGGCAAGAGCAAGAACACAGCGCCACGGGCGGTGCTCAGACGGTTTGGCCGTTGACGTACCTGCCCTAGATGGCGCCTTGAATTTGTGTAAGCGGGCGGAAAGAGGAAGGAGGCTGTTTGAGCGCAGCGAGTTTGCCTCCTTCCCCGCCCGGTTACACAAATTCAAGGAGGGGGTCGCCATCTCGGGCGCGCCTTTCTTTTGCTTACTTTCTTTGGCAAGACAAAGAAAGTGAGTCAGCCCCGGCAGGGGATGAAACAAGGGATGCACCAAAAGCGCAAAAACATCAGGCACTAGGAGACAACAACACCATGATCACCAAACTGCTAATCGCCAACCGAGGCGAAATCGCCTGCCGAGTCGCCGCCACCTGCCGCAAGCTGGGCATCCGCACGGTCGCCGTCTACTCAGATGCCGACGCCAACGCCCGCCACGTGGCGGCCTGCGACGAAGCCATCCACATCGGAGAACCCGCTGCCCGCGACAGCTACCTCCGCGCCGAACGCATCCTCGAAGCCGCGCGCGCAACCGGCGCGCAAGCCGTGCACCCCGGCTACGGCTTCCTGTCAGAGAACGAAGCCTTCGCCAAGGCCTGCGCAGACGCCGGCATCATCTTCGTCGGCCCGCCCGCCTCGGCCATCGAAGCCATGGGCAGCAAGAGCGCGGCCAAGGCGCTGATGGAAACGGCCGGCGTGCCGCTGGTGCCCGGCTACCACGGCGACAACCAAGACGCCGCCTTCCTGCGCACGCAAGCCGACCGCATCGGCTACCCCGTGCTCATCAAGGCCAGCGCGGGCGGCGGCGGCAAGGGCATGCGCGTGGTGGAATCGGGCGATGCATTTGAAGCCTCGCTGGCCTCCGTCAAGCGTGAGGCCTCCTCCAGCTTTGGCGACGACCGCGTGCTGATCGAGAAGTACCTCACGCGCCCGCGCCACATCGAAATCCAGGTCTTCGCCGATGGCTTCGGCGATGCCGTCTATCTGTTCGAGCGCGACTGCTCCGTGCAGCGCCGCCACCAGAAGGTGCTGGAAGAAGCCCCCGCCCCCGGCATGACGCTGGACCGCCGCCGCGCGATGGGCGAAGCCGCCGTGGCCGCCGCACGCGCGGTGGGCTACGTGGGCGCCGGCACGGTCGAGTTCATCGTCGATGAAGACGGCACGTTCTATTTCATGGAGATGAACACGCGCCTGCAGGTCGAGCACCCCGTCACTGAAATGATCACGGGCGAAGACCTGGTCGAATGGCAATTGCGCGTGGCCTCCGGCGAGCCGCTGCCGCGCACGCAAGACGAGCTGCGCATCCACGGCCATGCGCTCGAAGCGCGTATCTACGCAGAAAACCCGGATCGCGATTTCCTGCCCTCCATCGGTACGCTCAAGGTGCTGCGCACGCCAGCGGCGGTGGAGTTCACCGTCGGCGCGCAGGCCAATGGCGAGCCCGCCGCCGTGCGTATCGACGCCGGGGTGCGCGAGGGCGATGCCATCAGCCCCTACTACGACCCGATGATCGCCAAGCTGATCGTCTGGGGCCGCGACCGTGAAGAAGCGCTCGCGCGCATGCTGCAGGCGCTGGGCAGTTTCCACCTGGTCGGGCTGTCGTCCAACGTGGCATTCCTGCGTCGCCTCGTGGCATCGAAGCCGTTTGCGACGGCAGACCTGGATACGGGCCTGATCGCGCGCAACCACGACACGCTGTTCCCCGCCGCGCCCGAAGTGCCGCAAGACGCCATCGCCCTGGCCGTGGCCGCGTTGCTGGCGCGCGAGGCACGCGGGCTGCGTACGGACACGCGCGATCCGCATTCGCCGTGGGCGCGCGGCAGCGGTTGGCGCCTGAACGGCGCGGCTGAGCGCACGCTGCGTTTCACGCAGGGCGAGCACGCCATCGACGCCACGCTTGTCTACGGCCGCGATGGTTCGCGCCTGAAGACCAACGGCGTTGAGGCCCCGTTCACCTCGCAGCGCCACGGCGAGACCTTCACCGTCGCGCTCGGCTCGCACAAAGCAACCGGCCATGTGCATGCCGATGGCGATGCGTTCCATGTCTTCACCGGCGGCGCGCACTGGATGCTGGAGCGCCACGACCCGCTCGCCCACGCTGGCGAAGCCGACGACGAAGGCGGCAAGCTGACCGCACCGATGCCGGGCAAGGTCATCGCCGTGCTCGCCACACCGGGGCAGAGCGTCACCAAGGGCGCACCGCTCGTCGTCATGGAAGCGATGAAGATGGAGCACACGCTCACCGCCCCGGCCGATGGCGTGGTCGAGTCCGTGCTGTATGGCGTGGGCGATCAGGTGACGGAAGGCGTGCAATTGCTGGCATTCAAGCCGGCTAAGTGATCTTTGGCGCATAAAATCTCTCCTTTTGCTGTACCACCGAACATTTGCTAGACTTGTACCTGATTGCGTACAAGTTGCAACGGAGGGCCAATGCGCACTGTTCACTTTTCCGACGCACGCGCCAATTTGAAGGCCGTGATCGACCAAACCATTGAGGATGCCGATGTCGTGCTGGTCACCCGGCGTGATGCGCCAAACGCGGTCATCATGTCTCAGGACCAGTACGACAGCATCATGGAGACGCTGTACCTGCTGCGCTCGCCAACCAACGCCGCATCGTTGATGCGCTCCATCGAGCAACACAAGCGCGGTCAGGCAAAGCCGCGTACATTGATCGAAGACACCGAATGAGCCGAGGTGTCAGCTTCACCAACACGTCGTGGGAAGACTACGTCTACTGGCAAAGCCAGGATAAGAAGACCCTCAAGCGAATCAACCAGTTGGTCAAGGACATTCAGCGCAGCCCTTTCGAAGGCATCGGCAAACCGGAGCCACTGCTCGGCAACCTGTCGGGCTACTGGTCACGTCGCATCGACGATGCGCACCGCTTGGTCTACGCGGTGGACGATGCAATGATCACGATCGTCCACTGCCGCTACCACTACGGCGATTAGATTCTGCGAACCGGCGCTGCCCGAACTCCGCAGGCATGGTTCTCCACCCATCACAACGCAGTCCCCCATGCACATCCAGATCTACACGCCCGACGGCAAACCCCAACCCTGGCTCGATGGTTTTGCGCAAGCGCTGCCTGAAGCGCGGTTGTCGGTGTGGGAGCAAGGTGCTGCGCAAGACGCCGACTACGCCGTGGTCTGGCAGCCGCCCGCCGATATGCTGCGCGGGCGCCGCGACCTGCGCGCGGTGTTCAACCTGGGCGCGGGCGTCGATGCCATCCTGGGCCTGCGCGCGCAATCGCCCGACGCCATCCCTGACGGCCTGCCGATCGTGCGCCTGGACGACGCCGGCATGGCTGCGCAGATGGGCGAGTACGTCACGCATGCCGTGCTACGTTTCTTCCGTCGGCTCGACGAATACGAGCGCCAGCAGCAAGCCAAGATGTGGCGCTTCCTCAAGCCGTTCAACCGCAGCGAATTTGTCGTCGGCGTGCTTGGCTTGGGCGTGCTCGGCACGCACATCGCCAAGACGCTGGCGGGCTTCGGCTTTCCGGTGCGCGGGTGGAGCCGGTCGGTCAAAGCCATCGATGGCATCGACTGCCGCGCCGGTACCGATGCACTGCCCGGCTTTCTCTCCGGCACGCGTGTGCTGGTGAACGTGTTGCCGCTCACCGTCGACACCGAGAACGTGATCGACGCCAAGCTGCTCGGCCAACTCGCGCCAGGCGCGTTCGTCATCAACGTGGCACGCGGCAAGCATCTGGTGGAAGAGGATCTGCTGGCTGCCGTGCGCAGCGGGCACATTGCCGGCGCCGCACTCGACGTGTTCCGCAAGGAGCCGCTGCCCGCCGATCACCCTTTCTGGGCCGAGCCGCGCATCCACATCACGCCGCACATTTCGGCGCTGACACTGCGCGAGGTGAGCATTGCCCAGATCGCGCGCAAGATCCGCGCGCTGGAAGCCGGCGAACCCATCGTCGGCATCGTCGATCTGCAACGAGGTTACTGAGATGGCATTCCCCCATTTTGTAAAGGTGGTCGAGGTCGGCCCGCGCGATGGTCTGCAGAACGAAAAGGCACCGGTCTCCACCGACACCAAGGTCGAGCTGGCAAACCGTCTGTCCGACGCCGGTTTCGTCAACGTGGAAGCGGCGTCGTTCGTATCGCCCAAGTGGGTGCCGGCGATGGCCGACGGCGCCGAGGTGATGGCGCGCATCCAGCGCCGGCCTGGCACGCTGTATTCGGTGCTGACGCCCAACATGAAGGGCTTTGAGGGCGCGGCGGCGGCAGGTGCGGATGAAGTCGTGATCTTCAGCGCCGCCAGCGAGGCGTTTGCGCAGAAGAACATCAACTGCTCGATTGCGGAATCGATCGAGCGGTTTGCGCCGGTCGCCAAGGCGGCGAAGGATGCGGGCATCCGCGTGCGCGGGTCGATCTCGTGCTCGCTGGGCTGCCCGTATCAGGGCGAGGTGCCGGTGGCATCGGTGGTGGATGTGATCAAGCGCATGGCCGATCTCGGCTGCGATGAGATCGACATTGCCGACACCATCGGCGTGGGCACGGCCGGGCGCGTGAAGATGGTGATGGAAGCCGCTGCAGCAACCTTCCCGATCGACCGCCTATCCGGCCACTTCCACGACACGTACGGCCAAGCGCTGGCCAACATCCTTGCCAGCCTGGAAGTGGGCATCAACATTTTCCACGCATCGGTGGCGGGGCTGGGCGGCTGCCCGTACGCCAAGGGCGCGACCGGCAACGTGGCGACTGAAGACGTGCTGTATCTGCTGCACGGCCTGGGCATCCGCACCGGCATCGATCTGGACAAGGTGGTGCTGGCGGGTGATTTCATCTCGCAAGCCATTGGCCGCCCGACGGCTTCGCGCGCAGGCCGCGCGCTGCTGCTCAAGCTGCAGGACCAGATCGCCCAAGCCTGTATCTGACACATCACGCGATTCAAAACCAACAACGATGACCGCTACCGATCCGAACGCCCCTCTGCCCACCCTGCCCGAGTCCGCCCAGCGCGTGGCAGACCACTTGCGTACGCTCGGCTACGAAAAAGCCATCGTGATGCTGCCGGCTACCGGCAAGACCTCTGCTGAAGCCGCTGCCGGCCTGGGCTGCTCGGTGGCGGAGATCGCCAAGTCAATCATCTTTCGCCGTGCCAAAGACGACGTGCCGGTGCTGGTGATCGCCAGCGGCACCAACCGTGTCGACGAGGCCAAGGTTTCCGCACACGTGGGCGCGCTGGCCAAGGCCGATGCCAAGTTCGTGCGCGAGAAGACCGGCTACGCCATCGGCGGTGTGTGTCCGGTGGGCCATGCCGTCAAGCCCGTCATGCTGCTCGACCAGGATCTATTCCAGTACGACAGCGTGTGGGCCGCCGCCGGCCATCCGCACGCGGTGTTCAACCTGACGCCCGCCGAACTGGAAGCGATGACCGGCGCGCCTGTCGCTGATATCGCCCAGCGCGACTGATCGAACGCTTATGGACGCCCGAAGTGACGCCGGTCTGCGTGCGCAACTGAAGCTATCGCTCGGCAAACTGCGCAACAGCCGTGCGCAGGCCGAGCGCGCGCAGCCGGTCACGTCGCCGTGCATCAACGTGTGCAAGATGAACGAAGCGCGCGGCCTCTGCATCGGTTGCATGCGCACGATCGACGAAATCGCAGCGTGGTCCACCATGAGTGACGCCGCACGCCTGGCGGTCTGGAAGACCCTGCCCGAGCGTGCGTGCGCCTGGCTCAACGACACCCCCTGCGCCTGACCGCCACATCGCCACATCGCCATGGCTGAACACGACATCATCACCTTGCCCGCGCATCTACCCAATTCGATGCGCGTGTTCGAGCGCGGCTGGCTGTCGTCCAACAACATCCTCTTCTTCGACGATGACGTTGGTGACGGCGGGCACGGCGGTTGCGCGCTGGTCGACTCCGGCTATCTCACGCACGCACCGCAGACCGTCGCGCTGGTCCGGCACGCGCTGCAGGGCAAGCCGCTGCGCCGTCTGCTGAACACGCACCTGCATTCCGACCACTGCGGCGGCAACGCGGCGCTGCAAGCGCTCTACGGCTGCCACACACGCGTGCCTGCTGCGCAAATCGACGATGTGCGCCGCTGGGATACGGACGCCCTCAGCTACGGCCCCACCGGCCAGGAATGCGCGCGCTTCACACTGCCCGACAGCGATGCCGACGCCGGCTTGGCGGACGGCATGACCGCGCGCCTGGGCGGCTTCGACTGGCAGGTCATCAGCGCGCCGGGGCATGACCCGAACGCGGTCATCCTCTACAGCCCGGAGTCGCGCGTGCTGATTTCCGCTGATGCGCTGTGGGAGCGTGGCTTTGGCGTGATCTTTCCCGAGTTGGAGGGCGAGAGCGGCTTTGCGGAACAGCAGGCCATTCTCGAGCGCATCGCGCAGCTCGATGTGCGCGTGGTGATTCCGGGGCACGGACGGCCGTTCACCGAAGTCAATGCCGCCATTGATACATCGCTCGGTCGGCTGGCGTATCTGCGTGCTGATCCGGAACGCAACGCGCTGCATGCCATTCGCGTGCTGGTGAAGTTCAAGCTGCTGGAGCAACAGGCGCTCACGCATGCGGCACTGGCCGCGTGGTTCGGGCAGACCTCGCTGATGGCGCTCATACAAGCTCGCTTCTTTGCAAGCCAGTCGATAGCGCAATTGCTGGATGCCGCCATCGCGGCGCTGGTCAAGGCGGGCGCCGCCACGGTCGAACACGGCCAGATCCACAACCGCGACTGACCTGCCAGCAAAGCTATTCGGCTAATTTCACGCAAAGAACGCGCGCATCTCCTTCAGCAACGCCTCCGGCGCTTCCTCCGGCACGTAATGCCCGCACGGCACCGTGCCTCCGCTCACCTCATTCGCCACGGCACTCCACAGCTCCAACGGCTTGAAGCACCGCTGGATCACGCCATGCTCGCCCCACAGCACACGCAGCGGCACGCTCACGCACTTGCCGGCGGCGCGGTCGGCGCGATCGTGTTCGAGGTCGATGGTGGCGGCGGCGCGGTAGTCCTCGCACATGGCGTGCACGCAGGCGGGTTCGCGCATGGCGGCCGCGTAGGTGGCCATCGCTTCCGGGGCGAACGGTTCGAGCCCCGCGTGGCGCAGGCCCATCAACTTGCTGATGTAGAAATCCGGCGTGGCGTTGATCAGCGTCTCGGGAAACGGCGAGGGCTGGATCAGGAAAAACCAGTGCCAATAGGCCGACGCAAACGCCATGTCGGTGTTCTCGTACATCGCCAGCGTGGGGGCGATGTCGAGCAGCATGGCGCGCTCCACGTGCACGGGGTGATCCACACACAGGCGATGCGCCACACGCGCGCCGCGATCGTGCGCGCATAACCGGAAGCGGCCGAAGCCGAGTGCGCGCATCACCTCCACCTGATCCTGCGCCATCGTGCGCTTGCTGTATTCCGCGTGCCGGGCGCTACCGGCCGGTTTGGACGAGGCGCCATAGCCGCGCAGATCCGTCGCAACGACGGTGTATTCGTTCGCCAGCTCACGTGCGACCTTGTGCCAGATCACATGGCTTTGCGGATGGCCGTGCAGTAACAGCAGCGGCGGCCCGCTGCCACCGATCACCCCGGCAATCTCTACCCCGTTGACCGTCTGGCGGAACGGGCGAAAGCCGGGAAACAGCGCGGCATCTGCAGCGGCGGTGGCGGCATCGATGGAAAGCGGCGTGGTCATGCGGGTCTCCGTTGATCGGTGTAGGGATGAGAACGGCGGGGAATGCTCCGCATGCTAGCGCAGAGCAGGCATGCGCGTTGCGAGCCACACTCGCCTCCGCGCCAGCACGCCCGGCCGGTGGATCGCACACGGCGGGGTGCGGGATCGTTCCTATAATCGAACCACGTGCTCTGCCCCTGCCGTACGTGTTCTGCCAGACCAGGAGACGCCATGCCCGCCGCCAAGCATCTGCCGCCCGCGCTGCAACACTTGACGCTGCCCGTGATCGGTTCGCCCATGTTCATCGTCAGCTATCCGGAACTGGTGCTGGCGCAGTGCAAAGCCGGCATCGTTGGGGCGTTTCCAGCGCTCAACGCACGCCCAGCCGAGGCGCTGGACGACTGGCTCACGCAGATCAACGAAGACTTGGCCGCGCACCGTTCCACGCACCCGCATGACGTGGTCGGACCGCTTGCGGTCAATCAGATCGTGCATCACTCAAACGCCCGGCTGGAGCAGGACGTGGCCACGTGCGTCAAGCACAAGGTGCCGATCTTCATCACATCACTGCGCGCGCCGGTCAAGGAGATTCTGGATGCGGTGCACAGCTACGGCGGCATCGTGCTGCACGACGTGATCAACCTGCGTCATGCAGAAAAGGCGCTCGAAGCCGGCGTCGACGGGCTGATCTTGGTGGCGGCGGGGGCGGGCGGGCACGCCGGCACGCTGTCGCCGTTTGCGCTGGTGGGCGAGGTGCGGCGCATCTTCGACGGGCCGATCGCACTGTCGGGCGCCATTGCCACGGGTGACGCCATCCTTGCCGCGCAGGCCATGGGCGCGGACCTCGCCTACATCGGCACGCGCTTCATCGCCAGCCAGGAGGCGCACGCGGCCGAGAGTTACAAGACCGCCATCGTGCGTGCCGCCGCATCAGACATCATCTACACCAACCTCTTCACCGGCGTGCACGGCAACTACATCCGCGAGAGCATCGAATTGGCTGGCCTGGACCCGGCCGCCCTGCCCGAGGCCGACAAATCGAAGATGAACTTTGGCGACGGCAGCTCGCGCGCCAAGGCCTGGAAAGACATCTGGGGCGCCGGCCAGGGTGTCGGGCAGATTGCCGATCTGCCGCCCGCAGCCGAAATCGTGGCGCGCCTGAAGGCCGAATATGACGCAGCCAAGTTGCGTCTCGCGCTGCACCTGCGCCTCTGAAGCCGGCCCAAGCTGAGCAACACATGCATGCCCCACGGCACTTCAATTGACTTGCGTTGGCCGCGCTTCTACATTCCAAAGATTCAAGACACGACGTGCGCGGAGCCGCTCGATCGGCCACCACGCTAACGTATGCGCAAGCATCCTTGGGGGATGTCCAGACAGGCGTCTGCTTTCCTGTTGCGCGCACCGACGACAGAGGAGAACAAGATGACGCACTGCCCCGCGCCCGCGCGCCCGCTTACCAAGCTGGCGGCCGTGGCGCTGAGCGCAGCAGCCTCGGCGCTTACCCTGAGCCTGACCGGCTGCTCCACCCAAAACGCCAATACCACGGCCACGGCCACGGCACCCATCGAGCAACGCTTGCCGCAGCCGAATGAAGCGCTCGTGCGCGCGGCCTACGTGTACGCTTTTCCGTTGATGATGACGGACGCTTTGCTGCAGACCACCTCTGCGCTGGCGCCCGCCGGCACCTTCATGCATCAGCGCACGCTGGAAGACGAAGCCTTGCCCACCGGCGTGCGCGCCCGCGTTGACACGCTCGCCAGCAGTGCCTTCGTCGATTTGCGTAACGGCCCGATCGTCCTGAGCCTGCCCGATGTCAGCCGCCGCCACATCTGGGTGGCGCTGCACGACGGGTGGAGCGACGTGTTTGAATCGCTCGGCAACCGCACTACCGGCGCACGAGCGGGGCACTACGCCATCACCCCGCCGGGCTGGGAAGGCACGCTGCCTGCGGGCGTCAAGCAGATTGCCGCACCGACCAGCCTCGTCTGGGTGGTGGCGCGCACGCAGGTGGCTGGCCCGCGCGACCAGGCTGCCGCACGCCGCGTGCAAGACCGCTACCGCATCACCCCGCTGGACGCCTTCGGCAAAACCGCCCTGCGCGAGGCCGAAGCCGAAACCAAGGTGGACGCGAACAAGGCCACCGACCTCGACGTCAGCCTGGATGCCGCACGCCGACGCGTCACCGCGCTGGACGCCAACAGCTACTTCACGCGCTTTGCCGAGCTGCTCAAGAGCAATCCGCCGCACACGGCCGATTCCACGATGCTGCAGTCGCTGCGCGATTTGGGGCTGGTGCCCGGCGCGCCCTTCGACGCCAAAGCCATGAGCACCACCAACCTGAAGGTGATGGATGGCGGCGTGGCCGCTGCGCGCGACACGCTGGCGCTGGCCGTCAACCAGCCGCCCCTCACGCAGAACGGCTGGTTCATCCCGCGCATGATCGGCGCCTACGGGCTGGACTACGCGCAGCGCGCCATCGTGGCGTGGAACGGTGGCGGCACGGACTTGCCGCAGGACATGCTCATCGCCACCGCCAATGCTGACGCCAACGGCATGGCGCTGGACGGCACGCATCGCTACGTGCTGCATTTCGACCGCAACCAGCTCCCGCCCGAGAACGCCGGCTGGGCCGTTGCCGCCCTGAGCCCCACCGGGCAGCCGCGTGGCACGGTTGAACGCCCAAGCCTGCGCAACATGCTGAGCGAGGCAGACCACCCGCGCCTGAACCGCGACGGCTCGCTCGACATCCTGATCCAGCGCGCGCCGCCCAAGGGCATGCGCAATAACTGGCTGCCGCCGCCCACCGGCCCGTTCCTGCTGCGCCTGCAGTTGACGTGGCCCAAGGAAGCGGCACTCGACGCATCGTGGCTGCCGCCTGCCGTACAGCGGCGAGACACAGCGCAGCAGTAGCGCGATCAAGCCTCGGTCACGCGCGCCAGGAGCTTGCCGAGGTTGCGCCCTTCAAGTGGCAGGCCAATTCAACCTCCCTCACGTTGGACGTCGCCGCTTGAGCCTGTGCGCTCAGATCGTCAGCGTGCCGCGGCCGATTTCGATCACACGGCCGCCCACGTGGATCGTGCCGTCGGCATCCACGCGCAGCGTCAGGTGGCAAGGCCGGCCGACTGCGGCGCCCTGTTCAATGCGATAGTTTGCCGGCAACACATGGCCGGTCGCACGCAGCCAGCCGCCCAGATTGGCGCACGCCGAGCCTGTGCCGGGGTCCTCCCACAGGCCGGTGCCGTATTCGAAGAAGAAGCGCGACACCACCGGCTCATTGCTGCCAGGCTGGGGCAGGGTGAAGACGTAGGCATTGCGGCCATCGTTGCGGCTGCGCGGCCAGGCGTCAAATGCCGTCGCGTCCGGGCGGGCGCGCTCCACATCGGCGCGCGTCTTGACCGGCACCATCAGTTGCTCGATCCCGGCGTCGACCCACAGCGGGGGGCCCGCCAGCGCATCCGTGTCCAACCCCAGCATCCTGGCGATGGCCGGATCGGCTTCGCGCGTATTCAGCGCCCCTGAGCGCGGCGGCACGAGTGACCACCCCTCGTCCTGCGCCGTCAGTGACACGATGCCCGACTGGCAGCGCAGCGTCAGTTCATTGCCCGGGCCGTACAGCTCGCGCACCACCTGCGCGGTCCCCAGCGACGGGTGACCGGCAAACGGCATCTCATAGTCGGGCGTGAAGATGCGGAAGCGCGCCGTGGCGCCGTCCGTGTCATCGGGAAAGATGAAGGTGATCTCGGACAGGTTGAACTGGCGTCCGATGGCCTGCATGGTGGCGTCGTCCAGGCCACGCCCGTCTTCAAAGACGGCGAGCTGGTTGCCGCCAAAGGTGGATTCGGCAAAGACGTTGAGCAGGCGGAAGGCGTAGCGCGGCATGGCGGTATCCGGTGTGTGAGCAAGAAAAAAGCGGTGTGGCGATGCGTCATCATCAACGCAGGGCCACACCGCCTCCATGCACACTTGCAGACAGTTCGCGCAGTTCTGACCAGACAGCGACCGGACAGTTGGCGGACAGCGCGAATGCAGTGCGCTTACTTGCTGTAGTTGTACACGCCGCGACCGGTCTTGCGGCCCAGGTAGCCAGCGGCCACCATCTCGCGCATCAGCATGGCCGGGCGGTACTTCGTATCAGCAAACTCGGTGTACAGCACTTCCATCACAGCCAGCATGGTGTCCAGGCCGATCATGTCGGCCAGCGCCAGCGGCCCGATCGGGTGGTTGCAGCCGAGCTTCATGCCTTCGTCAATCTCTTCTGGCGAGGCCAGGCCTTCGCCCAGCACGCAGAACGCCTCGTTGATCATCGGGCACAGGATGCGGTTGACCACAAAGCCTGGGCTGTTCTTGACCGTGATCGGCATCTTGCCGAGCTGCTTCGACAGTGCCTCAACCGCGGCGTGTGTGGCATCGCTCGTCTGCAGGCCGCGGATGACTTCCACCAGCGCCATCATCGGCACCGGGTTGAAGAAGTGCATGCCGATGAAGCGGCTGGCATCTTGCAGCACGGCGGCCAGCTTGGTGATCGAGATGGACGACGTGTTGGACGCGACGATGGCGTGCGGTGCCGCCACCGCTTCGAGCTGCTTGAGGATCTTGACCTTCAGGTCGAAGTTCTCGGTGGCGGCTTCGATCACGAGGTCGGCACGCTTGAGGTCGTCATAGCTGGTCGAGCCCTGGATGCGCGCGAGCGCGGCGGCCTTGTCAGCTTCGGTCGCCTTCTCTTTCTTGATGAGGCGGTCCAGGCTGCCCGCCACGGTGGCGATGCCCTTCTGCACGGCGGCATCGCTGATGTCCACCATCACCACATCCAGCCCAACCACGGCGCATGCCTGCGCGATGCCGTTGCCCATTGTTCCGGCACCGACGATGCCGACCGTTTGAATTGCCATGAAAACTGCTCCTCGCTTTGATATGGGAGATGAACCAAATCGCAGAGGATAAACGACGGTTCCAACTGCGGGAAGAATGTGGACAGCATGCTTCGCGAACTGCGGTGCCGTCACCCGATTGCGCGGCCCGGCGCGTCATGACGCCAGCGCGTCGGCGCCAGACCGAACTGCGTGCTGAACCAGCGGGAAAACGAGCTGATCTGGGAAAACCCCAGCAGCATGGCCACCTGCGATACCGGGTAGCGTGGGTCCGCGAGGTAGCGGGCCGCCAGTTCCATGCGCACTTCATTGACCAGCGACGAAAAATCCTCGCCCTCCTGCTCAAGGCGCCGTTGCAGCGTTCTTGAACTGAGCCCCAGCTTGGGGGCAACCAGTTCAATGGTGTTGTGCCCTTGCGGCATCAGCACATGAATCGCGCGCCGGGTGTCGGCCGCAATGGATTCCTGGCCCGCCCGAGGCTGAAGGGCAAGCAGCTCCTTGGCATAGCGCGCAAGGGTCGCGTCGGCCAGCGGATTGGGGCGATCAAGGTCGCGCTGTTCCAGCACAATGCCGTCGAATTCGCCGCCGAACTCGATCTTGGGTCCGAACACCCGGGAGTGGATCGCGTAGCTGGTGGGCGCCGCATGCGAGAAATGCACGCCGCGCGGCATCCATGCGCTCCCCAGCAAGGCTCGCATGAGCGACAGCGCAACGCCCACCGACAACTCGATCGCCTGACGGCCCGGATCGGGCCGTCCTGTCACGAGCAGGATGCGCACGATCGCAACCCCACCCGCTTCCTCAACAGGCATCGCCACCGAATCGCTCAGCAGGTGGCGGTAGCGCTCCATCTCTGCCAGCGCGTGGCGCAAGGTCGGCTGGTGCTGAAGGAGCAGGCTGATTGGGCCGAAATCGGACAGCCGCCACACCTCGGCAACCAGCAAGCCAATCGCAGGACAATTCGCCGACTTGGCGGAAGCCTCGAACACATCGGCGATCCACGGTTCCGGCACGCGCAAGTCGGGCATGTACAGGCAAGCGCGATCGGCCCCAACATGGCTGACCATGCGCTCGGGATCGAGGCCCAATGCCTGAGCAACCCCCGAGTATTTGGTCAAGGCTGCACTGCGAACCAAAGTGGCCATATGAGCACCTAGTTGGATCCAACTGTCCCATTCTGTGGGTTGCGAATGGCACGCGTCAAATGGCGTGAACTGCTGCATTCTGGCGCGCTTTGTCAAGCACGCGCGGCATCGGCTCCCCACAATCCCGGACAAGCCACCACGCATAGGTCTGGCGACGAAAAGATGACTTGGAGACACGGGCAGATGCACATCCGCCCGGACGCAGCGCATGAGACAGGAGGCATCACCTCCCATGCGCTGACACGCACCCGCCGCGACCGCGCACGCTGCGGGCAAGACATTGCGCCCCCCCAGGTTGTCAACGCGCCGCAATCCCGGCGGGTGACGCAACGCCGTCGTATTTGACGGGCTTGGGGCAGTTCAGGCAATCAAGAGGAAAGCATGATGCGGGTAAAGCAGCTCACCTGTTCCATCGGAGCAGAGATCTCGGGCGTCAATCTGGGCGATGCGTCCCGCGACGACACCCTGTTTGCGGAAATCAAGGCGCTTTTGTTGAAGCACAAGGTTTTGTTCCTGCGCAACCAGGACATCTCGCGTGCGGAGCATGTCGCCTTTGCGCGGCGCTTCGGCAAGCTGGAAGATCACCCCGTCGCGGACAGCGATCCGGACCATCCCGGGCTTGTGCAAATCTATCGCAGCGACAAGAAAGAGCATTACGAGAACAGCTTCCACACCGACGGCTCCTGGCGCGAGTGCCCGCCGATGGGCGCTGTGCTGCGCTGCATCGAGTGCCCCGAGGTGGGCGGCGACACCATCTGGGTCAACATGGTGGAGGCCTACGAAAGCCTGCCCGACGACATCAAGGCACGCATCCAGGGCTTGCGCGCCAAGCACAGCATCGAGCATTCCTTCGGCGCGGTGATGCCGCCGGAGGCGCGCGCCAAGCTGGCCGCGCAGTATCCGATGGTGGAGCACCCTGTGGTCAGAACGCACCCCGAGACCGGCGAGAAGTCGCTGTACGTCTGCGGGTTCTCGACCCATTTCGTCAACTACCACACGCCGGAGAACGTGCGCTGCGGGCTCGACAAGGCACCGGGCGCAAGCCTGCTGCTCAACCACCTCATCAGCCAGTCGACGATTCCCGAATACCAGGTGCGCTTCAGTTGGGAGCCGAACAGCGTGGCCATCTGGGACAACCGCTGCACGCAGCATTACGCGGTGCAGGACTACTGGCCGGCGCCGCGCAAGATGGAGCGCGCCGGCATCCGGGGCGACAAGCCCTTCTGAACGAGCCTCAGCCCCTGCATTGGAGAACCACCATGAACTTTCTCGACGGCCACCTCTTTCCTGAAAATCAGCAGCCCCTGATCATCACGGCGGCGCCCTACGCTCCCGGCTGGCTACCCTCCGATTTTCCCGAGGACATCCCGGTCACTATGGAAGACCAGATCCAGAAAGCCGTGGACTGCTACAACGCCGGTGCCACCGTGCTGCACCTGCACGTGCGCGAACTGGACGGCAGGGGCAGCAAGCGCCTGTCCAAGTTCAACGAACTGATTGCCGGTGTGCGCCGCGCGGTGCCCGAGATGATCATCCAGGTCGGCGGCTCGATCTCCTTCGCGCCCGAGGGCGAAGGCGAGGCCGCGAAATGGTTGAGCGACGACACCCGCCACATGCTGGCCGAACTGGACCCCAAGCCGGACCAGGTCACGGTTACGGTCAACACCTCGCAGATGAACGTCACCGAACAAGCGGAAGACGCGGACTTCGAAGGCACCTCGCGCGCGAACCCCGCCATCTTCCACGCCTACAAGGAGATGACGGTGCCGTCGCAGCCGGGTTGGGTCGAAGAGCACATCCGCCGCTTGTCTGCCAACGGCATCCAGAGCGCGTTCCAGTGCTACAACCTCAACAGCTTCGAATCGGTGGAGCGGCTGATGCGGCGTGGCATCTACAAGGGACCGCTGGTCATGAACTGGGTGGCCATTGCCGGTGGCATGGACACGCCCAGCGTCTACAGCCTCGCCAACTTTGTGCGTGCCGTGCCCGACGGCGCAGTGCTGACAGTGGAAAGCAACGTGCGCAACGTGCTGCCCATCAACATGATGGGGATTGCCATGGGCCTGCATGTGCGCTGCGGCACTGAAGATTGCCTGTGGAACCAGTCGCGCACGGAGAAGATGAGCACCGTGAAGCAGATCGAGCAACTGGTGCACATTTCACGCCAGTTCGGACGCGAGATCGCCACCGCGCAGCAGGCGCGCGAGATCTCAAAGATCGGCGTGTTCTACGACACGGTGGAGGAATCCCTGGCGGCCAACGGCTTCGCGCCCAACCGCAATGGCGGCAACCAGGGCTTCCTGCGCAAGGCCGCCTGAGCCCAGACCCGACACGCCGGACAGACCACAACCCGTGGTCCGGGGAGACACGAAAAAGCATGCTGCCGCCATGGCGGCGAACACGTGAGGCGGCTTTCCACGTAGAAAGCCGCCCAGATAGGAGACACTCGTGAACCTGCATTCCCCCCAACCCAACGGCGGCGACCCGGACGACTACCTTGTCAGCCGGCCGCGCGCCTGGTTTGCCTTTGCAATGACCTTTGCACTGATGCTGTTCGACTACATCGACCGGCAGGTGATCGTTTCGCTGTTTCCGCACATGAAGCTCGCCTGGGGCTTGTCGGACAAGCAGCTCGGCGCGCTGGTCTCGATCATCTCGGTGGTGGTTGCGGTAGGCAGCATCCCGGTGGCGCTGCTGGCCGACCGGCTGAGCCGCGTCAAAAGCATCTGCCTGATGGCCGGCATCTGGAGCGTGGCGACCATCGCCTGCATGTTCACGCGCAACTACGCGCAGATGTTTGCCGCGCGGGCAATGATCGGCGTAGGAGAAGCCGGGTACGGCTCCGTTGGCGCGGCGCTGATCGCCAGCTTGTTTCCGAAGCGCCAGCGCTCGATGCTGCTGGGCGCCTTCCTCGCCGCTGCGGCGCTGGGGTCGGTGCTCGGCGTGATGCTCGGGGGCGTCATTGCAGCGCGATGGGGCTGGCGCGCGGCGTTTGGCGTGGTGGGTTTTCCAGGTCTGCTGCTGGCGTTGCTGTACCTGCTGGTCCCCGACTACAAGACCGTGGCACTGACACACCAACAGACCCACGCAAACAAGCTGCAATCGGCGCGGTATTTCATCCGGCACGTCGTGGCCGCGCTGAGCGGCTCGCGAACCGTCTGGTGGACCTGCCTCGGTGCCGCGTCCCAACTGATTGTCGTGTCCACGGTCTGGGCATGGTTGCCAAGCTACTTCAACCGCTTCCACGGCCTCAACCCGCACGCCGCCGCAAAGGAAGCCGCCTTGATCGTGCTGTGCGGCGCACTGGGCAATCTGGTCTGGGGGTTTCTGGTCGATCGCCTTGCGGTGCGCAGGCCGCGCAACAAGCTGATTGCTGTTGCCGTGCTGTGCACCATCACCCTGCTGGTGTTTCTCACGGCCTTCATGGGCACGCATCGGTCAGACCATCAGTTCATGCTGATTGCACTGGGCGGGTTTCTGATGACGTGCTCCGTGGGGCCGGCTGTGGGTGTCGTGCTCGACGTGATTCATCCGGGCGTGCGCTCCACCGGTGCCGCTCTGCTCACGGTGTTCCAGAATCTGTTCGGTCTGGCCATCGGGCCCTTCGTGGGCGGCGCCATATCCGACGCGTGGGGCTTGCAGGCGGCGTTGACGATCATGCCGGCGTTTGGCCTGGTCGCCGCCCTGTGCTTTCTGCGTGCGGTGCGCAGCTACGAATCGGATCTGCGAGGCGTTGCCAACGTGCAGATGGATGCTGGCGCGCCGCTGACAACCTCCGGCGCCCTATCGGCTTGAGGCGACGATCTGCGGGTGCCGCTCATCATGCCAAGCCGGTGCCGCCGCTGGCCGGTTTCGCCATCGCCATCGTGCTGGGTGCACTGGCGTTTGCGGCGTTTCCGTTCTGGTGTGCAGTGCCCGCAGGAATGCCGCGGCAGAGGATGAGATGTTTTTTGTGTTGATGGGCCACCTCCACAGGCAAAAAATCATCATCAAGCTACACCCCTACAGCCCCTACATATTCCGCCGATACTGCCCCCCCACCTCGAACAACGCATGCGTAATCTGCCCAAGCGAACAAACCCGCACCGCGTCCATCAACACAGCAAACACGTTCTGATCCTCAATCACAGCACGCTGCAGCCGCTGCAACATGGCCGGTGCATGCGCAGCGTGGCGCGCATGAAAATCCTGCAAGCGAGCCAACTGACTCTGCTTCTCTTCCTCGCTTGAACGCGCCAGCTCAATGTGCGGCGGCACCACGCTCTCCGCTTCCGGGTTGCGGAACGTATTCACGCCAATGATCGGCAGTGAACCATCATGCTTGCGCTGCTCATACAGCATTGACTCTTCCTGAATCTTGCCGCGCTGATAGCCGGTCTCCATCGCGCCCAGCACACCGCCGCGCTCGGCAATGCGCTCGAACTCCTGCAGCACGGCCTCTTCGACGAGGTCGGTCAGTTCGTCAATGATGAAGCTGCCCTGGTTCGGGTTCTCGCACTTGGTCAGGCCCCACTCGCGGTTGATGACGAGCTGGATGGCCAGCGCGCGCCGCACCGATTCGGCCGTGGGCGTGGTGATGGCCTCGTCGTAGGCATTGGTGTGCAGGCTGTTGCAGTTGTCGTAGATGGCAATCAACGCCTGCAGCGTGGTGCGGATGTCGTTGAAGGCGATCTCCTGCGCGTGCAATGAGCGGCCCGACGTCTGCACGTGGTACTTCAGCTTCTGGCTGCGCTCATTCGCGCCGTACTTGGTCGCCATCGTCACTGCCCAGATGCGGCGCGCCACACGGCCGAGCACGCTGTACTCCGGGTCCATGCCGTTGGAGAAGAAGAACGACAGGTTCGGCGCGAAGTCATCGATATGCATGCCACGCGCGAGATACGCCTCCACATATGTGAAGCCATTGGCGAGCGTGAACGCAAGCTGCGAGATCGGGTTCGCACCGGCCTCGGCAATGTGATACCCCGAGATCGACACCGAGTAGAAATTGCGCACCTGCTGGTGCACAAAGTATTCCTGAATATCGCCCATCACCTTGAGCGAAAACTCGGTCGAGAAGATGCAGGTGTTCTGCCCCTGGTCTTCCTTGAGGATGTCGGCCTGCACCGTGCCGCGCACGTTCTGCAAAACCCACGCGCGGATCTTCGCTTCCTCGTCCTGCGTCGGCTCGCGGGCGTTGTCGGCGCGGAATTTGGCGAGGTTCTGGTCGATGGCGGTGTTCATGAACATCGCCAGGATGGTCGGCGCAGGGCCGTTGATGGTCATGGAGACCGACGTGGCAGGGCTGGTCAGGTCAAAGCCGTCGTACAGCACTTCCATGTCGTCGAGCGTGGCGATGGACACACCCGAGTTGCCGACCTTGCCGTAGATGTCGGGGCGCACGGCCGGGTCTTCGCCATACAGCGTGACGGAGTCGAACGCGGTGGACAGTCGCTTGGCGTCCATGCCTTCCGAGACGAGCTTGAAGCGGCGGTTGGTGCGAAAGGCATCGCCCTCGCCCGCGAACATGCGCGTCGGGTCTTCGCCGCCCTCGCCACCCCCGCGCTTGAACGCGAACACGCCGGCGGTGTATGGAAAGCTGCCGGGCACGTTCTCGCGCATCAGCCAGCGCAGCACTTCGCCGTCGTCTTCATACGGCGGCAGCACGACCTTGCGGATGACGGTGCCGGAGAGCGTGGTGTGCGTGAGCGCGGTGCGGATTTCCTTGTCGCGGATCTTCACGACGTATTCCTCGCCGGAGTACGCGCGGCGCAGGTCGGGCCACATGGCGAGCAACTTGCGCTCGGTGGCGCCGAGTTGCGTGTCGCGTTCGGCCGCCTGCTTGTCGAGCGCCGACAACGTCTGCACACTCGCGCCCGCCCGCTCCAGCATGTGCCGGCTGGCCAGCAACTGCTGACGCTCGCGCGCGAGGCAGCTTTGCATCTGCACACGGCGGTGATAGCCGCGCACGGTATCGGCCAGCTCCGCCAGATAGCGCACGCGCGCAGGCGGCACGATCGCGTCGTGACTGGTGGAGCAATGTCCGGCCGGGCGCGGCAGCGTGCGTTCAGTGAGCGCCATGCCGCGCTCAGTCAGCCGATCCGCCAGCGCGTGATACAGCGCGGTCACGCCGTCGTCATTGAAGTGCGAGGCCTGCGTGCCGAACACCGGCATGTCTTCGGGGCGGGCATGCCACTGCTCGCGGTTGCGCTGCACCTGTTTGGCAACGTCGCGCCACGCATCCTGCGCGCCCTTGCGGTCGAACTTGTTGATCGCCACCAGATCGGCAAAGTCGAGCATGTCGATCTTTTCCAACTGGCTGGCCGCGCCAAACTCGGGCGTCATCACGTACAGCGACAGATCGACGTGCGGCACGATGGCCGCATCGCCCTGACCGATGCCGGAAGTCTCGACGATGATCAAATCGAAGCCCGCTGCGCGGCAGGCGGCAATCGCATCGGGCAGCGCGTCGGAAATCTCGCTGCTCGCCTCACGCGTGGCCAGCGAGCGCACGAAGATGTTCGGATGATTGATCGCGTTCATGCGGATGCGGTCACCCAGCAACGCCCCGCCCGACTTACGCCGCGATGGGTCGATCGAGATGACGGCGATGCGCAGCGTGTCCTGCTGGTCGAGCCGGAAGCGGCGGATCAGCTCGTCCGTTAATGACGACTTGCCCGCGCCGCCTGTGCCCGTGATGCCGAGCACAGGTGTGCGCACCGTGGCGCCGCGCTCAAGCACGGCCTGGCGCAAGGCAGGATCAGCGCGACCGGCTTCCAGCGCGGTAATCAGTTGCGCAAGCGCCCGGCGGTCACCGCTGGCCACAGGGTCCAGCGTGGCGGGCGCATAGGTGGAGAGATCGATGTCGCAGCGCTGCACCATGTCGGCAATCATGCCGGCCAAGCCCATGCGCTGGCCGTCTTCGGGGCTGTAGATGCGCGCCACGCCGTAGTCCTGCAGCGCGCGGATCTCTGCTGGCACGATCACTCCACCGCCGCCGCCGAACACCTGGATGTGTTCGCCGCCGCGCGCGCGCAGCGCATCGATCATGTATTGGAAGTATTCAACGTGGCCGCCCTGGTAGCTGGACACGGCAATCCCCTGCACGTCTTCCTGCAGCGCGGCGTTGACCACCTCGTCCACTGAGCGGTTGTGCCCCAGGTGGATCACCTCGCAGCCCATGGATTGCAGGATGCGCCGCATGATGTTGATCGACGCGTCATGCCCGTCGAACAGCGAGGCGGCCGTCACGAAGCGCACCTTGTTGCGCGCCGGCGCGGGTTCGCTGGCAGGCGTCGGGTCGGCTGCGCGGGCTGCGGAAAGATCGGTCATGTCTCCACCTTGTCTGAGTGGGCGCCGGCGTTAGATGTGTTGTGCGCCGCACAGAGCGCGGCGTGCCGGTCAAGCGTCGAACAGACAGTATTTTCGGGGTTGACGTAAACGTCAACCTGCCGCGCAGCAATCCCCATCCACGTCAGCAAATTCTTATTTTTTAGGACCGATCTGACGGAAACGTCAGCCAATCTCGCCCAACATTCCCACACACGAAACTACATAGGGAATCACGTCGGCCCCAAGCAAGGGCTTCGCGAGCGTTTGGCTCGGACGTGTTCGCGTCGATATGGCGACTTTTTCTTCTTTGACTGCAGAGCTTCGCGGCGTTGCCATTGGCGCAGCGCTTCTGGCGGGCGCATCGCCTGCCTTCGCCGATATCTTCGAACCCGGCGACGAGATCTCCGTCCAGGCCAGCATCTACAACATGCATTACAGCCGGGACGACCACTACATCAAGTATTCGCCGCTGGTGGGCGTTGAATGGCGCCGCGACAACGGCTGGCTGGTGGGCGCGGCAGCATTCCAGAACTCGTTCGGCCAGTTCTCGCAACTGGCGTACGGCGGGTACCTGTGGAACCTCGGCAGCACCAATTTCTACGGCAAGCTGACCGGCGGCATCCTGCACGGCTACACAGGCGAGTACCAGAACAAGGTGCCGCTCAACTACAAGGGCTTCTCGCCGGGCATCCTGCCGGCGCTGGGTTACAAGGCCGGCCAGTTCCGTGGCGAGGTGCAGTTCTTCTGGACCAGCGGGTTCATGGTGACAGTGGGCTACTCGTTCAAATAAGGGCCTCCGCCGCTCGGCCGATTTGCGCAAATATCGCACGATGGGGCCGCCCGATCTCGGTGCAAACCCAGCTTGCCCATAATCAATACAACTCGTTAGAGTCGGGTTCCAGTCCGAATTCAGCCGAGAAAGCGGGTCCGGCCACAGGGGGGGATATTCCACATGCCAAGCCGCGCCACGAAGCGCTGGTGTCTGATCGCCATGCTGGCGTGGTCTGGCCACGCGCTGGCGTGGGACTACACGCCCGGCGCCATCCCAGGGCTGATCAGCGTGCTTGGTTTCCTGACGGTGCAAACGCAGGCGCTCGACCGCGCCATCCTGCGCTTCCCCTCCCAGCGCGAAGAGCTGATTCGCGCCCGCACGCAATTCGACAACACCTTTCCGCAAGCGCTGGCCCGTACGCGCCGCCTGATCGCCGGCATTCCACTGGCCGACGATGAGCGCCAATTGCTGATCGAGCGGGCGCTCGACCTTCACCAGCCCGGCGTGACGACCGCCACCCAGACGGCCCAGACCGCCCATTCCCTGGCCGAGCGCGTGGCCGCACGTGCGCAAGGCAGCCAAGACCGCGCCACGCTGCAGACGTTGCTGGCGGTGGTCTACGACGATCGCCCCGCCGATGAGCTGGGCAGCCGCTTTACTCAGGCCGTGACGCTGTCTGACTGGCCGAACGCACGCGGTGCGAGCCTCGGGCTGCGGCTGCCGTTCTCGTGGGAGCGCGTGCCGCCCACTGCGCCACGCAAGCCCGACCCGGCGCGGGTAGCGATCGGCGCGTGGGCCAACCAGGGCGGCTCGGGCCTGTCGCGCATCGAACTGATCGTGCGCCCCACCGAAGGCGACCCCGAAACCCTGCCCGACAGCCGCGAGCCCCGCTGGATGCGCGATGCCGTCAAGCAAGCCGTAGCGGGCCCCTGCCGGTTGCTCGACTGGGGCATGCAATCGTTCGACGGACGCCCCGGCGTGTGGGCCAGCTACATTGGCGAATCGCCCGGCCCGCATATCCCGCGCGCCACGGGCAACACGCTGGTCGGCCGCGTCTTCATGGTGCCGACCGACGGGGCACTGCTGATACTTCACATGCAATCTCCCGCCGCCTCGCCCGAGCAAGCCAGCGCCGTGCGCCTGCGGTACGAACCGCTGTGGAACGCCGTGGCGACGTCGTTCAGTGTGTCGGGCGCCAAACCCTAGCCTTGCGCAACCACCGGCACGCACCGACACGCACCAACACGCACCATCGCGGCGCATCCGCTGCACCACACGCACCAAATACAGGCAATCACGCACCGATTTCGGGCTGCACCACACGCGCCGCCCGACGATGATCTCGCGCGCACGGCCATGGTGCGCCATATCGCCTTTTTGCACACCGTTGGAACAGGAATTGCATCTGTCGGCGTCTTTTGCGTTATTTGGGGGCATACGTTGCACCCGGATGGCGCTGACCCTCAACCCGCACGACAACCGCAATGAACTCCATCAAAACCGGGGGCGACGCGCTCTTCATCCTGCTGGGCGCGATCATGGTGCTGGCCATGCATGCCGGCTTCGCGTTCCTTGAACTGGGCACCGTCCGCAAGAAGAACCAGGTCAATGCGCTGGTCAAGATCCTGGTCGACTTTGCCGTGTCGACCATCGCGTACTTTTTCATCGGCTATTCCGTGGCGTACGGCGTCAACTTCTTCACCGGCGCCGATGTGCTCGCGCAGCAGAACGGCTACGAGCTGGTGAAGTTCTTCTTCCTGCTGACCTTCGCGGCGGCTATCCCGGCCATCATCTCGGGTGGCATCGCCGAGCGCTCGCGCTTTGAGCCGCAACTGGCGGCGACCTTCGTGCTGGTGGGCTTCGTCTACCCGTTCTTTGAAGGCATTGCCTGGAACGAGCGCTTCGGCATCCAGCACTGGCTGCATAGCGTGACAGGTGCGGAGTTCCATGACTTTGCCGGCTCGGTGGTGGTGCACGCGGTGGGCGGCTGGATTGCGCTGCCGGCCGTGCTGCTGCTGGGCGCGCGCCACGGCCGCTACAAAGACGACGGCCGCATCGCCGCGCATCCGCCATCAAACATCCCGTTTCTGGCGGCCGGTGCCTGGGTGCTGGCGGTGGGCTGGTTCGGCTTTAACGTGATGAGCGCGCAGACGCTGGACAAGATGAGCGGCCTGGTCGCCATCAATTCGCTGATGGCCATGGTGGGCGGCACGCTCACCGCGTGGTGGATGGGCAAGAACGACCCGGGCTTCTCGTACAACGGCCCGCTGGCCGGCTTGGTGGCGGTGTGCGCGGGCTCCGACGTGATGCACCCGCTGGGCGCGCTGGCTGTCGGCGGTATTGCGGGCGTGCTGTTCGTGTGGATGTTCACGCGCGTGCAGAACGTCTGGCGCATCGACGATGTGCTCGGCGTGTGGCCGCTGCACGGCCTGTGCGGCGCATGGGGCGGCATCGCAGCGGGCATCTTCGGCTTGAAGGCACTGGGCGGTCTGGGCGGCGTGTCGTTCTGGGCGCAGGTGGCAGGCACGGCCGGCGGCATCGTCATCGCGCTCATCGGTGGCACGGTGGTGTACGGCGCGTTGCGCAAATTCGTCGGCCTGCGGCTGGACCGTGAAGCGGAGTTCATGGGCGCCGACCTGGCCATCCACCGCATCTCGTCCACGCCCGAATCGGAAACGCACTGGTAATCAGACGATCAGACTGTCGACCGGACACCGAGTGCGGCGCTTGCTACAGTGAAGAGCGTTCCTTCGCCCAACTGCAGGAGTGCCGCATGCCAGACATCGATCCGAATCACCCCATCACCGTCGAGGCGAACCCGCGCCGGGTGACGGTCACCTTCAACGGTTTCACCATCGCCGACACGCGCATGGCGCGCACGCTGCGCGAGGCGTCGTACCCGCCGGTGCAGTACATCCCGCGTGATGACGTGCAGATGAACCACCTGGAGCGCACGCAGCATCACACCCATTGCCCCTACAAGGGCGATGCGTCGTACTACACCATCGTGGCCGACGACGTGCGCGCCGAGAATGCCGTCTGGACCTACGAAAGCCCCAAGCCCGTCGCGCAGGAAGTCGGCAGCTATCTCGCGTTTTATCCGGACAAAGTGACGCTCAAGGAGGAATGAGCGCCAACTGCGCCGCTGTCACTCAGGTGACATGCCGACGGCGCACCATACGCGCGTTCCTCTTCTCGCGGATCCTCGTCCGTGAAAGTTCTGATCCCGGCACGGGATGCACCTGTAGCCGGGTATTTTTTTGCCTCCCGTTTGCCCCCAGCGCGGTGCTATCCTCGACCGATCATGCTGGACTTCCGCACCTACGGCCTCGCCGCGCCACCGCACTCGCACGACTTCATGCAGGTCGTGATGCCCGCGCGCGGCATCCTGGAAATGGATGTGGACGGCCGCGGCGGCCGCGTCGATACGCACCACGCCGCGCTCATCCCCGCCGGCGCCACGCATGCGTTTGAGGCCACCGGCGCCAACCGATTCATCGTGTTCGACATCCCCGGGCAAACGGTGGACACACCCAGCCTGGGCGGCCTGGCCGACCGCGTGTTCTTTCCGCTCACACCCGGCCTGCGCGCGCTGACCACCTGGCTGCAAGACGCGCCCATCGTCGATGCCGTGCTGGCGAATGCCTGGTCGTCATTGGCGCTAGCGACGCTGGCCGCGCATCCGGCCAACCAGTCCACGCAGATTCACGCCCGCCCCGATACGCGTGCCGAACGCGCACGGCACGCCATCGAACACCGCTATGCCGAACCGCTCACCGTCGATGCGCTTGCCGCAGACGTGGGCGTGAGCGCACGGCGCCTCGCCACGCTCTTTCGCGCCGCATACGGCACCACGCTGCACGCGCATCTGGCCGAGGTGCGGCTGCGTCATGCGCTGACGCTGCTTGAAACCACCGCCCTGCCCATCGCCGAGATTGCCGCGCGCACCGGCTACTACGACCAAAGCGCCCTCACGCGCCACCTCAAGGCCGCACACGGCATCACGCCCGCTGCTGTCCGGCGCTAAGCACCGCTCCGCCGTTTCCGTTTTTGCCAAAGCGCAGCCGTCTTCACCAAGACGCGCTGCGTGCGCACGCGCAGAGTGCCGGTTCGATTGATCTTCCGGACCAGGCGCTCCATGGCTGTTGGCGATACCTCCACCGCAACACACCGCGCGCATGCGCAGCACAACGCGCAACGCGATCACCTCATGGGCCTGGGCTACGGCGTGGCCGCAGGTGCGCTGTGGGGCGTCATCTTTGTCGCGCCGAAGATGCTGCCGCAATTCTCGCCGCTGGCGCTCTCGGCGGCGCGGTATGTGCTGTATGGCGCGCTCTCGCTGATGCTGGCGGCGCCGGTGTGGCGCACGCTCTGGCGCAAGACCACGCGGCGGGATTGGGTGGCGCTGCTGCTGTTATCGCTGCCGGGCAACCTCCTCTATTACCTGTGCGTGGCGGGAGGCGTGCAGCGTGCGGGCGTGGCGCCCGTGTCGCTCATCGTCGGGCTGCTGCCGGTAACGGTCACGCTGGCCGGCGCGGCTGAGCGCGGCAGCTTGCCCCTGCGCCGATTGGCACTGCCGTTGTTGATGGCCGTGGCGGGCGTGGTGTGCATCTATCTGGATGCGCCAGACATGCAATCGGACGCAGGCGGCAGTGCCTACCTCATCGGTCTGCTGATGGCAGCGGGCGCACTGGCGTGCTGGACGGTGTATGCGGTATGCAATGCGCGGTACTTGCGCACGCACCCGCAGTTCACGAGCCGGGAGTGGTCGTTGTTGACCGGAGTTGCGACTGGGGCATTGTCATTGGCACTGGCCGTACCGGCGTTTTTTGTGCCGGGGATGGCGACTGCCTCTGCACAGCCTGCATCGGCTTGGGGGATGTTCTGGCTGGTGAATGCAGGCGTGGCG
Organism: uncultured Ralstonia sp.; assembly: GCA_963512445.1. Taxonomy (GTDB): domain Bacteria; phylum Pseudomonadota; class Gammaproteobacteria; order Burkholderiales; family Burkholderiaceae; genus Ralstonia. The sequence goes on from CAUPMS010000049.1 coordinate 26,996, forward strand.
CTGGGGGCGTCTGTGCTGGGCAATAGCCTTTGGAATGCGGCCAGCCGCAAGCTGCCTTTGACGCTGTCGGGGCAGTTGATTGTGTTTGAGACGGTGTTTGCGTTGCTTTATGGATTTATCTATGAAGCGCGCTGGCCGCACGGGTTGGAATTGCTGGCGGCGCTTTTGTTGGTGGGCGGGGTTGCTTTGGCTGCGCGGCGGCATGGTTAGTTTTTTTGCCTTTGTGGTTCATCCCTTGTTTCATCCCCTGCCGGGGCTGACTCACTTTCTTTGGTCTTGCCCAAAGAAAGTAAGCAAAGAAATGCGCGCCCGAGATGGCGAAACACTCCTTGAATTTCTGTCGCAGGGAGGGAAGGGAGGCAAACTCGCTGCGCTCAGACAAGCCTCCCTTCTTTTTCCTCCCTGCAACAGAAATTCAAGGCGCCATCTAGGGCAGGGGTAAAGCACACCATCGATTGCGAGTGCACCACTTCGTCTCGCATGCGGCCGGGCGCTCTGCGCTCTGCAACCATTTGCCTTGACGCTCGCTCCTGCTTTCCCGTCGGTTTGGCCTTTGACGTTCCTGCCCTTGATGGCGCCTTGAATTTTCGTAAGCGGGCGGAAAAAAGACGGGAAACTGTTTGAGCGCAGCGAGTTTTTCCCGTCTCCGCCCGGTTACGGAAATTCAAGGGATGGGTCGCCATCTCGGGCGCGCCTCTCTTTGCTTACTTTCTCTGGCAAGACAGAGAAAGTGAGTCGGCCCCGGCAGGGGACGAAAGGGGGGCAAACCACAAACATAAAAACCACCCCGTTTGACGCCCCCAAAATTTCATGGATAACTACCCAGCCCATCCCACCAAAAACGAGCCCACCATGCCCCTCCACACTTGGCTGGCCTTCATCGGTGCCAGCATCGTCATCCTGCTCATTCCGGGCCCCACCATCCTGCTGGTGATCGGTGATTCGCTGGCCAACCGCGGCCGCTCGGCGTGGAGCACGGTCGCAGGCGTGGCGGCCGGTGACACAACGGCGATGGCGGTTTCGCTGGCCGGTGCAGGCGCCCTGCTCGCCGCCTCCGCCACCGCCTTTACGGCGCTCAAGCTCATCGGCGGCTCATACCTCGTTTATCTGGGCATCAAGTCCATCCTCAGCGCCCGCCGCCTGCGGAATGATGCCCCGGAGGCCACCATCCCCGTGCAGCAAAAGTCCGCTGGCCGCCGCTTCCTGTCGGCCTGGACGGTCACGGCCCTGAACCCCAAGAGCATCGTCTTCTTCGTCGCCTTCGTGCCGCAGTTCATGTCGGCCGACCAGACCTTCCTCTCGCAGAGCGTGATCCTGCTGCCGACGTTCGTCATCCTGGCCTCCATCAATGCATCGATGTACGCGCTGGCCGCCAAGCTGCTCGCCAAGCGGCTGACCAGCGTGGCCGCGCAGCGCCGTTTCGGCTACACGGGCGGCGCGGTGATGGTGGGCGCTGGCACGCTCACGCTCGGCATGCAGTCGGCCTGATCCTCCAAGCCGCACCAAGGACACCCGATGCCCCGCAGCTACCTCCGCCCCGCCCCTGTCTCGTCGGGGGGCGCTCACGGCCACCACCGCGTCACCAACATCGAGCTGCTCTTCGATCTGGTGTTCGTGTTTGCGGTGACGCAGCTCTCGCACCTGCTCATCGGCAACTTCACGCTGGAGGGCGGCGCGCAGGCGCTGCTGCTGATGCTGGCGGTGTGGTGGGTGTGGATCTTCACGTCGTGGGTCACCAACTGGCTCGACCCGGACAAGCTCGCCATCCGCGTCCTGATGCTGGTGATGATGACGGCAGGGCTGCTGCTCTCGGCATCGCTGCCGCAGGCGTTCGGCTCGCGCGGGCTGGCGTTTGCGCTGGCCTATGTGTTCATGCAGTTCGGGCGCACGGTGTTCTTCCTGTGGGCCGTGCGCGGCGAATCGATCAGCATGCGGCGCAACTTCCAGCGCATCGGCACGTGGCTCGGTGTGTCGGCCGTGCTCTGGCTGACGGGCGGGCTTGCCGATGTGCCGGTGCGCTGGGTCTGCTGGATCATCGCGCTGGCCATCGAATGGCTCGGGCCCTCGATGGGCTTCTACACGCCGGGCCTGGGCCGCTCGACCACCAACGACTGGAACGTGGAAGGCGGCCACATGGCCGAGCGCTGCTCGCTGTTCATCCTCATCGCACTGGGCGAGTCCGTCACGGTGACGGGCTCGACGTTTGCCGGGCTGGACTGGAACGCCGCCAACATCGCAGCGATGGCGACGTCGTTCATCGGCAGCCTGGCGATGTGGTGGCTGTACTTCGACACCATCGCCGAGCGCGGCGCACACACCATGTCGCACTCGGCAGACCCGGGGCGCCTCGCGCGGCTGGCCTACACCTACATCCACGTGGTGCTGGTGGCGGGCATCATCGTCGGGGCGGTGGCGGATGAGTTCGTGCTGGCGCACCCCGTGGGCCACGCACACGCCGGTGCGGCGCTGGCGGTGCTGGGCAGCGCAGGGCTGTACCTGCTCGGCAACCTGCTGTTCAAGTGGGCGATTTTCGGGCGGGTGCGGCCCGCGCATATGGTGGGGCTGATCGTGCTCGGCCTGATTGGACTGGCAACGAGCGGGCTGATGGCGGACGGGCTGCCGGCGCTGGCCGTCTCCGCGCTTGCGACGCTGGTGCTGTGCGGTACCGCCGCGTGGGAAGGCTATGCGCGCTCGTGCGAGCTGCCCGAGCCTGCGCAGGCGCACGGGCACTGAGCCGCCGGCCCCCCAAAGTGGCCACCTGAAATTTCCCATTTCTGGCAATTACAAAAGGCCAATCGTGCGCCTACGCTGTCATCCAACATGACAGAACCCGAGGGGCCCCACCATGATCGACCTCTACTACTGCGCCACGCCCAACGGCCTGAAGATGGCGCTGTTCTTTGCCGAAACCGGCCTGCCGCACCGCGTCATCCCCGTCGATATCAGCCGGGGTGACCAGTTCAAGCCTGCATTCCTCGCCATCTCGCCCAACAACAAGATCCCGGCCATGGTCGACCATGATCCGGCGGAGGGGACGGAACCCGTAGTGCTGTTCGAATCGGGCGCCATGCTGCTCTACCTGGCCGAGAAGACCGGCCAACTGATGCCCGCCGACCTGCACGGCCGCATGGAAGTGCTCAAGTGGCTGTTCTGGCAGGTGGGCGGCCTGGGCCCGATGGCCGGGCAGATCGGCCATTTCAACGTGTATGCGCCCGAGCGCGTGCCCTACGCCATCGACCGCTACACCAAAGAGACCCACCGCCTCTACGGCGTGCTCGACCGCCGCCTGGCCGATCGCCCCTACATTGCGGGCAACGATTACACCATCGCCGACATCGCGGCCTACCCGTGGATCGTGCCGCACGCCGGGCACGGCCAGAACCTCGATGATTTTCCGAACCTGCAACGCTGGTTCGAGGCCGTGGGCGCACGCCCGGCCACCGAGCGCGCTTATGCGGGCGTCGAGCGCGCCTACTCGCGCCGCCGCGAAGACATCTCCGACGACGAGCGCCGCGTGCTGTTCGGCCAGACCGCCGACACCGCCGCGCGTTGACCCGTGCGGGGCCACACGCTCCGCCCCCGCTTTTTTCCTCAATCCCGCAGTCCTCTTCTGACAGGAGCCGACCATGCCGGCATCGCTGTGGTGGTTATGCCTGGGCGCGTTCGCCATCGGCACCGAAGGCTTCATGATCGCCGGCCTGCTGCCCGTGCTGGCCGCAGACCTGCGGCGTGAGCGTGCCGACGGCGGGGCAGCTCGTCACCGTGTTTGCCGTCACGTACGCCGTGGGTTCGCCCGTGATGGCAACGCTGCTGGGCAACGTCGACCGGCGCCGCGTGCTGATCGGCGCGCTGGCCATCTTTGCGTGCGGCAATCTGGTGGCCGCCAGCGCGCACGGTTTCGGCCAGTTGATGGCGGCGCGCGTGCTGCTGGCACTCGCCGCCGGCGTGTTCCTGCCGACGGCCAATGCGGTAGCAACCTCGCTGGTGCCCCCTGCCCGCAGCGGCACGGCGCTCGCCATCATCACGGGCGGCGGCACGGTAGCGGTGGCGCTTGGCGTGCCGCTGGGCGCGTGGATTGCCGCCCAGGGCGACTGGCGCGCGACGTTCGTGGCGTGCGGTGTGCTCTCTGCGCTGGCGACGGCGGGCCTCGCCTTCGGCCTGCCGCGCGCCCTGCCGCACAGCGTGACCACACTGGCGCAGCGCTTGAGCGTGGCACGCCGGCCCGGCATGCTGGGCGCGCTGGCGGTATCGGCGATGTGGGCGGCGGGCGGCTTCACGTTCTACACATACGTCGCGCCATTCTTTGTG
>CAUPMS010000050.1:0-29565 GCA_963512445.1 uncultured Ralstonia sp.
TTGGGCAAGACCAAAGAAAGTGAGTCAGCCCCGGCAGGGGATGAAACAAGGGATGCACCACAAAAAGAAAAAGAGCCGCCATACAAAAAGCAGCCCTTTCACTGAGGCAGTTCTAAATCACCGCCGCTGATACTGCGTCGCGCCAAACAATACTTCCTTCGCCTTGTCATCCTGCAGCGCCTGCCGCTCCTTGGCCAAAACCTTCACCGCGCGCTGCACGGCGGGGCGCTCTTCAATCGCCTCAAACCAGCGCTGCAGCTTCGGGTAATCCGACAACTCGATCCCTTGGTTCTTCCAGTTGCGCAGCCACGGCCACGTGGCGATGTCGGCGATGGAGTAGTCCGCGCCGCCCAGGTACTTGGATTCGGACAGCCGTTTGTCGATCACGCCATACAGCCGCTTGGCCTCGTTGGTGTAGCGGTTGACCGCATAGTCGATCTTCTCCGGCGCGTAGATGCGAAAGTGGTGCGTCTGGCCAAGCATCGGGCCGACGCCGCCCATCTGGAACATCAGCCACTGCAGCACTTCGTATTTGCCGCGCACGTCGTCGGGCAGGAACTTGCCGGTCTTGCCGGCGAGGTACAGCAGGATCGCGCCCGATTCGAACAGCGAGATCGGCTCGCCATCGGGGCCGTCCTGATCGACGATGGCCGGAATCTTGTTGTTCGGGCTGATCTTGAGGAAGTCGGGCTTGAACTGGTCGCCCGCGCCAATGTTGATGCCGTGAACGCGGTAAGGCAGCTCGCATTCCTCCAGCATGATGTGCACTTTGTGCCCGTTGGGCGTGGCCCAGCTATAGACGTCGATCATCGAGTTGGCTCCTTGACTTCTGGCGGGGGAAGAGACGTGCAGGCCACCAGCAGCCTGCAAAGTATTCCATTCCAGCACAGAACGGAAAAACGCGCAGACGGCGGGCGCAGGCAAAAAAATCCCCGCTCAAGGCGGGGTTAAGGAGTGATTGGTACGGCTGAAGTTGTCTGTCGTTATGCGCCGCGCGTGACCGGCATGTCGACAACGTCCTTCAGGTGCAGGTGCTTGGCCAGTTCCAGTTTGGCGATGGCGGCGCGGTGCACTTCGTCCGGGCCGTCGGCCAGGCGCAGCGTGCGCTGGTGCGCGTAGGCCGAGGCCAGCGGGAAATCGCCCGACACGCCGCCGCCGCCGTGCGCCTGGATCGCCCAATCGACGATCTGGCAGGCGATGTTCGGGGCGACAACCTTGATCATCGCGATCTCGGCCTTGGCGACCTTGTTGCCGACGGTGTCCATCATGTACGCGGCCTTGAGCGTGAGCAGGCGGGCCTGTTCGATCATGCAGCGCGCTTCGGCAATGCGCTCATGCCACACGCTGTGCTGTGCGATGGCCTTGCCGAACGCGATGCGCGACGACAGGCGCTTGCACATCAGTTCCAGCGCGCGTTCTGCCACGCCGATGCTGCGCATGCAGTGGTGGATACGGCCCGGGCCCAGGCGGCCTTGTGCGATCTCGAAGCCGCGGCCTTCGCCCAGCAGGATGTTGCCCACCGGCACGCGCACGTTCTTCAGGTCGACTTCCATGTGGCCGTGCGGGGCGTCGTCGTAACCGAACACCGACAGCGGACGCATGACGGTAATGCCCGGCGCGTTGGCCGGCACCACGATCATCGATTGCTGCTCATGGCGGCCCGCATCCGGGTTGGTCTTGCCCATGACGATGTAGACGGCGCAGCGCGGGTCGCCGGCGCCCGACGACCACCACTTGCGGCCGTTGATGACGTACTCATCGCCCTGGCGTTCGATGCGGCATTCGATGTTGGTGGCGTCTGACGAGGCCACGGCCGGCTCGGTCATCAGGAATGCGGAGCGGATTTCGCCACGCAGCAGCGGTTCGAGCCAGCGGTCTTTCAATGCTTCAGAAGCGTAGCGCTCCAGCGTCTCCATATTGCCGGTGTCCGGCGCGGAGCAATTGAACACTTCCGGCGCCCAGGGCACGCGGCCCATGATCTCGCACAGCGGCGCGTATTCGAGGTTCGACAGCCCTTCCGGCGCACGCGGCGAGCGCGGCAGGAACAGGTTCCACAGCCCCGCCTTGCGTGCCAGAGGCTTGAGTTCTTCGATGACCTTGGTCGGAATCCAGGCGTTGCCCGCACGGCGGTTCGCTTCGACTTCTTCGTGGAAGCGATGCTCGTTCGGGTAGATGTGCTGGTCGAAGAATTCGAGCAGGCGAGCCTGCATTTCCTTGACCTTGGGCGTGTAATCGAAATTCATGGTGTCTCCTCAATACATCGAACAGGCGTCTCGAAGGCGCAATCCATCAAATCAGTTCAAACAGTCTCGGTGATGCGTCCCCCGAGCACGGCAAACACGGCACTCGCGCGGGCAATCAACCGGTCGCCGCGGTGGAAGAGGGCTTGCGCAAAGGCCAGCTTGCTGCCGGTGCGCAAGCCTTGCGGGGTGATCTCGATCCAGTCGCCTTCTCCGGCAGAGGCGATGAAATCCACAGTGAGGCTGGCGGTGGACATGGCGATGGCGCCGCCCGTGCCTTCGCCGGGCTCGGCCAGGCAATAGCCCAGCGCTGCGTCAGCCAGCGAGGCCACCACGCCGCCGTGCAGGATGCCGCGCCGGTTCAGGTGGTGTTGCCCCACGTGAAAGCCCATCACCATCGACGGCCCCATGCCGCGCGCGTAGACCGGCCCCAGCATCATCAGGAAGGGGCTCGGCTTGTTCAGCAATACGAAGCCCGCGGGCACGGAGAGATCGGTGGTTGTGGTCATGGCGCGTGGCGCAACTCACAGTGGTGTCCGCAGAATAAGCCTTCACCTACAATAAGAGAAATGAATTTAGTGGATTGCTATCCATCAATGTCATGCATATATCCAGGGTCGATCTGAACTTGTTTGTCGTCTTCGACGCGATCTATACGGAAGGCGGGATCACGGCGGCCGCGCGCACGCTCAACCTGACGCAGCCGGCCGTCAGCCACGCGCTGGGCCGGCTGCGCGAGCTGTTTGACGACCCGTTGTTCGAGCGGCGCGGGCAGGGCATGGTGCCGACGCCACTGGCACGCACGCTCATTGCCGAGGTGCGCACGGCGCTGCAGGGTTTCGAGCGCACCTTGCGCGAGGGCACGCGCTTTGACCCTGCCACGAGTGAGCGCCGCTTCACGCTGTCGATGCGCGATGCGCTGGAGGCAACGCTGCTGCCCCCGCTCATGGCGGCCATCGCCAGGGAAGCGCCGCGCATCGACGTGACCACCGTGCGCGGAGACCGCCGCCAACTCGAAGCCGAACTGTTGGCGGGCACCATTGACGCGGTGGCGGACATTCTGCTGCCGGCGTCGCCGGCCATCCGGCATGCGCCGCTGCTGAGCGATCCGATGGTGGTGCTGGCGCGCCCAGGCCACCCCATCGCGCACGAACCGCTCACGCTGGAGCGCTACCTCGCGTGCGAGCACGTGCATGTGTCGTCTCGGCGTCGCGGCGCGGGGCTGGAGGACGTGGAACTGCGTCGCCTCGGACACGAGCGGCGCGTGCGGCTGCGTTGCCAGCACTACCCGGCAGCCTGCCGCGTGGTGAGCTGCACGGACTTGCTAGCCACGCTGCCGATCCGCTACGCCCGCATCGCCAACGAGCCGTATGGCAACGTGCTGCTGCCGCTGCCGTTCAAGGTGTCGCCGCTGGAGCTGTACCTGTACTGGCACACCAACAGTGACCAGGATGCCGCCAGCCGCTGGCTGCGCGATCACGTATTTGCGGCGATGGCCGAAGTGGCCTTGGATGATGCCGTCGCCGCCTTTGCCGACGGGAACGGATAGCGCGCGCTGAACTCCGCAAAGCGCGCGGCAAGAAAGTCCACGCAGGCCGTCAGCCGCGCCGGACGATGGCGGCGCGCGAGGCTCACCAACTGCAGCGGTGTGGGTGCATGGCTCCAGGCGGGCAGCGCCACTTCCAGCCGGCCGGCGTATACGTCCTGCGCCACATCCAGCCACGACTTGAACGCCAGCCCGCGCCCGGCGACGGCCCAGTCGCGCACGACGGCACCGTCATCGCATTGGAAATCGCCGCGCACGTCGATCGGGGCAGGACCGCTGGTGTGCGTGAGCTGCCAGCGCGTGACGGGCTCGCCGTTGCGCAGGAGGATCAGGCAGCGGTGGTTGGCCAGGTCGCTCGGGTGCGCGGGCCGGCCATGCTGCTTGAAGTACGACGGCGCGCCCACGATCACACGCGGATGCAAGGCCAGCGGCCGCCGCACCAGCGCCGAGTCCTGCAGATGCCCGTAGCGCAACGCAAAGTCGAGATCCTCGCGCATCAGGTCGGCCAATCGGTCGCCCAGCACCAGCGTGATGCGCACGCCGGGGTGCTCGTCGCAGAAGGCATCCAGCCATGGGCGCAGGATGTGCCGCCCCAGGTCTGATGTGGCTGCAATGCGGATCGGCCCCGCTAGCTCGGTGCGATCCTGGCCGAGGCTTTCGGCGCCTTCATCCAGGGCCTCCAGGGCCTGTCTTGCGTACCCCAGATATCGCTGGCCGGCCTCGGTGGGGCGCATGCTGCGCGTGGTGCGCTCGAACAGGCGCGCGCCGAGTTCGGTCTCCACGCGCTTGAGGGCAGCGCTGGCGGTGGCAGGCAGCCAGCCGAGCTGTCGCGCGGCGGCAGAAAGGTTGCCGGCGTCAGCAATGCGCACCAGCAGGCGGAGGTCGTCGAGGGCGATCATTGTCAAAGCAGATTTGGAGAATCGTCAAAGCATAGCCAGATTGTTTTGTTTTTGTTTGATGAAAGAATGGCCCCAACCGATTGACGGTTTTTTCTTCACGGAGGCAACTTGCAATGACCAACAACAGCGACTGGACATTCGACCACGTGAACTTTCATGTGGCAGGCGATGCACCCATCCTGAAATTCTTCGCAGATGTGCTCGGCTGGAAACCGGGGCCGCGTCCGGCGTTCCCGTTTCCAGGCACATGGCTGTACCAGAACGATGACGCGCTGGTGCACCTCGTGACGCAGGAGGGTGGGGGGGACGATACGCCCGAACTGGTGTTCTCGCACATTGCGTTCCGCACCAGGAAAGATGCGGCCGATGTGCTGGCGGCGGTGCGTGACAGCGGTATCCCGCATCAGGTAAGGAAACACCCCGCGCGGCCTGCCGCACAGATCTTCGTGCAGTTGCCGGGCGGGGTGGTGCTGGAGCTGGAAGCGCCGCTGTCCGGTCCGTTGGATGCGGCGCGTGAGTACGCGCGTGAGTACGAATAGGCCGCTACTGAGTGGGGCGCAACATCATGCGCCGGCCTGCTGGGCGTACTTCCAGCCCAGTTCGGCCATCGGGCGGGCGCGCTTGCCCGCTTCCAGCGCTTGCGCTGAAGACGCCGTGCCGTCCACCACGCGCTTCATGATCCCTTGCAGGATGCCGGCAATGCGGAACATGTTGTAGGCGAGATAGAAGTTCCAGTCGCCGGTGATGCGGCGGCCGGTGCGTTCCTCGTACTGGCGGATGTACTCGGCTTCCGACGGAATGCCCAGCGCTGCGAAGTCCAGCCCCGCCACGCCTCGGAACTGCCCCGGCTCGATGTGCCAGCTCATGCAGTGATAGCTGAAGTCGGCCAGCGGGTGGCCCAGCGTGGACAGCTCCCAATCGAGGATGGCCAGCACGCGCGGCTCCGTCGGGTGGAAGATCAGGTTGTCGAGCCGGTAGTCGCCGTGGACGATGCTGGTGATCTCTTCCGCTTCCTGCGGCACGTGCTTGGGCAGCCATTCGATCAGGTTGTCCATGGCCGGAATCGACTCCGTTTCCGACAGCTTGTATTGCTTGCTCCAACGCTCGATCTGGCGCGCGAAGTAGTTGCCGGGCTTGCCGAAGTCGGCCAGGCCGATGGCGGCATAGTCCACCGTGTGCAGCGCCGAGATGACGCGGTTCATCTCGTTGTAGATGGCGGTGCGCTCGGCGGGTGCCATGCCGGGCAGGGCCTGATCCCACAGCACGCGGCCCTGCACGAACTGCATGATGTAGAAGGCGCGGCCGATCACGGCTTCGTCTTCGCACAGCGCGAACATCTTCGGGGCCGGCACGTCAGTGTTGGCCAGCGCATCCATCACGCGGTACTCGCGCTCGATGGCATGCGCGGAGGGCAGCAGCTTCGCCTTCGGCCCAGGCTTGGCGCGCATCACGTAAGTCTGCGTTGGCGTGATCAGCTTGAAGGTCGGGTTCGACTGGCCGCCCTTGAATTGCTCAACGGTGAGCGGGCCGGCAAAGCCATCGACGTGCGTGCGCATCCATGCTTCCAGCGCATTGACGTCGAACTTCTGTTGTTCCGCCACTGGGCGTGTCCCTTCAAAGGCCGAGAAATCCTGCTGCTCCGTCTGTGCCATGGGTGTGTCTCCGAGTCTTGTTGTGTGTTTGGGAAGGGTCAGGCCGCTGAGTCTCGATAGCGAAGGTACTGCTGCAGAAGCACCTCCATCGTCGTCAGCCGCGAGCCGAGATGCGTAGGCGAGGGCGCCGAGAAATTGCTCATGCGCAGCACCCAGTCGGTTGGTGCATCGCCAACATCGAGCACGTTGATGCAGCCGGCGGTCTGCGCGAGGTTGCCGAAGAACACGCGCTCGCCGCCGGTGATGGCGTGCGAGAGAATCGCGCGGTTGGTGCCGCCGTGCAGCACCATCAGTACGGTGTCCCAGTTGGGCTGCGCGCGCAGTTGGGCGAGGGCCGGGATCACGCGATCGAGAAACTCGCCGATGCTCTCGCCGTTCAGGAAGCGCCGGTCTTCCGGCACCGTGCCTTCAAACGCGCCGATAAAAGCCTGCGCCACTTCGTGCTCGGGAATCTCCGCCAGCTTGCCGCCACGGATCTCCTGCAGCTCGGGCCATTGGTCGAGCGTGATGCCGCGTTCCTGCATTGCGGGCATTTCGGCCAGCACGCGTTGAGCGGTCTCCACCGTGCGCGGCAGCCCGCTGACGATCACGCGATCGAAGACGACGTTTTCTGCCGCAAAGATCTTGCCGGCCGCGGTAGCTTGCTTGCGGCCTTCTTCGTTGAGCGGCACCGTTTCGGGCACCACGGGGCGGCCGGTTTCATCGAAGTACGTCACGGCGCCATGACGCATCAGATAGACGCGCCGGCGCTTGGGTGTCGGGAAGGGGACCATGCGAACCTGTGATCAGCGGTATTGGGGTTTGCGCTTTTGCAGGAAGGCGGAGATGCCTTCGTTGCCATCGGCGTGATGCAGCGCTTCGACAAAGCTGTGCTGCTCGGCCTTGAGGTGATCGTGCAGCGAAGCGTCTTCTGCGTTGGCGATCAGGCCCTTGATGCGGCCCACTGCGTGCGGCGATTGCGCGGCGAGTTTTTCCGCCAGCGCCAGGGCGTGGTCCAATGCCGCGCCGGGTTTGACGACCTCGTTGATCAGACCAAAATGCGCCAGCCGTTCTGCGCCGACGGGCTTGCCGAGCATGATGATTTCGCTCGCCAGCGGGCGTGGCAGGAAGCGCGCGATGTGCCACGAGCCACCGCCGTCCGGCGTGAGTGCCACGTTCACATACGCCATCACGAACTTGGCATCCGACGCGGCAATCGCAAAGTCGCACGCCAGCACCAGCGAGAAGCCCGCGCCTGCTGCGGGGCCTTCCACTGCCGCAATCACCGGCTTGGGAAACGTGCGGATCGTCTCGATCCAATGATTAAGCGCGTCGATGCCGTCTTCCTGCACGCTCTTCGGTTTGCTGCGATTTTCCAGCAGGCGGTTCAGGTTGCCGCCCGCGCAGAACGCGTTGCCGGCGCCCGTGAAGATGATGGCGCGGATCTCGTTGTCGTTGGCGGCGCGGTCCAGGGCCTCCATCGACGCGGTGTACATCACTGGATCCAGCGCGTTGCGTGCGTCGGGGTTGGACAGCGTGAGCACCAGCGTGGAACCGATGCGTTTCGAGAGCAGTTGTGCAGTCATGGCGGCCTCGTCAGAGTGAGTGGCGGCGGTCAGGCATCAAGCGTCAGCAGCGACATGCCCAAACGGGCACGACGCAGCAGCCACGGGCTCGGGCGATAACGCGGGTCGCCGTAGAGCGTGTAGAGGTTCTGCAGCACTTCAAGAATCGCGCTCGCGCTCAGCGTATCGCCCAGCGCCAGCGGCCCCTGCGGATAGCCCAGGCCCAGTGTGACGGCGAGGTCGATGTCGGTTGGTGTGGCGATGCGCTGTTGTGCGATGTCGCACGCAATGTTGACGATGCACGCGACGATGCGCTGCGCGACAAAGCCGCCCGAATCGCGGATCACCGTGACCGGCACGCCGTCGGATGCGAGCAGGCCATGCGCGGCATCGCGGTAGGCGGGGTCGGTGGCGGGCGTGGTCATCAGCGTGCGGCGCTTGGTGGCGGCAAACGGATAAAGCGTGTCGAGCGCCACGGTGCGGCGCGCATCCAGTCCTTCAGCAGCAACGCACGCGGTGGCATCCAAGCCGCGCGGCGTCACGATGATCAATGCGTCAGCTGACGGTTTGGAGCCCGCTTCCGGCGTGATGCCCAGATCAAGCAGCAGGCGCTGCGCGGCGGCGTGGCCGACGTCATGCGCGCGGCTGATCCACACAGACGACGGGCGCGCGGTCGGCACAGGTGGCTCGGCGGGGGCCTGCTTCTGCCCATCGGGATAGCGGTAGAACCCTTCGCCCGTCTTGCGCCCCAGGATGCCGCCGGCAAAGCGCACCGCGGTGATCTGCGAGGGCCGATAGCGCGGCTCGTCATAGAACTGGCGGTAGACCGATTCCATCACCGGATGCGAGACATCCAGCCCCGTCAGGTCCATCAGTTCGAAGGGGCCCATGCGGAAACCGGCCTGCTCGCGCATGATGGCGTCCACGTCGGCAAACGCGGCCACGCTTTCCTGGGCGATGCGCAAGCCTTCGGTGTTCATGCCGCGCCCGGCGTGGTTGACGATGAAGCCCGGCATGTCGATGCAGCGCACGGCGGTGTGGCCCATGCGCTTGGCGAGTGCCGCCAGGGCATCGCCGGTGGCCGGTGCGCTGCGCAGGCCGTCGATCACTTCGACCACCCTCATCAGCGGCACCGGGTTGAAAAAGTGGAAGCCCGCCACGCGCTCGGGGTGCTTGCATGTTGCTGCGATTGCGGTGATCGACAGCGACGACGTATTCGACGCCAGGATCGCATTCGCGCCGACGATGTCCTCAAGCTGGCGGAAGAGGTCGCGCTTGACGTCCAGCTTCTCGACGATGGCTTCGATCACGAGATCGCAGTCGGCCAGGTCGGTGAGGGCGCCGGCCGGAATCAGCCGGGCGATTGTGGCGTCGGCGTCATCCGCCGTGAGCTTGCCCTTGGCGGCCAGCTTGGCCAGCGTGTCGCCCAGTGCGGTGCGCGCCGCTTCCACGGCTTGCGCGTTGGCGTCGAACAGTTTGACGCGCAAGCCGGCCTGGGCCGCAATCTGCGCAATGCCGCGCCCCATGGCGCCGGTTCCTACAATCCCGATAGTCTGCATATGAAATCCGCTGCGATCGAAAGAAGTCTGGCTAAAATAGCACGAGCGTGCGATTTCTGGCATCCGCACCGACCATAACAGGCCGCACCCATCAACCAAGGAGACGGGTTCATGCTGACGCTATACGGTTTTTCTGCGAGCAACTACTACAACAAGGTCAAGCTCGCGCTGATGGAGAAGGGGATTGCGTTCGAGGAATCGCTACGCTGGCCCGACCAGACCGACGGCGAGGTTTCGCCGTTGCACAAGGTGCCGTATCTGGTGGGCGAAGATGGCGGCATGTGCGAGTCGCAGGTCATCATCGATTACCTGGAAGCGCGCTACCCGCAGCATCCGCTGATTCCGGCTGATCCGTTTCAAGCCGCGAAGGTGCGCGAAGTGGTGACGTTCCTGGAGTTGCACCTGGAACTGGTCGCGCGTCAGCTGTTTCCCGAGGCGTTTTTCGGCGGAAAGATCAGCGACAACCTGAAGGTGAAAACACGCGAGCAACTGCAGAAGAACATTCCGGCTGCGGCCAAGCTGTTCAAGTTCTCGCCTTACGTGGCGGGCGATACGTTCACCATTGCGGATTGCGCGGCCATCGTGCACTTCCCGCTGGTGAGTTCAGCCACCAAGATCATCTACGGTGAAGACCTGCTGGCGCAGGTCGAGGGTGTCAAGCCTTACCTGGCCAGGATGGCCGAGAACCCCAACGTGCAGAAGATGCGGGCAGACAGCAAGGCGAATCTGGAGCAGATGCTGGCGCATTACGCCAGCAAGCGCTGATCGGCTCCGGTCTTACACCTTCGCCAAACGCTCCAGCGCAAGTTGGAGCGTTTCGTCTTTCTTGGCGAAGCAAAAGCGCACGACGCCCGATTCGTGCGGCTGCGAATAGAACGCCGACACGGGGATCGCCGCCACGCCGATCTCGCTCGTCAACCACTTGGCAAACTCGGCCTCGGGCAGGTCGGAGATGGCGCTGTAATCGACGCACTGGAAATACGTGCCCTGGCACGGCAGCAGCTTGAAGCGTGTCTTCTCCAGCCCCGCGCGGAACAGGTCGCGCTTGTGCTGGTAAAACGCCGAGAGCTCCAGATACGGACGCGGATCGGCCATGTAGTTCGCCAAGCCATATTGCACCGGCGTGTTGACCGTGAACACGTTGAACTGATGCACCTTGCGGAACTCCGCCGTGAGAGCTGCAGGCGCGGCCACGTAGCCGACCTTCCAGCCCGTCACGTGATACGTCTTGCCGAAGCTCGACACCACGAAGGCACGGCGTGCCAGTTCCGGGATGCGCGCAACCGATGCATGCGGCACGCCGTCGTACACCATGTGCTCGTACACCTCGTCGGAGAGCAGCAGCACGTTGGTGGGTGCGAGGATCTCGGCCAGCTTCTGCATGTCATCCGCATGCCAGACCGTGCCGGTCGGGTTGTGCGGCGTGTTGAGCATGATCAGGCGCGTGCGCGGCGTGATGGCAGCAGCCAGCGTGTCGAACGGGATGCGGAAGTCCGGCGCATTCAGCGTGATCGGCACGACCTTGCCGCCGGCCAGTTCGATTGAGGGGATGTAGCTGTCGTACGTCGGTTCGAAGACGATCACCTCGTCGCCCGGATGCACGCAGCACAGCACGGTCGTCAGCAGCGCCTGCGTGGCCCCGGCAGTGATGGTGATTTCGCGGTCGGCGTCGTAGGTATGGCCGTACAGATTGGCGACCTTGGCGGCAATGGCCTGGCGCAGCGCGGGCACGCCCGTCATCGGCGGGTATTGGTTCAGACCGGAGCGCATGGCGTCGGACACCGCATCGACGATGCGCGGGTCGCAGTCGAAATCCGGAAAGCCCTGGCCCAGGTTGACGGCCTGCTTTTCTGCAGCGAGCGCAGACATCACGGTGAAAATGGTGGTGCCGACGTTCGGCAGCCGCGACGGCGGCGGAGTGATTGCAATGGTCATGACAGAACGGCGTCAGGCTTGAATGAGGGGTGCAGCTTCCAACTGGACAAGCGCCGCGAACTGCTTGGGCGGCAGCACCGCCACGTCGCAATACTTGGCCATGCGGCGCTTGAGCTTGAGCACGGCGCGGTCCTTGGAGACGAGATACGCAACGCCGGCGGCATCGGCCAGCGCGAGGAATTTCTGGTCGTCGCGGTCCTTGCAGCGCGGGACGAACGTTTCGCCCTCCGTGCGTTGCGTTTCTTCAGGATCGGCAACCGAATGCGTGACGCGATCGACCCACGCGAGCGCAGCTTCGGCGTCGACGGCGTAGCGCGCAAACTGCGGGTAGTCGAGCACGCGGCGCAGTTCTTCGCGGCATGCGGGGCTGATGATGGCGTCCAGCCGGCCGGCTTCCAGCGCGGCGCGGATCGGGCGGGCAACCGCATCGTCGAAGATCAGGATGTCGACCCAGATGTTGGAATCCAGCACTACACGTGGGCACTGCGGTGGACCCTGCAGCGGGGCCGGGGTTTGGGTCGGGGCGGCAGCGTCTGCCATTCGATACAATTCCAGACTTGTGAACCGCGATTCTGACATGATCATCGTCCTCTCGCCGGCCAAGTCGCTTGACTACGACACCCCGCCGCGCACCAAGACCCACACGCTGCCCGATTTCATCGCGCGCTCCGCAGAACTCATTGAAGTGCTTCGCAAGCTGTCGCCGGCCCAGATCGGCACGCTGATGAAGATTTCCGACCCGTTGGCGGTGCTCAACGCCACACGCTATGGGGATTGGTCCACCGAATTCACCGCTGATAACAGCAAGCAGGCCGCGCTGGCCTTTGATGGTGACGTCTACGGCGGGCTCGATGCCAATTCGCTGTCGGCCGACGATCTGCAATTCGCGCAGAAGCATCTGCGCATTCTGTCGGGCCTGTACGGCGTGCTGCGCCCGCTCGACTGGATGCAGCCGTATCGCCTGGAAATGGGCACGCGCCTGGTCAATCCGCACGGCAAGGATCTGTACGCTTTCTGGGGCGACGATGTGACGCTCGCGCTCAACACCCTGTTCAAGGCAGACGACCCCGTGCTCGTCAACCTCGCCTCCGAAGAGTATTTCAAGGTGGTGCACCCCAAGGTGCTCAAGGCGCGCATCGTCACGCCGGTCTTTGAGGATTGGAAGAATGGCCAGTACAAGATCATCTCGTTCTATGCCAAGCGGGCGCGTGGGCTGATGGCGCGTTACGCGATTGAGCACCGCATCACCGATCCGCGCAAGCTCAAGGCGTTCGATGTTGACGGCTACGCGTTTGCCGACACCGATTCCGACGACGAGCGCTGGGTCTTCCGCCGCAAGCTCGCCTGAATTCCGCTGTCTCCATGTACCGACAGGACACGATATGACTGCCACCCAACCGCACATTTCCAGCTCGTTTGACAGCGGCGCTATCGAGATCATTGATGCCGCGCGCGCTGATGCCATCCGCCTGCGCATTCGCCGCGATTCGCACGCCGATTTCACACAGTGGTTCCACTTCCGACTGCAGGGCGTGCAGGGCCAAGCTTGCAAGCTGGCCCTGGAAAACGCTGGCGAATGCACCTACGCCACCGGCTGGAAGGATTACCACGCCGTCGCCTCGTATGACCGTGAGCACTGGTTTCGCGTGCCGACGCGCTATGACGGTAAGACGATGACCATCGAGCTGACGCCCGAGCACGACAGCATCTGGTTTGCGTATTTCGAGCCGTATTCGGATGAGCGCCACCTCTCGCTGGTGGCCGCCGCGCAAACCAGGCCCGGTGTGCGCACACAGCGCCTTGGCAGCACGGTGCAGGGCCGTGACATGACGAGCATCACTGTCGGCGAGCCTGGCCCGGGCAAGAAGAACGTGTGGATCATCGCGCGCCAGCATCCGGGCGAGACGATGGCTGAGTGGTTCGTTGAGGGTTTGCTCGCGCGTCTGACGCATCAAGGTGCGTGGAGCGGTGACCCGATCGGCCGTGTGCTTGCCGAGCGCGCCGTCTTCCATATCGTGCCGAACATGAATCCGGACGGCTCGTCGCTCGGCAACCTGCGCACCAACGCCGCGGGCGCCAACCTGAACCGCGAGTGGATGGAGCCCGACGCCCAGCGCAGCCCCGAAGTGCTGTGCGTGCGTCAGGCCATCGAGCAGACCGGTGTCGACCTGTTCTTCGACATCCACGGCGATGAGGCGCTGCCGTATGTGTTCGTGGCGGGCAGCGAGATGCTCCCGGGCTTTACCGATGCACAACGCGCCGACCAGGACCGCTTTGTGGCGGCCTTCCTGCGCGCATCACCGGATTTCCAGGCGCGATACGGCTACGAGGCCAGCAAGTACAACGAAGACGCGCTCAAGCTCGCCTCCAAGTACATCGGCCACACGTATGGTTGCTTGTCATTGACGCTGGAAATGCCGTTCAAGGACAACGCCGACCTGCCAGACGCACGCGTGGGCTGGGACGGCGCCCGCAGCGCCGCATTGGGTGCGGCCATGCTGCAGGCGATCCTGGAGTATCTCGGCTGAAGATACGTGCTGCGCCGCCCGTGCGGGCGGCGCGCTGCGCTTAGTTGGAGGACGACTTCGCCGTCTTCTTGGCTGTCGACTTTGCTTTGGCTGTGCCGCTGCTCTTGGCGGACTTGCCTGCGGACTTTGTCGAGGCCTTGCCCTTGGCGGTGCTCTTGCCGTGCACAGCGGAGGTCGTGCAGCGATGGCCGCGGCGGCAATGCGTGCGCGCTGTCGACGACGGTGCTGCGGCCGGCGCAGCGAACGGCTGGCCATTGGCGTCGAGCAGCTCGTACGCCAGCATCATCCCTTCGTCATAGCCGCAGCGCACGCGCACCGGCTCCCATTGGCCGTTGCCCGTGCCGCGCTTGTGCACAGCGGCATTGAAGCTGATCACACTCGATACCTTGATCGCGCCTTGCTTGCTGGACGAGAAGCGCGAGTCCCACGGCTCGACCTTGGCCTGGTCATTGGACAGCGCGCCGGTCGGCAGGCGGAACTGATCGAAGTTGGTCGAGCGCGGAATGATCCAGCTTGCATGCGCGGCACAGTCGGCCACGTCGGGGCGGGCACCTTCCGATTGAATCAGGCGGTCACGGGTTTGCGCGCGGTATTCGGACAAGCTCATCTTGTCCTTGGCCGGCAGGTTGACCGTGGTGGTGCCGCTGCTATCGGTCAAGCCGAAGACGATGGGCGGCGTGGTCGGAACCGGCTGGATGGCCGGCTTGGCTTGCGCGGAGTTGGTCGGCGTGGCGTTGATGGCCTGGGCCGACAGGGCCGACGCATTGGTCGGTTCAGTCTGCAGGTTGGAGCAGGCGGCCAGCAAAGCGAAGACGCCGAGACAGAGTAGTTTGGGTCGCAACATCACGAGTATTACAGGGTGTCGGCGTGGAAATCGCCATGATAGAGGAAAGCCCGGGCCGAAAGTTCCTGCTAGTTACCCCAATGCGTTCCCCATGCGGTACATCCGGTGATTTTGCTGTAACAGTGCGTTACGGCATGGTGTTCGTTACCAAGCGATCATCATTACTTGGTGAACAACCAGGCGAGCGACCATTCGTCGGTACGCGCCTCGTAACGGATGCCCTTGCGCATTGCCCACGTGGCGAGCTGATGGTGCGACGGGATGATCGCGTAGTCCTGCTGCGCAAAACGCGCGGCGTTCTTGGCAGCCTGCTCGTGTGCCTGCTCGCTCGAGACGGTCGACAGCGACGTCTGCACCAGCTTGTCCAGTTCCGGATTGCTGTAGCGGCCCCAGTTCCACGAGCCATAGCCGGTTTGCGCGTTGGGTGTGCCAAGAATGCTGCGCAGCGCCACATCTGCCGCCACCGAACCCCAGCCGAGCATCATGAACGAGAACTCGCCCTGCCGCGCGCGCGAGAAATACGCCGCCACCGGCAGCGTTTCCACCTTGGTCTGGATGCCGATGCGCGTGAGCAGTTGTGCGGTGGTCTGCGCGACCTGCGCGTCGTTCAGGTAACGGTTGTTGGTGGCATGCAGCGTAAGCCCGAAGCCGTTCGGATAGCCGGCCTCGGCAAGCAGTTTCTTGGCGCGATCGGGGTCGTACGCAATCGGCTTGCCGCCCGGGTGCCCGAAGATTTGCGGTGACACGATGCTCGATGCCACCACGCCCTGGCCCTCAAGCACGCGGCTGACGATGGCATCGCGGTTAATGGCCAGCGCAATCGCTTCACGTACGCGATGATCCTTGAGCGGGTTCTTGGCGAGTGGCTTGCCGGCCTTGTCTGTCACGAACGGCGACACATCGCGGCTCTGGTCCATCTGCCAGAAGATCGTGCGCCACGACACCTGCTGTTCGAGGTGGAACTTCGGGTCCTGCTTGATGCGCGGCACATCGGCAGCGGGCACGGCCTCGACGACATCCACATCGCCCGAGAGCAGGGCAGCTGTACGTGCGGCATTGTCGGTGATGATCTTGAAGGTCACTTTGTCCCACTGCGAGGCGTGTGACGTGCGGCCCCAGTAGTTCGGGTTCTTCTTCAGCACGATTTCCTGCCCGCGCGTGAAGTGGTCAAACAGGAACGGGCCCGTGCCGATCATTGCGCGGCCTGCATCAAAGTCCGCCTGCGCCGCGTTGGCTACCTTCTTCGGGATGATGGGCAGGCTGTTCAGATCGTTCGGGATGCTCGCGTAGTTCGGGATCGACATCTTGAGCCGCACCGTGAGCGGATCGACGATCTGCACGTCGGTAATCGACTTGGTGTAGCTCGTGAACGGGCCGGGGCTGTTTGTCAGGCGTGCAGGCCGCTCGATCGAGGCCTTTACGTCTTCGCCGGTGAACGGCGTGCCGTCGCTCCACTTCACATTGGGGCGGAGTTTGATCTCCCACGTGTTGGCGTCGATGGCTTTCCACGAGGTAGCCAGGCCCGGCGTGTAGCGGCCGTTCTTGTCGAGAAAGACCAGCGACTCAAAGATATGCAGCGCCATGGCATTGTTGGGGCCGGCGTTGTTCCATTGCGGGTCCATCGACGTGACGTCGGCGGACAGGCCGATGCGAAGGTCGTCGGCCAGCGCAGCCAGTGGCGCTGCGGCGGCCGCCGCCAGCGCACATGCGGCGAGGTTGCGGATCAAGGCGCGGCTGGGAACACGCAAGAGGGGATGGACTGTCATCGGGAGGCTCCTGGGGTTCGGGCGGTCATGCCATGTGGCGAGAGGGTGTCATTGTGCCGCAGCCGGGTTTGCCGCGTGCGACGCAAATCGACAACCAATATGAACGCTCGTTGTAGTCGATTGTGGCGCAATAAAAAAGCCACCCGAAGGTGGCTTTGCTGTGGCGCCGCGCGTGTCAGTGGAACAGCGGCTGTTGTGTCGGCGCGTCTTCCGGCATTTCTGCGTGGGCGATTTCAGCCGCGCGGTCTGCATAGAGCGGAGCGCCGCAGTCTTCGCAGTACTCCGGTTCGAAGAGTTGGCCGTGGCGGAAGATGTCCTCAATGCCGCAGGCGCGCAGTTCGTCGCAGATCTGCTCCAGGGGGCTGCCGGGCTCGCCCTCGGCGGTGACATCCGTGGCGCCACCGTCGCGGCCGTAGACGGGCCAGACGATGCCGTAGATGAGGTCTTTCTCGCCGCGCACCGTGAAGGCTACGCGGTATTCCTCGATCTGCTCTTCGCCAAATGCACCGATGATGGCGCCGAAGCGGTTGGCTGGCATGTCCAGCGCGCCCTGCAGATAATTGACGGCAGCACGCACAGTCAGCGGGCGGATCTGCTTGTCGGACTCGCGGCAAGACAGGAAAAAAGCGTCCGGCAGCAGCAGGTCGAACTCGCAGCCGGGCATCAGCGTTGAGATGGTCGGCGTGACCTGCTCGCGCCATTGCTCCAGGCAGGCAGTGCGCTCGGCGTGGTGCTCCTTGGCGTCTTCCTGCCAGCGGAACAGCGCCTGGCCGTGCTGCGCCACAACTATGGCCACCAGGTAGCGCGGGTCCGCCAGGATGGGCGCCGTTTCAGGCATGTCGCGCAATTCGACCTTGGCCGGGTGGCCGGACAGCGCATAGGCGGCCAGCTTGTGTGTGAGCGCGAACGTGTCGGAATGCGTGCGTGGCAGCTGATCGATGCTGTACAGGTAAGGCGCCAGCGCCACGCGGGCGTTGGAAGCTATCACGTGCGCCTGCAGATGTACCTGCAGCGTTTGTGCCATCTCGGGCTTGATCGTGCCCGACGGGATCATGTAGCGCGTATGCGCCAGGATTGGTGCCGCAATCAGCAGCGCATCATATTCGATGCCACCCGAGCTAAGGATGGCCGATTCGGCCAGTGTTTCGGCCTGCTCGGCCAGCACGTCGGAGGCTTCCTCGTTGTGCTTGAAAAGATGGTCTAGCGCGGCGTCGAGCGCGGTCTGGCTGCCGTTCTTGAGCAGCCGCGAAAGACGTTCGGACAGCCTTTGTTCCCAATAGACGTCTTCGATGCGGCTGCCCGACGCATCGAGCGCCAGCGCATCGGCCACCAGCCGTTCTGCATCGGGGGAAAGACGTTGGGGAGCCTTGGAGCGGAATCCTGCCATGCTGTGCCGTACCGTTCGTTGGAAGAATGAAGGGGCGTCATTTTACCCTTGTACGCCGCTGCGCGACGCCCGTTGCGAAACTCTTAGGGCGAAAACGCTAAGGCTTGGCCGCGGGCGCTGATGCTTCGGCTGCCACACTGCTCGCGGCGACGGGTGCAGAAGCCGCTGCGGGTTCTGATGCAGTTGGTGTGCTGGCCGGTGCGGCATGCGTCTCGACCGCCGGTGCGGGGGCAGCCAGCGGCGGAGGCGGCGGCACGGGAGCAACTGCTACGGCGGGCGTTGCCGGGGCCGGGGTCTGGGCGTCGGTCTGCGGTGCCTTGACCAGGATGTAGAACACGGCAGCCGCCACGACGATGAAGGCAAGTACCACTTGGGCCATGGGTGCGGGACTCCAGCAATGAAACGATCAGGCGATGGCGGACGTCGATCTCGCCATTAGAAAGGGGGGGCGAGCACGTCACGCGGCCTATTCGGCACACTGTACCAAAGCCTGCCCGCCGATTGGGGTATCGTCACCTTGTTTGATTCGGCAGGCAATAAAAAGCCGGCTCCGAAGAGCCGGCTTCCGATCTGCTACAGATCAGCGTGGAGGCCTGGCTTGTACCTTAAGCCGCCAGCAACTGACGCAGCACGAACGGCAGGATACCGCCGTGCTTGTAGTAGTCGACTTCGATCGGCGTGTCGATACGCAGCAGCACTTGCGCACGCGTGGTCTCGCCGTTGGCGCGCTTGATCACCAGGGTGACATCCTGTTGCGGCTTGATTTCGCCGTCCAGGCCTTCGATGTCGAAGGTTTCGTCGCCCACGATGCCCAGCGACTGTGCCGAGTCGTTGCCCTTGAACTGCAGCGGCAGGACGCCCATGCCGACCAGGTTCGAGCGGTGGATGCGCTCGAAGCTGCGTGCGATCACGGCCTTCACGCCCAGCAACTGCGTGCCCTTGGCGGCCCAGTCACGCGAGCTGCCCGTGCCGTACTCTTCGCCACCAAACACGACCGTCGGCGTGCCGTCGGCAATGTATTTCATGGCGGCGTCGTAGATCGACATCTGTTCGCCGGTCGGCTGGAACAGCGTCTCGCCGCCTTCCACGCGCGAACCATCCGCCTTGGCCGGGATCATCAGGTTCTTGATGCGCACGTTGGCAAACGTGCCGCGCATCATTACCTCATGGTTGCCGCGGCGCGAGCCGTAGCTGTTGAAGTCGGCCTTGAGCACACCGTTGGCCAGCAGGTACTTGCCGGCGGGCGACGTTTCCTTGATCGAACCGGCCGGAGAGATGTGGTCGGTCGTCACCGAGTCACCAAACACGCCCAGGGCACGTGCGCCCGAAACCGATGCCGAAGCCGCAGCCGGGGTCATGCCGAAGCCTTCGAAGAACGGCGGCTCGGCAATGTACGTCGACTTCGGCCAGTCATAGACCTGACCCTTCGTGCCCTTGACGTTGGCCCACAGCTTGGACGGTTTCTTGACCTGCTCGTAGTTCGTGCGGAACGTGTCGGCGTTCATGGCGAACTTCATCAGCTTGGCGATCTCGTCCGAGGTCGGCCAAATGTCGCCCAGGTACACGTCGCGGCCCTTCTTGCCCTTGCCAACCGGCTCGGTCATCAGGTCGCGCGTCACGTTGCCGGCAATCGCGTAAGCGACAACCAGCGGCGGCGAGGCCAGGAAGTTGGCGCGGATGTTCGGGTGGATACGCGCTTCAAAGTTGCGGTTGCCCGACAGTACGGCGGCCGCCACGATGTCGTTCTTCACGATGGCTTCGTTCAGCTCCGGCGTCAGGTCACCTGCGTTGCCGATACAGGTCGTGCAGCCGTACGCCGTCACGCCAAAGCCCAGCTTTTCCAGATACGGCAGCAGGCCGGCCGCTTCCAGGTACTTCGTCACCACGCGACTTCCCGGGGCGAGCGAGGTCTTGATGTGCGGCGCGACCTCCAGGCCGGCTTCGACCGCTTTCTTGGCCAGCAGGCCAGCGGCCAGCAGCACGCTCGGGTTCGAGGTGTTCGTGCACGAGGTGATGGCCGCGATCAGCACGTCGCCGCTCTTCACGTCCACGCCGTTGGTGGTGGTGAAGGTCTTGTCGAGGTCTGCAGCGCTATTGTTGAAGCCGTTCTCGGCCACCGGCTTGGAGTACAGCGACGAGAACGTCGACTTCACGTTACCGATTTCGATACGGTCTTGCGGGCGCTTCGGGCCGGCCAGCGACGGGGCCACCGTGCCCAGATCTAGCGTCAGCGTCTTGGTGTAGTCGATCTCGCCAGCCTTCGGAATGCCAAACAGCTTTTGTGCCTTGAAGTAGCCCTCAAACGCATTGATTTCTTCCTTCGTGCGGCCGGTGCCCTTGAAGTAGTCGATGGTTTTGTCGTCCACCGGGAAGAAGCCCATCGTTGCGCCATATTCCGGCGCCATGTTGCCGATGGTGGCGCGGTCCGGCAGCGACAGGCTGGCCGTGCCTTCGCCGAAGAACTCGACGAACTTGCCGACGACCTTTTCCTTGCGCAGCATTTCGGTGATGGTGAGCACCAGGTCGGTGGCCGTGCAGCCTTCGCGCAGGCGGCCCTTCAACTCCACGCCCACCACGTCCGGCGTCAGGAAGTACACCGGCTGGCCCAGCATGCCGGCTTCGGCTTCGATGCCGCCCACGCCCCAGCCCACTACGCCGATGCCGTTGATCATGGTCGTGTGGCTGTCGGTGCCGACCAGCGTATCCGGGTAGAACACGCCATCTTTCTTATGGACGCCGCGCGCCAGGTATTCCAAGTTGACTTGGTGGACGATGCCGAAGCCCGGCTGCACCACGCCAAATGTATCGAATGCCTGCATGCCCCACTTCATGAACTGGTAGCGCTCGTTGTTGCGTGAGAACTCCAGTTGCATGTTCAGGTCCAGCGCCTTCTTCTCGCGGAAGTGGTCGACCTGCACCGAGTGATCCACCACCAGGTCGACCGGCACCAGCGGTTCGATCTTCTTGGGGTTCTTGCCCATGCGCTCGGCCACGTTGCGCATGGCGGCCAGGTCGGCCAGCAGTGGCACGCCAGTAAAGTCCTGCAGCACGACGCGCGCAACCACGAACGGGATTTCGTCAACGCGGTCGGCGTTCGGCTTCCAGTTGGCCAGCTGCGCAACATGTTCTTCGGTCACCTTCTTGCCGTCGCAATTGCGCAGCACGGATTCCAACACGATGCGGATCGACACCGGCAGGCGCTCGATCGCCACGCCCAGTTCCTTGCCCAGTTGCGGCAGGGAGTGGAACTTGCCGGTCTGGCCGCCGTTGATCTTAAATTCCTTGAGTGTTTTTTTCAGATTGTGGGGCATGGCATGACTCCAAGGCTTAAGGATTGCGTGGGGTGCCGGGGGCACCCCTTGCAGGTACATCAAATCGGCAACATCAAATTCAAACTACATACAAATCGACGTACGCATTGACTGGCATTGCTTCCAGCGTCTTCTGGTCCAGCGATGCCGCCAGGATCGCGTCCTGCTGCCTGGCCGGAAAACGGCGGGCCAGGTTGGTCCTGAACTTCTCGAGCAGCAGCGGCATGCCTTCCTTGCGCCGCCGCTTGTGGCCGATGGGGTATTCCACCGCGACTTCCTTAAGTGTCTTGCCGCCCTTGAACCAGATGGTGACCGCATTGGCGATCGAGCGCTTCTCGGGGTCGTGGTAATCCTTGGTGAACTGCTTGTCTTCCACGCAGATGATCTTCGTGCGCAACGCATCGATGCGCGGGTCGCGGGCAACGGTGTCTTCGTAGTCTTCCGCCGTCAGTCGGCCGAAGATGAGCGGCACGGCAACCATGTACTGGATGCAGTGGTCGCGGTCCGCTGGGTTGTTCAGGGGGCCTTGCTTGTCGATGATGCGCAGCGCCGCTTCGTGCGTGCGGATCGTGATCTTTTCGATGTCTTCGATGGTCTTGCCGGCCTTGGCAAGTGCCTTGTGCAGCGTCATGGCCGCTTCGGCGGCGGTCTGCGCATGGAACTCGGCCGGGAAACTGATCTTGAACAGCACGTTTTCCATCACGTACGTGCCGTACTTGCGCTGGAACTTGAACGGCTGACCCTTGAAGGACACATCGTAGAAGCCCCAGCCTTTGGCGGTGAGGGCAGAGGGGTAGCCCATTTCGCCCGTCTTGGCCATCAGCGCCAGGCGCACGCCGCGGCTGGTCGCATCGCCTGCGGCCCACGACTTGCGGCTACCGGTATTCGGCGCATGGCGGTAGGTGCGCAGCGACTGGCCATCCACCCAGGCCAGCGACACAGCATTGATGATTTCTTCGCGCGACAGCCCGAGCAGTTGCCCGACCACCGCGGTGGTGGCGACCTTGACCAGCACAACATGGTCCAGCCCCACCTTGTTGAATGCGTTTTCGAGCGCGATGCAGCCCTGGATTTCGTGGGCCTTGATCATCGCGGTCAGCACGTCTTTCATCACGAGCGGCTTTTTGCCGTTGGCGAGGTTCGTGCGGGACAACCAGTCTGCCACGGCCAGAATGCCGCCGAGGTTGTCCGACGGATGGCCCCATTCGGCCGCCAGCCACGTGTCGTTGAAATCCAGCCAGCGGATCATGGCGCCAATGTTGAAGGCCGCCTGTACCGGATCGAGCTGGAATTGCGTGCCCGGGACCTTCGCACCGTTCGGCACAATGGTTCCCGGCACGATGGGCCCCAGGAGCTTGGTACACGCCGGATACGACAGCGCCTCCAGCCCGCAGCCCAAGGTATCGATCAGGCAATGGCGCGCCGTATCGTAGGCAGCCTTGCTGTCGACCTTGAACTTGGTCACATAGTCGACGATGTCGACGATGACCTTGTCAGGTTTTGGGCGGATGTTCGCAACCGGTGCGGACATGGGCGGTTCCTGGGGCGCTCTTGCTTGACCGTTTATTGCTTGGCCGGCTCAGCGCCTGCCGGTGCGGGGGCCGGTGCCGGTGCAGCGGGCGTCGACGCGTCCGGCGACATCAGCGGCAGGCCGGCCGGAGCGCGCAGGGCGCCGGCTTGCGTCGGAGCCGGTGCGCCCGCAGCCATTTCGGCGGTCTGGCATTCGTCGGCCAGGCGGTGGCCTTCGTTGCGGTCGAACAGCATGGCCTTGGCCGGGATCACCACCAGGTCCATACCGGTCTTCTGGTCGAAGTAGCGATCAGCGCCGGTGCGGGTCATCTGGCGTGGCAGTTGGTAGTTCTTGCCCTTCCAGTACATCGTGATGATCTGGTCGCGCGCCATGTCGCCCTTGAGGTACAGCTCGTTGCCGAGCTCGCACTTCCATTCCACGCCTTCGGGCTTGACGGCGGCAACAGGCGCCGCCTTCTTGGCGGCACGCTTCTTGGCCGGAGCCTTCTTGGCAGCCGGCTTGGCCGGTGCCTGGGCGGTTGCATACTGCGATGCAGCGAGCGAAAGAACGCCAGCACAGGCGCCCACGATGAATTTGTTCATACGGTTTCCTTCGGTAAGACAGAGTGGGGGAGGCGGCTGCCAGGCCACGGAATGCCACGGCATTTCGCACACCGGCCGGTATTTTGACCGATTTGCTCGCCGTGCCCAACGTTCTGTTACATGCTCGCCCGACAACTCCGCCAAATGGGGGTGTCGCGCCAGCACCAGCGCCGTTTTTTAGGTCGTTCCCGGGCAACTTACCCCGCAGCTTTTGTCTTCCCTTCTCCTTGTTTGCGTTGGTGTGGGTGATGGCCCCGCTCAACCGCGGTTCTGTGCGAACAGCGCGTCCAGCTTGGCTTCGTAATCGTGGTAACCGATGCTGTCGTACAGTTCCATGCGCGTCTGCATGGTGTCGACAACATTCTGTTGCGTGCCATCGCGGCGGATGGCGGCGTAGACGTTCTCGGCAGCCTTGTTCATCGCCCGGAATGCCGACAGCGGATACAGGATCATCGACACGCCTGCGGACGCCAGCTCATCACGCGTGAACAGCGGCGTCTGGCCGAACTCGGTGATGTTGGCCAGCACCGGCACCTTTACCGCGTCGACAAACCTGCGATACATCGATAGATCCGTCATGGCTTCCGGAAAGATCGCATCGGCGCCGGCTTCGACACAGGCCACGGCGCGTTCGAGGGCGCGGTCAAAACCTTCGACGGCGAGTGCATCCGTACGGGCCATGACGACGAAATTGGCGTCGGTGCGCGCATCGACGGCGGCCTTGATACGATCGACCATCTCGTCTTTCGAGACGATCTCCTTGTTCGGGCGATGGCCGCAGCGCTTGGCACCGACCTGGTCTTCGATATGCATGGCTGCGGCGCCAAACTTGATGAGCGACTTGGTCGTGCGCGCCACGTTGAATGCCGAGGCACCGAAACCCGTGTCGACGTCCACCAGCAGCGGTACGTCACACACATCGGTGATACGGCGCACGTCTGTCAGCACGTCATCCAGGCCCGAGATGCCGAGGTCTGGCAAGCCCAGCGAGCCCGCCGCCACGCCGCCGCCCGACAGGTAGATCGCGCGATAGCCGGCGCGCTTGGCCAGCAGCGCATGGTTGGCGTTGATCGTGCCGACAATCTGCAGCGGCGATTCTTCGACCAGGGCCTGGCGGAAGCGGACACCTGCATTGGTTTGTGTGTTCTGGGTCATAGCGATTTCCTCTTAGCCGAAGAAGCGCGAAGTCGCGTCCGGCGGCATGTCGACGCCCGTCGTATGCGCCCGTTGCAGCACGGCCCACCAGTAGCGATAGCTCGCGCGGTCGTGCAACCGGCCTTCGTGCTGGATCGGGCCCCACGACGCATCCTGCGCCGCCGCAAGAATGGCGGCTGCTTGCGTCACTTCTTCGTGTGATGGGCGGAATGCGGAAACGATTGGCTGGATCTGGTCCGGATGGATGCTCCACTTGCGCAGATAGCCGAATTCATCTCTGGCCCGTGCGGCATCGTTGCCGGCGCGATCCGGGTGCTTGATGTCGGTGCTGACGTTGTGCGACGGCACCTTGCCGTGCGCGTGGCACGCGGCGGAAATATCAGTCAGTGCCCGGCGGATCAGCGGATGCTCGAATTGCTCCGGCGAACCCATCGCCGCGCCCGGAATCGCACCGTTGTGTGCGGAAACAAAATCCATCAGCCCAAAGCTCAGGCATTCCACTTGCACCAGCGAAGCGATATCGAACACCTGCGCCAGCGCGCCGTGCGTTTCGATCAGCACGTGGATCGGCACGTGCCGTGCAATGCCGGCGGCTTTGGCGGCCTGGTTCACACGATCGGTCACGCGCGCGACTTCCACCACGTCGCGCACCTTGGGCACGGTCACGTAGGCAAGGCGGCTGCCGGCAAGGCCTACGAGGATGTCGATGTCCTGCGTCCACGCATCGTGATTCGGGTCGTGGATGCGTATGCCCACACGGTTGAAGCGGTTATCGTCGCTGTTGATGAGTGCGGCGGCCAGTTCGGCATGCGCGCGTTCCTGGCCGACGGCGGCGCCGTCTTCGCAGTCAAACGTGATATCGAAGACGGGGCCAAGGGCTTGTTGCAGGGCGAGCGATTTGCGCATCAGCTTTTCTGCGCCCGCATAGTGATCGCAGACCGGCAGTTGGGCCGGCAGGGTATCGTCCTGGAACAAGACCTCGGTGGGGTGCACTGGGCGGTATCGGGTTGGCGGCGTTTGGAGCGCCTGTGGTTTCGCGGGAATGCAGATGTAAAAAAACCGGAGGGGTCGCTGCCGATCCGCTCCGGTTTTTCGTCAGATCATGCGGATTACAGCAGATGCTGCACGCCCGCACGCTCGCCTTCCAGCTCGTCAAGCGTGATCTTGATCTTGCCCTGGCTGTATTCGTCGATTTCCAGGCCTTCGACGATCTTGTACTTACCGTTTTCCGTGGTGACCGGGAAGCCGAACATCACGTCCTTCGGAATGCCGTATTCGCCGTTCGACGCGATGCCCATCGTGACGATCTTGCCGTTCGAGCCCAGCACCCAGTCGCGCACATGGTCGATGGCGGCGCCGGCAGCCGAAGCGGCCGACGACAGGCCGCGCGCTTCAATGATGGCGGCGCCGCGCTTGCCAACGGTCGGCAGGAACACATCGTTGTTCCACACCGGATCGTTGATCATGTCCTTGACGCTCTTGCCGTCGATCGTTGCGTAGCGGTAATCGGCGTACATCGTCGGGCTGTGGTTGCCCCACACGAACAGCTTTTCGATGCTCGACACCGGCTTGCCGGTCTTGGCAGCAATTTGCGACAGGGCCCGGTTGTGATCCAGGCGCAGCATGGCGGTGAAGTTCTCGCGCGGCAGGTCCGGCGCCGACTTCATGGCGATGTAGGCGTTGGTGTTGGCCGGGTTGCCGACCACCAACACCTTGACGTTGCGCGAGGCAACGGCGTTCAGGGCTTTGCCCTGTGCCGTGAAGATCTGGGCGTTGGCCGACAGCAGGTCCGCACGCTCCATGCCCGGGCCGCGGGGGCGGGCGCCCACCAGCAGGGCGACGTCCACGTCCTTGAACGCGGTCATCGGGTCGGAGTGGGCTTCCATGCCGGCCAGCAGCGGGAAGGCGCAGTCGTCGAGCTCCATCATCACGCCCTTGAGCGCCTTCTGGGCCTTCTCGTCGGGGATTTCCAGCAGTTGCAGGATGACGGGCTGATCCTTGCCCAGCATTTCGCCGGACGCGATACGGAACAGCAGGGCGTAACCGATCTGTCCAGCAGCGCCGGTCACTGCGACGCGCATGGGTGCTTTTGCCATGAGAACTCTCCAAACGGTAGTGAAAGCGGATCGCACTGCGCGCGGCGGGCATCCCCGCGGGATGTCGGTGCTGCCTCGCAGGCATTGCCGGCAACGGTCGGCGCCTCGTGGGCGGTCGGCTCGGAATCGGCAAGAGCCTCGCAGTTTACTGCGTCCGCATGACGATGTGGAACCACACTTGCGATTGACCTTGGCGCCGTTGTGGCGTGTGAGGCCGTCGCCCGGAACAGGCGCGAGTGTAGGCCCGGCCTCACGCGAAAGTCAATTAATCTTCTGTCTTATATAAGACATAAGACATTCTATAAACGGGCTGGACGCGTCCGGCGATTTTGTGGTGAAATCGCCAGTTATGTCGAGCACGTCAAGCCCTCTATCCGCTGCGGTGCCGTCTTCGGGCGGCGAAGGCGGCGCATCGCCCGCATCTGCGGGCGGCGGGGGCGGCTCTCCTACCTTCAGTCCGCTGTATCAGCAGATCAAGACGCTGATCCTGCAAAGCCTGCAAGCCGGCGAATGGAAGCCCGGCGAAATGATCCCCAGTGAGATGGAATTGGCGGCCCGCTACAAGGTCAGCCAGGGGACCGTGCGCAAGGCGATCGACGAATTGGCGGCTGAGAACCTGGTCGCGCGTCGCCAGGGGAAGGGCACCTTCGTCACCACGCACTACGAAGAGGGCGTGCAGTTCCGTTTCCTGCGCCTGATGCCGGAGCAGGGCGAGCAGCACTACCCAAGCAGCCGCGTGCTGGAGTGCAAACGCATGCGCGCCCCGGCCGAGATCGCTCGCTTGCTCGAGCTAAAGGCCGGTGACAGCGTTGTGCAGATTCGCCGCATCTTGTTTTTTTCGGGCGAGCCGACCGTGCTGGAAGATATCTGGCTGCCTGGCGCGAGCTTCAAGGGGCTGACAGCCGAAAAACTGACCGAGTGGAAGGGCCCGATGTACGCGTTCTTCGAGGCGGAATTTGGCGTGCGCATGTTGCGGGCTACGGAACGTATCCGTGCCGTGGCGGCCGATGTCGCCGCGGCCGAGCTGCTGTCGGTGGCGCCTGAATCGCCGCTGCTCTCGGTGGAGCGCGTGTCGCATACGTTCGGCGACAAACCGGTTGAGATACGTCGTGGCCTGTACGTCACGACGCGTCACTACTACCAGAATGAGTTGAGTTGACGATGCGTTGCCGGGCCCGACTTGTGCGGGTGCACGGCTTCGGCGGCGTCTGGATTTGTGAGGCACGCAACAGCGTATTGCGTGTCATGAAAGCGGTGTAGAGAGGACAATCGGCCCCCGTATCACGCCACTGGCAGGCGAGGGCAGGAAGCACAAAAGTGGAGCGCTTTGCATGGAATTAATGGTGCGCTGCGCAACAAAAGCGCGATAGAATCTCGCGGATTTGTGCAAAGCTGTTTTGTTTGTTGATTAGCCAATTGGGGTCTGACCATGGCAGAAGCCATCAAGAAAGCCAGGCCGGAATTCAGGAACATCGGTGTAGGCGATATCGCCCGCTACCGCTTGCCCTGGGCCGGTAAGGTATCCATCTTGCACCGTGCCAGCGGTGCGCTGATGTTCCTTCTTCTTCCGTTCGTGCTGTATTTGCTAGAGCAAAGTCTCACGTCGGAAATCAGTTTCGCCAAGTTCACGGCGATCCTGTCCAACGGCTTCGCCAAGGTTGTCGTCCTCGCGCTCATCTGGGCGTATCTGCACCACTTCTGTGCCGGCATCCGCTATCTGCTCCTCGATCTGCACATCGGCATCGACAAGGCAACGTCCTCCAAGTCGGCAGTGAGCGTGCTGATCGCCAGCCTGCTGCTGACCGTTGTGTTCGGCGCCAAGCTGTTCGGCCTGTTCTGAGGAGCTCCAGATGGCAAATAACAATATCGGTCCCAAGCGCCTGGTTGTCGGCGCGCACTACGGCATGAGGGATTTCCTCGCGCAGCGCGTCACTGCCGTGATCATGGCGGTCTACACCATCGTGCTGCTGGCTGCGTTCCTGCTGTCGAAAGACACGTCGTACCAGAGCTGGGCAGGCCTGTTCGCCAACCAGTGGATGAAGATGCTGACGTTCCTGGCGTTCGTGTCGCTCACGTATCACGCCTGGATTGGCGTGCGTGACATCTGGATGGACTACGTGAAGCCCGTGGCAGTGCGTTTGACGCTGCAAGTATTGACGATTCTGTGGCTCGTCGGTTGTGCGGGCTATGCAGCTCAGATTCTCTGGAGGGTTTAAGACATGGTCGCAGTCAAGACTGGGCTGCCGCGCCGCAAATTCGACGTCGTGATCGTCGGTGCGGGCGGTTCGGGCATGCGCGCATCGCTGCAGCTCGCGGAAGCCGGCCTCTCCGTGGCCGTGCTGTCCAAGGTTTTCCCCACCCGCTCGCACACCGTGGCGGCGCAGGGTGGTATCGGTGCTTCGCTGGGCAACATGAGCGAAGACAACTGGCACTATCACTTCTACGACACCATCAAGGGTTCCGACTGGCTCGGTGACCAGGATGCGATCGAGTTCATGTGCCGCCAGGCGCCGAACGTGGTCTATGAACTGGAACACTTCGGCATGCCGTTCGACCGCAATGCTGACGGCACGATCTATCAGCGTCCGTTCGGTGGCCACACGTCGAACTACGGCGAGAAGCCGGTGCAACGTGCCTGCGCTGCCGCTGACCGTACCGGCCACGCGCTGCTGCACACGCTGTATCAGCGCAACGTCAAGGCCAAGACCCACTTCTTCACCGAGTGGATGGCGCTCGACCTGATCCGCGATCAGGAAGGCGACGTGCTGGGCGTGACCGCGCTGGAAATGGAAACCGGCGAGGTCTACATCCTCGAAGGCAAGACGACGCTGTTCGCCACGGGCGGTGCTGGCCGTATCTACGCTGCTTCCACCAACGCCTTCATCAACACGGGTGATGGCCTGGGCATGGCAGCGCGCGCTGGCGTGCCGCTGGAAGACATGGAGTTCTGGCAGTTCCACCCGACCGGCGTGGCCGGCGCGGGCGTGCTGA
>CAUPMS010000051.1:0-28001 GCA_963512445.1 uncultured Ralstonia sp.
CGGCTTCTGCCATCTGGTTGATTTGACGACACGCCCTAGGGCAGGGTACGGCCACGCCGTCTGGGGGCATGTGTTGGGGCTGGGCGTA
This sequence comes from uncultured Ralstonia sp., assembly GCA_963512445.1. GTDB lineage: Bacteria > Pseudomonadota > Gammaproteobacteria > Burkholderiales > Burkholderiaceae > Ralstonia. Next base: position 89 of record CAUPMS010000051.1, read on the forward strand.
TTGCTGGCTGGAGTCAATCCAGTTTTTGTTCTGGCGCTGTTGCCTGCGGCAGCTTGCAGTTAAACGCTGGCGCCTCGTCTTGCAGGTCCAGGTGGTTCATCAATGTTGGGGCCAGAACCTTGAGCACTTGTACCGTCAGTGCACTGGTGAACTTGTACTTGGCGGCGTCGGCACCGGCTACGTAGGCGACGACGGTGCCGAAGTAGCGGTCTCCGAGATAGAAGACGAAGGCGCCGGAGCGGCTGACTACCCGTTCGGAAATGAGCCCGCCGCCGCGGCTGAAGGTTTTGAAGCGGTTGTCGCCAGTGCCGGTCTTGCCCCCTACAGCGGTGGGTTTGCCGTCTTTCTGCACGAACGTGCCAGATATCCGCTTGGCGGTGCCGCCTTCCACCACGCCGGCCAGCGCGGATTTGACCAGTGGCGGAATCTCGGGCGGGAGCACGCGTTCGCCAGCGCCGGGGTCGCGGCAGAGCATGATTTCGTACGGCGTGTTGGCGGCAAAGCGCAGGCGGTCGATGCGTACGCTGGGCAGGCGGATGCCGTCGTTTTCAATGATGCCCATCAGTTCCGCGAGCGATGCAGGGCGGTCTGCAGACGCGCCGATGGCGGTGCCGTAAGACGGCACGAGGGACTCGAACGGATACCCGAGCTGCTTCCACATCGCGTGAATCTGCTGGAACGCTTCGATCTCCAGCATCTGCTTGATGCGCTTGTCCTGCGCGCCCTTGCGGTGCGATTGCAGCAGCCATTTGTAGACGGATAGCCGTTCTGCCGCGCTCGCCTCATTCACTTGTGCGAGCGTGGCTTGCGGATGGGTTCGCAGATACGCGACTAGCCACAGTTCCAGCGGATGCAACCGCGCGATGTAGCCGCGGTCGGCCAGGTCGAAGCGTTGGACGGAATACTTCTCATACAGGTTGGTGAGTTCCGCCTCATCCAGCCTTGCGCCGGGCAGGTAGGCGCGAATGAACGCGGCGAGTTTGCCGGGCCCGGCCTCCGGGTCGATGCTGCGGTAGATCGTGGCCAGCCGCACCGGCGTGGCATGCGTGCTTTGCACCAGGATGGCTTCGCGTTCCTGGTCTGTCTTGCCTTTGTACTTGGTATAGAAACGGCCCATGAAGAGCTTGCCCTCGCGGTTGGCAAAGCGCTGCAGATAGACCTGTCGCTGAGGGGAATCCGGATTGGTCAGGGCCTCGGCGCCGGCGTTGGGCAACTGGTGCTGAAAGTAGCGCGAGATGTCGCGCATGATCCGCACGAAGACGAGGTTGACGGAGTGCTTGAGCCCCTCGCGCACCGTGAAGAATTGCGTGCCTTCCCATTTCTCGAAGTTCTCGAAACTCTGCATGCCGCCGCCGGTGGCAAACCACTCGCCAGCGTTGCCGGAGTATTTGCGCTCCATCGATGCGTCAAGCATCGCCGCGAGCGAGCGGTCTTGCGGGTTGTCGTGCATGCGGGCGAGGTAATCCACGGCCCAGCGCTCGATCGGGTTCTGCACGGGGATGTTGATCTTGCGCAGCGCCGCCGTGGGCTGGCCGGCATAACGCTTATGCAGCTCGGCCACGATCTGGAGATACGTCACCAGTGTGCGCAGCTTGGCCGTGGAACCCAGATCCAGCTTCACGCCTTCGTTGATGTCGAACGGCTTGTCGAACGTATCGGCTTGCACCAGCACGCGGTTGCCGCCGGGCGCGCGCTCGTACAGCGTGAAGCTGTAGGTCACGCCGCTCGGGTCGCCGTGCTCGAGCATCTTGTCGCCGACGAGACCCGCGGCCTTGGCACGTGCGGGGTCGCGCAGCTTGCGCAGCTCGGTGGTGATCTCGCGCTGCAAGGGCGCGTCGAGCGTGCTGCTGGCCGTCAGGTCGAGCCGGTCAAGCGCATACATGCGCGAGACGCCCAGCATGCCCGCCAGGTTCACACGCACGGCGTTCGTGCCTTTGTGCTCGACGGGTTGCGGTGGCACGCGTGTGTTCAGGGCCTGCTGCTTGAGCGATTGCGCAATCGCCGCATCGCGCAGCGCGGGCGGGATGACGCCGGATGCCGCCAGCACGCGCAGGTAGGCGTTGGTCAGGGTTTCGAGTTCATCGAGGTTCTCGAGGTAGTACGACGGCCGCCGTTGTGACACCAGCAGGCTCAGCGCCTCCTTGTACGCCAGTGCGCGGTCTGCCAGCGGCGCGGCGGACTCGGCCGACAGCAGCGCATTCACCTGTGCGAAATCACGCCCGTACCAAACCCACAGCGCATCGCCAATGCCCTGAATCTCGCCAAAACCGGCACGCGCGCCTAGCGGCACGGTGTTCAGGTAATCGACTGCAAGCTGATGGCGTGCGGCGGTTGTGTCCTCGCCGTTCAGGTAGGCGCGCGCTGATGCAGACGCCATCTGGCGCAGCTTTTCGCTGGTGGAATCGGTGCGGCCTTCGGGCGAGTGGCGGTACTTTTCGATTTGCGTGGCGAGCGTGCTGCCACCGGGCGATTCGTGCGCAGCATTGACTGTGTGCAGGGCGCGGTCCCACACGGCGCGCGCCAGGCGCGACCACTCCACGGCCGGATTGCGTTTGGGGTATTCGGTTTGCAGCAGCGTGCGGTTCTCGATCGCGAGCAGCGAGCTGACGAGCAGCGGCGGCACCGACTCGAACTTGTCATACACGCGTTCGGGGTGACGCACGCGATAGATCGGGCGGCCATCGTCATCCAGCAGTTCCAGGCCGGCCTGGTCTTTCTCGCGGTAGGGCGGGTTCATGCCGCTGTCCATTCGCTCGATCATCTCTTTGGATGGCACGGCCTGCTGCGCGACGATATAGCCGCGCGAGCGCAGGCGGTCTAGAAAGGTCGGGAGATCGTGATAACCGAGCCGCTCGTCGTAGGGGCCGGAGTTCGGATAGCGGGCCGAACTGTTGGGCCCAGGCTTGACGGGAAAGGTTTGCGATTTCGCGAGACGCGCGAAGTAATGGGCTTGCCAGGAGGACGTACGGAATTCGTGAGCGACAAGCAAGGCGGCCGTCGCAAGCACCAGCGCCACGATGAGGGCCAACTTGATGATGACGGGGCGGCGTATTTTCTTCACTCGCTTGCGCTCCAATCGCAGGCGGACGGGCGCCTTCGTTCAATCTAGCCCATGCGGCCGCCGTGTCCAGCGGCTTGTAACTTTGACGCTGCAATTGCACGCCTTACGATGGCGCGTAGTACGAAATCTTCTGCTCGTCATACAACTGATACGTCAGGGCCAGCATGGCCCGGATGTCATCAGACTCATCCAGCAGGCGCGTGCTGAGGATAATGGGCGAGACCAGTTGCGGATCGTCGAGTTCCATGTAGCAGACATCTTCGCGCCGCAGGCCTGCCACACTGCGCGGCACCACCGACACGCCTTCACCGGCCGCAACCAGCCCCAAGGCAATTTGCAATTCCCGTGCCTCGTAAATCTTGCTCGGTTCCAGCGCGCGATCGTGGAACAGGGCGAGCACCTGATCGGCATAGCTGGGGCGCGGCGCGCGCGGATAGATGATGAGTGTGTCGCCCACCAGGTCGCGCAATGACAACTCAGACTTTGTCCCCAGCAACGGATGCCCCGAGGGCAGCGCAACGATCAGCCGCTCGTCGCGCAGCAGGATGCGGCGCACGTTCGGGTCTTCATAGCGAATGCGGCCGAAGCCCACATCGATGCGGCCGTCCTTGAGTGCCTGGATCTGGTCCATGGTGGTCATCTCGTGCATGGTGAGATCGACCATCGGGTACTCCGCCCGGAAGCGCCGTACGACCTTCGGCAGCATCCCGTACAGCGTTGAGGCCACGAAACCGATCGACATGCGTCGCTCGATCTGCCCAACGCGCTGCGTCATCGAAGCGAGTTCTGCCGTTTGCGCCAGCAACTGGCGCGCATGCGCGTGGAAGAAGCGGCCAGCCTCGGTCAGCTTGAGCGGGCGGCTGCCGCGCTCGAACAGCAGCACGCCGATTTCCTCTTCAAGTTGCTGAATCTGCCGCGAGAGCGGCGGCTGGGCGATATGCAGGCGCTCGGCCGCACGCGTGAAGTTCAGTTCTTCCGCGACGGCCACGAAGTAGCGGAGGTGGCGCAGTTCCATATCCAACCTTATAGATATGAGGCCGATACTAAATCGGTGTTGGACGCAATAAATCGCACTGCGTAATCTGGTTCCTACGTTGATAGCAGTTCTTCTGATACCTGGAAAACATGATTCGCTCAATCGAGGCCATTCTAGTGGATGTGCCCACCATCCGTCCCCACAAGCTCTCTGTTGCCACCATGCACGTGCAGACGCTGGTGTTCGTGCACGTGTGCTGCGAAGACGGCATCGAAGGCTGGGGCGAAGCCACCACCATCGGCGGCCTCAACTACGGCGAAGAGAGCCCCGAGAGCATCAAGGTCAACATCGATACGCACATCGCGCCGCTGCTGATCGGCATGGACGCGCGCAACGTGGCGGCTGCCATGGCAAAGGTGCGCAAGACCATCCAAGGCAACCGCTTTGCCAAGTGCGCGCTGGAAACGGCGTTGCTCGATGCGCAGGCGCGCCGGCTGAACGTGCCGTTGTCGGAACTGCTGGGCGGCCGTCTGCGTGATGCACTGCCGGTGGCCTGGACGCTCGCCAGCGGCGACACGAAGAAGGACATTGCCGAGGCAGAAACAATGCTGGCCGAGCGCCGCCACCGCATCTTCAAGTTGAAGATCGGCCTGCGTCCGGTGGCAGATGATGTGGCCCATGTGCTGGCGATCAAGCATGCGCTGGGCGACGCAGTGAGCGTGCGCGTGGACGTCAACCAGGCCTGGAGCGAACTCGATGCCGCCAACGGTATCGCTGCGCTGCAAGCCGGCGGCATTGATCTGATCGAACAACCGGTGCGCGCCGAGAACCGTGCCGCGCTGGAACGCCTGGCCCGCCAGTTCGCCGTGCCGATGATGGCCGACGAAGCGCTGCACGGCCCGCTGGATGCCTTCGAGCTGGCCTGCAGCGCCAGTGCCGATGTGTTCGCGGTGAAGATCGCGCAGTCCGGTGGCCTGGTCCCGGCCATGCAGGTGGCGGCCATCGCGCAGCTTGCCGGCATCAGCCTGTACGGCGGCACGATGCTTGAAGGTGCCGTCGGCACGGCGGCGTCTGCCCACGTGTTTTCCACCTTTGGCGATCTGCAGTTCGGCACCGAGTTGTTTGGCCCCTTGTTGCTCACGCAAGAACTGCTGACCGAGCCGCTGCAGTACCGCGACTTCATGTTGCAGGTGCCCACCGGCCCTGGCCTGGGCATCCAGATTGATCGCGACAAGCTCGCGCGCCTGCGTCGCCAATAACAACACCCAAGACCAAGATCAAGCCCCCAAGGAGACCACGATGCTGTTCCATGTCCGAATGGATGTCCGCCTGCCGGCCGATATGCCCGCCGATGTTGCCAACGAAATCAAGGCGCGCGAGAAGGCCTATTCGCAAGACCTGCAGCGCAGCGGCAAGTGGCGCCACATCTGGCGCCTGGTTGGTGAGTACGCGAACTACAGTGTCTTTGACGTGCAGAGCAACGCTGAACTGCACGACATCCTGACGGCGTTGCCGCTGTTCCCGTACATGGACATTTCCGTGACGCCGCTGTGCCGTCACCCGTCATCAGTTCACAGCGACGACGCCTGAAGCTGAAAGATCGCCTGGACATCCCCCCAAAAAACCAAGTGGAGACACCCATCATGAGCGTGACCGTATTCCAAACGAAAGAAGTGCAGGATCTGCTGAAGGCCGCCACCAACGTAGACGGCAATCAGGGTAATGCCCGCCTGAAGCAGATCACCCACCGTCTGCTGGCTGATCTGTTCAAGGCCATCGACGATCTCGACATCACGCCGGATGAAGTGTGGGCGGGCATCAATTATCTGAACAAGCTCGGCCAGGACGGCGAGGCGGCACTGCTTGCCGCCGGTATGGGCCTGGAGAAGTACCTCGACATCCGCATGGACGCTGCGGACGAAGCGCTTGGCCTCAACGGCGGGACGCCGCGCACGATCGAAGGCCCCCTGTACGTTGCGGGCGCAACGGTGCGCGATGGCGTGTCCCGAATCGACGTCGATCCGGATCCGGCTGCGGGCCCGCTGATCATTCACGGCACGGTGACTGGCCCGGATAACAAGCCGGTGGCAGGCGCTGTGGTCGAGTGCTGGCATGCGAACTCGAACGGCTTCTACTCGCACTTTGATCCGACCGGCGAACAGAGCGCGTTCAACCTGCGCGGCGCAGTCCGGACCGGTGCGGATGGCAAATACGAATTCCGCACGCTCATGCCGGTGGGTTACGGCTGCCCGCCGCAGGGTGCGACCCAGCAACTACTGAACGGGCTTGCCCGCCACGGCAATCGTCCGGCGCACGTGCACTTCTTCGTCTCCGGCGAAGGGCATCGCAAGCTGACGACGCAATTCAACATCGAAGGCGATCCGCTGATCTGGGACGACTTTGCTTACGCCACCCGCGAAGAGCTGATTCCGCACGTGGTCGAAAAAACCGGCGGTGCCGCGTTCGACCTGAAGACCGATGCGTACAAGGACATCGAATTCAACGTCGTCCTGACGCCGCTGGTGCAGGGCAAGGACAACCAGCGCGTGAATCGCCCGCGTGCTTCGGTCGAGGCCTGAGCCCTAAGACCTCAACGTGGAGACAACCATGCCCGCCTTGATCGACAAAACCAACGAACTGGATCACCTGCTGTCAACCGCGGTGGTGGATGACGAAGAGGCGGGCATCTTCCGCTGCCGCCGAGACATCTTCACCAACCCGGATCTGTTCGAACTGGAGATGAAGCACATCTTCGAGAACAACTGGGTGTATCTGGCACACGAAAGCCAGGTTCCGAACAACAACGATTACTACACCACGTGGATCGGCCGCCAGCCGATCGTCATCACCCGCGACAAAACCGGGGAGCTGAACGCGGTTATCAACGCCTGCGCGCACAAGGGCGCCATGCTCTGCCGCCGCAAGCACGGCAACAAGGGCAGTTTCACGTGCCCGTTTCACGGCTGGACGTTCTCCAACACCGGCAAGCTGCTCAAGGTGAAGGACGAAAAGACCACCGAGTATCCGGTGCAGTTCAACACGCATGGCTCGCACGATCTGAAAAAGGTCGCGCGGTTCGAGAACTATCGCGGCTTCCTGTTCGGCAGTCTCAATGCCGATGTGCAACCGCTGGAAACATACCTTGGTGAAGCGCGGGTGATCATCGACCAGATCGTCGATCAGGCGCCGAATGGGCTCGAAGTGCTGCGCGGCAACTCGTCCTACATCTACGAAGGCAACTGGAAGATGCAGATGGAGAACGGCTGCGACGGCTACCACGTGAGTACCGTGCACTGGAATTACGCCGCGACGATGGGCCGGCGCAAGGAAGGCGGCACCCAGGCGGTGGATGCGAACAGCTGGAGCAAGTCGGTGGCGGGCGTCTATGGCTTCGAGCACGGCCATATCCTGCTGTGGACCCAGACGATGAACCCGGAAGTGCGGCCGGTCTATGCGCACCGTGACGAAATCAAGGCACGTGTGGGCGAAACGCAGACGGACTTCATCGTCAACCAGACCCGCAACCTGTGTGTGTATCCGAACGTGTTCCTGATGGATCAGTTCAGTACGCAGATTCGCGTGGTACGGCCGATCAGCGTCGACAAGACCGAGGTCTCGATCTTCTGCTTCGCGCCCAAGGGCGAGAGCGCAACCGATCGTGCGACGCGCATCCGCCAGTACGAGGATTTCTTCAACGTCACCGGCATGGGCACCGCCGACGACCTGGAGGAGTTCCGCGCATGCCAGAACGGGTATGCCGGCACCACCGCCCTGTGGAACGACCTCTCGCGCGGCGCGCCGCTGTGGGTGCACGGCCCGGACGAGAACGCCACGAAGATGGGCTTGAAGCCGCTCATTTCGGGCGAGCGCAGCGAAGACGAAGGTTTGTTCGTCTGCCAGCACGAATACTGGGTGCAAGTCATGCGCGACGCGCTGAAGAAGGAAGGCGAAGGGGTGCCAGCATGAGCGCCGATTACCAGAACATTTGCGCGGCGCTGTACCGCGAGGCACGCCTGCTTGACGACCGCCAGTGGGACGCCTGGCTGGAGTGCTACGCGGAAGACGTCACGTACTGGATGCCGGCCTGGGATGACGACGACCAGTTGACCGACGACCCGCAGAGCCAGATTTCGTTGATGTACTACCCCGATCGCTGCGGGTTGGAAGACCGTGTCTTCCGCATCAAGACCGAGCGCAGCGGTGCTTCAACGCCGGAGCCAAGAACCAGCCACTGCATCACCAATGTGGAAGTCATGGCCGAGCGCGGCGACGCCGTTGACGTGCGCTACAACTTCCACACGCTCAGTCACCGGTACAAGAACACCGACCACTTCTTCGGCACGATGTTCGTCACCCTGCGCCGCGCAGGTGATGGCTTCCTGATCGCATCCAAGAAGATCGTCCTGAAGAACGATTACATCCGGCAGGTGCTCGACGTCTATCACGTTTGACCTCAGGTAGACGAACGACGCACGTATCAAAGGCAGTGGAGGTATCCCATGTCCAGTTTCACAGTTGCATTGAATTTCGAGGACGGTGTCACCCGTTTCATCGACTGCAAAGCGGGGGAGAAGGTGCTCGATGCCGCCTTCCGCGCCAAGATCAACCTGCCGATGGATTGCTCTGACGGCGTGTGCGGCACCTGCAAGTGCAGGGCCGAGAGCGGAAGCTATGACCTCGGTGACGATTACATCGAGGACGCCCTGACCGAAGACGAGAAGAACACCGGCCTCGTCCTGACGTGCCAGATGGTGCCGCAAAGCGATTGCGTGATCGCGGTACCGACCACGTCGGCCAGTTGCAAGACCGGGCAGAGCAGTTTCGGGGCAACCCTGTCGAAAGTCGAGTTGCACAACGATGCAGCTGTCGTGCTCGAACTGGATGTGGATGCCACGGCACCGGTGTTCCTGCCTGGCCAGTACGTCAACATCGGCGTGCCCGGGAGCGGCCAGCACCGCTCGTATTCGTTCTCGTCGGCGCCCGGCGAATCGAAAGTCAGCTTCCTGATCAAGAAGATTCCCGGCGGCGTGATGAGCCACTGGCTCGAAGACGCGCGGCCCGGCGACAAGCTCGATCTGCAGGGGCCGCTGGGCAGCTTCTATCTGCGTGACGTGCAGCGGCCGTTGTTGTTCCTCGCCGGCGGCACGGGCCTCGCGCCGTTCCTGTCGATGCTTGAGGTGCTGGCGCGCAGCAATTCGCAGCAGAAGGTGCATCTGATCTATGGCGTGACCCGTGACCTCGATCTGGTGCAGGTCGACGCGATCGAGGCCTACGCAGCACGGCTGCCGAATTTCAGCTACGCCACCGTCGTGGCCGATGCCGCTTCGAATCATCCGCGCAAGGGTTGGGTGACGCAGCACATTCCGGCCAACGCCCTGAACGGTGGCGATGTGGACGTCTATCTGTGCGGGCCGCCACCGATGGTCGACGCCGTGCGCAAGTACTTTGACGACGAAGGCGTGAAGCCCAACAGCTTCCTCTACGAAAAGTTCACTCCCAACGCAATCCCCAGCGCGAAGGCAGCATGAGCATGCAACGATTCTCAGGCAAGGCCATCCTCGTGACCGGTGCAGCGCAAGGCATCGGGCGCGGCGTCGCAATGGCAGCGGCAGAAGAGGGCGCCCAAGTGCTGCTGGTGGACCGCGCCGAGCTGGTCTATGAGGTGCAGGCTGAGATTGCCGCAGCCGGCGGCTTGGCGCACGCCACCACCGCCGATCTGGAGACCTACGCAGGCGCTCAACACGCCGTGCAGACTGCGCTCGACGCTTTGGGCCGCATCGACGTGCTCATCAACAACGTCGGCGGCACGATCTGGGCCAAGCCGTATCAGCACTATGAGGAAGCGCAGATCGAGGCGGAAATCCGCCGTTCGTTGTTCCCGACGCTGTGGTGCTGCCGCGCGGTGCTGCCGCACATGGTGGAGCGCAAGAAGGGGGCCATCGTGAACGTGTCGTCCATCGCCACGCGCGGTATTTACCGGATTCCGTATGCGGCCGCCAAGGGCGGCGTCAATGCGCTCACGGCCAGCCTGGCGTTTGAACACGCGGAGGACAACATCCGCGTGAACGCCGTTGCCACGGGCGGCACCGAGGCACCGCCGCGCAAGATCCCGCGCAACACGGCGGCCATGTCGGAGCAGGAAACCGTCTGGTACCAGGGCATCGTCGATCAAACCATCGCCAGCAGCCTGATGCACCGGTACGGCACGATTGACGAGCAGGTGAGGGCGATCCTCTTTCTGGCTTCGGATGAAGCCTCGTACATCACCGGGACGGTGCTGCCAGTCGGGGGCGGCGACCTGGGTTGAAACACGCAGCGCGCCAACAGAGCGCGCCGTCAGTCGAAGAAACCAACCCAGCACAAGAAAGGCGACCACGCCTTCGAGACACCAAAGGAGACCACGCATGCGACAGATCGACCTGCACGCGGTGGCCGACCACGCCCGGTTCGGCCGCTTCCACGCCATCACGCTGTTCTGGTGCGCGCTCATCATCATCTTTGATGGCTATGACTTGGCCGTCGCGGGCATTGCCTTACCGTCCATCATGAAAGACATGGGCGTCACGCCCACCAGCGCCGGGTTCATGGTCAGCGCTGCGCTGTTCGGGATGATGTTCGGCGCGATCTTTCTCGGCACGATTGCAGACCGCATCGGCCGCCGCTGGGCGATTGCCGTGTGCATCGTCCTGTTCAGTGTCTTCACGGCGGCAGCCGGTTTTGCGACAGATCCGATCACCTTCAGTGTGACGCGCTTTCTGGCGGGCCTCGGCATCGGCGGCGTGATGCCGAACGTCGTGGCACAGATGACGGAGTATGCGCCGCGCCGGATGCGCAGCACGCTCGTCACCTTGATGTTCAGTGGCTATTCGGTGGGCGGCATGCTGGCAGCGCTGCTCGGCAAGGGGTTGCTGGAGCGCTATGGGTGGCAATCGGTGTTTCTTGCGGCCGGGCTGCCGGTGCTGCTGGTGCCGGCCATCCTGCGCTGGCTGCCTGAATCGATGCCGTTCCTGCTGCGCACGGGCAGGCTGGATGCCGTGCGCGACATCGTCCGCCGCCTTAGCCCTGGCGACGCACCGCAGCCCGGCGACACATTCGCCCTGCCCGAAGCCGACCGCGGCAACGAAGCGCCGCTGGGCAGGCTGTTCCAGGACGGACGCGGGTTGAGCACGACCATGTTCTGGGTTGCCTTCTTCATGTGCCTGTTCATGGTCTACGCGCTCAGTTCGTGGCTGACCAAGCTGATGGCGTCGGCCGGCTATAGCCTCGGCTCGGCGCTCACGTTTGTGCTGGTGCTGAACTTTGGCGCCATGCTCGGTGCGATTGGCGGCGGCTGGCTGGCGGACCGCTTCAACATCAAGTACGTGCTCATGATCATGTATGCCTTGGCGGCGGTGTCGATCGCGCTGCTCGGCATCAAAACGTCGACCGAGGCGCTGTACCTGCTGGTGGCCGTGGCCGGTGGCTGCACCATCGGCACGCAGATCGTGACGTACGCGTACGCCGGGCAGTTTTATCCGATGAGCATCCGCTCCACAGGCATCGGCTGGGCATCGGGCGTCGGGCGCAGCGGGGCCATTCTTGCGCCCATCGTGATCGGCATGCTGGTGGGGATCGCGCTGCCGCTGCACCACAACTTCTTCGCGATGGCCGTGCCGGCCGTGATTGCGACGATTGCTGTGGCGTTCATCAATCACCAGCGTTCGGCTTCGTCCATCGCGCGCTGACATTGCGTTCCACCATGCAGTCATCGAGCACGCAAACGGCTCCGCGCGGCGTACTTGCGGACGGGTCTGTCTCTGCCGTTGCAGCCGGATTTCTGGCGGTCCTGATTTCGTATGCGGGGCCGCTCGTCATCTTCTTTCAGGCTGCGCAGGCCGCGCACGTGCCCGATGCAATGGTGGTGTCGTGGGTCTGGGCGATCTCCATTGGCGCGGCCGTGTCGGGCATCTACGCGAGCTGGCGGTGGAAGGCGCCGGTCGTGACGGCGTGGTCGGCACCGGGCACAGCGCTGCTGGTGTCGTTGTTTCCGGGGTTATCGCTGGGCGAAGCGGTGGGGGCGTATGTCACGGCGGCGGTGGTCATCCTGCTGATTGGCGTGTCGGGCTCGTTCGACCGGCTCATGCGGCTGATTCCCAAGGGCATTGCGGCGGGCATGATGGCGGGCATCCTGTTCCAGTTCGGCACCCACGCCTTTGCCGCCGCCGCAACCATGCCCGCACTGGCGTTTTCCATGATCGCGGTCTATGTGCTGGGCCGGCGCTGGTGGCCGCGCTATTGCATCGTGGTGGTGTTGCTGGCCGGCGTCGCGCTGGCCATGGCGCTGGGCCTGACGCATTTCGATGGGGTGTCGCTGCAGTTCGCCCACCCGGTCTTCATTGCGCCGCACTGGAGCCTGAGTTCGACACTGAGCCTGGCGATTCCGCTCGTTGTCGTCAGCCTCACGGGGCAGTTTCTGCCGGGCATGGCGGTGCTGCGCGGCTCGGGCTACGACACGCCGGCCCGGCCCATCATGATGGCCACCAGCCTGGCATCGATTGCCGTGGCCTGCTTTGGCGGCATCACCATCGTGATCGCGGCGATCACCGCAGCGCTGTGCACCGGCAAGGACGCGCACGACGATCCGGCCAAACGCTATGTAGCCGGCATCGCCAACGGTGTGTTCTACCTGATCGGCGGCACGTTCGCGGGTGCCATCGTGATGCTGTTCGCCGCGCTGCCCAAACCCTTTGTCGCCATCCTGGCCGGGCTGGCTTTGATTGGCGCCATTGCGTCGAACGTGATGGGCGCGATCCAGGATGAAGACCACCGGGAAGCGTCGGTCATTACCTTCCTGGCCACGGCGTCGGGGCTGACGCTGTTCGGGCTGGGCTCGGCGTTCTGGGGCATTGTGATCGGCGCAGCGGCGGCGCTGGTGTTAAAGACGGCGCGTCGATAGCGTGGTCGCCGATCGCCCAAACAAAAACGGCGCCGATGCGCCGTTTTGTCGTTATGTGCCTATGAGGCTTAGCCGCTGGGTTCAACCGATATACGAGCCCGACTGGCCAACCACCTCGGCATTCTCCAGGTTGTCATCCCAACCCTTGCGGAAATAGTCGATCAGTGCGCGCAGCAGCGACGGGTGACGATCAGCTTGGACTTGCGCTTGGCCGGTGAACTTCGGGGTGAAATAGGCTTGCTGGATCATGATGTTGTTTCTCTCTCTAGGGTTTTCCCGAGTATAGGGTTATCCCTAGGGCCGAGCAATGACGCGGCGCAAACTTTCGGTACATTCTGAATATCACCCCGCGCTGATATGGCGCCAGCGCTGGGCGGGCACCCCAATAAAGTGGTTGATGCGCCTCTTGTCTTGGCGCTTTGCAAAAAATTTTTGCGCAAAGATGGAAGCAAGACGACCGACGTTTTGCTCAAAAATGGCACTTCATCTTGCTTTGGTTGGCAAGCTGCATTCAAAAGGCGTCGATTTGTTCGCTTGTCGTTTGATTGGCAAGCCACCTACCATACGCCGCCATGTGCCGGTTCCGCTGTGCAGCAATGCCTGGGCCGGTGTTGCTACTGGAGGTTCGTATGGCGTATCCCCCCATCCCGCATCACAGCCCAGGCCGGGCCGACAGCGCGCCCAGCGCCAACGCGGCGTGGCAGGCGCGCAGCCGTGCGGCCGTCTGGCATCCGTGCACGCAGAACGCGCGGCTCGATGCCATGCCGCCGCTGCCGATTGCGCGCGGCCAGGGGCCGTGGCTGATCGACTTTGATGGCAAGCGCTATCTGGACGGCACCAGTTCGTGGTGGGTCAACCTGTTCGGTCACGCCAATCCGCATATCAATGCCGCGCTCAAGACGCAGTTGGACTCGCTTGAGCATGTCATGCTGGCCGGCGCCACGCATCGCCCGGCGGTGGAGTTGGCCGAGCGCCTGATTGACCTGACTGGCGGCGCGCTGGGCCACAGCTTTTTCGGCTCGGACGGCGCATCTGCCGTGGAAATCGCGCTCAAGATGAGCTTCCATGCGCATCGGAATGCAGGGCAGGGCGCAGGGCGGGACACACCTTGCCGCTTCATCTGCCTGGAACACGGCTACCACGGCGAAACGCTCGGTGCGCTGGGCGTGACCGATGTGGCGATCTTCCGCGATGCGTATGACCCGCTGATCTTGCAATCGCACCGCGTGCCATCGCCGGATGCCCGCCTGGCTGGCCCGGGCGAAACTGCCGCCGATGTGGCCGAACGCGCGCTGGCAGCGCTGCGCGATTGCCTGAGCGCCAATGCGGGCACCATCGCCGCCGTCATCATCGAGCCGCTGGTGCAGTGCGCGGCCGGCATGGCGATGCACGACGTGAGCTATCTGCGCGGTGTGCGTGCGCTGTGTGATGAATTTGGCGTGCATTGGATTGCCGATGAGATTGCCGTCGGCTGTGGCCGCACCGGCACCTTTTTCGCCTGCGAGCAGGCTGGCGTGTGGCCGGATTTGCTGTGTCTGTCGAAGGGCATCAGCGGGGGGTATCTGCCGCTGTCGATCGTGCTGTCGCGCGATGCGATCTATAACGCTTTCAATGACGATGCGCCGGTGCGCAGCTTCCTGCATTCGCATTCGTACACGGGCAACCCGTTGGCGTGCCGTGCGGCGCTGGCCACGCTCGATTTGTTTGCGGAAGAAGACGTCTTCGCGCGCAATCGTGTGACTGCTGCGCGCATCGCGCAGGGGCTGGCGCCGCTGTCGCACGATGCGCGTTTCGCCCATCTGCGGCAGACGGGAATGATCACCGCATTCGACGTGCACCCCGAAGTGGCCGGCGCACGCTTTGCCGAACGCTTTGCGCTGACGGCGCGCACGCATGGGCTGCTGCTGCGCCCCATCGGGAACACCGTCTATCTGCTGCCACCCTATGTGCTGAGCGACGAAGAGACTGGCACGCTGGTCGACCGCACGCTCCAGACGCTTGAAGACACACTCGCCCAAGCTACGGGCGAAACGGAAGGACAGACCTATGCGATTGCTTGACGACCTGCAGGCGGGCCTGGAAGCCATCGACGCCGCGCACCTGCGCCGCGTGCGACGCACTGCTTATAGCGCGACCGACCGCAGCCAGCGCATCAGCGTGCCGGGTGGTGAGCCGCGCGACATTCTCGGCTTCTGCGGCAACGACTACCTTGGCCTGGCAGCGCATCCGGCGCTGGCCGAAGCGGCGACGCGCGGCACGCAGCAATATGGTTTCGGCAGCGGCGGGTCGCATTTGGTCAGCGGCCATTCGATTGCGCATGCGCGGCTGGAAGCACGCATGGCAGCCCTGCAGGCGCCGCACGTTCCCGATGCGGATGCGCTGTTCTTCTGCACCGGCTACATGGCCAACCTGGCCGTGGTGAGTGCCATGGCACAGGCCGGTGGCATTCGCCCGGCAGAGGAATGCACGATCTTTTCCGATGCGTTGAACCACGCCTCGCTCATCGATGGTGCGCGGTTGTCGCGGGCGCCCGTCAAGGTGTATCCACATGTCGATTTGGCGGCACTGGAAGCGCAACTGGCAGCCTGCACCAGTCGCAACAAGCTGATCGTTACCGACGGCGTGTTCAGCATGGACGGCGACATCGCGCCGCTGCCCGAGCTGCTTGCGCTGGCTGAGCGTTACGACGCGTGGCTGATCGTCGATGATGCGCACGGCCTGGGCGTGCTCGGCGAGCATGGCGCGGGCGTGCTGTCGCATTTTGCGTTGCGCTCGGAGCGGATTGTCTACGTCGGCACGTTCGGTAAGGCAGCGGGCGGATCGGGCGCGGCCATCGTGGCGCATCGCCTGGTGATTGACTGGCTCGTCCAGCGGGCGCGCACGTATATCTTCACGACGGCGACGCCACCGGCGATTGCCTGTGCGGTGGAAGCTGCGCTGGACCTGATTGCTGGCGAGGAGGGCGCCGAGCGCCGTGCGCGCCTGAACCGCCATGTCGCCGCATGGAGCGCGCACGCGCAGCGGCTGGCAGCGCGTTTCGGTTGGCAATGGATGCCGTCGCCCACGGCCATTCAGCCCATTTTGATCGGTGAGAACGCGCCCGCCTTGGCGTTGGCCGCCGCCCTGGAGCGAGAAGGCATCCGCATCGCCGCCATTCGTCCGCCCACGGTGCCGGAGGGCACGGCGCGGCTGCGCATCACGCTGTCTGCCGCCCATACCGAAGAAGACATCGAACGGTTGGCGCAGGCGCTGGAAGCGGCCGGCCAATCGCTGCATCGCCCCGCCAAGGCTGCCTGACATGCGCCAGCGCTTTGACTGCTTCGTCACCGGCACCGACACCGAGATCGGCAAGACGCTGGTCAGCGCCGCCTTGCTGACCAAGCTGGCCGATGCCGGCTACCGTGCCGCGGGCCTCAAGCCGATTGCCGCTGGCACCCTGGCCGGAGCCCCCACGCGCACCAACGAAGACGTCGAGCAACTGCGTGCCGCAGCGTCAGTCGATCTGCCCGTCGAAAGCGTTTGCCCATGGCTGCTCGACGCGCCGATGTCTCCGCACCTGGCTGCTGCGCGTGAAGGCGTGACGATCACGCTGCGGCCCATTCTCGATGCCTTCGCGCAAGCAAAATCGCTGGCCGATGCCGTGGTGGTGGAGGGCGTGGGTGGCTTCCGCGTGCCACTGTCTGACGACTTTGATACGGCCGAAATGGCCGTCGCGCTGGGCCTGCCTGTGGTGCTGGTCGTCGGCCTGCGCCTGGGCTGCCTGAGCCACGCGGCACTCACCGCCGAGGCGATTGCGGCGCGTGGGCTGCATCTGGCCGGCTGGGTCGGCAACGTGGTCGATGCGTCCATGGCAGGGCTGGACGACAACGTGGCCACCCTGCGCCGGTGGATCAACGCACCCTATCTGGGCACGATCCCGCGATTGCCGCACGCAGATGCACGCCGTGCTGCAACACACCTCGATATCACGCCGCTACTCGGGCGTTGATCAGAGGTGCGGCGGTAAACTACCCGCTTCACTCAGTTCGACGGAGACAGTTGTCATGCGCGCAATGCGTTGGCCGGCGGTAGCGATGGTGGTTGCAGCAACGGCGGGGTGTGCGGCATTGGAATCGCCCATCACCAAGGGGCAGCGGCTGGTAGGCGCGAGCGAGCCCACCGTGCAGGCGCAGTTCGGGCCGCCGCGCGAGACGTATCCGCTCGATGGCGGCACACGCTGGCTCTATCCGACCAAACCGTACGGCCAGTTCACCTACGCGGCGGACTTTGACGCCAACGGCAAGCTCGTCGCCTTCAAGCAGGTCTTGAGCAGTCTCGAATTTGCCCAGGCCAAAATTGGCGTCTGGACCCGGGATGACGTACTGCGGCATTTCGGCCAGCCGGTCGAGACGGCGTATTTCCCGCGCATGGACCGGCTGGTCTGGTCTTATCGTTTCAAGTCGGACGACGTTTGGCCGTCGCTGATGCATTTCTATTTCGACCCCGCCGGCGTACTGCAACTCACGCAGATCACGCCCGACCCGCTCTACGATCCGGACCGCCTGCGACTGTTCCGTCGGTAGTTGGCCGGCAGTTGAGCTGGCGCAATCCGATTGTGCGCTCAGGGTTCCTCCTGCATTGCGCGCTTTGCACGGCGACCTAAGCTAGAAAACAGGGGAGGCAGACGCCGCCGGCGTTTGCCGAGAGCAACAACCGTCATCAGAACGGGCGTGCATTGTTGGGGGTGCATCATGCTGACGCATCGCTGGGTCGACATCGACCCCATCGCGGCGGGTCATCATCCGCTGTACGGCATCGCCGGATGGCTGCCGTGGGTGCTGTTCATTGCCATCGCCGGGCCAACCTGGGTGTTCTGGCAGGGGTTGTCGGTCGATGCGCTGCAATTGGCCGGCGCCGATCTCTTCAACGCCAAGACACCGGGCAGCGGCGCGATCAACCTGACCACACTGCTGTATCTGATTTCCTGCGTGACGGTGCTGGTACTGGCCACTACGTACGACGGCGCATTCCGGTTGGCCACGATCGCGCACATGGCGTTATTGCCACCGCTGATCGGGCTGATACTGATGGCGGGCAGTGTTCCTGGCGCGCGCGCAACCTTCATCGATGGCGTGGTCGTGGCGATTGCGTTGACGCTCACGTGCGGTGTCTACCTGCAGGTCTCACGCCGCGTGCACATCACCTTCGAACTGCGCGACTGGGCACCCGGCGAGCACGCCTGGTTCAAGCGCCAGAAACAGGCCGCGGCGGGTTGACCAGCGTCACCATCACGTAGCGCATGGTGGTCAGCAAGAGCCACGCGCCGATCAGCAGGGCGACCATCAAGCCGCCAAACAAACACGCCCGGCCCGCTTGATGCCGAACACGACAAACGCGTGCAGCCCCGCCGCCAACCGGCCATGACGCGCGGCCCTGGTACCGGTCTGGCCGCGCCAATACGTAAAACGGGCCCGCAGGCCCGCTCGTAAGAAAACGGCTTGGGTCGGCATTCAGTCGATCAGCGCGAAGCGCGGCACCTGCCGGCCGTCGACTTCAACCATCTCGTGAAACATCGTCGACGGGCGCGTCCAGATCGTGCCGTTGGCGGCGCGGTAGACCGTCATCTTGATGGTGGGATCGGGCTCGTACGTGGCTTCGCACAGCCATTCGTATTCACCGCCCTTGTAGTGGCGGTAGCGGCGCGTTGGCGTGTTCTGCATGGCGGCTTCAGTGGTGCGTGGGCTTGTCTTCCTCGTCGACGTAGGGCATGTGTTTGCCCTCTTGTGTCTGCGCGCCGAGCTTGGCGTCTTCCATGGCGTCCTGGTAGGCCAGCATGGCAGCGGCCACCGCTTCGGGCTCGCCGTTGAACGAGATCACGCTCTCACCGCAGTTCGGGCATTCGCCGCCAAAGATGGCGTGGATGCCAGGCATGTCGCGCGGCTCCATTCCTTCGAATTCGGTAAAGGCGGTCTGGCAGGCACCGCAGACCAGCTTTTCAGGGCGCAGCGCGTCCAGCCGGGCGCTTGCCTGAGAAATGCGTTCGGCCTGCGTACCGCGTCGTTTGGCTTCGCCCATGGTGTCCTCCTGTATTCAGATGATCAGAGGCTGGATCATACCGAATGGCACGGTGCCCATGACGGCCGGGATGCCCAAGGAACTCAAGCCGCCGCTTTCGACAGGGCGTGCTGCCGGGCCTTCTCCACGTAGTCCGGCGTGGGGTGCAGATCGTGGCTGCGTCCGGCCTTGGCGACCTGGCCGCTGGTGTCATGACCAATGAGGCCCGGCAACAGCCGCGAAGCCTCCAGCAGGGCACCAAGGTCGGTGCCGGTGTCGTAGTTCAGGAGTTCAAGCATGTGAACCATGTCTTCGGTGCAGACGTTGCCGGAGGCGCCGGGCGCGTAGGGGCAGCCCCCCAGCCCGCCGAGCGCGCCATCGAAGCGATTGACCCCCGCCTGCAGCGCGGCCAGCACGTTGGCAAGCGCCATGCCGCGCGTGTTGTGCAAGTGCACGGTCAGCGTGGTCTGGGGGAATTCCAGCCGGAATGCGCTGCACAGCGCGAAGACCTGGCTTGGCCAGGCCATGCCGGTGGTATCGCAAAGCGTGATGCCGCCGATGCCCGCCTCGACGGCGCGTGCGGCCCAAGCCAGCACGGCGTCAGTAGCGATCTGACCTTCCATCGGACAGCCGAACGCGCATGAGAGCGAAAGGTTGAACGACGTGTGGCTCGAACGGAATGCCGCCGCGACCTGCGCGACCTGCTGGAACGACTGCTCGGGCGTCATGCGCAGGTTGGCGAGGTTGTGCGTTTCGCTCACAGACATCACGAGGTTCAACTCGTCGACGCCGCAGCCCAGCGCACGTTCAGCGCCCCGCATATTCGGCACCAGTGCGGCGTAAGTGACGCCGGGCACGCGCGCGATGCCGCGCATCACGTCTTCCGCGTCGGCAAGGGCCGGGATGGCCTTGGGCGAGGTGAACGAGGTCACTTCGATCTTGCTCAGCCCGCATTGGCTCAGCCGGTTGATGAGAGCGATCTTGTCCTGGGTCGGAACCATGCGCGGTTCAATCTGAAAGCCGTCGCGCGTGGCGACTTCCTGGATGAACACCCTTTTCCGTTGACCGTTGAGTACCACTGCGTTCCCCCGTGCTGGACATGTTGGAGCTGCAGTGTGTGGCGCAGGCAGCTGGCGCGCAATTGAAGAATCAGGACGTGAGCCTTCTCCGAACCAGAAGGCTCACGCTAGTTCTCTGCGCTGGCCTGGGATACCAGGTGGTCGATCAGCAGACGGGCCGGCACCGGCAGCGCAGCGTAGCCCCGCGTGATGATGGACAGCGGGCGCTGCGCCCACGGCTCATTCAGCTCAACCATGCGCAGCGCGCTGTTGCGCAGGTAGGGCTTGACACTGGCCTTGGGCAGCAGGCCGATGCCGAGGCCAGCCGCCACCATGTTGCGCAGCCCCTCGAAGCTGGTCACCTGGATGCGGATCTTGTGCTGCTTTCCGGCCTGCTCCGCGCTCTGCGCGCAGAGCGTGGAGATCGACGCGCCCAGCGGCATGCTCACGTAGTCGTAGTCCAGGGTATCGGCAAAGCGCAGGTGGCGGGCCGCGCCGATCGGGTGGTCGTGCGGCACGATCAGCACGAGCGTATCAACGTGATAGGGCCGCACTTCCAGCCCCGGTGCGGCCTCGGGCTGGCTGCAGATGCCGATGTCGGCGGTGCCCGCTTCGACCGAGCGCAGCACCTGACTGCTGCTTTTCTCCATCAGGTCGATCTTCACGTCGGGGTTGATCGACAGAAACGAGGACAGGTCGCCCGGCAGGTACTGAACCATGGTCGAAAAGTTCACGTGCATGCGCACGTGCCCGCGCACGCCCTGCGCGTACTCGCTCATTTCCGACGAGATTTCCTGCACCTGATCGATCAGGCGCTTGGCCCGGTAGTACAGTGCCGAGCCCGCCGGCGTGGGCTCCACCCCGCGGCTGTGCCGATAGAGCAGAGCGGTGCCGGCGTCGCTTTCGAGCTCCGCAATGCGCCGGCTGATGGCCGAGGGCACGATGTGCTGCCGCTCGGACGCCGCAGCCAGGCTGCCTTCCTCGATCACCGAAACCAACACCTGCAGCGATTCCAGATCGAAACGCATGGTCGTCCATTCCCCCTCGTGTTGAAGCCTTCTCCTTTGGAGATGGCTCGCTTGATTATTTAGCGTTTTTTGGTCTGGCGAGAAGTGTCCATGATGCATTCATCGAGTGCGGCAATGTTGTGCGCTGCACGATATGAAGTAGAGAGGAGACAACATGGCACAGCCAGATCAACCACTGCCGCTGCAAGGCATCAAGGTGATCGAGTTGGGGTCGCTGATCGCAGGCCCCTATGCCGGCACGCTGCTGGCCCAGTTTGGCGCCGAGGTCATCAAGATCGAGACCCCGGTCAATGGCGACCCGCTGCGCAAATGGCGCAAGCTGCACGACGGCACCTCGCTGTGGTGGTATTCGCAGAGCCGGAACAAGAAGTCGGTCACGCTCAACCTCAAATCGGAACGCGCCCAGCAGATCGTCCGCGATCTGGTGAAAGACGCCGATGTCGTGATCGAGAACTTCCGCCCGGGCCTGATGGAAAGCTGGGGGCTGGGCTGGGAGCAACTCTCGGCCATCAACCCGAAGCTGGTGATGGTGCGCATTTCCGGCTATGGGCAGAGCGGCCCGTACCGCGAGCGCCCTGGCTTTGCCGCGATTGCCGAATCGATGGGCGGCCTGCGCTATCTGTCGGGCTACGCCGACCGGCCGCCGGTGCGCGTAGGCGTGAGCCTGGGCGATTCGCTGGCTTCCCTGTACGGCGTGATCGGCGCGCTGCTGGCCATGCATCACGTCAAAGCCAACCGCGGCACCGGCCAGTTCATCGACGTGGCGCTGTACGAAGCGGTGTTCGGGATCATGGAAAGCCTGATCCCCGAGTACACGATGTTCGAGCACGTGCGCGAGCGCACCGGTTCGAGCCTGCCGGGCATTTCACCCTCCAACACCTACCTGTGTGCCGACGGCAACTACGTGATCATCGCGGGCAACGGCGACGGCATCTTCAAGCGCCTGATGCACGCCATCGGACTGCCGGAGTTTGCAGAGGACGCGCGCTTTGCCGACAACGCTAAACGCGTGCAGCACAACGATCTGCTCGACGGAGTGATTGGCGAATGGACCGCGCGTCATCCGATCGACGCCGTGCTGCAGGTGCTGGGCCACGCCGACGTACCGTGCGGCCGCATCTATACCGCGGCCGATATCGCACGTGATCCGCAATATGCGGCGCGCGGCATGATCGAACGCCATACCTTGCCGGATGGCCAGCCCATCGACCTGCCAGGCATCGTGCCCAAGCTGTCCGCCACGCCGGGCAGCACGCGCTGGGTCGGCCCGGAACTGGGCCAGCACACCGACGAGGTGCTGCACGCGCTCGGGCTCGACGCTGCCGCGCTCGACAATCTGCGCGCCGACGGCGTCATCTGACAGGGGATCGCACATGACACCTCAGACCTTGTTTGAAAAGCTGTGGCAACGCCACGCCGTGCGTGACACCGACGACGGCCACACGCTGCTCTACATCGACCTGCATCTGGTCAATGAAGTGACCAGCCCGCAGGCGTTTGAAGGATTGCGCATCAGCCGGTTGCACCCGTGGCGGCCTGCCTCGGTGCTGGCCACCGAAGACCATAACGTGCCGACCGCCAACCGCGCCGCCGGCATCACTGACGACATCGCGCGGCGTCAGGTCGAGGCACTGCGCAGCAACTGCGCCAGCTTTGGCATCACCGAATATCCGATGCAGGACACGCGTCAGGGCATCCTGCACGTGATCGGGCCAGAGCAGGGGGCCACGCTGCCGGGCATGACCATCGTCTGCGGCGATTCGCATACCACCACCCACGGCGCGTTCGCCACGCTGGCATTCGGTATCGGGACGTCCGAAATCGAGCACGTGCTGGCCACGCAGTGCCTGGTCGTCAAGAAGATGAAGACGATGCGCGTGCTGGTGGAGGGCGAACTGGCATCTGGCGTGACCTCCAAGGATGTTGCCTTGGCGCTGATCGGCCGCATCGGCACGGCCGGCGCCACGGGCTACGCCATCGAATTTGCCGGCGCGGCCATCTCAGCCATGAGCATGGAAGCACGCATGACTCTGTGCAACATGGCCATCGAGGCCGGTGCGCGCTGCGGTATGGTCGCCGTGGATGACAAGACCATCGATTACCTGCGCGGGCGCCCGCGTGCGCCGCAGGGCGCGCAATGGGACGCCGCGCAGGCGTACTGGCGCACGCTGCGCAGCGACGAAGGAGCGCAGTTCGACCGGATCATCGCAGTCGACGCTGCCACGATCCGCCCACACATTACCTGGGGCACCTCGCCCGAGATGGTGGCCACGATCGACGGCCGTGTGCCCGATCCGGCCGAGGAAAGCGACCCCATCAAGCGGCAAGGCATTACCCGGGCGCTTACCTATATGGGGCTCGAGCCGGGTACGCCGCTGCGCGACATCGCACTCGACAAGATATTCATTGGCTCGTGCACAAATGCACGCATCGAAGATCTGCGCGCCGCGGCGCAGGTTGTGGCCGGCAAGCACGTCGCGGCCAACATCGTGCAGGCGCTCGTTGTGCCGGGCTCCGGACTGGTCAAGCGCCAGGCCGAGGCAGAAGGGCTCGACCGCATCTTCGTCGATGCCGGTTTCGAATGGCGCGACCCAGGCTGCTCGATGTGCCTGGGCATGAACGACGACCGCCTGCAGCCGGGCGAGCGCTGCGCGTCAACGTCCAATCGCAATTTTGAAGGGCGGCAGGGCGCCGGCGGCCGCACCCATCTGGTCAGCCCGCCAATGGCGGCCGCCGCAGCAATCGCGGGGCATTTCGTCGCCGTGAGCGAGCTCGGCGCCGATGTTTTGGGGAGGAACACCGATGCAGGCATTTGATTCGATTGACGGGCTGGTGGTGCCGCTGGACCGCACCAACATTGACACCGACGCCATCCTGCCCAAGCAATACCTGAAGATGATCGGCAAGACCGGCTTCGGGCCTTACCTGTTTGATGAGTGGCGCTACCAGGACCGCGGCGAACCGGAGCAGGATTGCTCGACGCGCCCGCGCGTGCCGGATTTTCCGCTCAACCAGGCACGCTACGAGGGCGCGCAAATCCTGCTTGCCCGCGAGAACTTCGGTTGCGGCTCCAGCCGCGAGCATGCGCCCTGGGCGCTGCGGGACTGGGGCATCCGCGCGCTCATCGCCCCGAGCTTTGCCGAGATCTTCCATGGCAACTGCTTCAAGAACGGGCTGCTGCCGATCGTGCTGGACAACGATCTGGTGGACCGCCTGTTTGTGGCCGTTGCACGCACGCCCGGCTACCGGCTGCAGGTCGACCTGGCTGGGCAGTCTGTGACGTTGCCGGACGGCAGCGTGTATCGCTTCGACATCGACCCGTTCCGAAAAGACTGCCTGTTGCGCGGGCTCGATGAAATTGGCCTGACGCTGCAGCACCGCAACGCCATCGCTGCATTCGAGCAGGGGCGCCGCACCACAGAACCCTGGCTATTCAACCCACCAGCATAAGCCGGCACAACACACAAAAAGCAGCCGCGCATTCCTATCTTCCAAAGGAGACAACGATGGAAACCCAACAAGCGGTCGCTGCCAGCAAGCCCTGGCATGCGGACCTGACCCCCACGCATTGGCGTGTGCTGACCGGCAGCTTTTTAGGCTGGATCTTCGACGGTTACGAGGCATTTGCACTCGTCGTCGTGCTGTTCCCGATGCTGCATTCGCTGCTCACGCCGGCGCAGTTGGCGACACCGGCCCTCTACGCCGGCATCGTCATCGGCGTGACTTTGCTCGGCTGGGGGATCGGCGGCCTGGTGGGCGGCGTGATGGCCGACTATGTCGGGCGCAAGCGGATGATGCTGTGGTCGATCTTCCTGTACGCGCTGTTCTCGGGCCTGACCACGTTCTCGCAGACGTTCGTGCAGTTGTGCGCGCTGCGCTTCATCACCGGTCTGGCCATGGGTAGCGAATGGAGTACCGGTATTTCCCTGCTGGCCGAAACCTGGCCGGAGAAGGCGCGTGCCAAGGGCGCCGGCTTCCTGCAGTCCGGTTTCGGGTGGGGCACGCTGATTGCGGCGCTGATCTGGTTTGGGCTGTCGGCGTCGCACCCGATGGGCCAGGAAACCTGGCGCCTGATGTTTGCCCTCGGCGCGTTGCCCGCGTTCTTCGTGCTGTACATCCGCCGTGGTGTCGAAGAGTCGGAAAAGTGGAAGCAGGCCGTGCGTGAAAAGCGCTGGAGCGCAACCGGCACGGCAGGCAAGGGTGGCAGCGAAAAGCGCCCCTTCACGCTGTCCCAGTTGTTCCGCGAGCCAGAAGCCCGTCGCCGTACGTTTGTCACGCTGCTGCTCTCGGTGGTCACCACCGTCGGCTGGTGGGCGATCTCGAGTTGGCTGCCGACCTTCACCATCGGACTCGCCAAGGAGCAAGGCTTGGCTAACCCCGCCGGCTGGGGCTCGAAGATCACGATTCTCTACACGATTGGCGCCATTGTTGCCTACATGGCCGCCGGCTTCATCATCGACGCCATTGGCCGCCGCCGCTTCCTGTTCCTGACGTTCCTCGGCTCGCTGGTGATGACCTATGTGACCTATGCGATGACCAGCTCGGTTGAATCGATGTCCGTCGTCGCGCCCATCAACGGCTTCTTCACGCTCGGCTGCGCCTATGTGTGGATGGCGATCTATCCGGCAGAGCTGTTCAGCTCGACCGTGCGCTCGACCGCGTGCAGCTTCGTCTTCAATGCCGCCCGCCTGATCGCCTGGGTGTTCCCGATCATCGCCGGCTCGTTGATCCACTCGTTCGGCGGCGTCGCCAATGCGGCACTGGCGCTCGGCTCCGTCTACATCCTTGGGCTCGTATTGCCGTGGTTCCTGCCCGAAACCCAAGGGGAAGGTTTGCCACACTAAGCGCACCACTCCCACAGTGCATTGGCTGCGCGGCGCTATCGCCGCGTTTTTTTTTGAGAAGAGGAGGGGATCGAGGACGCCGCCGACACGCCCCGAGGATCAGGGATGTGCCGGGGTGCCTGGTGACGCTGCCGTGGTTCGATGCGCTGTCTGTGCCGTCAAGCGCTGCGGCCGCACACCAGCGTCATTCGTCCATCAACCGAACTCTGACTTTCTTGCCCTTCACCTTGCCCGCGTTGAGCTTGCGCAGCGCGTCGCGAGCGATGCCGCGCTCGACCGCGAGATAGGTCGAGAATTCGGTCACGTTGATCTTGCCGATCTGGTCGCCGCGAAAGCCCGCGTCGCCGGTCAGCGCGCCGAGCACATCGCCAGGGCGGATCTTGTCCTTGCGACCGCCAAGGATCTGCAACGTCTCCATCGGCGGCAGCAGCGGCGCGTCGCTGCTGGCGTCGAGTTCGTCCAGCCGATGCCATTCGACCTCGCGCCCGAGCGCCTGCTCGATGTTGCCGACACGCCCCATCTCATCCATGCTCGCGAGGCTCAGCGCCCAGCCGTCCTGATCGGCACGGCCTGTGCGGCCGATCCGATGCACATGCACTTCGGGATCGGGCGTCACGTCGACGTTGATCACCGCTTCGAGCTGAGCGATGTCGAGCCCGCGTGCGGCGACGTCGGTCGCGACGAGCACCGAGCAGCTCCGGTTCGCGAACTGGATCAGCACCTGATCGCGCTCACGCTGTTCAAGCTCGCCATGCAGCGCGAGCGCATGGAAGCCCTGCGCACGCAGCACGTCGAGCAGGTCGCGGCATTGCTGCTTCGTGTTGCAGAACGCGAGCGTGCTGACTGGCCGATAGTGCTTCAGCAGCAGCCCGACTGCATGCAGCCGCTTGTCGTCGGTCACCTCGTAGAAGCGTTGGCGAATCTTGCTGTCGTCGTGGCGCTCTTCGAGCTTCACTTCCTTTGGATTGCGCAGTATCTGGCGGCTCAGCTTCGCGATTTCATCCGGGTAGGTCGCAGAGAACAACAGCGTCTGCCGTTCGGGCGGGCACTGGCGCACGACGGTCGCAATGTCGTCGAAGAAGCCCATGTCGAGCATCCGGTCCGCTTCGTCGAGCACGAGCGTCTTCAGCGCGCCGAGTGCAAGATTGCCGCGTTCGAGATGGTCCATGATGCGCCCCGGCGTACCGACGACGACATGTGCGCCGTGCTCGAGGCTTGCCGCCTGCGGGCGCATTGGCGTGCCGCCGCAGAGCGTCAGCACTTTCACGTTTTCCTCGGCGCGCGCAAGGCGGCGGATTTCCTGCGTGACCTGATCAGCAAGCTCACGCGTCGGGCAGAGCACCATCGCTTGCACGTCGAAGCTGCGTGCGTCGAGCCGCGCAAGCAGGGCGAGCGCAAACGCTGCAGTTTTGCCGCTACCAGTCTTCGCCTGTGCGATCAGGTCGTGGCCCGCAAGCGCGATCGGCAGGCTCGCGGCCTGGATCGGCGTCATGCCGGTATAACCGAGCTGCGCGAGATTCGCGAGCACGGCGGGGGCGAGAGCGAGGGCGCTGAAGGGTGTGGCGATCGGTTCGATGGTCATGTCGTTGCGCTGGGTCAATTGAGCGGCCGGCCTTCAAGTTGTTTGTAGGCGACCGTGCCGTCGGCGGCTTCAAAGCGCTTGACGTAGTTTCGTGCGCCGCATAGCGGGCAGCGGAACAGCGGCCCTTGGCCTTCATCCTTGATGACGACGTCGGACAGCTCCCACTGCGTGCCGCAGCTCTGGTTTTTACAAGTGAACACGGTTTTCTCCGGAAACGCCTATTTGCGCATACAAGCTAGCCGCCGGGAACAGAATTCTGAAAAAACGAGAACAGATTCCTGAAAAAGGAGGCGTGCGCTGGGCCAGGCGTGTGTTGGTACATTTTTTATTTAACATAATGCAAATTATGCGGACAAGAGGTAGGTTTACGGGTGTTGCGTAGTTCTGGCTCGGTTG
>CAUPMS010000052.1:0-27103 GCA_963512445.1 uncultured Ralstonia sp.
GTCAATTTTCGTTTCGCCCCACCCAACACGCACAACTACCCGAGGGCCCTCAAAAAAAAAAATCCGGCGGCGGGTTTGTTGGGCCAGCAGGCCCTTGTCATACAGCACCCGTTCCACGGGACACATGTTTCCCAACGGGCAGTTCACGCTCCCGTCGCCAACTCATCGCCCAGCCGTAGAGCGCAATGCAACCGAATACGATGAGCGTCGGCCCCAGCACGAACGACAGCAAGGGCATCAGCAATAGCGAACATCGCGCCAGTACGTAGACATGCAACGTCAACTGAAGCGGCACAGCAATGACGACAAAAGCGAGCGTCATCAGGGTTAAACCGATCTTGCGTGGCCAAGAGAAGTCGAAGACGTAGTACATCAGAGCATGCCCCCAAGGCAGGAGCAGCAAGAAGCCAAACTCTGTCTTCAGCTCGCCATCGATATACCCGCTTGCCGAGTGCGGGAAGCGCTCGGGAGCCACCGCAAAGAAAAGCAGCGACGTGATCTGTATGAAGAGCACGAACAGCAGGAAATAACGCAGCGGCAGGTATTTTTCGCGCAAGCGCAGTGCGGCCAGCCAAACCAGTATCGTGACCGCCGTCGCCACCAACCACGTGACCGAATCCGGTAGCGACGCAGCAACGTCGACATGCGGCAGCGGTATCTCGAACAATGTCGGATGCGTCGCCCGCTCAACCACGGCCCCAGCGATTTCCAACTTTGTGAGCCAAAAAGCGAATATGGCCGCCCAGCCGGCGCTCAATTCGTCGCGCAACTGCCATACGGCGAGATTGAACAAAACCGGCACCACCACAAGGCCGGCGAGCGTTGGTGCTGAAAGCGCCAAACGCTCAATCGAGCGATGCCTCGCCTGGCTGATCACGGTCAAGCCGAGGGCCTCGCCTTTGTCGGGCATGGCGGCGGGTGGTCGGGAGCGTCGCACCACGGCTAGAACTCGTAAAAAATCCCGCCCTCGACCTGCTTGCGCTTGTAGAACGGGTTTTCATAGTAGATCGCACGCAAATTGAAACCCCACTGCCTGGTGATCCATCTGCGCCAGGTCAGGGAGGTTTCATGACTGGTGAAATCGTTCAGAAGCGTCGCGCCGCCGGTCAGCTGATAGGCCTCGCGGCCGGTGTCGTACATCAGCGTGATGTACTGGTCCTTGTTCCGGCCATACGTGACCGCAATCACCCCGCGGTTCGAGCGGACACTCCCGGGGTCGCTGCGGTTCAGGCGGGCCCCGATCTGGATAATCCACGGCGCTTCGAAGTAGTAGGTCGCACCCAGCAGCAGCGTCTTATCGGTATAGATCTCCCTGGCGCGGTAGTAGGTAAACCCGATGTTCACCACCAGGTTCTTCTTTTCCAGCAACTTGCGATACAGGTTCCCGTCGATCCGGTACCGTGGCAGAAAGAAGCCGCCGGTGCTCGTGCCCGCACTCAGGAATCCATACCAGTCGTCATTGAAGGTGCGTGTATAGCCCAGGCCCACGAAGGTGCCGTGATCACCAAAATGGCTCTGATGACTGACTTCACTCGTCACGTAGTCTTTCGGCGTCAGATGCACCCCGCCCCGGAGGTACTGGTCATTCCAATCCGCGTTGCCACCTGTCAGATTGGCATGCCCGATGCCGCCTTCAAGGAAACCGGTGACCAGGGGCGCGCCGGCTGTCGACGCCATTGGCGGCGCTGGTGCCACCGGTGCCGTCGCTTCCGACTCCGCAAACGCAAGCGGAGCGGCAACTAGTAGCAGCGCGCCAAACATCGTCCTCGCGCGACGGCTGCGAAAGTGAAAATGTTCTCCCATGTGTTCCCTCCCTCGCCTGCTGTTCTTTCTGAGAGGGCCCCATCGGCACCCTCCATCTTCTGTGAGTCGGCGCAACATTGACTGTCAGCCCAGGACAAGTCTAGAACGGCTGCCTGCGCGTTACCTCCCTTTTTTCGGCTAGCGACACCGAACGCCGGCCGGCACGGGGGCCAGCGCCTGTTCTGGGCTGAGTCTAGCCTCAAATGCCAGATACAGCGCCTCCTCCAAGACGTTCCAGTGCGCGCCGTGTCGGAATTGGACGGAGCGCGCGCGCCAGCAGGTAATCGCGTCCTGATCCCCCATACTGTCCGCCACCAACGCCACCAAGCCCCACGGAAAATCCGTCTCAGGCATCTGCAGCCAAACGAAACGGTGTTCCTGCATCCACGCCAGATAACTGGTTGTCAACGCCCGGCTAGGGGGGTGGATTCCGGCCAGGATCGGAAATATTTGCGCCACCGCGTCCGGATAGAACTCGGTCTTGTTGCGCGCCTGTGTGCTCGCCCGGAAGCCGCGCGCCGGCTGCCAGAACACGCGCAGGATGTCCCGATCAAGCTGCTCAGCCTTGCGCTGCCAGGCTGCGGCGCCTTCCGTGTCATGCCTGCGCTGCATGTATTCGCTCACCGCTTTGCAAGCGCTAGAGATCTCGACGTTGTCCATCAGCAGCGCCACAGGCAGCTCAGCACTGATGCGGTACACACCCAGACGCTGATCACGCAGCGTCTCAAGATGGCGGCTGGCCCGATCGAAACTCCGCTTCCAATCGGCCGACATGCCTTCCGGTGGGGAGGACCGCGCGAGAAGCTCCATCCACGTGGCCAGCAACGCATCGTCCGCATCCGCCGGTCGACAGGGCAGGAACCGCTCGCCTTTCAAGCAATAGCGTTCGAACCGTCCATCTGCCAACTGCTGTGGCAACAGCCAGTTGATCCACCGGCGCGCCGCCGCCGCGTTATCGAGTCCGGCGTCTTGAGCCACCAGCAGCGCCTTCGTGGCGAAGTAGGGGTCGATCGAATCACCGCTGAGGTATGTGGTGATTGCACCGTCTGGTCGCTGGTAGCCCGGCATATGCAGCTCTACCGCGTGAGTGCCAACTGCATGGGCGGTCTGAAGCAGCATTGCGCAGACTGTCAGCACAGCGGAGAGCGTCCACTTGATCCACATGTCAGGCCGGCTCTCCACTGGACTTCACCACCTTCCCATCGTCAAGGGCGCTCACCGCGCCATGCACCGTGGTACCGGCCGAAATGCATACCTCAGGTGCGACCAGCGAGGTCTGCCGCGATGGAACACCAATCACGCAGTACGAGCCCAAATGGATCGACAACTCCGCTATCACGGGCCCCACAATGACGCATTCCGTGGCAATAGAAAGCTCCCTTGCACATACCAGCGCGCCACCGACATGGACGCGGGGCCCGAGCCACATGGAGCCCGCCGCCTTGACGCTACCAGTGATCCACGCGCCGGAACCGATGCGCAGATTGCCGTGCACCACCAGGTCACCATCGTAGTAGCTGTCGTCAGGGAGGACATAGTCGCCCTCCACGATCCGACGTCCAGCGTCACCTGAGTCCGCGGCGGCGCTTGTCCGGTCACTCCCATTGATCCCGTGCAGGCGCTCGGCGCGGGTATCCATGTCGCCCAAGCGAGCGTCCTCAGCCTGCGCACCAAAGTAGATCGAGCCAGCCATCAGCGAGGAGAACCGGCACCCCTCCTCAATCAGGATCTGCTGCCGCGCCGACAATGGCCCCTGCAGGTGACAGCGAGACTGGACGTGCGCACTGCGCGCATGCGCCCAGCGGTGCAGTACGCTGCCGCTGCAAACGAACAAGTCACCCTCCGCCAACACTGCCTGAAGGTGGTTCTCCTTGCCGCTGGTGACACCTTGCGTCGCGTACATCGCACGCGTGAAGACAAAGTTGTCGCGCAGGATCAGGCGCCCTCTCGCTGCAATCACGTGCGAGCATGTCTGCAAGGCGTGCTCCAAGGGAGTCGGTGCCCACAAGCCTCTTACAGTCACCACTAGCCCGAGAGAATCGACGGCACTGTCGTCCATCCTGCCGGAGGCGCGCCGCCGCTCGAGCATCGCCCGAAACTCCGAAGCCACTGCTGTCACATCGAGCGTATGTTCTGCATCGATTTGCAGAGGCTCTACATCGGAGCGCCGTTTCCACTCCCGTACCGCCGGTACAAGCGGCAGGCTGAAGACCACGACGTTGAGTCCTAGCAGTAACGCGAACCACATGTGGTCAGCCTCCCTGGCGGTAGCGGGTTGTCTTGTCCCAATGCAGTTCGCGCCGCAGCACGGCATCCACCACCACCTGGTTGAATATGGCCCGCGAAACCGTCAGCGCGCTGACAAGGAAGCCAAAGTAGTTGAGCGGCAGCAGCCGAATCCGTTCCCGATTGCCGTCGAGATACACCGCTGCCGCAATTTCGAAGAACGCCGCGAAGTTGCCAAGCGTCCCGTACGCCATCAGCGCGAGCGCAAAGATGACGGACCCCTGGAGCGGAAAACCCGTCATATAGAACAACAGGATGGCCAGTACCCAGCCGGCTAGCAGGATCGGCGCCATCAGATAAATGCCGAGCAACGCAACACCATCCAACTTTTCAAACAGCCCGCAGCCCTGGAAACTCGCAATTTTCCAGACATGGCGATACAGGGCCTGGTTGTGTCCCTTTGTCCATCGCATGATCTGCCTGACCCGCACTGGCCAAGCCTCCGGCACTTCCTCGTAGCACTCAGACCAGTTCTGATAGATCGTCCTCCAGTTGCCAAGCAGCAAGCGATATGTGAGATCGGTGTCTTCGGCAAGGACGTCATCGTGCCAGCCACCTACACTGTGCAGCGCCCGCAGCCTGATACCGCCGACCGTGCCGCCGTACTGCGGCACAAGCCCGAGATTCATTCGAGCTTGCTGGTCGACCTGATAACCGCCGGAACGCTCGAGATCGAGCAGTCTCGTAAGCAAATTTCGGCCGAGGTTCAATGGCACAACACGGCCCATCGTGGCGCCGACCTCTGGATCAAAGAAAGGCGCCACAAGTTGCTTGAGCAATCCTGCTGGCGGCAAGTAATCAGCATCGAAGACCACGATGATCTCTGATGTGACCCACTTGCACGCATCCTTGAGCGCCGCCGCCTTTCCAGGTTTTCCACCGGCTCTGTGAAAAGGAACGATGCGTCCGGGATAACGTTGAACGCACTCGTCGATGATTTCTCGCGTCCGGTCGCTCGAGCGATCGTTCACGGGCATGATCGTGAGCCGGTCTGCCGGATAGTCCGCACGCAGCAAGCACGCCAGCGACCCAGCGATGACCGCCTCTTCGTTGTGCGCAGCCACAAGCACCGTCAGTGTCGGCCAATCCGCAATGTCTACGTCCAGATATGGATGCCGCTGTCGGCCAAACAGCCGGTTCAGCGTGAAAAGATAGTGCCTTACCGCATAGAACGCGACGAGGCCGATCACCAGCGCCAGCAGCGTGGTGATGAAGGTCACGACCCACTCACCCAGGCTGGGGCCATCGGCAGGATTGCCGGCCGACCGCAACGGAGGTGGGAGTCTATTCTGTGCGTCGCCGGGCTCGTCTTCCAGGTTGGATGGTGACCGGTCTACGAGCCCTGCTCCCACGACGATCTGAGTACGCTCGATGGATGCGGGGGCGCCCCGCATCCCTTCGACCGCGGCGTGGACGACAACCTTTTCGTCCACGCGTGGAGACGCCCCAACCGTGCCAGCCAACAGTGTCCCGAACAACACGATGGAGCACGGCGACCGAAGCAAGGCAATGACATGAGCGACGGGGTTGCCGGCAGCTTTCGGCACCGCGCGCTTATCGCTCGAGAACATTGACATCACTGCCCCCTTCTCGCGCTTTTGTGTCAATGCTTACCGCTGCTGAATGTCAGAGAATTGCCTGCCCCTGCCGTCACCAACCAGTTTGTCGAATCCCATGTCACAGTTGCCGTGCCTTGTGTCACGACAGGCTGGTTATATGCCGACATTGGCAACACCCAGGTCTGGTCGACCAACCCCGCGGCATTGTTCGCCTGGAATTGCCACGCATTGCCGGTATCGGTGGCCGTCCAGGTCGTCTGCTGCCGCCGCATCGAGAACTTGGCCAAGGTGTCCATCGTGTACCAGTTGAACTGGCCGGCCAGGTGATACGTCGAGGCCTTCGTGAACAGCGCACTGAGCACGGTCGGATAGTCCACGGCACCGAGCGGATGCATGTAGATCAGCCGGCTGGTCCGATTCTTCACCACAAACTCCATCAGTTGGCTGTACCAATTGATGATGCTGGTGGTGGGCACCAGGAATTCCTCGAACTCCTCGAACGTCGCGTACATGCCGAACGGCATCACCGGGAACGCGCGGATCGTCTGGTTCAGCAGTGCACCGTTGCGATAGCTGCGTGTGGGCGCCATACCGGTATGCCCCACGAAGTAATAGCCGGTGTTGCCATTCGCTTCGAGCCAGTCAATCGACCACTGCGGCGTATTGCCTTGCGGCGCAGCGTACTCAATGGTCGGCCTGCCCGTCACGGCTTCCACGGATTGTTTGTTCAGGACGAGGTACTGCGTGAACGTTGCCGCGTTGGTTTCGCTGGCATTGTCGCCCCAGTAGTCATGGATCCAGCCGCCATGATTGCCAACGGCGTGCCCCTTGGCGAGCAGATATTGCACCAACGACTGAGCCGTCAGGTTCTGCGACAGATTGATGCCGAGACCATCACCGAACGCGACTTGATCGGGGCCGGCTGTGATCGAAACCGAGAACGGGCCGTTAGTAAAAATCCCCCAGTGCTTGAGCTGCATGGCCGGTGCAATCTGGTCGCCCGCGCAAAAGTGCATGTTGAGTACAAACCCCGCCGTACCCTTTGGTTGAGCCGACAGCCGCGGCATTTGCATCAGGTTGTCGCCAAAGTAGCGCAGGAACCCGTGCATCAACATGCCGTCGGTCTGGCCCTTGAGGTAGGTCAGGGGCATATTGACAAACAACACCCGCCCCGCGCCGAAATTCCGCAGCCCAGCCACGAGCCCGAAGTTGGGCGAAGTCAGCATCGCGGTTCCGGCGTACGTACCCTGCGTGACGAAACTTGGGTACGTCAGAAAGCCATAGACGTAGCCCGCAATGCCTTCGACCGGATCCGTTGACGTTGTCGTTGTCCAGGCGATTGATTTGCCCGGAGGGACCTGGATCGTGCGCAAGGTACTGCTCAGCCCCGTGACTGGTCCGAGACCGATCATGTTGCCCAGCAACGTGTCGTAAAGCACGTAGGAAACCCCGGCCAGATTGCTGAACCGGCTTCGCCCCGCCGAATAGAAACCCGTCGTCGTCAGCGCCCCGAAGTCATACACCAGCATGACCTTGCCGCCCTGGTTCGTGTAGCTCTCGACTGCCGCGACCAACGCATCGCTGGCATTCGGGTGCACCATGTCGGGCAGGATCACTCCCGGGAACTGCGCAGGCGTGACGCCCTGAAGAAATTGCGTGTCAGTGACCAGGGTGATCTGCAGGCCTTCCTCCAGCGCAGCGTCGAGCCATGAGGTCACGCGCGGATCGGTCGGCGAGAACGTATCAGGTACCACCATCGCGATCTGGTTGGTTGCGGCGCGGGCTGGTGCAGGCGTGGCCAAGACCAGCGCCGTTAATGCCAGGACACCCAAGTGTCTCAGCAAAGAACAGAGATTTCGGAACACGATTGCCTCCAAAACACGGTGGAATTCATTGGGGCGTGCCAGGTATTGCCGGACATCCTGGCACGCACTCCAGGTGCACCTACCTCCGACCGCTCGTCTGACCCACGAAACGGCGCGAAGCCAGAAAAAGCGCATTCAATTGGCGTCATGAACCGGCGCCAGCTTGTAGCTGCCAGCCTTGACCTTTTGACCAGTCACCGCATTCCTGGGCATCGTCTTCGTCAACTTGTCGTGCAGTGCCCGGATCTGCGCTGGGTTTTCGTCCTCGACATTGAAATCGAACTGCCTGCCGTGGTCGTAACCCTTGACCCCGCCCGGATTCGAAGGGTTTGCCTGCAGATATATGGGCGGCCCTGCCATGGCCTCCGCTGCCTCTTTCGACAGCGCATCCGCGCCGGCTGCCGCTGATGCCAGTGCGCAAGCAACACAAATCGCTGCCGCCGCTAAAGTTGTAGCCTTCATGATCCCTTCCTCCAGATTTCAGCCTGATCCGGCAGGCGAACAGCGCACAGGCCCTAGCTCCTGCAACTCGACTTTGTTGCCTGCGCATCAAGTGAGGGGACGCGGATGTCCTCATCCGGGTGCCGTCCCTGCAAAACGCTGACGATCCGCTCACTCGCACGACCGTCACCAAATGGGTTGTGTGCCCGAGACATGCGGGCATATTCGTCGTGGTCTTGCAGCAGATGCTCGACCGCGGCGACGATCCGGTCTGTGTCTGTGCCGACCAGTCGCGCGGTGCCGGCCGCAACTGCTTCCGGGCGCTCGGTCGTTTCACGCGTCACCAGGACCGGCTTGCCCAGCGCCGGCGCCTCCTCTTGAATGCCACCTGAATCGGTCACGATCAGATAGGCCGTCGACATCAGGAAGACAAACGGTAGGTATTCCTGCGGCTCGATCAGGTGAATCCTGGAATGCCCGTTCAATATGGCGTTGACCGGCGCGCGCACCTGGGGATTCAGGTGAACGGGATAAACGATCTGGATATCCTCGTTCCGATCGGCAAGCCTGCGCAGCGCCGTACAGAATCGAGCGAAGGGTTCCCCGAAATTCTCCCGCCGATGTCCTGTCACCAGCACCAACCGGCGGGCCTCATCGAGAAACGGATAGCTGCTCAACAACCTGGTGCGGATTTGCGCATCCGAATCGATGCGTTGCTTGATCTGGAGCAGTGCGTCGATGCCGGTGTTCCCGGTGAGGCTGATCCGTATCGGATTGACGCCTTCGCCCAGCAACGTCTGCTGCGCCTGCTGCGTAGGTGCGAAATGCCACGACGCGATGATGTCCGTCACGCGCCGGTTCATTTCTTCGGGCCAGGGCGCGCCCAGGTTGCCCGTGCGCAGACCCGCCTCGATGTGTCCGACCGAAATGTTGCGGTAGAACCCGGCGAGCGTTGCCGCCAGTGTCGTGGTGGTATCGCCATGGACGAGCAGCATGTCCGGCGAATATTGATCAAGCACGGCATGCACGCCAGACAGCACCTTTGTTGTGATATCGGTCAGGCTCTGTCCGTTACTAATCACGTTGAGATCGAAATCGGGAACGATCTCGAAAAGCTCGAGCACCTGGTCCAGCATTTTCCTGTGCTGACCTGTCACGCACACCCGCAATTCGAACGCGGACGAGTTGCGCATCCGGTGAATCAACGGCGCCATCTTGATGGCTTCGGGGCGGGTTCCGAATACGGCGAGGGCTTTGCGCATCTTGTGGTCTCCAGTGCCAGCTTGTGTTCGACCATGACTGCGCTACAGCGCAGTCCCGCCAGAACCATCTGGATGAAAACCCTCCACGCGTGACACACAGCGCCCTCCACCGGCGTCTGAGCGGTACGCGATCTTTCCCCCAGCTTGCACAATGGTGCTCATGGCTACCCCATCTGATTTTCGAGCGGGTGAACCAAGTGGATTGAGATGCAACACCAAGCGCCACCGCCAGCGGGCGACGGCTGCCGATGCGTTGTTCCCCCCGGCTCGTTTCCGGCGAGAAACAATGCGAGGACTGTGCCAACGTCTGCGAAGCCGCGCCGTTATGCGATGCGGCATTCAGCACGAACACCCGGGCAGGCAGCGTACGCGCGGGGATGTTGCACGCGTGAACGCAAGGCGCGCTCGACAGCGATGCCGCGATCATGGCCACCGCATGCAATGCATACCGGCGGTGCACGGCGCTCGTCCGGGCAACCGACATGGCCGCCCTACAAACGATGGAAGTGTTGAGCTGTCAGGCGCAGGGTATTCGGGTTAGGCGCGCGGGTGACTTGATTTGCGCGGCTCGCACATGCGTTGCCGCTCAAGCCATGAAGTAAGAGAGCTGCGACCAGGCAAGGCCTTGTCGCACAACGCTTTGCCGAACGCGGGAAGCCCCCTGGCGCGATGGTCAGCGCAGACTCGCCGCCCGTGATTGGGCGCGATACGGCGACCATCTTCCGGCCAACGCGGTCCTGGCCGCTGTATCGGCAACAGTGGCCTCGCCAATCGGCGCGGATACGTTGCAGCGCTGAAACACAAAGCCGCGCTCAGGGCGCGGCTTGTTGGGATGCGCGTGTCAGCTTACGCGTCAGAACTGTTCCCAGTCGTCCGCATCGCTGGAGACCGCAGCCAAGGCAAGCTTGCCCAGCTTGGGTTCGGCTGCCACGGCAGGCGCTGCCTTGGCGTTCGAAGCCGGCACAGCGGCCGGCTTGACTGGCGCTGCGAGGCGCTTGCGTGCTGCACGCGCCGTCGGCACGACAGGTTTGCGCGCAGCCGGTTTAGCGGTCGGGCCGGATGCGACCGATGTCGTCGATGTCGTCGATGCCGCAAGCACTGCCTTCGCCGCCACGGGGGCCAGCACGGGCTCGGCATGTGTACCCGCCGCCGGCAGGCGGAACGACGCCACCGTCTCGCGCAGCACACCGGCCTGCTCTTCCAGCGATTGCGCGGCAGCAGCAGCCTCTTCCACCAACGCGGCGTTCTGCTGGGTCACCGCGTCCATCTGCGTGACGGCCTGGTTGACTTGTTCGATACCGGCGCTCTGCTCGTCCGATGCGGCGCTGATCTCGCCCATGATGTCGGTCACGCGCTTGACGGCCACCACCACTTCGTCGATCACCGTGCCAGCCTCGGTCACCAGCGTCGAGCCGTTTTCGACACGGCCCACTGAATCGCTGATGAGTTCCTTGATCTCCTTGGCCGCCGTGGCCGAGCGCTGCGCCAGGCTGCGCACCTCACCCGCCACCACCGCAAACCCACGCCCCTGTTCGCCTGCACGCGCGGCTTCCACCGCCGCATTGAGCGCCAGGATGTTGGTCTGGAACGCAATGCCTTCAATCACGCCGATGATGTCGGCAATCTTCTTGCTGCTGCCATTGATGCCCGACATCGTCTCGATCACGCGGCCCACCACCTCGCCGCCCTTCACGGCGATGTCCGATGCGTTGCCCGCAAGCTGGCTGGCCTGGCGTGCATTGTCGGCGTTCTGGCGCACGATGCTCGTCAGTTCTTCCATGCTCGACGCGGTTTCTTCCAGCGACGACGCCTGTTCTTCCGTGCGTTGCGACAAATCCATGTTGCCGGCCGCAATCTGCTTGGTGGCACTGGCAATGGATTCACTGCCGCCGCGCATCGTCAGGATGGTGCGGATCAGGCCACGCTGCATGTCGGCCAGACCTTGCATGAGCGCGCCCATTTCGTCCTTGCTGGTGACGGTGATGCGCTCGGTCAGGTTGCCGTGCGAGATCGCGCTGAAGTGGCCCAGCATGTTCGACAGCGGTACCGAAATCGCGCGGTGCAGGCCGAACGCGCAGCCCAGCGCCGCCGCAATACCCACCACGATGGCGCCAATGATCAGCATCAGGAAAGCATGCGAGCGGGCCGCCGCGCCCTCGTATGCAGCCTTGGCCTGTTCGGCCTGATTGCGGTCCAGTGCATCTGCGGCCACCGTAAGCGCCACGGACAGCGGCGGAATCGTCTTCATCACCACCGCGTCGGCAGCGGCAACGTCGTGCGCGCGCAGGGCAGCCATCAGCGGTTCGATCCCTTCACGGAACAGCGCGTTGCGCTTGGCTTCAACCTCGGCGGCCAGGCGTGCCTCGTCGGCGCTCATGGGCAGCACCTTGTACGCCTTCCAGGCGTCGTCGGACTTGGTGCGGTAACCGGCGGCCTTGTCGATGATGGCCGGCACGTCGGCGGCATCCGGATGGAAAACCGCGCGATCGAGCGTCGTGCGCACGATCGCCGCGTTCAATTGCGCCTTGCCCACCAGCGACGTCGACACCAACTGATTGGTATAGATGTCGTTGATATTCGCGTCGGATGCGCGCATCCCGACCACGCCGATGGTGCCGGTCATGGCCAGCAGCAAGGCGAGCAGCGTCAGCGCTGCATTGAGTCGGAAACGGATGGAAAGTCGATTGAGCATGGGAGTCACAGCGGGTTATCGCCCCCGCTATATCGGCCAGCCCGCGCCATTCCTGAAGCCCAGTCCAGGCAACGGCGAGGCCGCCTCCCACGCAGGATGTGGCTAGTACGGCACTGCCATGTTGTTTTCAATACGGGCGCGGTCGCCCACGCGCAGGCCGTTCGGGTTGTTCTGCGTGAGCGTGACGCGCGAGTTGTCGTTCAGCCGCATCGTCACGCGGTAGGTCTGGCCGACCACCGTATTGCCTTCCACGGCATTGCCGGCCATGGCGCCCGCTACCGCGCCGCCGATGGTGGCCACGGTATTGCCGCGTCCGCCGCCAACCTGGTGGCCGAGCAGGCCGCCCACCACGCCGCCGAGCACAGCGCCCACGCCGCTAGACTGGCCGCGCACGGGCACCGCTTCAACGTATTCAACAACGCCGTAGCGGTTATCCGCCGGCGCTTGATAGGCCTGATCGCCGTTGTTCGGATACGGGGAATAGTTCGGCTGCGAGTAATTCGGCTGGGAATAGGCCGGCGCCGGCTGCTGCGGATACGGCTGCGGCGCGTTCGGGTCGTAGTTGCCGTAACCGTTGTTGTAGGTGCTGTCGTACCCGCCGGCATACGGCGTGGTGCTGTAGGTGGTCGGGCCGGCGCTGTTGCCATAAGCATTGCTGCCCGCAGCGTAGCCAGCGCCATAGCCCGCGCCATAACCCGGGTACGCCGGCGCTGTCACGCAGCCTGTCAGCCCGGCTGCCACAGCAGCCAATGCGGCCGCCGTCACCCAACGCGCTGCGCGCCCTGTACGGCCCGACTTGTTCGTTGCTTGCATGATGAATCCCGTCTTGTGAACGAGGCGTCTGGGCCGGACCGGCAGTCTGCTCTGCGGCCTGCGGCCATGCGCCTCTTGCCGCAAAGTCTATGCCGCAGCGCTACAAACCCGTGCAACCAAACCTGCTCATCAGTAACGGGGTGTAACCGCATGACGGCCGTGGCTTTGCGCAAGGCGTTGGGGGTGCGCGTTATCATCGCCAGGCGCCGTGCGACGCACCTCATTGCCGCCAAGACGCGGCCTGCCTCCTCTCCTCGCCATGCAACCGACCCTGCTGCTCCTCATTGCGATGACGCCCGAAAACGTGGCGCAGATCGCTGAACACTTCCACGTCATCCACGCGCCCACCCAAGCGGAACGCGATGCAGCCATCGCGCGCGACGGCCAAAACGTTCGCGTCGTGCTCACCAACGGATCGACAGGACTGACCGGCGCGGAGATCGCCGCGCTTGCCAAGCTGGAACTCGTCTGCGCGCTGGGTGCCGGTTACGAGAACATCGACATGGATGCCGCCCGTGCACGCGGCGTGGTGGTGGCCAACGGCGCCGGCACCAATGACGCCTGCGTGGCCGACCATGCCTTTGGTTTGCTGCTGGCTGCGGTGCGCGGCATCCCCAAGCTGGATCAATCGACGCGCAACGGCGTCTGGCGTGACGACATTCCGCTGCAACCCGGTGTATGCGGCAAGCGCCTGGGCATCATCGGGCTAGGCACCATCGGCCTGCAGATCGCGCGCCGCGCTGCCGGCTTCGACATGCAGATCGGCTATCACAACCGCAAGCCACGCGAAGGTGTGGACTACCGCTACTTCGATGCGCTCAAAGACATGGCGGAGTGGGCAGACTTTCTGATCGTTGCCACGCCGGGCGGCGCGCAGACCAGGCACCTCGTCAACCAGACGATCCTGGAAGCGCTGGGCCCGAGCGGCACCGTGGTGAATATCGCGCGCGGCAGCGTGGTAGACACCGCGGCGCTGGAAGCGGCCATCCGTGCGGGCAAGCTGGGCGGCGCGGGGCTGGATGTGTATGAGAGCGAACCCAAGCCGCCGGCCGGGCTGCTGGACCTGGAGCAGGTTGTGCTGACGCCGCACATTGCCGGCTGGTCGCCGGAATCGGTGCAGGCGACGGTGGATCGCTTTCTGGAGAACGCCCGCAGACACCTGGCGGGCACAGGCGTGGTGTCCCCGGTGTAAGCCAGAGACACCTCCATCACAGCGTTACGACGTGGGGCGCTTCATCTGGCACGACGTCGGCTGGGCCGCCAGGTGCGGCTCCAGCGTGACGTCGGTGCGCCAGCCGTAGCCGGTGTTTTCCTGGTCGTACTTGATCTTCTTGCCGTCGGCCTTGACCCAGGTGGTGACGTACAGCGTCTGTTGGGCTTGGTGGTCGGTCTTGCGCATCTCGACCGGGCCGTTCAGGCTCTCGATCGTCATGCCTTCCATCGCCTTTGCCACCTTGGCCGGTTCGGCCGAACCAGCCGTCTTGACCGCCTTGGACAGGAAGGCAATGCCGGTGTAGACGTCGGCGTTGAAGAAGTCGTCGTTGTACTTCTTCTTGAAGCCGTCGAGCACGGCGTTCGTCTTCGGGTTGCCGTCGTTCGGTGCGAAGTAGCTGATGACCTTCACGCGGTCGGCACCCGAGGCGCCCATCGCCGTGGGCACGCCGGTGGTGCCGGCGTAGTACGTGTAGAAGTTGGTGGTCAAGCCAGCATCCTTCGATGCGCGGATCAGCAAGGCCAGATCACTGCCCCAGTTGCCGGTGATGACCGTATCGGCGCCGGATGCACGGATCTTCGCCACGTACGGCGAGAAATCCTTCACCTGCGCCAGCGGGTGCAGGTCTTCACCCACTACCTGGATGTCCGGGCGCTTGCGCTTGAGGTATTCCTTGGCGGCACGCGCCACTTGGTGGCCAAACGAGTAGTTCTGGTTCAGCAGGTAGACCTTCTTGATGTTCGGGTCCTTGGCCAGGTAGCTGGTCAGGGCTTCCATCTTCATGTCGGAGTTGGCGTCCAGACGGAAATGCCAGTAGTTGCACTTGCTGTTGGTCATGTCCGGATCGACCGCGGCGTAGTTGAGATAGATGATCTCCTTGCCCGGATTGCGGTCGTTGTACTTGGCGATGGCGTCCTGCAGCGCCATGCCCACGCTGGAGCCATCGCCCTGCGCAACGTAGCGGATGCCCTGATCGGTGATCTGCTTGAGCACGGTCAGGCTCTCCTGCGGCGAGACCTTGTTGTCAAAGCCGACGACTTCAAACTTGGTGCCGTTGCCGCTCCAGTTCTGCTGGTTGGCCATATCAGCCGCGTATTGCCAGCTGCGCAGCTGGTTCTGGCCAAGCGCGCCCATCAGCCCGGACAGCGGATCGATCCAGGCGATCTTGACGGTCTCCGCGTGAGCGGCGCCGGCAAATGTGCCAACTGCGGCCGCCGCGCACAGCGCGAGTCGGAATGCCTTCATGCAAATGTCTCCTGATGTCTTATCGTTGGACGCCGTGCAGAAGGCATCGCCGAGCATGGTTCTTGCACAAAACCGCAAACCGAGGCTTACGGTAGCTCGATCCTTCCATACACAAACGTATGTGCATGGTAGGAGCGCGTTTGTTGACATGTCAACCGGAGAAAACCTGAGGCGATCAGCTTGCCGTCAGCGCTAGAATCCGCCTTCATGTCCATGCCCTCCCCGCTGATCGACGAACACGACGTGCCCGTCGACGCCGAATCCACCTCCGCCGCCGCGCCCCGCGCGCAACTCACGCCCAACGACTGGGTGCGCGCCGCCACCGACCTGCTCGTCACCAAGAGCATCGATGCCGTGCGCGTGGATGTGCTCGCCAAGCAGTTGGACGTCACGCGCGGCAGCTTCTACTGGCACTTCAAGAACCGCGACGATCTGCTGCACCAGGTGCTGCAGGACTGGAGCGAACGCACGCGCGTCGGCCCCAAGCTGGAGCGGCAGAACCCATCGGTGCAAGGCCTGGTGCGCGATCTGCTGGCGCTGCCGTTTCGCGGACGCAGCGCGCGCCGCACTGCAATGGTTGAATTCGCCATCCGTGTCTGGGCGCGGCGCGACCCGATGGCGCAAGAGGCCGTCGAAGCCGTGGACGAGCACCGCATGGATTACTACGTCCAGCACTTCCAGGCGATCGGCTTTGCGCGCAAGGATGCCAGGATGCGCGCCTTCATGCTCTACGCTTACCAGCTCTCCGAAGCCACACTCTGGCACCACGGCAGCAAGCCCGATAAGGACGCGCGCCGCCGCTTCTTTGAAGACACGCTGCTTGCGGGCGCCCCGCCCGATGGTTCAACCGGCACGTCGCAGGAATAAATCGTGCTGCATCGTGCGCATTCCACCCGAGCGCGCCGCGATGCCCGAATCGCCAGCCTTTCACACATCCGACCTGCCCAGCCGGCTTGACCGCCTACCCTGGAGCCGCTTTCACACGCGCGTCGTCATCGCGCTGGGCATTACGTGGATGCTCGACGGGCTGGAGGTGACACTGGCCGGTGCTGTTGCGGGCGCGCTCAAGCAGAGTCCGGTGCTGCATCTCACCAATGCGCAGGTTGGTGCTGCCAGCAGTGCTTACCTGGTCGGCGCAGTGTTCGGTGCGCTGCTGTTCGGCTGGCTGACGGATCGGCTGGGGCGTCGCAAGCTGTTCTTCATCACGCTGGGCGTGTACATCTCGGCCACGCTGGCGACGGCGTTTTCGTGGAGCTTCGCCAGCCTCGTGCTGTTTCGTGTGCTCACGGGCGCGGGCATTGGCGGGGAATACGCGGCCATCAACTCGACCATCCAGGAACTGACGCCGGCGCGCGTACGTGGCTGGACGGACCTCGCCATCAACGGCACGTTCTGGGTGGGCGCGGCCTTGGGTGCCGGTGCATCGTTGTGGCTGCTGGACGCGGCGCACATGAGCATCGATACCGGCTGGCGGCTGTGCTTCTTTATCGGC
Organism: uncultured Ralstonia sp.; assembly: GCA_963512445.1. Classification (GTDB taxonomy): domain Bacteria; phylum Pseudomonadota; class Gammaproteobacteria; order Burkholderiales; family Burkholderiaceae; genus Ralstonia. The sequence goes on from CAUPMS010000052.1 coordinate 16,672, forward strand.
GCGGTGCTGGGGCTCGTCATTCTGGTGATGCGCTTCTGGATTCCAGAAAGCCCGCGCTGGCTCATCACGCGCGGCCGGCATGAGCAAGCGCAGGCCATCGTGTGCGCCATCGAGAGCGAGATCACCGCGCGCGGACATCGTTTCGATACCGCACCGCTGCCCGCGTTACGCATGCGCAGCCGCGGCCACCCCCGCCTGATAGAGGTGGCGCGCGTGCTGTTCGTGCAGCACCGCCGGCGCGCGCTGGTCGGCCTTGCGTTGATGGCGGCCCAGGCCTTCTTCTACAACGCGATCTTCTTCACTTACGCACTCGTGCTGACAGATTTCTACGACGTGCCCGCCACAAAGGTCGGCACGTATTTGCTGCCCTTCGCGTTGGGCAACTTTCTCGGGCCGCTGCTGCTCGGGCGGTTGTTTGACGTAGTGGGGCGGCGCGCGATGATTGCTGTCACCTATGCGATCAGCGGCGTGCTGTTGATCGTGAGCGGTGCGCTGTTCAAGGCTGGCGTGCTGGATGGCACCACGCAGACGATCGCCTGGACGGTGGTGTTCTTCTTTGCATCGGCCGCCGCCAGCTCGGCGTATCTGACGGTGAGCGAGACCTTTCCGCTGGAAGTGCGCGCGCTGGCCATCGCGCTGTTCTATGCCGTGGGCACCGGGTTGGGCGGCGTGGCAGGCCCGGCGTTGTTCGGCTGGCTGATCGACACTCACTCGCGCGGCGCGGTGTTTGGTGGCTACGCATTCGGCGCCGTGCTGATGCTGCTGGCCGCCGTGGTGCAGGCCTGCTGGGGCACTGCTGCCGAGCGCAAACCGCTCGAACACGTGGCCGCTCCGCTATCGGCGGACGATCCTGCGGCTTGATCTGCGCCAAGCGCACGCCATGCGCGTCGCCACCGGCCGCATATATACTGCCCGCTGCCCTTTTCTGTGCCCTTCCCCGTTTGCCGGAGACACCCATGACTGACGCGACCTACGACGCGACCTACGATAGCCAGAACATCTTCGCCAAGATCCTGCGCGGTGAGCTGCCGTGCATCAAGGTGTACGAAGACGACCACACCGTCGCCTTCATGGACATCATGCCGCAGGCCGACGGCCACGTGCTGGTGCTGCCCAAGGAAGGCACCGCGTTGCTGTTCGACCTGTCCGACGAAGCCGCCGCAGCCGCCATCATCACGACGCGCAAGCTGGCGCGCGCCGTGCGTGCTGCGTTCACGCCGTCGGGCATCGCAGTCTTCCAGTTGAACGGCAGCGCCGCGGGCCAGACCGTGCCGCACGTGCACTTTCACGTGCTGCCGCGCTACAGCGATACGCCGCTGCAGCCGCACGCTCGCGTGCAAGCCGACAGCGACAAGCTGAAGGCCCACGCCGAGAAGATCATCGCTGCACTGCAAGCCGATCAGTAAGCCCCTTCCCTACGGCGCGGCGGATGGCACGATGGCGTCTGTCTGCGCCGCAGTTTCTCGTCCGTCATCACGCCGCTAGGCCAGCCGATACAGCACCGGCATCACCAGCAGCCCGCCGGGTGGGCGGACCGCGTTTCGGCAGATGTTTCCCGCCCAGGCGCCCTCAGGTACCAATGCGCTGCGCCGACGGCGTACGCGCGGCATCCTGCCCATCGTCACGCAGAATCTGCCGATACGCGGCCGCCACAAGCAAGCCGATGAAGCGCAACAGGCGGCGCGGCGCGTTGATGTCTTCGGTCACGGCAAAGCGCGCTGGCGTGCCTTCCACTGGCTCACCGGACAACCAGAAGCGCACGCCCACCGGCACGTCGATCGATTGACCGGGCTTGAGCCAGATGTCCTGGCGCTGATGCTCTTGCGTAACCCACAACAGCCCGGCTTGTGCGGCGATGGTTTGGGCCCGTGCCGACCGCCAGCTCACCGGCACGCCCGGCCGGTCGAGTTCGAAGATCCTGATTTCGCGCATGATGGAGACTCCTGTGCCGGGGTTCGTTGGTGGTTTTTTATGGGGACTGCGGATCGGCACGGTTCCATCTTGCGCGGCAGTGCAAACCGTTGACATGAACAGTTGTGAACAGTTCGGCTGAACTGTTCAGCATCTTTCGTGAACAGTTCCGCAGAACGACAGACAGAACTGCATTTGGATATGTCAAACGCTTCGCCAGCCTGCCGGGTAGCGAATCGACGCGGCTGGACAACACCGTGCGCTGGCAATGGCAGCAGCACGACGTCGGCAACTGGGACAACCGCGCCACGCAGCACTACGCCATCAACAACTGTGGCAGCCAACCCCGCCTAGCGCGCCCCGTGACCGTGCACGGCGACACGGTCATCGCAGTGGACGCGACAGCCGCATCACGCAACTGCGCCGCCCCAAAGCCACCAACGACGCGCACATTGACACGCTGCTGGCTGGCACGCACTGACATCAAGCCCCGGCCGCCTGCTGCACCAGCCGGTGGTAGAAGCGGATCAGCTCCACCAGGTTCGCTTCGGTAATCCGCTCGTTGGTGCCATGAAAGCGCGGCAGGTCTTCCGGCTTGGCGCGCACCGGCGAGAAGCGATACACGTGGTCGGCAATCTCGATCATGTGGCGCGAATCGGTCGCGCCAATCATCAGCCCCGGTGCGACGACGGTGCCCGGAAACAGCTCGCGCACCGTCTTGTTGATCAGTTGGTACGACGCCGATTGCGTGGGCGACACTGGCGAGGCTTCGCTCGAGCCGGGCAGCCGGCTCAGTTCGAACTTGCCTTTGGGCGCAGCGGCCTTGGCGGCGTCTTCCACGTGTGCGGTAATGGAATCGATGGTGTCGCCCGGCAGCAGGCGGAAGTTGACCGTGGCCTCGGCGCGGCCGGGCAGCACATTGTCTTTGTTGCCGGCCTGCACAATGGTCAGCGCGGTGGTGGTGCGCAGCATGGCGTTGGAGCTGGCCGACGCTTCCAACTGCTTCTGCACCATCGGCCCGAACAGCCACAGGTTGGACAACGCAACGCGGCTGAAACCCTGCATCTCGGGCGCCAGCGTTGCAAACATCTCTTGTGCAACCCCGCGAATGCCGGCGGGCAGTTGATCGTCATCCAGCCGCTTGAGCGTGGCGCTCATCATGGCGATGGCGCTCTGCCCATGCGGCGGCGGCATCGACGAATGCCCCGGCGTGGCCGCCACCTTGAGCTGCACGGAGAGGAAGCCTTTCTCCGCCACGCCGATCAGCGCTGCCGGCTTGGTCAGCCCCGGCAGCACGCCTTCGGTAATCAGCAGCCCTTCATCAATCACGAAGTCGAGCCGCTCACCACGCGACTTGAGTAGCGCGGCGATCTGCTTCGCACCGCGCTCGCCGCCGACTTCCTCGTCGGCGCCAAAGGCCAGATGGATGGTGCGGCGGGGCTTGAAACCGCTGGCGGCCAGCAGCTCGATCGCTTCCATCTGCGAGATGAGGTTGCCCTTGTCGTCCCACGCGCCGCGACCCCAGACCATGCCGTCTTTCACCACGCCGTCAAAGGGCGGCTGGGTCCAGTCGCCCTCGGTGCCGGGGGCGATGGGCACGACGTCCTGGTGCGCCATCAGCATGATCGGCTGCAATGACGGGTCGGCGCCCTTCCAGGTGTAGAGCAACGCAAAGTCGCCCACCTGCTCGCGTTGCAGCACGGCGTGCGCCTTGGGGTAGCGCGCCTCAAGCATGGCGTGCAACTGGCGGAACTGGTCGGCGTTCAGTTGCGCATCGGTGGCGCTGGATATGGTGCGTGCGCGCACGGCTTCGGCCAAGTGCGCTGCAGCGGCTGGGCCATCCACGGCCACCGGCGTGACAGCGGGCACATCGATCTGGCGCGAGCTGTGCCACCACGTGTTGAACGCCACGTAAGCGGCCACCAACACGACAACCGCGATGACGAGGCGCAACAACCGCCCCACCACGGCTCCACGACGCTTGAACGACGTACGCATTTTTGTCTCCTCTCTTTTGAAGGTGCATTGCCTTCGCCCGGTATGCATGCACCGGGCGTAAGGCGCCAGTATCGCCGGAGTCGCATGCGTTCGGGGCAGTTCCGAAGGCGGCTTCAAAACGCACGAAAGAAGAAAGCCGGCTCCCCTTTTTCGAGGAACCGTTCTTCAATCGGCTTGCTGATTTGGGCAGAACATCGCCTGCAGCAAGATAATCAGCGCCCCCTCGGTTTCGGCACGTTTGGCTACAATCCTCGAACAGTAACGAACAGTCACACTCGACTGTTCAGCAGCTTCCAGCCCTGCCCTTGCTATGAAACTCCTCATCGATGCCACCACTCGCGTACCGATTGCCGACCAGATCGTGGCCGGCGTGCAGGCGTGGATACGCGACAACGACGTGCGCCCCGGCGCCAAGCTGCCGTCGATCCGGCAACTGGCGGCCGACTACGGCATCAGCCGCTTCCCGGTGATCGAGGCGTACGACCGGCTGGTCTCGCTGGGCCTGCTGGACTCGCGCCACGGTTCGGGCTTCTACGTGGCCGAGAGCAACCTGACCGGGCGCGACGGGCGCGGCTGGTCTGACCCGCGCCGTGCGGAGGCCGAGTCCAAACACATCTTCGAGCAGTTCAGCTACCCCGACGGCATGCTCAAGCTTGGCGGCGGGTTCGTGCCCGCCGACTGGCGCGACGTGGATGGCCTCACGCAAGCCATCCGCCAGGTCTCGCGCACGGATACGCACGCGGTAATCGACTACGCCTCGCCACTGGGCAACACTGCGCTGCGGCATCAGGTCATGATGCGTGCGCGCCAACTCGGCATCCAGGCGGAGCCGCCCAATGTGTTGATCACCGCCGGCACCAGTCAGGCGATTGACCTTGTGATGCGGCACCTGCTCAAGCCCGGCGACACGGTGTTTGTAGAAGACCCGGGCTACTACACTGTGTTCGGCCTGCTGCGGCTGCACGGTGTGAAGCTGATCGGTATTCCACGCAGGGGCGATGGCCCCGACGTGGAAGTCACCGAAGCGATGCTGCGCGAGCACCGGCCCAAGCTGTTCTTCATCAACAGCGTGCTGCAGAACCCGACCGGTTCGGTCGTGTCGCCGCCGGTGGCGTTCCGACTGCTCGAGCTGGCGCGGCGCCACGGTTTCACGTTTCTGGAAGACGACATCTTTGCCGATCTGCAAGCTGATCCGACCGCGCGGCTGGCCACGCTGGACCAGCTCGAACACGTGATCTACGTGGGTGGGTTCTCCAAGACGGTGTCGGCGTCGCTGCCGGTGGGTTACCTGATTGCCAAGCGCGAACTGGTGCATGACCTGACCAACGTGAAGATGCTCACAAGCGTGGGCGGATCACGCTTTGCCGAGGCCGTGGTGACCACGCTGCTGGAGCGCGGCGCTTATCGCAAATATGTGGAACGGCTGCGCCAGCGCGCGGGGGACTCCGTCATTGCCGCGCTCGATGTCCTGGCTGACGCTGGCTGGGAAGTATTTCACCATCCGTCGGGCGGTAACTTCCTGTGGGCGCGTGTGCCGCACGTGGAGGATTCGCGCGAGTTGGCTGCCACGGCGGAAAAGCACGGCGTGACGCTGGCACCCGGCCACTACTTCCGCCCGAATCTGGAGGTGTCGCCCTGGGTGCGCATCAACAGCGCATACGCAACGGAACCGCGTGCGCTGGCGTTCCTGCAGGAGGCCGGCAAGCGGCCTGCACGTAAGCGCGCATAGCAAGCGCGCATAGCCGCCGCGGCAGGCATGGCGGTTGCGGGAGGTTTGCCGTCTGCGCTCACTCAGGAGCCCCGTCATGCACTCCGACAAGTTCCGTTCTGCCCGCCCGCCGTTGCGCGGCACCACCACTTACGTTGAAGGCCCCTGCCCGGCCGACCCCGTGCAGCAGGCATCACAGCGCATCCGCTCTGTTGATGCCTCTGGCACCGAAGCCTCCGGCAGCACGATCGACACCGACGGCAAGAGCCAGGAAGCGGTCAAGAACCCGTCGCTGTGGCAAGACAACGTCATCTATTCCAACGCATCACTGGTCAACACCAACCCCGAGCCCGATCCGGAAGCGCCGATTGCCGGCATCGACAGCCGACGCAGCCGAGGGCAGCCGACCGTGGCCCCCGACGCCGGGCACAAGCTGGTGCACCGGGGCGTGGTCGACGAGACGGTGCGCAACGGCACACGTGCCGCACAGCGCTTCTCGCTGGAAGACGACGGTGCGCCCGGTACGCCCGGTGCGCCCGGTGCGCCCGGTACGCCCGGTACGCCCGGTACGCCCGGTACGCCCGACATGCGGCGCTGACGCGCTGCGCATAGCAAGCCACGCTTGTGTTCGGCCCGGTGGAAGCGGACTAGCTGCGCTTGACTGCAGGCATGGAGTCGACGATCTCGGTGGCCGCCACACAGGGGCGATTGGCAGTCTGGTCTAGAAAGAAAAAAGGCAGCCGGACCAAGGCTGCCGAAGGAGACACCGCCGCGCTCAGTGCGCCACGGCGTTGAAATTGGGCGGCCGTCGATCGGCAAACGCCCGGAAGGCCTCATGCGCTTCGGGGGATTTCAGGCGCTGTGCAAAGCAGGCGCTCTCTGCGTCCATCTGCTGCTTGAGCAGTTCTGCATCGCGCATCAGGCGCTTGGTTTCGGTCAGCGCGCCGAGAGGCTGGCGCGCCAATCGCGCAGCAATGGCCTGCGCCTCCGTGCCAAGCTGATACAGCGGCACCACACGATTGGCCAAGCCCCATGCAAGCGCCGATTCCGCACTCACCGCATCGCCCAGCGCAAACATCTCGAACGCACGCACGTGGCCCAGGCGCGCGGGCATCAGCAGGCTCGATGCGGCTTCCGGCACCAGTGCCAGATTGACGAACGGCGTGGAGAGCTGCGCGTTGTCCGCCAGCAGCACGAAGTCGCAATGCAGCAGCATGGTCGTGCCGATGCCGACGGCGCGGCCCTGCACCGCCGCCACCAGCGGACGCGTAGCGCGTGCCAGCGCATGCAGGAAGCGGATGACGTTGCGCTCGCCGTCACCCGTGCCGCCACCGGTCATGGCCGTCGATGCAAATTCGCCGATGTCGTTGCCGGCCGAGAACATGTCGCCCTCGGCGCGCAGCAGCACGACGCGCACGGCGTTGTCGTGCTCGGCGGCGTTCAGTGCATCGGCCAGTGCGCCGTACATGGCATCGGTGATGGCGTTCTTCTTGTCAGCGCGCGCCAGGGTTAAGGTCAGCACGCCATCGGCCTGATGGCGTTGAATGTGCTCGCTCATTGCTCGTCTCCAGTGGGGAACTTGGTTTGCAGGCTGGCCAGCCAGCGCGCAACGACGTCGATCTCGGCGTCGGTAAAGCCGTCGGTCAAGCGTGCGTTCAATTCGGTCAGGCCCTCTTTGGCCTGGATCATTGCAGCGCGGCCGGCGGGTGTGAGCCAGAGCTGCCATGCGCGGCCGTCGTTGGCGTCGGGCCGGCGCTCGATCAGGCCGGCGTCGGCCGTGCGGTCCACGAGGCCGCTCATGGCGGAGGGGCCGAGGTCTAACGCGGCACCAGCCTCGCGCATCAACGCGCCGTCTTTCTTGTCGAGGAAGAACAGCAAGCCGGATTGCGCGGCCGTCACGCCTTCACCAGAGCGCGTCTGAATCCAGCGCTGCATGCGGCGCTGCCCAACGTTGATCAGATAAACAAGGCGACGCTCGGGTGCCGTCATGCGGCCTCCGCGGCTTCAGGCGCGCGCGCGGCGGCGGCCTGCGCGGCGAGCCAATCGGCCAGACCTGGCCAGAGCGTGTCGACAAACTTCGTGCGGAAGAAGCCCATGTGCCCGACCGCACCGCCAGCATCTGCGGGCGCAATCTGACGGCGCTCAACCCAGGTGCTGGTGAAGTGCTGTGTCAACGCGTTGATGGCGGGCGGCGTGGCCCAAGGGTCGTCGTCAAAGCCGTAGACGATCACGGGGTTCGTCACGCGGTTGAAGCGCTCGACGGCACCCAGTGTTGGATCGTCGAAGAAGTAGCGCTGCATGCCGGCCCACGTGCCCCATTCGATGGCAACGCCGCCGGGCAGGTCTTCGCCCAGGCCCATGCGCTTGCCGGGCACATAGCCGATCAGCCGCGCCAGTGCCGGGCCGACACCGCGCAGGATCAACTCGACACGCCAGCGCTCTCCACGCTTGCGGATGAAGCGCGAGTTGCCCGTGTGGCAGGCCACCAGCGCCGCGCCGGCCAAACCCCAGCCCGCACCGCACATGCCGATGGCGTGGCCGCCCACTGAATGCCCGACCGCCAGTTGCGGCAGCTCCGGATAACGCGCCCGCGCCCAGCGCGTCACGCCTTCTGCGTCGAGCAGCATCCAGTCGCGCATGCGGGCAGCAAAGCCGCGCAGGCTCGTGGGCCGGGATGCACCGATGCCGCGGTAGTCGTACGTGATGGCGTGGAAGCCGCGTTCGGCCAGGAACTGCGCAAACGCCTGATAGATGCGCTGCGGCACGCCTGTGGCCGGGTGCACAACGACCACGCCCTGCGGCGTGCCGGTCGCCGCCCAGAACAAGGCACCCAACGGGTAGCCGTCTGCGGCGGGAATGGTTTGGAGGATGCTGTCCATCGTGTTGATTTAGTTCGCATGCGAAGTGTTTTACTTTGTATGCGAAGTAAATGAGTGTGTCAACAACGGAAAGATAAAGTACTTGCTTAACTATTCAGCGTCGCTATAGTTAACAACATGCTTAACCATGACGCTTCTCTCGATCTCGCCTTCCAGGCACTTGCAGACGGCAACCGGCGCGCGATGCTGGTTCAGCTCGTGCGCGGGCCTGCCTCTGTCAGCGAGCTGGCACAGCCGCTCGACATCTCGTTGCCGGCTGTCATGCAGCACTTGTCGGTGCTGGAGAACTCCGGTCTCGTGCGCTCAGAAAAGGTGGGCCGCGTGCGCACTTGCCGGATCGAACCCGAGGCCCTGAGCCTGGCTGAGCAGTGGATCAACCAACGACGCCTGGAGTGGGAACAGCACTTCGACCGCCTGGGCGCCTATCTGGAAACGCTGAAAACCCAAGGAGACCCACATGACGACGACCACTGAAAGCCCCAGCAGCCTGCGCCCGCTCGTGATCTCACGCACCTTTCCGGTATCGCGCGACTGGGTCTTCAAGGCATGGAGCACCGCTGAACACATCAAGCGCTGGTTCTGCCCGACGCATTTCACGGTGCCGGACGCGACGGTCGAGTTTCGCGTGGGCGGCAAGTTTGACGTGTGCATGCGCTCGCCCGAAGGGCAAGACCATTGGTCGCGCGGCCACTTTGTCGAGATCGTGCCGAATGCGCGCCTGGTGATCGACATGAACGTGGTCGACGGTGACAACCGCCCGCTGATGAACGCCCACACCGTCGTCACGTTTGCTGAAGAATGTGGCGAGGGTGGGAAAACTACGCGCATGGAAGTCACGCAAACCCACACCCCGCTCGCCCCGATTGCCGAGATGATGATCAAGGGCGCACCGGAAGGCTGGAAGCAAACGCTGGACAAGCTGGAGCGCGAAGCCGCCAGCGTGCCGCTGACCGATGGCGTCAAGCGTTCGGTCGTGCATGCCACCTTTACCGTCGAGCGCACGTACGACGCACCGCGCTCGCGCGTGTTCAAGGCGTTGACCGACCCGGCCGCCAAGGCCAAGTGGTTTGCCGGCGGCAACGGCTACACGCTGCTCGTGCGCGAGATGGACGCCACCCCCGGTGGCCGCGAAGTCGTCAAGGGCCGGTGGGACAGCGGCGTGGTGTCAAGTTTCGAAGCGCTATACCACGACGTCATTCCCGACGAGCGCGTCGTCTATTCGTACGTGATGCATCTGGACGAACGCAAGATCTCTGCCTCACTCGCCACGCTGGAACTGCGCTCGGAAGGCAACGGCACGCGGCTCGTCATGACCGAGCAAGGCGCCTTCCTGGATGGCTATGACGATTCCGGATCGCGTGAGCGCGGCACGCAGTTCCTGCTGGACATGCTGGGCGATTCACTCAAGGACTGAGCGCCCGCAGCACGTCGCGCGCGACGGCCGCCAGCGTGACCGCCGCGCCGACAACGAGCACCATGCCCCACAGCAGGCCGCCCACATAGGCGAACAGGATCTGGCGCGTGGTCATGGCATCCCTTCCGCTCAGTCAGGTCTTGTCCGCCACGTACTGCGCAATGCCGTGCCCGAACGACCAGTTCTCGGGCAGCACTTCCACCAGGTTGATGAACACATCTTCGGGGCGCACGCCGGGGCTTTCTTGCAGCACCTCGACGATGCGGCGATAGAGCGCCTGCTTCTGCTCGCGCGTGCGTGTGTTGCTGACGGTGAGCTGGAGGAGGATCGCATCCTCACTGCGCGCGATGCCAAAGTACGTAGGGCTGACGCTGAAGGTGCTGGCGTCGTGCTCGGTGATCGCCATGAAGCGGTCGTCTTCCGGCACGTTGAAGGTCTCGCGCATGGCGCGATAGACGCCATCGAAGATGGCCTGGTGGTAGGCGGCCGGCTTGCCGCGCCGCAACGACACTTGAACCAGAG
>CAUPMS010000053.1:0-25645 GCA_963512445.1 uncultured Ralstonia sp.
GTCAGCCCCGGCAGGGGATGAAACAGAGATGGACCACAAGCGCCACCCGGCAGGGAATGAAACAGAGATGGACCACAAGCGCCACCCGGCAGGGGATGAAACAGAGATGGACCACAAGCACCACCCCCGCAGGAGATGAAACAAGGGATGCACCACCCAACCAAATCCCGAAGCATAAGCACGTCCGAGCCCAACCAGTCGCCGAGATACAAAGGAAAAAACCCGGCGCGCGTCCGGGAACAGGACCACCGCGCTAGCACATACGCCAGGTGATAGTCCGGGGGCCTTAACTGCCAGTTATCTTTGCGCGCGTGTGTCAGCCTCCCGAGCCTGTCATGGTCGGCAGCAGCACACGGTAGATCTGGATGAACGCTGGGCCGAGCAACACCAGTAGCAGCGTTGGGAAGATGAAGAAGATCAGCGGGAAGAGCAGCTTCAGCGCAATCTTTGCGGCCTGTTCTTCGGCACGCATGCGGCGCTTGGTGCGCAGCATGTCGGACAGCACGCGCAGCGAGTCGGCAAGGCTGGTACCAAAACGGTCTGCCTGGATCAGCATCGATGCAAACCGGTCGACGTCTTCCACGCCGGTGCGCAGCGCCAGGTTGGTGAGCGCCTTTTCCTTGGGAAACCCGGAGCGCAGTTCCAGCAGGGTGAGTTCCATTTCTTCGGCCATTACGGGGCAGCGCAGTGCGAGTTCGTCGGACACGCGCATCATGGCGGCGTCCAGGCCGAGCCCGGCTTCCACACACACCGTGAGCAGGTCGAGCATGTCGGGAAACTCTTCAAACACGTCGCGCTGACGATGTTCGACCTTGCGTGCCAGTGCCGCGTTGGGCAGGTAGTAACCGATGGCGCTCAGCAGCCCCAGAACAGCGAGGATCACCTCCTGGTCGTGATGCTCCGGCCGGCTGCTCAGCACCAGCAGCGCCGCCAGCGGGAGGACGATCGCCAGCACCGTCTTCACGCCAAAGTAGAGCGACGGCGCCCACGGTTGCCGCCAGCCGGCATTCATGAAGCGGATGCGCAGTTGCGAGTTCTCCCAGCCGTCTTTGGGCAACGACAGTTGCGAGACCGGTTTGGCCCAGGTGGCGAGTTTCTCTACCCAGGCATGGTCGGCGCCGCCGGCCAGGTCTGCGCCTACGGTCTGGCCGCCGATCTGTTGCACCCGGCCGCGTGCGCGGTTCGCAGAGAACAGATGCAGTACCCCAAGTGCGCCGCCAAAGGCCGCCACGAAGATCAGGGCCAGGATGAAATACTGATCGGAATAGAGCGCTTGCATGATCGTCTCCCCCCAAGAAAACGAAGTCACGTTGTCAGGTCAGGTCATCAGTCGTGCTGTATGTCGCAGTGTGTCGCACGTTCGTCAGACCCGGATGCGGATGATCTTGCGCATCCAGATCAGCCCCATCACCATGTTGAACAGCGCCAGGCCGATCATCTTCAGGCCGATCGGGTCTGTCCACAGCACCTTCATGAAGTCCGGATTGACGATGAGGATCATGCCGGCCGTGGCGAAGGGAAGCAGCCCGAGAATCCATGCCGACAGCCGCCCCTCGGCTGACAGCACACGGATCTTGTCGTACAGCTTCAGGCGCTCGCGCACGAGGTTGCCGATGGTGTCGAGAATCTCAGCCAGGTTGCCGCCGCTTTCGCGCTGGATGAGCACGGCAATCACGAAGTAGCGCAGGTCATTCACGGGCACCCGCTTGGCCAGGTTGGTCAAGGCTTCGTCGAGCGGCACGCCGTAGTTGATCTCTTCGAAGGTGGTGCGAAACTCGGGGCCCATCGGTTCCTTGATCTCCTGCCCGACCATGCCCAGCGCGCTGGCGAAGGAGTGGCCGGCACGCAGCGCACGCGCAATCATGTCCACCGCGTCGGGAAGCTGTGCCTCCAGCTTCTTGAGGCGTTTGTGCCGCAGCGATGTGATGCGCAAGACTGGCAGCGCGGATGCAAGCAGCGCACACGCCATCAGGATGGGCAGTGGAAACGGCAGAAGCAGCGCACCCACCACCAGCACGCCGATGGCAATCGCGATGCTGTACCCGAAGAGCTGCGCGACCGACCAGGCGCTGCCGGATTGCTCCAGCCAGCGGTCGATCACGCTCACGCGGGGCAAGCTCATCAACCAGCGCTGGAACTGTGGTGATTCGCTCAGCAGGCGCTTCTTGAGAATCGAGAGCTGTTCGGTGCCGACATGCCCACCCGCGGACAGCGCACGAATGCGGGCATCAACGCGCTTGGCCTCGGGGCCGTGGTAGTTGTTCCACCACTGGTAGACCCCCTCGATGCAGAGCACGACGGCCGCGAACAGCAGGATTGCGAACGCGTAGAAGATTTCGTTCATTTAGGGTGCCCCCGTTTTTGGATCGCGCCTGGACCACGCTGGTGGTGGCTTTGGTGTCAAGCTCTACGCCTCGAAGTGCCTAGCCGGGTCGAAGGTTTCATCCGGCAAGCCCACCCCGAACACGCGCAGCCGTTCGGCAAATTTCGGATAGACCCCCGTGGCGCGGAAGTGCCCCTTGACCGAGCCGTCTTGCGCAATGCCCGTGCGCTGGAAGGTGAAGATCTCTTGCATGTTGATGACATCACCTTCCATGCCGGTGATCTCCTGGATGCTGATCACCTTGCGACGCCCGTCGGTCAGCCGAGCTACCTGGATGATCACCGTGATGGCCGAGGCGATCTGCTGCCGGATCGTCTTGGGCGGCAGGTTCAGGCCCGCCATGTTCACCATGTTCTCCATGCGTGTCAGCGCGTCGCGCGGGGTGTTGGCGTGGACGGTGGTGAGCGAGCCTTCATGGCCGGTGTTCATGGCGTTGAGCATGTCCAGGGCCTCGCCGCCGCGCACTTCGCCCAGAAGGATGCGGTCTGGCCGCATGCGCAGGGCGTTGCGTACCAGTGCGCGCTGCGTGATCTCGCCCTTGCCTTCGATGTTGGGCGGGCGCGTTTCCAGGCGCAGCACGTGCGGCTGGCGCAGTTGCAGTTCGGCGGCATCTTCGATGGTGACCATCCGCTCGTCGGCCGGAATGAAGCCCGAGAGGATGTTCAGCAGCGTGGTCTTGCCGCTGCCCGTGCCGCCCGACACCAGCACGTTCACCTTGGCTTGCGACAGGGCTTGCATCAGCTTGGCCATGGGCGGCGTGAGTGTCTTGAGATCGATCAGGTCAGACACCTGCAACGGGTTGGTCGCAAACCGGCGGATCGACAGCAGTGGGCCATCGATGGCCGAAGGCGGAATGATGGCGTTCACCCGCGAGCCGTCGGGCAGGCGCGCATCCACCATCGGGCTGGTTTCGTCAATGCGACGGCCCACGCGCGAGACGATCTTCTCGATCACCTTCATCAGGTGCGCATCGTCGTAGAACGTGACGTCGGTGATCTCCAGCTTGCCGCGCCGTTCGACGTAGACCTGCTTGGCCGTGTTGACCAGGATGTCGGACACCGTTGGGTCCTGCAGCAGCGGCTCGAGCGGGCCGAAGCCGAACATCTCGTCATACACATCGGTGGTCATCTGCCGGCGCTCGGTATCGTTGAGCAGCAGCTTTTCTTCGTCGATGATGTTGTTGACCAAGGTGCCGATCTCGTGGCGCACCTGCTCGGTCGGAAAGCGGGCCAGCCGTTCCAGATCCACGCGGTCCAGCACCACTTCGTGCACGGTTTTCTTGAAGTCCCGGTAGGCCGGATGGCCCGCCACCTTATGGTGGTGCGGCGTGTGTCCGTTCATGGACAGCGGTGCGTGGTCCGGGCGGGAGAGTTGTTCGCGGATCGACATGATGGGCTCCGTCTGACTGGCGAAATGGAGAGGAGAAACTCAGGCAATGTTCGGAGACGACGTCTTGGCCCGCGTGAAAAACTTGCTCAAGGAGAAGCCCTTCTCTTGCGATGCGTGACGGTCGTTCTCACGTGCCGCGGCGAAGACGTCGGCCAGGGCCGTGAGCGCCTTGGCCATGGTGCTGCTGCGGTGATGCTGGGCAATGGGCATGCCCTGGCAGATGGCGTCATCCACCGCGGCCACATCGTCAGGCAGCACATGGAAGAGTTTCTGGCCGAAGACCTGTTCCAGCGTGCTGCGTGGCAGCTCGTCGCGTTTGCCATGCCGGTTGACCAGGATGCGCAGCTTCTCGGCCGGGTAGTGCAGGCCGTGCAGGATATCCAGCAGGCGCCGCCCGGTACGGGCAAAGGCAATGGTCGGCTGAACCACGACGCAGATCTGGTCACAGTGGTCGAGCACTGCAATCGACAGCGGGTTGATCGCCTGCCCGACGTCGACCAGGATGAAGTCGTAGACCGGCGACACCAGCGACAGCACGTACTCGATCTTGTCCTTCTTGATCTCGCCCGCCTTGATGGGGTCGCTGGCGCCGGCCAGCACGTCAAAGTCCTTGGCCACGCGTGTCAGGCACGCTTCCAGGAATGCATCGTCCAGGCGGTCGACCTGTGCGCACACTTCGGACAGCGTGGCAGGCGGCGTCTTGTTGCTCACCAGGAAGTGCGTGTCGCTGAACTGCGTGTTCAGGTCGATCAACAGCACGCGCTTGTGTTCGTGCGCGGCCAGCGTGTAGCCGACGTTGCTGGCGATGAAGCTGGAGCCGGCGCCACCCTTGCTGGAGATGAAGGCGATCATGCGCGCTTCTTCTCGCGTTCTCGGGGTGTGGTTGGTTTCCAGCCGCGTGAGCGCCGCCGTCAGTTGTGCGCGTTCCAGCGGCCAGGTCAGTACGTCACTGACGCCGGCGCGCAGTGCGCGAATCAGGTCGTCGCGCTCCTGGGTTTGCGTGACGAGGATGCAGGGCAGGTCAGAGAACTGCTGCCGCAACAATTCGATGCTCAGCATCTGGCTGGCGCCACCGCTGGGTTGGTCGATGATGAGCGCATCGGCGCCGCGCAGTTGGCAAGCATGCGTGGACAGGCTGCCCGGCGCGGCCTGCAGGCGCATGACCTGGTAGCTGCCGGCGGCGGCTACCAGGCGTGCAAGGTCCGCCAGGCGGTCGCCGTCTTCGGACGCAATCAAGATCTTGAGCATGGCAAAGCTCCCCGTTCGATCGTGTGTTCTGTATGTCGCTGCATCGCGCCGCAAGGTGTTCCGAATAGGCCGGCCCGGTATCAGGCTGGCGATGGCGGGTGCGGTCTGGGCACCCGCCATGCGCTGTCAGCGTGAGAAGCCGCCGGACATCCCGCTACCGCCGTAGCCACCGCCGCCGAACCCGCCGGACCCACTGCTGCCGGTGCCAGTACCCCCAGCAGAGAAGCGGGTCATCGAGCGGTCATAGTTGCTCATGGCGGCCACTGCGGCTTTGCCGTCGTAGCCATTCAGCGCGGGCAACCCGGCCGGTGCGTCAGGATTGATCACCTGCGCTTGCTTGACACTGGTGACAGCCTCGCCGAAGTGCTTGTCCCAGTTGGGTGTGGTTGTCATGCAGGCAGTCAGGGCCTGGCAAGCCAGGATCACGAGTGCGGCGCGTTGCAGGCGTTTGAGATTGGTGTTCATGGCATATCTCCACATGGTTCCCGGGTTAGCGTGTCTGCGGGGTTGTGGTCGTGTCGGCCACGGCCGTCTGCCGGCCCTGCGTCTTGGTTCTGGCCTGGGCCAGCCGCGCCGCGGTGGCTTCGATCCGGGCGACACGTGCGGCGTTGTCGTCCGTGGGCGCGGGGGCCGGTGTTGTGGCGGGCGCGGCTTGCGCAACCGGCAGCGTGGCGGCGGGTTGTTCCGGCGTGGCGTCTGCAGGCTGCGTGGGCAGTGCGGTGCTCACCTCAGTGCGCGGGGCAGGGGGGGCCGGAGCCACCGGTGCGGGTGCAGCCGGAGCGGGCATCGGTGCCTGCGAGCTGGGCGCAGCGGGTGCGCTCGGTGCTTGGGCGGGTGCCTGCGGTGCTGTTGCGGGTGCAGCAGCCGTTGCCGGTTTGGCCGTGCGGGTCTTGGCCCCGGAGCCTTCCATGTTGCCCGTCAGGTAGACCGCAAGCTCGTTGGGCGTCGAGAAGCTGTCAGTCGGCAGCGGATACGAGGCCGTCTGCATCGGCTGCACCAGTCGCGGCGTGATGACGATGACCAGCTCCGTCAGATCATGCTGGAACTGCGTGCTGCGGAACAGCGTGCCCAGGACGGGGATTTCACCCGCACCAGGCAGTGCCTTCAGCGAGCCGCGTGCGTTGTCTTGCAGCAGCCCACCGATGGCGAAGCTCTCGCCGTCACGCATCTGCACGGTGGTGGAAGCGCGCCGCGTGGTGATGAGCGGCAGGATGGTCTGGCCGTTCGTGTTGGCACCGGTGACGGTTGCGCCCGTGGGTGAGAGCTCCGACACCTCCGGCGCCACCTTGAGGTTGATGCGGCCGTTGGCCATCACGGTTGGCGTGAACTTCAGGCCAACACCGAACTCTTCTTGCTGCAGCGTGATGGTGGGCGCGCCGCCTGAGCTGCTGCTCTGCGCAACCGGAATGTAGATCTTGCCGCCTGCCAGGAAGCTGGCTTCCTGCCCACTGAGCGTGACGAGGTTCGGCTCGGCCAGGATCTTCACCAGGCTGTCGTTCTTCTGCGCGTCCAACTGAACCTGGAGGGGTCGGTTGTTCGCCTTGCTGGCAAAGAACCCGGTGGACGAGCCGGTCAGCAGGGAGGTCAGGAGGCCGCCAGCCCAGGAGCCGAATCCGCCCTGGATATTGAGTGCCGAGCCCAACTGGTTCAGCAGGGTTTTCGACACCTCCGCCACCTTGACTTCCAGCATGACCTGCTGCGGCGTATCCACGATCATCATGTTGATGACGCTGGCGCCGCCGTTGCTGGCTCCGCCTCCACCTCCACCGCCGAGTGCGCCAGCCGCACCGCCGCCCTTGTCCGCGCCGCTTTGTGCAGAGGCTGCGTAGGCGTGTGCGATTTCCATGGCTTGCTGGGCGGCCTGTGCGCTCGACACGTTGCCCGCGAGCACCAGGCTGTCTGCCGCGGTCATCACGCGAATCTTGCTTTCACCCGGCATCAGCTGCGCAAGCGAGGTCTGCAAGCCACCGGCATCTGCGTTGACCACCACATTGACGATGCTGCAGGCGCCGCTGCGCCCCTGCACGATCATGTTGGTGGTGCCGACACTGCGGCCCAGCAGATACATGGATTGCGGTGACACCATGGTGGCCTGCACCACGGCCGGATTGCCCAGGGTGCGATTGCGCACAGGCTCCGGCAGCGAGATGAGTGAAGACTTGCCAACCGGTACCACCACGCTGCTCTCGCCGCGCACGGCGCCCATGCAGTTCGGCCCGCGTACGTCAGCCACAGGCGCGGTCGCAAGCGCCGGGTTCATGCTGATCGTCATCTGCACCGGTGCGGATGCACCGGCGCGAGACTGCATCACGACCGGCGCCGTGGTGGATTTGGCTACGGCACCTGCTTCCATGGCCGTTTGTGCTGTCGCGTGCGGTGGCATGCAGAGCATGGCACCGGCGGCACTCGCCAGGACGAGCATGCGTGTGCTGCCGAGGACCTGCGCGCTACGTGGCGCGACAGTGGCGACATTGGTTTTTTGGTTCGTCTTCATATCTCCCCCCCCGAGGGTCTGCTGCACGAGATGAAAATGCGGTTGATACGCTGTGGCTGGTTAACCTCGACTTGCGATGCGTGTTAAGCGTTAAAGGACTGCCAGGTGTGGCGGCTCAGAAGCATTCCATGCTGCCTTGCACGCCGGCCAGCACACCAATGCAGTCGCGCTGCCGGATCGGGCCCGAGGCAACGCGGTGCACCTTGGCGGTTGCCCGCGCCGTGCTGACCATCACGACCTTGGGTGCGGGCTCGGCTGCGGGTGTGCCCAGCAAGGTGCCTTTGGTGGCGCCACCGGTTGCCGTGGCGGCCACGTCAACCTGATTGCGCAGCACCAGCGAGAGCGTTCCCACGCTGCGCGCCACATCGAGCTTCTCCGCCTGATCGGGCGAGACTTCCAGCGTGACCGCGTTGACGACCTTGGGCTGAGTGTCGTCCCGGCTGACCTGCTGCGCGACCGCCAGCACCAGGATCTTTTCCAGCACGATCTTGGAGATGCTGTTGTTATTGTTGCTCGCGCTCTTCGCGTCTTCGTTGGTGTTGACGATCACGTCGACCAGGTTGCCCGGCAGTGCGAAGCCCGCCACGCCCACCACGTCGTTGACACGTACGGTGATGGCGCGCTTGCCTTCCGCGATGACGGCGGACAGCCCACCTTTGGTGCCAATCGGCGCGAGCTTGTTTTCCAGAATCGGTTCGCCCTTCTGCAGGCTTGCGCGCACCACGCGCCCTTGCAGCGCCTTGGGGTCGTCAAACGTGCCCGGCGGCAGGCTGCCGGATGGCCAACTGACCATGCGCAACTGCTCATTGCTCAGTGGCTGGCCGAGATCCATGTCGTTGGCGGCCACCACGACTTGTTTGACGGAGCTGGATGACTGCTGAGACAGCCAGCGTGATGCAGAGACAACGGCCGCGATCCCCGCTACCAATGCGACGATCAGCATCACGATTGCACGCGCGTTTTTCATGATGAGTTCCCCCTTGTGAGATCAATAAAGCGGATCGGATAGACAAAGCTCAGGTACGAGCCTGCTTGTCCTGCCGCCAGCCCATGCCCGCACTCATGGAATCGGTTGTCTTGAAATCTGTGTGCGAACAGAAGTAGATGTCCCATGCCCGGCGCAGCGCCTCTTCGGTCACCTCCGGTGGCCCACCGTGGTACTGGACGGCGGAGGCCACCAGGCGCAGCAGATCGCGCGGAATGCAGGCCAGCAGCGGCTTGCCGCTGCCGCCGTGCAGCGCTTCGCGCAGGTAATCGAAGGCGGTGCCTGCGTTTTGCAGGCCGAGATCCTGTGCAGCGCGCAGGTAGACCTCGCGGTAATCGGCCGCCGAGAGCGGGCCCACGTAAAGCTTGCTGCCGAGCCGGCGCAGGAAGGCGTCGTCGCCCAACTGGGCCGGTTCAAGGTTGGTCGAGAAGACTGGCCACACATCGAATGGCACCGAGAACCGCACGCCATTGCGCAGCGAGAACATGTCGACGCGGCGGTCCAGCGGCACGATCCAGCGGTTGAGCAACTCGCTGACGCCCACTTGCTGGCGGCCAAGGTCATCGACGATGTAGATGCCGCAGTTGGCCTTCATGTGCGGGGGCGCCTGGTAGAAGCCGGTCGTGCCGTCATAGCGCAGCTCGAGCATCTCCAGCGTCAGCTCGCCGCCCGACAGCACCGCGGGCCGGTGGCACATCTGCCAGCGGCGGTCCAGCGGGCGACGGGCAGTGGAAACAACAGGGCCATCTTCGTCTTCCTGCGCCACGTGCACGAGCGGATCGAAGATCTGGATGATCTCGCCGGCGATGGTGATGGCGTGCGGCACCGGCACCTTGCCGGGCAGCAGCATCCCGAGATGCTGCGCGAGATAAGTCTTGCCGCCACCGGCGGGGCCGTAGAGCATCAGGGCGCGGCTCGTGTTCAGTGCCACGCCCACATCGTCGAGCAGGTCCGGCGGCATCACGAACGTGCTGAAGGCTGCGGTGACATCAGTCTTGGACAGCGAGGCGAACTGGATGGAATGCCGTTGAACGGATTCAACGTAGGCTTCCAGCGTGACGGGTGCGGCGCCGACATAGCTGCAGCGCGCGGTGAACTCAGCGGCGCGCACGTAGCCGGCGTCGGTCAAGTGAAAGCGCACATCCAGGTCGTTCGCGCCACGGTGGGCGACTTCCAGCATGCGCTCGCGCACCGCGTAGGCGGCCACTTCATTGATGACCATGGCGGGCAGCTTGATGGTGTCCATCAGCATGACCAGCGTGGCGCTGCGATGCAGGTAGGCCACTTTCATGAGCAGGCCGAGCAGCAGCGAGATGTCCAGGCCCGTCTCGGCCACGGTGCGCGGCAGGATGTGCCAGGGGGCAGCGGGCTCGCGCTTTGCGGCATCCAGCCCGGTGGGCGATGGCACGGCCTCGAGCGAGCGCGGCGCATGTTGGGCGTGCCCGAATTCTGTGTGCTCGATTCTTTGGTCCCCAATCATCTTCATCACCGTTTGGCTGAGTGGATACGAAGTGCGTGTCGAGGTATGCAAGTTGCGCGCATCAGGCCGACACAAACAGGACTGCAATCGTGCCGGCGGCAATCGCAACGCCGTACGGCAACGTGCCCACCGACCATGACGCATCGGCTTGCGGCGTTGGCGCGCCTGCTTCCCGGCTAAGCTGCCCCGACGTCAACAGGACGTCGCGCAGGTTCCGGCGCAGCTGCGCCATGCGCTTGTGCCGGAGGGTGAATGCCAGCGCCCAGATGCCGCCGATCACGAACGTGGCCATTGCAATCTCAAAGGCCATGAACGCACCAAGCCAGGCGCCTACGGCGGCCATGAGCTTCACGTCACCGGCAGCCATGCCGCGCAGCAGATAGAAGGGCAGGAAGATCGCCAGGCCAGTCAGCCAGCCACTCGTCCACGCCAGCGCGCCATTACCGATGCCATGAATCACCACCTGCAACGGCAGCGCTGCCAGCCACGCACCGAAGGTCAGCCAGTTCGGGATGCGGCGATGCCGCGCGTCGATGGCCGCTGCAGTCAGCGCCACGCCCATGGCAACGGGACCGATCAATGGCGAGAGCAGGGTGGCGTCGTTCATGGTGTCCTCGGGTGTCTTGGTGCAGGTGCGTGTTGAGTTCGATGAGGTCGGGTTTTGCAAAGCTTGTTGTTGTTCGGTTGTTGTTCGGTGCAGCGCGGCATCACGGGATGGCCGCAGCGATCATTTCGTAGAGAGACTTCACGCTGTTACCCAGCGCCACGACGGAGCCGAGAATGACGATCGCGATAAGCGAGCCCAGCAGTGCGTACTCGATCGAGGTCACGCCTTGATCGTCGCGCAGCCACTTCCTGGGGTTGATTGGCTTGTGCATGCTGGTCTCCTGCGTAGCGCCGGTAGCTGACCGAGTTGGCAGTCCGTTAGAGGGCGGCTGCAATGTTGGAAAACACCGTACTCAGGTTCGTGCCGACGGCTTGAACCGAGGCGATGATGACCACGGCGATCAATGCCGCGATCAGGCCGTACTCGATTGCAGTGACTGCCTGTTCGTCGTACAGGAACTGCTGCAGAAGCGTGCTGTAGCGGTTCATCGTGATCTCCATTTGCCAAAGGCAGAAGTTCTGCTGGTTGTTGCTGGAGCGTGGGTTGCCACGTTCATGGCAACCCACGCGTGCTTCGCATGGCATGCATTGCGGTGAAACCGAATGCAGTGAACCTCGCGCTCACAACATCGGCAAATCAGAGTGCTTGCGCGATGTTGTTGAACACCGTGCTCAGGTTGGTGCCGACCAGCCTGACCGAAGCAATGATCACGACTGCGATCAGGGCGGCGATCAGGCCGTATTCGATGGCGGTCACACCATCTTCGTCACGGGCGAATTGCTTGAGTGCGTTGAGGTAGTTCATGACAATCTCCTTCAGTGGAAAAAAATGCGCGTTCGAAAAGCCAGAATGAGGGAGGTCATGTCGGCGGCGCACAGATGGCACAAGCATGAAACGGCCAGCAGCCTTCGCTGCCGTCATCGGCCCGCAGGAACTCACGTGACACGCACCGTGTGGTGCCGCGTAGCGTGCTGTCCCATCTGGGTGATGTGAGCGTGTTGTTGGTCGGCATTTGTCTCGATCCCTTTTTCAATTCGATGCTTTGAATTGGAGATTCCGTTCCGCTTCGCCGTCTGCTACGAACTTGCTGCTCCCCGTTCAAGGCGGCGGTGACGATGTCCTGCGATCTGGCATAGGCAAAAGGCGGGCCACCCCCCGTGCATTTTCATGTGCGACAAGGCTTCGCGGGCGATTGGCCGAAATCAGGGGAGCGTGCCGGAGCGCTGGTGCCCGAGTTCTCGGGGGGCGGAGTTGCCAGGGGGAAACGCATGGCGGGCCACGTCGATTTGGATGAGGCTACGTAGGGATGACGCACCGCAGGGGTGCCCTCATTCAAATGGACAGGTGGGGGGGTAGCGTAGTGGATGGTGGAAATTGCCACCCGATAGGCTGGGGGTCTGCATGAGGCCCTTCACCGTGCTCCAGCCGAAGGTGTGCCGATAGCCGGGCGACGTTTCCGGATGGAAACGTTGATCGATCCTCCTGGCGTATCGCTCTCGTGGTTGCGCGCAACGAGGCAGTAGCCACAACGCATCGGGGGCAATGTCCTCGCGCTTCAGCGCTGAAACGTCGATGCAATTTCGACGATCGGGCAGCGCAAAAACCAGGCCTCAGGCGCTGCCCTGCCTTGCCTTATCCAAGTGTGCGAACAAGACTGGGCTCTAAGACCCGCACGCGGCGCGAAGCTGTCGCGCGCGTGGCGAAGCCCAGCGCAGCACAGACATCGTGTGCCGCACACCACCCGGAACCGACGCGAGGAGCAGCATGAGCCAGAGATCTGTGCGTCTACCAGCCACGGGCAGCGCCGCTGCGGTTCGCGCGGGGGGGGGGAGCGCGCCATGGCCATCGCCTTGAACCTTCTCAAGCACAGGGCGCCCGACGCGCCGGCGGCACCTCCGGTGGCCGCAGCGGGCGCGCACCATTGGCTGGGCCCGGACCGCCTGCGCGTGTATTCGATGGCCGCGCTGGCGTGCTACGTCTCGTACTTTGTGATTTGGGCCATCCGCGCCAGTGTGTTGAAGGTCGCTGGCGTCTTCCCGCTCGGCGGTGATTTCCTGGTGTTCTGGAGCGCCGCGCAGTTGGTCCTGCAAGGGCACCCGCTCGCTGCCTACGATGCTGCCGTGCTGCACCACATCGAGCTGGCAACCGTTCCACTGGTGGCGACAACCCAGGGGTTGTTGCCATGGTTCTACCCGCCAACGTTTCTGCCCTTTGTCGCGCCGTTTGGACTGCTGCCGTACTGGCTGGCCGTGCTGGTCTTCCTGAGCGTAAGCGTCGGGTGCTTCCTGTGGGTGGTCAGCCGGATCGTGCCGTGGCGGCAGGCATGGCTGCCGTGCGCGGCGTTTCCCGGGATTGCAGTCGTACTCGCAACGGGGCAGAACGCGTTGCTGCTGGCGGCGTGTGCTGGCCTGGCACTGACGTTGTTGCATTCCCCTCGCCCCAAGCGGCCAGCCAACCCTATCGCTGCGGGCATGTTGTTCGCACTGCTGACGGTGAAGCCGCAACTGGCGGTGATGTTTCCGGTCGCGCTTGTGTGTGCGAGAGCGTGGAAGACGTTGATTGCAATGGCGCTGACCTCGCTCGCGCTGGCAGTGCTGGCGCTGGTGGCGTTCGGCCCACAGTCGTATATCGCTTTCCTGCACAACGCGGCGTTTGCTCGGTCGGCGGTGGAATCCGGCGCAGTCCATCTTGAGCGCATGCCCACCCTCTTCGCCATGGTCAAGATGCTGCACGGCAGTGTGGTGTTGGCCTACGTGCTGCACCTGATGGGGGTGGTGGCGGCGTGTGCCGTGGTCGCCTATGCGTGGAGCCGGCCATGCAGCTTTGCACTGCGCGCCGCGGCCGTGCTGACGGCCAGCATGCTCGCCAGCCCCTACCTGTACGACTACGACCTGGCCTTCCTCGGCCTGGCCATTGCCTGGCTGGCGTCTTACGCATGGCGGCAAGGGTGGCTGCCCGGCGAACGTGAAGGGCTGATCCTGCTGTGGCTTTTGCCGCTGGGCGGAATGCTTCTGATTGACCGACTCGGCTTTCAGCTGATGCCGGTTGTATTGCTGCTGGCACTCGCGCATATCGCGCGCCGTATTCATCTTGAGCGCACACGCAACGCGTCACACAGCCGCGTGCCAAGGCGCCTTGAACGGGGAGAACAATGATGTTGGATTACAAAAGAAACCAACTGCTTTCGCTGGTCGTGCCGTTCTACAACGAAGGCGAGGCGCTGGCATCCTTCTTTGCACGCGTCGTGCCGATCCTGGAATCGATTGAGTTCACACAGTTCGAGATTGTGTGCGTAAACGATGGCAGCAAGGACGACACACTGCAGAAGCTGATCGCGGTGTCGCGCATGGACGAGCGCGTGCGGGTGATCGACCTGACACGCAACTTCGGCAAGGAAGCCGCGCTGACGGCCGGTATTGACGAGGCACTTGGCGATGCCGTCATCCCCATCGATGCCGATCTGCAAGACCCACCGGAACTGATTCCAACCCTGGTGGCGCACTGGCAGAAGGGGGCGGAGGTGGTACTGGCACAGCGCGCCAGCCGCGCTTGCGACACCTTCCTGAAACGGGTGACCGCTGCCGCGTACTACCGCGTTCACAACACGCTGTCAGACCTGAAGCTGCCGGAAAACGTTGGCGACTTCCGCTTGATGGACCGCGCCGTCGTCAATGCGCTCAAGCAGTTGCCCGAGCGGCACCGGTTCATGAAGGGCTTGTTTGCGTGGGTGGGCTTCAATACCGTGATCGTGCCGTACGAGCGCGAGGCACGCAGCGCAGGTCAGTCGAAGTTCTCTGGCTGGCGCCTGTGGAATTTCGCGCTGGAAGGCATCACCAGTTTCAGTACCTGGCCGCTGCGGAGCTGGACGTATATCGGTCTGGCGATTGCGAGCCTGGCATTCGTGTACGGCAGCTACATCATCGCGCGCACCATGGTCCTTGGTGTGGACGTACCGGGCTATGCCTCGCTGCTGTCGCTGCTGCTGTTCTTTGGCGGCTTGCAGCTGATCGGGTTGGGTGTGGTGGGTGAATACATTGGCCGCATCTACGACGAGGCCAAGGGCCGCCCGATCTACCTCGTGAAGCGTCGCTACCAAGAGCGCAGGCTGCGCAATCGACTGACGGGTGAGCGGCGTGTGATTGCTCTGGTCCGGGGCCAGCGTGGGTAGCGCTGGATCGCGAGTACCTAATTCAACGTCGGAGGAACTATGCCGTCGATTTCGCTTGGCCCTCAGGGGCGCCGTCGCCTGACGCTCTACGCTTGGGTCATATTGGCGATTCAAGTCCTGGGGCTGCTGATATGGAGTGTGAGGTTTTATCTATTGGATGACTGGACGGCACCGATGGTTGGTATCGATTTTCCGGTGTTCTGGTCGGCCACGCAGGTGACGATCGAGCATGGCGTGGCAGCGATATTTTCCCCTCAGTGGATGTTTCCCATGGAGGAGGCGCTACGGCATGACGCTGGTTATTACTCACCGTGGCCATACCCGCCGACTTTTCTGCTGGCTGTTTTTCCTCTGGGGCTACTATCGTTCGGCTACGCACTCATCCTGTATTTCGGGCTTGGCGTGTTCGCCTACGGTGCAATGCTTGCCAAGATCGCGCGCAAGATTGACCGTCTATGGCTGCCGTTGCTGGCGGCATTCCCAGGGGTTTCCGTTGCCATCGGGCTTGGGCAGAACTCGCTATTTACAGTGGCGGCCGCTGGCGCCGCGCTAGCGTTGCTCGAGACGGGCTCTGGCCTGGCCGGCGTATGCATTGCGTTGCTTGCCATCAAGCCGCAGTTCGGCATTCTTTTTCCATTGGCGCTGATCTGCGGCCGGCATTGGAAGGTGCTCGGTGTGTCCGCCTTCTGTACGCTTGCCTTTGTGGGCATCACGACTGCGGTGTTCGGTCGCGAGGCATGGGACGCGTTTTTTGCGGCTTTTCCCGTGTTCAGGCGAATCATCGTGGAGGATGGCGGCCATCTCGTATGGATTGGTATGCCGACCGTGTTCTCCTGGGGCCGGGCCTTTGGCTTGTCTGTTAGCGCGGCCTACGTGGCGCATGGCCTCGTCGCCCTGCCCGCCGTGTTGATGATGTCCGTCCTATGGGTCAAACGCGCGAGATTCGAGCTTCGGGCCGTGTCGTTTGTGGCCGCGACGTTGCTGATGCAGCCCTACATCATGTTCTATGACCTCGTATGGCTGATTTTGCCGATCCTCTTCCTGATGCGCGATGCCAAGGTCAAGGCGTTGAATCGCATGGAATGGGTCGTTCTGGCCGCTGCATGGCTGGCGCCGGCACAAGGCATTCTTGCCGCGTACCTTGCCAAGAGTCTTGGCTTGTATCTTCAGATTGTTCCCGCTGTCCTGTTGGCTCTGCTTGCCATCGTGATGCGGCGGCATTTCGCCTCTGCCTCCGCGCAGAGCCACGTTTTCCAAGTTCTCGTTGACCGGTCTCCCAGCGTCTCCCCGTGACATTGAAGACCCACTGCTGGGGAGGCATCCATAGCCCATGCAGTCGCATGCCTATTGCCGTTCTTTGATTTGAGCGTAGGTGGAGCTTGAACGCGAAGTCGGCCGAGACCACGCATTGAACCGGTTGCGAAACGGAACTTCGACGTATTTGTGCAGGAGATGAGCGATGCCGAACGTCCAGAACAGAAACAGCGCATAGGCGGTAAGTCTCTCTGTCAATCCTGCACCTGCTGCGTAGCCAGCAAGCGGTATGAACATCACACCATGTCCGAGATACAGCGGGTAGGACACTCTTCCCAGATATTGCGCTGGAGCGGTCTGAAGCATGCGTGCAACGGGGCCACGGTCACCTGCGAGCGAGCCGATCAACACCCCGAATACAAGGGGAGCCGTCAGCGCGGACCCCGGCAGATTGTCAGCGAACATCAGTAGCAGAAACGAGGCAGAAATAGCCGTCAGTTGGACAGGGCTGCTTCCAAGCATGGCAACGGCACGATCCCGAAATGCGTCGATCAGCGCGCCAATGAAGAAACCGGCCAGGCAGCGCGTCCAGCCGAATTGGAAGATCAGGCCGTTAAGACAACCGCCGCTTTGCAGGCAGCCACGTTCGATCTCGATCCAAACAGCGAGCGCATAAGCGCACACGGCGAGCACCGCGAAGGCCAGCATGCGGGCCGTGCCACGCATCAGAAAGCATGCCGCACCGAACACCAAGTAGACATACATTTCGTCGCTTACGCTCCAGCTCACGACGTTTCCGATGGCATCCGAGAATAGATTCAAGCCTTGCGACATGGTGATGAGCGCCGCCACCTCACCAAGCGGCGGGACTTGGCGGACGACCGCGAGGGCCAGTAAGGTGGTTGCAATATGCGTCGGCCATAGGCGTCCAATGCGACGGATCACGAAGGTTTGCAGTGAAGGCAGGTTCGATAACC
This sequence comes from uncultured Ralstonia sp., assembly GCA_963512445.1. Taxonomy (GTDB): domain Bacteria; phylum Pseudomonadota; class Gammaproteobacteria; order Burkholderiales; family Burkholderiaceae; genus Ralstonia. The sequence goes on from CAUPMS010000053.1 coordinate 16,986, forward strand.
GAGCGCCATATGCACTGCTGATGACAAAGCCACTCAAGACAAAGAAAAGATCAACAGCAAGGTATGCGTTGACGAAGAGAGGGTGCGTCGGCGCGTAAAACATGTGGTGCAGGACCACGAGCAGCGCCGCCACACCGCGAACACCCTCTAGGCTTTTGATTGACGTTCGCATTCGTATATCTCACTCTTGTTCGTTCTTGCCGGTAGTGACGCCGCGCCGGTGCTCTTGCAACCTAACGCCGGTAAGCCACCGAGCGCGCCGGGCGTGGCTTGGGACCACCGATTGAACCGGTCTCGAAACGGTACTTCGACGTACTTGTGCAGCAGATGGGCGATGCCGAACGACCAGAAGAGGAACAGGGCATATGTGACGAGTCTTGCCATGAGCCCGGTGTTTGCAGGAATGTCCGTGACGAGCGGCAGTAGCACGCCGTGTCCGAGATACAGCGGGTAGGAGACTTTGCCTAGATACTGTGCCGCAGGTTTCTGCAGAAGGCGCGCAACCGGCCCGCGATCGTCGATGAGCGAGCCGATCAACGCGGCGAACACAAGAGGAGCGGCGAGCGCGGATCCCGGAATGGCATCAGCAGAAATGAGCAAGAAAAGCGATGTGGAAAATGCTGTTGCCTGAAAAACGGGGTCATTGATCAATGCGACGACACGATCGCGGAATTCATACACGAGTGTCCCAAGGAAGAATCCCGCGATACAGCGCATCCAACCGAGCTTGAAGACCAGGCCGTTAAGGCAACCGCCATGGAACAGGCAGGCACGGCTTATCTCGAGCCAAACGGCGAACGCGTAAGCGCTCAAAGCAAGTATGGCGAAAGCCGCGATGCGCGCATTGCTACGCATGAGGAAGCAGATCGCACCGAACACCAGATAGACGTACATTTCGTCGCCTGCGCTCCAGCTCACGGCGTTGCCAATGCCGCCCAAAAAAAGATTCAGACCCTGCGACATGGTGGCTAGCACAAGCATTTCACTTGCCGGTGGAAAGCGGCGGATCACTGCAAGGGCTAGCAAGGTCGTTGCAATGTGCGTCGGCCATAGGCGTCCAACGCGGCGGATCACAAATGTCCGCAGTGCAGCCGGGCTCGATAATTGGGCGCCACATGCGCGGCAGATGACGAAGCCGCTCAGCACAAAGAAAAGGTCAACGGCAAGATAGGCGTTGACGAAGTGCCGATGCGGCTGTGCGCAAAACATATGATGCACAACGACCAACAAAGCTGCGATGCCGCGGAGACCTTCAAAGCTCGCGATCATGGACCTGCATCCCGTGTTGGCTTGGATGCGTGCCAGGCAATCGCGGAAAGGCAGGGTGCCTGTGTGTCATCGGTAGCGGATTGCGAAGTCATCCGTTGTGGTGCGAGCGACCGCCGCATCACGATGATGAGCAAGAGCACGAGCACAACAGGCGCCCACTGTCCGGTCCATTGCGTAAAGACGACAAAGAGCCCGTGCGCCGGAAGCAGCCATGCCGCAACCAGCAGGGCTTTTTCGAACCGGTTGCTTCCATAACGCATGAAGTCAACCGTAAGCCAGGCGATCGGCAACGCGAGCCACACCAACTCGTAGTACATGAGGTACGGTTGCACGATCAGTGTCGCGATAGGCAATGAGGCGGCACACAACTCGAAGCGGCAGGTATTGCGCCACAGCCATGCACAGGCGGCAATCGCGGGCACCGCCAGGCTTGCGTGCACCGCATACGACAGCGTTGTGGAGCAACCCGCCGACCGCAGGATGCCGAAGACCGTTGGCGCGCCAGATATGGTGATGCTGCCGTTTTCGACGATGACGTGGCGGAACATGGCGAGACTTTGCCCAGCGGCAAGAAATGTTTCCGTGCCGAACGCGAGCCAACTCACGGCCAGATACAGCAATGAAAAGAGCGTCGCAGAAACAAGCGCGCGCCACTGGCGCCCGCAGAGCAGGTAGAGCGGAAACAGGAAGCCCAGTTGCGGTTTGATGCAAAGCACGGCGATGCAGGCGCCTGCCGCGACCGGAAATCGCCGCAGCAGCACCAGCGCCGAGCCGGCTGCGGCCATCGTGAAGAGCGAGTTCTGCCCCGCGAGTATCGTGACGCATACGCCGGGAAACGCCACCGCAGGGATGAGCCAGGGCAACCGTTCCGATGCGAGCGTCGACCGAAGCACCCCCAGATAGAGCGCGATGCCGCTGGCCGAGAAGACCACCGTGGCCGCGCCGAACGACAGCATCCCGATCGGGTAGATCAGCAGCAGAAACGTCGGCGGATAGGAGAACGGCCCAAAGATGTCGGGCGGCAGGATGGCGGCCTCCGCAGCGCGCAGCAATGCCCAGTCATAGGCCGCTGTGGCGCCGTGCGTCATGGCCAGGCTGGCGGCACTCCAGAAGACAGCCAGATCCCACCCCGGTGACGGAATGGTGCTGTTCTTCAAAATGTGGTGGCCCCACCACCACATGCCGAGCAGGAAGTACTCAAAGAAGAGCAGGGCCCCGCCATACACATACAGTCGGCGGGACCCCTGCAAACCTCCACCCCTCGCTCCCCTCGACTCCGGCGCTGAGTCAACTCGCGCCGTCCCCTGCTGGCTGACTGCCATGGTCCGCCCCTGTTTTTTATGGTTCTCCCGCCTTCGCCGTTGCCTCTATCTCCGCTTTATCCCTGCACGCACACCATCCCGAGTTCGCCCTTGCGGATCTGCAGTTTGTGCTCGCGCATCATCCGGAACAGCGTGACGCGTGAGATGCCAAGCTCTTCGGCCACGTCGATGAGCCGTTCATGATTGCGTTGCAACGCCTCCTTGACTGCGCAGCGCTCGGCCGCTTCCCGGGCCTCGGCCAGGGTGGGCGGGCGCGAGGGCTCGACAGGCGGCTGCAGGTCGAGATCGGCCGGCTTGATGATGCCGTCTTCGCACATGGCTGCGGCGTGCCGGATGCGGTTGATCAGCTCCCGCACATTGCCCGGCCACGTGTGCACGCTGAGCGCACGCAGCGCCGTCGGCGAGAACCCCTTGATGTGCTCGGGCGAATGGCTGCGCACGCTGTTGAGGATGTGTTCGGCCAGCAGCAGGATGTCGGTGTCGCGCTCGCGCAATGCGGGTTGCTTGACGCGCAGCACGCAGAGGCGGTGATAGAGGTCGCCGCGAAAGCGCTCCGCTGCGATGGCTGCTTCCAGGTCGACATGGGTGGCTGAGATCACGCGCACGTCAACGGCAACCGACTCCGTGCCGCCCAGCCGTTCGATGCAGCCGGTTTCCAGAAAGCGCAGCAGGCTGGTCTGGCTTTCGAGCGGCATGTCGCCGATTTCATCCAGGAAAAGGGTGCCGCCGTGCGCCATCTCAATGCGGCCGAGTTTGCGCTTGACCGCGCCGGTAAAGGCGCCGCGTTCATAACCGAACAACTCGGACATCAGCAGCGTAGGCGGGATGGCCGCGCAGTTGACGGCGATGAATGGCTGCCCGGCGCGGCGCGAGGCGCTGTGGATCGCGCGTGCAGCGAGTTCTTTGCCGGTGCCGGATTCGCCCGAGATCAGCACGGGCGTGTCCCATTTCGATACCTTCTCGATGCCGCGGAAGAGCCCCTGCATGGCGGGGCAGTTGCCGATCATGCCATCGGGGCGGAGCGCATCGCGTGTGAGTGTTGCTGCGGGGCGCAGGTTTGCCATCCCGACGGCGTGACCCAGCGCGCGTGCCAGTTCGGCGCTGTCGCACGGGATGTTGTAGTAGTCGACAAAGTACAGGCCGAGCAGCTTGCGCATCGGGTCAGACAGCATGTCGCCGTTGCCGACCACCCCGATCCAGCCGATGTTCTGCTGAGCAAGCCAGGGTTCCAGTTCTTCCAGCTCGGCGTCGGAGTAGCCGCAGTCCAGATCCAGCAGACCGCCCAGCACGGGCTCATCGCCCAGGTTCAGCGCTTCAAGGTCGCGGCGGTTGTTGGCGAAGAGCAGCCGCCAACCCTGTTGGGCCAGGTAGCGGCAACGCGGTGCATCGTGACGTAGCGAGATATAGAGCAACGGGCGGTTGATGTACGCGTTCATGTTTTCCCCCAGCGTTTTTTCTGTGGGGCCGCGCGCGGCTGTTGCGGCCACCAATGGACTGCCAAATCAACCATCGGACAAGGGCGGAAAATACCGTCCGTCCGCAAATGCAGTCTGGGGGAGGAACCTCTATGCACCATACGGCTGTCGGCGTGCGGTGCATGCCTGGCAACCTGGCGGTCTCGTTTGTTCGAGACTGACTTTGACGTCGGTTTGCACCGGCGTTACCCCCGGACACTTCTACTTCTGCTTCTACTTTGACTTCTACGAGTGGACTCCCCACGCATCGCCTGAGGCCGGTATGGATGGCTGTATCAGGCGCACTCTTGGGTGCTTGGCCATCTGGCGTGGCCGGTGCACCGCCTTTGTTCTGAGCTTCCCCTCGGAGCGCCGCCTTCTATGTCACTTGGGCTGGCACTCCGTCATGAATCTGTCCTGCGGTCTCGGCGGCGGCGTTGTATGCCGCTCTGGTTTGATTGCCGAGCCTCTGGATCGCTGATTTGCCTTGCTGGCCCGGACAGTAGAGCGACGACCATGCCACGGCGGATAAACCGTTGAACCACAACGATTCCCGCCCCGATCAGGGTGTTTGCAGTGGCAGGCGCCAGTCGGATGTTTCGAATTGGATACGTGCCGGATACCGGCGGCGGCTAGTGGAAATCGCCAAAGAAGGGGGCTTTTTGTGCGCAAAAAGTCGCGCAAACGGGTGCAAAGCGTGACGTGAAATGCCTGTTGCGATGCAAAAACTCAGGGCAACCAGAGGGCCCCCGAATGGTTGCATTCGCGAAACATGGGCTGCGCACCTTGCGTGCGGAGATGCCGTAGCAAGCGCCTTCGTATCGCGCGGCGCACACGTGTGTCGCGGAAATGGCGTAGCGGCTTGTCGGCGATGTGGGTGAATGCGCCGCAGAAAATGACGCGGATACCTGAGGCGAGGCGCCCGTCACGTCATCCTAAAAGATGAGGCGTCTTGTTGCCTGGGCGTGTTGCCCATGCGTTCCTTCGCGCGTGCGATTTCGTATCAGAACTGAAACACATGCCGTGGATGTGGATGTGCGCCTGCAGTCGGATTGCTGTGAAACACGGCGGCCAATGCGGCCCCAATGCAGCCCCGAAGCGGGTACACAAGCGCGAGGCCCACTCAACGTAGCGCAGTTACAGCACCACAGGCCGATCACTCAATTCATTGGCGCGCGGCGTGCCATCCGATGGCACATGCGCAGCAAGAAGGTCATTGATCTGCGCCAGCGCTTCGAGCACCGGCGCAATGGCCACGCGCTGTGCAAAGCCGCGTGTGATGGTCTCGCAGATGGTGCGCCACGCGTGCGCATCCACCTTGGCGGCGATGCCGTGGTCGGCCAGGATCTCGACCGCGTGGTCAGCCAGGTTGATATAGAGCAGCACGCCCACGTGCTCGCGCGTGTTCCACACTTCCAGCAGGCCGAACAGTGTGCGGGCGCGGTGGCGCGGCGGCACACCGGCCCACGCATCGCGCACCGGCAGCGAGCTTTCGATGACGACACGCACCTCGCCGCGATGGCGTTGTTCACCTTCGCGCACAGCGGCTTCGAGTTTTTGCAGATCCACCGGCCGGAACGCGCGTTTTGCGTGCGACGAAGTCGTCAGCAGGTGGGTGAGGGCACGGCGTGCGCCGCGATGGTGTTGGGTCTTGGAAGCCATGAGTGCGTTCACCGGTTACCAGTTACCAGTTGCCGGAGGCGCCGCCGCCACCGAAGTCACCACCGCCGCCGCCGCCAAAGCCTCCGCCCCCGCCCCCGCCCCCGCCACCAAAATCACCGCCGCCGCGTCCCCAGCCACCGCCGAGGCCGCCGCCCAATCCACCACCAAGCCCACCACCAAGCCCGCCGATGGTGCCCGGCCCCCAGCCACGGTTGCCCATCACCACGCGCGAGCCGGGCCGGCCGGGCAGGCTGCCCGTCACACGCCCGCCCGAGCGCATGGCCGCGCTCAGCACAAAGAAAACGCTGATCGCCAGCGGAAACAGCACCGGCAGCCAATCGCCGATGCCGCCGCTGGCCTGCTGATGCTTCGCGCGCTCGGCCGGCGGCAGGCTCTCTTGCGCAATGACGGTCTGGATGGCCGAGATGCCCGCCGACAGCCCACCGTAAAAATCCCCTTGGCGGAAGTGCGGCGCCATCACATCCTGCAGGATGCGCTTCGATTGCGCATCCGTCAGCGCGCCCTCCAGCCCGCGCCCGACCTCGATGCGCATCTTGCGCAAAGATGCCGGGTTGTCTTTGGCAATGAGGATGATCGCGCCGTCGTCCACGCCCTTGCGCCCGGCCTTCCATGTCTCAGCCACGCGGATGCCGTAGGCCTCGATCGGGTCCGGCGCGGTCGTGGGCACCATCAGCACGAAGATCTGGCTGCCACGCTGCTGTTCGTAGTCGGCCAGCACCTGTTCGAGCGCGCTCTTCTGCTGGGCGCTGAGCGTGCCGGTCAGGTCGGTCACGCGCGCGGCCAGCGGCGGCACGGCCACCATGTCGCTTTGCGCGCGCGCAGGCAACGCGGCGGTCAGCCACAGGGCCGCTGTCAGCAGAAAAGCGAAGAAGGCACGCGTGCGTATCGACATGGTGGTCAGCTCGTCAGAATTTCACCGCCGGCGCGGTGGAAATGCCCTTCTCGTTCTCAACCGTAAAGTTCGGCTTGACCTGGTAGCCCATCACCTTGGCCGTCAGGTTGGTCGGGAAGCTACGGGCCAGCACGTTGTAGTCCTGCACCGATTTGATGTAACGCTGGCGCGCCACGGTAATGCGGTTCTCGGTGCCTTCCAGTTGCGATTGCAGATCACGGAACGACTGATCGGCCTTGAGTTGCGGATAGTTTTCCGACACGGCCATCAGACGCGACAGCGCGCTCGACAGCTCGCCCTGCAACTGCTGGAATTTCTGGAATGCCGCCGGATCGTTCAGCACTTCGGGCGTGATCTGAAAGCTCGTGGCTGCAGCGCGGGCCTTTGTCACCGCTTCCAGCGTGTCTTTTTCATGCGTGGCGTAACCCTTGACTGTATTCACAAGGTTCGGGATCAGGTCCGCACGGCGCTGGTACTGGTTGACGACTTCAGCCCAGGCCGCCTTGGTGGCTTCGTCCTTTGACTGGAAATCGTTATAGCCGCAGGCTGACAGGAAAGGCGTGGCCAGCACAGCCAGCATGGCGAACGATCGTGCCAGCCAGCGCAGCACTGAAAAACGCGTCGAGCGGAAAGTCAGGGCAGGGGTCATGAAGTCCTCTAGATCTGAAAAGAATGTGGCATGAGACCGACATCGTCTCATGATGTTCCAGCGCACTTTAGCTTAGGCGCTTGACGCTCGAGTAACACATCAGTACGGTGTGGAGACTTTTTTGACAATTTCCATGCGCGCGATTTCCGCTTCCTCGTCGATCTGCACGGCACCGGCATTCAGCCTGTTGGTTGTGTCGACGCTCGCGCGCGCCAAAAAAGCCACCAAACAGCCGCTCGTCTGACCGGAGCGCTGTTCCGTCAGATGGGCGACGGAACAGCGGTTGACCGACACGTTAGACACGGTTGCCTCGCAACCCGCACTGCGCGGGCCCGCATTCCCGACGCTCTCCTGATGGTTCTTGACCGGTCGTTGATTCGTCCAGGAGTGTTGTCGTGCTTAAGAATGCATCTACCAATCTGTCCACCAACGAACGTCCGTCGTATGCGGGCATCTGGGTGCCCATCGTCACGCCGTTTGCCGACGATGCGGCGCGGTCGGTCGACTACGGCGCGCTGTATACATTAGTGGTGCGATACCGCACGCTGGGCGTGGCCGGTTTCGTTGCCTGCGGCAGTACTGGCGAAGCCGCAGCGCTGACGGATCAGGAACAGGCCGACGTACTCGATACCGTACGCGCCGCAGCGGATGGCCTGCCCGTGGTGATGGGCGTCTCGGGCAGTGCCCTCGCGCCCGTACGCGAGCGCATGCTGAGGCTTGCCGAGCATCGGCCTGCGGCGTTCCTGGTGCCGCCGCCTTCCTACATCCGCCCATCGCAGGACGGGATCATCGAATACTTCACCGCGTTGGCTGGCGCCTCTGCCGTGCCGGTGCTGCTGTATGACATTCCGTATCGAACCGGCGCGAACATTGACACCGAAACGCTGCTTACCCTTGCCGCGCATCCCAACATTCACGGCATCAAGGATTGCGGCGGCGATGCGGACAAGACGCAGCGCGTGATTGCCGATGGGCGGTTGCAGGTGCTGGCGGGCGAAGACGCGCAGGCGTTCGGCACGCTGTGCGCGGGTGGTGTGGGGGCAATCATCGCTGCCGCGCACGTCCGCACGGAGCTGTTTGTGGAGATGGCGCGTGCGGTGCAGGAACAACGCTTGAACGATGCGCGGCGCTTGCATCATGCGCTGGCGCCGGTGGTTCGGTTGTTGTTTGCTCAGACGAACCCTGGGCCGTTGAAGGCATGGCTGGCCGCCGAAGGGCTGATTCAGAACGTGCTGCGGGCGCCGATGATGGCGGCGTCTGACGTGTTGGGGAGGGAATTGATGGGGGCTGTGAGGCGGCTTTGATTTTTTTTCTTGCAACCGCGCGCCACGTTTGAGGGCGAAGGGTGGGCAAGCGCAGACGCGGGGGAACATCCGATGCTGCAACATCGG
>CAUPMS010000054.1:0-23999 GCA_963512445.1 uncultured Ralstonia sp.
TATGTCCCTAGACCCGCTGAGGGGGGGGGGGGTGGGGGGGGGGGGGGGGGGGCGCCGCCGAGCACCCCCGCGCGCCGCGCCCCCCCCCCCCCCCGGACCGCCAGAATCGTCCTGATCGCGTTTCTCAGTTGATCGGGTCCAGCTTGGCGACCCCGAGCGCCAGCACCTTCACGCCGTGGCGGTTGAACTTGATGTGAGCGCGCGCCTCTGCGCCCTCGCCTTCCAGCGTCGTGATGACGCCTTCCCCGAACTTGTTGTGGAACACCGACTGGCCGACGCGGAAACCTGTCGCCTCGGCGCGCTTGGCATCGGCGTAGTTCTTGCCGGTGTCCATGCCGCCTGTGGGGCGCGTGCCGGTGTAGGCATCCTCGTCGCCGCGCTCGGGGCGCTTGAACCAATCTTTGCCCCAGGCGCCGCTTTCGCCCTGCGCACGGCGCGTGGCTTGATAGCCCGAGTGCTGCGGCGTGAGCCACTTCAGCGTGTCTTCGGGCAACTCATCAAAGAAGCGTGAGCGGATGTGGTAGCGAATCTGGCCATGCAACACGCGGCTTTGCGCGAACGAGAGATACAGCCGCTCGCGCGCCCGCGTGATCGCCACGTACATCAGGCGGCGCTCTTCTTCCAGACCGTCCTTCTCCATCTGGCTGTTTTCGTGCGGGAACAAACCCTCTTCCAGCCCGGTGATGAAAACGACGTGGAACTCCAGCCCCTTGGCCGCGTGCACGGTCATCATCTGCACGGCGTCCTGGCCAGCCTGGGCCTGGTTGTCGCCCGCCTCCAGCGAGGCGTGCGTTAGAAACGCGACCAGCGGCGTCATCTCCGCGGGCGTTTCGTCGGTGACGAGTTCGGAGACGGTATCGATCTCGCCCCCTTCAATGCGCAGCATGGCGTCGTGGCGCACAGGCAATGCGGTGGCGATGGCATCCACGCCGTAACCCTCTTCGGCCACGAAAGCCTGAGCGGCGGTCACCAATTCCTGCAAGTTCTCGATGCGATCCTGGCCTTCCTTCTCGCCTTGGTAATGCGTGATGAGGCCGCTGGCGTGGATGACGTGCTGAACGATCTCAGGCAGCGTCATCTGGCGCGTGTCGGCGCGCATCTGCTCGATCAGGCGCACAAACGCCGAGAGCTTGGTGCCCGCCGCGCCCGTCAGATACGGCACCGACGCTGCGAGCGAAATGCCGTACAGCCGCGCCGCATCCTGCAATTGCTCCAGCGAGCGCGCCCCGACGCCGCGCGCCGGGAAGTTGACCACACGGCCGAACGCGGCATCGTTATCCGAGTTTTCCAGCAACTGGATGTACGCCAGCGCATGCTTGATTTCCGCACGCTCGAAGAAGCGCAGGCCGCCGTACACCTTGTAAGCGATGCCGGCCGAGAACAGCGCATGCTCGATCACCCGTGACTGCGCATTGCTGCGGTAAAGGATGGCGATTTCCGAGCGCGACATGCCGGTGGCAATGCGGTCTCGGATCTCCTCGACGATCCAGCCAGCCTCCTGCCCATCGGTTGCGGCCTGGTAGACGCGCACCGGTTCGCCATGGCCGGCATCCGTACGCAGGTTCTTGCCCAGGCGACGCGTGTTGTGCGAGATCAGGTGGTTGGCCGTATCGAGAATGTGGCCGTGCGAACGGTAGTTCTGCTCCAGCTTGATCCGATGCTCCACGCGGAATTCGCGCTCGAAGTCGACCATATTGCCGACGTTGGCGCCACGAAACGCGTAGATACTTTGGTCGTCATCGCCCACGGCGAAGATCGCGTTGGGCGTGACACCGGGCTCGCCCAGGCCAGAGAGAATCTTCAACCAGGCGTACTGCAGCTTGTTCGTATCCTGAAACTCGTCAACCAGGATGTGCTTGAAGCGGCGCTGGTAATGCGCGCGGATGGCATCGTTGTAGCGCAGCAGTTCGTAGCAGCGCAGTAGCAATTCGGCAAAGTCGACCACGCCTTCGCGCTGGCATTGCGCGTCGTAAGCGGCGTAGAGGTCGGCCATGCGGCGGTCGTATTCGTTGGCGATTTCCAGATCGCCCGCGCGCAGGCCCTGTTCCTTGGCGCCGTTGATGAAGTACTGGACATTCTTGGGCGGGAATTTCTCGTCGTCGATATTGAGCGACTTGAGCAGGCGCTTGACGGCAGAGAGCTGGTCTTGCGTATCCAGGATCTGGAACGTCTGCGGCAAGCCAGCATCGCGGTAGTGCGCACGCAGCAGCCGGTTGCACAGTCCGTGGAACGTGCCGATCCACATGGCGCGCGTATTGATCGGCAGCATGGCCTGCAAGCGCGCCGTCATTTCCTTGGCCGCCTTGTTGGTAAACGTAACGGCCAAGAGACCCGCAGGCGACACTCGTGCGCTCTGGATCAGCCAGGCGATCCGGGTGGTCAGCACGCGGGTCTTGCCGCTGCCCGCCCCTGCCAGGATCAGCGCCGACTCATCGGGAAGCGTGATGGCAGCGCGTTGTTCGGGGTTCAGATTGGCGAGCAGGTCAGACATGCGGGAGGAGCCTCGGCAGAATCGCCAAATTATACCGGCCCCTCCTTGCCCCCTTCCCACGCCTTGTCCGTGCCGGACACAGACAGGTCGTATAATTCAAGGCTTTCGCCCGCCATTTTCCTGGGCCAAACGTCTTTTGCGCCCCTGCGTGCGCTCCCTCTTGCCCCCAGTCAGCATGACCGATCAAAACCAGTCCCTCGCCAAGAGTTTCGAACCCGCCACCATTGAGCAGAAGTGGAGCGCGGCGTGGGAAGCGATGGGCGTCTCCCGAGCAACGCTCGAAGCCGGCCGGCCGGACTTCTGTATCCAGCTTCCGCCGCCGAACGTGACGGGCACGCTGCACATGGGTCACGCGTTCAACCAGACCATCATGGATGGTCTGACGCGCCACGCGCGCATGTCCGGCGCCAACACGCTGTGGGTGCCGGGCACTGACCACGCCGGCATCGCCACGCAGATCGTTGTCGAGCGCCAACTGGATGCACAAGGCGTATCGCGCCACGACATGGGCCGCGAGAAGTTCGTCGAAAAAGTCTGGGAATGGAAAGAGGAATCGGGCTCGACCATCACGCGCCAGGTGCGCCGCATGGGCGCTTCGATCGACTGGGAGCGCGAATACTTCACGATGGACCCGAAGATGTCGCGCGCCGTCAGCGACGTGTTCGTGCGTCTGTATGAGCAAGGCCTGATCTACCGCGGCAAGCGCCTGGTCAACTGGGACCCGGTGCTCGGCACCGCCGTGTCCGACCTGGAAGTGGTCAGCGAAGAGGAAGAAGGCTCGCTGTGGCACATCCGCTATCCGCTGGCCGAACCGGATGCCGTGCGCGGCCTGACACACCTGACGGTGGCGACGACACGCCCGGAGACGATGCTCGGCGACACGGCCGTGATGGTGCACCCCGAAGATGAGCGCTACGCCCACCTGATCGGCAAGTTCGTCCACTTGCCGCTGACCGATCGCAAGATCCCCGTGATTGCCGACGAGTACGTCGACCGCGAGTTCGGCACCGGCGTGGTCAAGGTGACCCCTGGCCACGATTTCAACGACTACGCGGTGGGCCAGCGCCACAAGCTGCCACAGTTGTCGATCCTGACGCTCGACGCAAAGATCGTCGCTGATGCCCCGGCCGCCTATGCAGGCATGGACCGCTTCGACGCGCGCAGGAAGATGGTCGAGGACCTCGAAGCGCAAGGCCTGCTGGCCGAGGTGAAGAAGCACACGCTGATGGTGCCGCGCGGTGACCGCACCGGCGTCGTCATCGAGCCGATGCTGACTGACCAGTGGTTCGTCGCCATGAGCAAGCCGGCGCCGGAAGGCACGCGCTTCCCCGGTCGCTCGATTGCCGAAGTGGCGCTGGACGCCGTGCAAAGCGGCAAGATCAAGCTGGTGCCCGAGCAATGGGTCAACACGTATAACCAGTGGCTGAACAACATCCAGGACTGGTGTATCTCGCGCCAACTGTGGTGGGGCCACCAGATTCCGGCCTGGTACGACGAAGCTGGCAATGTGTACGTTGGCCGCACGGAAGAGGAAGCCCGCGCGCAAGCCGCCTCCAAGGGCTATACCGGCGCGCTCACGCGTGACGACGACGTGCTCGACACGTGGTTCTCGTCGGCGCTGGTGCCGTTCTCGTCGCTGGGTTGGCCGGCCGATACGCCAGAATTGAAGCACTTCCTGCCTTCCACCGTGCTGGTGACGGGCTACGACATCATCTTCTTCTGGGTGGCGCGCATGGTCATGATGACCCTGCACCTCACTGGCGAAGTGCCCTTCCACACCGTCTACGTGCACGGCCTCGTGCGCGATTCGGAAGGCAAGAAGATGAGCAAGTCCGAGGGCAACACGCTCGACCCGGTGGACCTGATCGACGGGATCTCACTGGAGCCGCTGCTGGCCAAGCGCACCACCGGCCTGCGCCGCCCGAAAGACGCGCCCAAGGTGGAGAAGCGCACACGCAAGGAGTTCCCCGAAGGCATTCCTGCGTTTGGTGCCGACGCGCTGCGCTTCACCTTCGCCTCGCTCGCCACGCTGGGCCGCAGCATCAACTTTGACCCGAGCCGCTGCGAGGGCTATCGCAACTTCTGCAACAAGCTCTGGAACGCCACGCGCTTCGTGCTGATGAACACCGAAGGCCAGGACTGCGGCATGCAGGAATGCGTCGGCGATTGCGGCCCCGAAGGCTATCTGGACTTCTCGCAGGCCGACCGCTGGATCGTCTCGCTGCTGCAGCGCGTGGAAACCGAAGTAGAGAAAGGCTTTGCCGACTACCGCTTCGACAACATCGCCAACGCCATCTACAAGTTTGTCTGGGACGAATACTGCGACTGGTACCTGGAACTGGCCAAGGTGCAGATCCAGACCGGCACGCCCGCCCAGCAGCGCGCCACGCGCCGCACGCTGCTGCGCGTGCTGGAAACCGTGCTGCGTCTGGCCCACCCGATCATCCCGTTCATTACCGAAGAACTCTGGCAGAAGGTCGCGCCGATGGCCGGCCGCGCCAAGGGCGACGGCACCGAGAGCCTCGCGCTGCAGGAATACCCGCGCGCTGTGCTGACCAAGATCGACGAGCAAGCCGAGCAGTGGGTGCAACAGCTCAAGGCGCTGGTGGATGCCTGCCGCAACCTGCGTGGCGAGATGAACATCTCCCCCGCGCAGCGCGTGCCGCTGTACGCCAATGGCGAAGCCGCGTTCCTGCAGGTCGCGGCGCCGTACATGCAAGCGCTGGGCAAGCTGTCTGAAGTGAAGGTCTACACCGATGCCGCAGCCATGGAGCAGGACGGCGCTGGCGCGCCGGTCGCCATCGTCGGCGAGAACAAGCTGCTGCTGAAGATCGAGATCGACGTGGCCGCCGAACACGCGCGCCTGTCGAAGGAAATCGAACGCCTGCGCGGCGAGATCACCAAGTGCGAAGCAAAGCTCGGTAACGAATCATTCGTCGCCCGCGCCCCTGCCGCCGTGGTGGAACAGGAACAAAAGCGTGTGGCGGATTTCAAAGCCACGTTGTCCAAGCTGGAAGCCCAGATTGCACGGCTGCCGGTGCAGGCCTGAGCGCCCAAACCTAAGCGCCCGAAAAATCAATACCAAGGAAACCACGATGCAACGCGTCACCAAAGCCGTTTTCCCCGTCGCGGGGCTCGGAACCCGCTTTCTGCCGGCCACCAAGGCCAGCCCGAAGGAAATGCTGCCGGTCGTGGACAAGCCGCTGATCCAGTACGCCGTGGAAGAAGCCATGGCCGCCGGCATCACTGAGATGATCTTCGTGACCGGCCGCAGCAAGCGCGCGATTGAAGATCACTTCGACAAGGCCTACGAACTTGAAGCCGAACTGGAAGCCAAGCAGAAGACCGCCTTGCTTGACGTCGTGCGCTCGATCAAGCCATCGCATGTCGATTGTTTCTACGTGCGCCAGCCCGAAGCACTGGGCCTGGGCCACGCCGTGCAATGCGCGGAGAAGCTCGTGGGCGATGCACCCTTCGCCGTCATCCTGGCCGATGACTTGCTGGATGGCACGCCGCCCGTCATGAAGCAGATGGTCGATCTGTACGACCACTACAACTGCTCGGTGATCGGCGTGGAAGAAATTGACCGCGAGCAGAGCCGTTCGTACGGTGTGGTCGACGGCCGCCCGTGGGAAGAAGACGGCAGCGTGATCAAGATGTCGGGCATCGTCGAAAAGCCGGCGCCTGAGAACGCGCCGTCCAACCTGGGTGTGGTTGGCCGCTACATCCTGACGCCGCGCATCTTTGATCACATCCGCAACCTCAAGCCGGGCGCCGGCGGCGAGCTGCAACTCACGGATGCGATTCAATCGCTGCTGTCGGCCGAGCAAGTGCTGGCCTACCGCTACAAGGGCGTGCGCTACGACTGCGGCAGCAAGCTGGGCTACCTGAAGGCCACGGTGGAACTGGCGCTCAAGCACAAGGAAGTCGCTGACGAGTTCCGCGCTTACCTGGCAGCGCGCGGCCAAGCCTGACTCCGCACACCACCATAGAAAAAACCCGCGCAGCGTGAGCTGACGCGGGTTTTTTGTTGCCGGATTCGTCCCAACCCGTCCGGCGCGGGTGTCCCACCCTTTTTGCGAGGAGAGGCTGCCGCCTCTTCTTATTGCGGTGCTGCCAGCGGCTTGATCGTGTTGTTCAGCAGGCTCCAGTAGGAGCTGGTGCTGTACGGGAGCATCTGTTCAGCGTAGTTCCACCAGAAGTAGCCGCCAATGAAGCGCGGGTCCGACGCCATCTCGTTGCTGCCCATCGGGTAGTACGACGTGATCAGGTCCTGCTGCACCGAGGCCGGAGCCGATGTGCTGGACGTACCGATCTCGCCAAACCCCACCTTTGCGACAGGGAAGACGGTTTCAAGCAAGTTGAAATCGTCTGCCCACGTCGGATTCAAATCGGGGCAGTCCTGGTACGGGTAGTAGCTGAACAGTGCGTAGTCTGCGCCCTCGCGGACACGAGAGGGCAGGAAGTTGGTCGCCCAGGTACGCCATGAGTCCATCGGCAGTTGGTAGCAGTTGGTGCCCTTGCCATCGTCGTTGTAGTACATCGTCACCGACACCAGGCCACCCGCGCCCTTCACGATGTCATAGGCGTTGCCGACCATCTGACCGATCTGCTGTTCCTGCGACGTTGCCGTCGAGGTCGGACCGTTCGGGTTGGCACGCAGCCATTCGCCATTGATTTCATTGGCGATTTCCCATACGTCCACGACATTCTTCAGCGTGCTCACCAACTCGTTGGTGCGTGCACTGTAGGTCGTCGGGTCGGCCGGGAAATAGTATGAATCCATCACTTCGCCCATGACATAGGCGACTTGATGAAGCTTGACCAGAGGTGCCTAGTAGTTGGCTGCCGATGTACCCGGGTCAAAGACCACGCGCACGGTCGGCTTGTACGGCAGATGTGTAAGCGATGCCACAATCGCGTTGATGTTACTGACGTTATCAAGCGTGACGCCGTAAATCGGTGCCTTCGGGCGCGTGGCCTGCGCCGAGGCGGGGTTGTATTCCCAGGCCTGTCAGCGTTGCAGCCGCCGCCAGACCCACCAAGGCGCGCAGGCTCATGCGCGCCGCCCTCTGTGCTGCTTTCTTGGTTTCCAACATTGTTTTTTCTATTCCCTCGGACGCAAAACCTTACGCCGAGTACTTCGATGGACAAGCGCCGTCCTACCTGTCCGGTATCCCGATGTGGTGTGACTCTGTTGACACACTGAGCACCGAACGGGTGTGAGCGTCGCATGACGCCCCGGTCGGCGGATGAATGCGCGATTGGAAGCCTCGCCGTCGATTGAATCGATCAGCCGGCCGTGCGCTTATGGAATGGACTGGTACAGATGGCGCGCGCTCACCCGAGGGCAACACGCAGCTTGACGATGTGACAAGCCCTGCACTTCAGTTGGCCGCCGACTACGTTCCCCCCGTCAGCGACCAAGCAGCATGATACCGGAGGTTGCCGGCAGATCAACGAAATTTAACGCTGCTTATGCAGCAATAATAAAAAAACCGCGGGTCGGGCAGACACGCGGTTTCTTCGAAACGCCCACCGGATGGACGTCTTGGCGGCACAGCCGTTTTTACTTGTGCCGGTAGTTGATGCGACCCTTGGTGAGGTCGTACGGCGACATCTCCAGCTTCACGCGGTCGCCCGCGAGGATGCGGATGCGGTGCTTCTGCATCTTGCCCGATGCGTAAGCCCAGATTTCGACGCCGTTTTCCAGTTGCACGCGAAAACGATTGTCGGGCAGTGCTTCAGACACCACCCCTTCAAATTCAATCAGTTCTTCCTTGGCCAAACTCGTTCCTTTGTATGCAGCACGCGGCTGCGCCGATGGTTGCAATGATGTGATGACCCACCCGAACCACGCCACACGCCTCAATGGGCATGCAGCGGTACGCCGCGATCATCTGCCCGGACAGCGGGCTTGGGGGGTACCGAGTTGCGCGAAACACAAATCGCGCCCGCCAATGGCGTGCGCTGTTTCGTGCAAGCGAGAGCGAGGATGGGTGGCGGTCGCAGATGCGCGCCGCCCGACTCGGCGCGGGGTATTCCCCGGTGCTGGACTCAGCCGCCACCGGCCATGATTGGCCCGGCGGCGAGCCGGATTCGCCCGCTATTCTATCACGGGCGGGTTCCGCGGTTTCAGGCGCCGTCAGCAGGAAGCGACAGTTCGGGCACGCCGCCATCAATGATGCTCTCAGCAAAGCGCAGTGCTGCAATGCGCGCAGCACCCACATTGCTGAATTGCCGGTCCCCCGATAGGCGGAAGACCTGGGTCTGTCCAGGCTCGGGCGACTCTCCCGCCCGACAGATCATCACGGCCGCGTTGTAGCTGCGGTCTTCCCTGGCCTCGGGCCAGCGCGCCGTGCGTTCATGTTGGAAAGCCAACGGATAAATGTCGAAGCCCTTGTACTGGCCCGCCGGCGAGGTGTCCATCTGAAATGCCCCCTCTTCTTAAACATCGAGTGCTGTCCGACTATACACCGGAGTGTTTTGCATGGCGATGAAAGCGACGGCAACCTTTGACCTCCTGCTCCGCGTAACACATACGGGCTGATCGGCCGTGGCATAGCCTTCCGGAGCGATCGAGAACGCTGGTCTGAGGAAATTTTCAGACGTCACCCCTCGCAAGCGGGGTTGGGCGCAATCCGATTGTGCTAGCGTGAATGGGGACTTGCCCCGACATCCAAACGTATGCGCGCACCGCGCAAGCCGCCAACTCTCAACGCTCTCTAAAAAGACAATGCGCCCGATCTCCTCGATTGCCCTGGCGTGTGCGGGGCTGATGCTGTCCGCCTGCGGTGGCGGTGATGGCGGCTCGTCATTGAGCCCGCAAGCCAGCGCTGCTTTGAACACAGCGAATGCGGGGTCGAATGCTGTGACCCCGGCGGCAACAGTTGCCATGCCCGCCTGCGGCGCCAACGGCACCTCTGCGCTCGCCGGGGTGCAGACCTGGATGTACCAGTTGCAGGGCATGACCACCAGTGCGCAGATCGACACGCTCAACGCACAGCCGTATGACATGCTGGTCATCGAGGCCAACAACACCATCAAGGGGCTGGAAAACTTCAACACCGTCGATATGGTGGCGCGACTGCATACCAAGCCCGATGGCTCAGCGCGCAAGGTACTCGCCTACATCGACATCGGCGAGGCCGAAGACTTCCGCACCTATTGGACGTCGAGCTGGCAAGCACCCACATCCACCAGCCCCGGCACGCCCGATTTCATCATCAAGGCCGACCCGGATGGCTGGGCCGGCGACTACCCCGTCGCGTTCTGGGACCCGCGCTGGCAAGCGCTTTGGCTCGGGCCAGACGGCGCCGTCGCGCAGCTGGCGCGCGAAGGGTTCGATGGCGTCTATCTGGATTGGGTGCAGGCGTATGCCGAGCCGTCCGTGGCGGACGCGGCCCGGGCGGCCGGCATTGATCCGGTGCAGGCCATGGTCGACTTCATCACCAAGATCCGTGCGGCGGGGCGCGCCATCAATCCGCAGTTCGCGGTGATCCAGCAGAACGCGTCAACGCTGATCGATGACGGCGGCGGGTCAACGCTGCTGGCAACGATCGATGGCATCTCGCAGGAGGACACGTGGTTCGGCGGCACTGCTGGCGCCGCATGGGACAGCGCTTCCGGCGGCGACAACGCTGCGAGCGCCGATAGCACGCAATGGGCGATCAACCAGTTGCAGAAGTACTGCGCCGGCAACGTGCCCGTCTTCACGATCGACTACGCGTTGCAGACCGCCAACGCGCAGACGGTCTACGCCGCCTCGCGCGGGCAAGGCTTCCACCCGCTGGTCTCGCGCATTGCGCTGTCCAAGCCGACGACTACGCCGCCCTGGAATTACTGAGCACACTCAGCGATGCACCGGCCGGCGCATCCGCAAACGGCAGGCCGACGTAGTTCTCTGCCAGCACGCGGGCGCCTGCCGGCGAGCTGGTCACGTAATCCAGCTCGGCGCGCTGCAGCTTCTGCATGAAAGGCGTGTGATCGTCGAAGCGATGCAGCATCGACGTCATCCACCAAGAGAAATGCTCGGCGCGCCAGACGCGTTGCAGGCAGCGGCCGGAGTAGCTTGCAAGCTGCGCGGTGTCGCTCTGCTGGTAGCGCGCAGTGAGCGCCTGAGCGAGGACGCGCACGTCGGCGACGGCGAGGTTCATCCCTTTTGCGCCAGTGGGCGGCACGATATGCGCGGCGTCACCTGCAAGGAACAGCCGCCCGCACTGCATCGTCTCGCAGACAAAGCTGCGCATCGGCGTGACGCTCTTCTGCAGGATGGCGCCCTCCTTCAAGCGCCAGCCGTCGTTGTTTTCCAGGCGGATGTGGAGTTCATCCCAGATGCGGGCATCCGGCCATGCGGCCAGGTTTTCATCCGGCTTGCATTGCAGATAGAGTCGCGTGATCTGGGGTGAACGCATGCTGAACAAGGCGAAGCCACGATCGTGGCTCGCATAGATCAGCTCGTCGGCGGCGGGCTCGGCTTCGGCCAGGATGCCAAGCCAGGCAAACGGATACACACGCTCGAATATGGCTTGCCGCTGCGCCGGAATCGCCGGGCGGCAGATGCCGTGAAAGCCATCGCACCCCGCGATGTAATCGCATTGCAGCGTCTGCGGCACGCCGTCGTGCACGAACCGCACCGAAGGCGTGGCCGATTCGATGTCATGCACCGAGACATCAGACACGTCGAACAGCAGCGGCGCACTGTGCTCAACGCGCGCGGCAATCAGATCCTTCACCACCTCGTGCTGCCCATACACGGTGATCGAGCGGCCGCCCGACATCGCCGTCAGATCAATACGATGGCGCTTGCCACCAAACAGCAGATCGATGCCGTGGTGCACAAGCCCTTCGCGGCGCATGCGCTCGCCCACGCCCGCTTCGTTGAGCATGTCGACCGTGCCCTGTTCCAGCACGCCGGCGCGGATGCGCTCTTCAACGTACGCGCGGCTCTTGGTTTCGAGAATGACCGAGTCAATGCCGTTGCGGTGCAGAAGCTGCCCGAGCAGCAGCCCCGCCGGGCCCGCGCCGATGATGGCGACCTGGGTGCGCATAGTGGTTGTCTCCGGATGGATTTGGAATCGTTCTGGCAACCATTGTTGGCGTGCACCTTGATATCGCACAATGCAATATCGCCGATAAACTTTATCGGCAATTCAAATAATGGTATTGCCATGTCCACCCTGCCCGGCTTTGATCTGAACCTGTTGCCAATCCTGCTTGCACTGCACGACGCACACAGCGTGAGCATGGCGGCGCAGCAACTCGGCATGAGCCAGCCGGGTGTGAGCACCGCGCTGGGCAAGCTGCGCGCAGCATTTGATGACCCGCTATTCGTGCGCACCTCGCGCGGCATGGAGCCGACGCCGCGGGCGCTGGCGCTCATTCCGGCGGCGCGTGATGTGCTGGTGCGCGTGCAGCAAGGCATTCTGGACACCGGCGCGTTCGATCCGGCCACGACCACGCATACGTTCTCGATCTCGCTGTCGGATGTGGGCGAGATGGTGTTCTTGCCGCGCATTGTCGAGGCGATGGCACGGCAAGCACCGCGGGCATCGGTGCAATCCGTATCGTTGCCGCCGGCGCAGATCGAGCGGGCGCTGGAGATTGGCTCGCTCGACTTGGCGGTCGGCTACTTTCCTGATCTGAAGAAGAACAACTTCTTTCAGCAACGGCTGTTCACGCACCACTTCACGTGCATCGTGCGGGCCGATCATCCCGTCACGCGGGGCGGCAACACAAAGCTGTCGATGGCGCAGTTTCTGGAGTACGGCCACGCCGTGGTGCGCGCAGAGGGGCGCAGCCAAGAGCTGTACGAACGCTTTCTGGAACGCAAGCGCATCCGCCGTACGCCCGCGTTGCTCACGCCGCATTTCATGAGCATTCCGTTCATCCTCGCGCGCACGGATCTGATTGCGACGGTACCGCATGCGGTAGGCCTGTCGTTCATGCAATCGCACGCCAACATCTGCGTGATGGAGCCGCCGCTGGAGCTGCCGAGCTTCGATCTCAAACAGCACTGGCACCGCAAGTTCCACAACGACACACGCAGCCAGTGGTTCCGCGCGCTAGTGTCGTCGCTGTTCAATGACGAGGCAGACGAGTGGCGCGAACCCGGTCATCGGCCAGCCAAACGCAAGAACACGAAATAATCGACCCGGGCCGAATGTTCACAATACGAACACTCGATTGCAATGCGAACACAGAGCCTTTAGGATCGTTGCCACGCGCAGGCGACGCCGTGGTGAGTTCGCTCGGCTCACGCTTGCCGATCAACCTTTGGAGACCTTCATGAAACGTCGTGTGCTACTGCTGACTGCCATTGCTGGTGCGCTGATGGCCGGCCTGCCCGCCTTTGCGGACGAGCCGATCAAGATCGGCCTGATCGCGCCCTTCTCCGGCCCCTTTGCCGACTATGGCAAGCAGATGGAAGACGGCATCAAGGCGTATCAGAAGCTGCACGGCACGACCGCTGGCGGACGTCAGGTACAAATCATCATGAAGGACACGACGGGCCCCGTACCGGACGTCGCCAAGCGCCTGGCGCAAGAGCTGGTGGTGCGCGACAAGGTGGATTTCCTGGCGGGCTTCGGCCTTACGCCCGAGGCACTGGCGGTGGCGCCCATCGCGCAGCAGGCCAAGAAGCCGATGGTGATCTTCAACGCTGCCTCGTCATCCATCACCACCAAGTCGGAATACGTGACGCGCGTGTCGATGACGCTGCCGCAAGTCTCGACGCCGATCGCCTCATGGGCGCTGAAGAACGGCATCAAACAGGTGGCCACCGTGGTGGCTGATTACGCGCCCGGCGTCGATGCCGAAAACGCCTTCAAGCAGACCTTTACCGCGGGCGGCGGCCAAGTGGTAGAAGCTGTACGCGTGCCGCTGCGCAATCCGGAATTCGCGCCGTTCATCCAGCGCGTGAAGGACGCCAAGCCGCAGGCCGTATTTGTCTTCCTGCCGGCAGGCGAACAGGGCGTGGCATTCATGAAGGGTTTTCGCGAGCGCGGGCTGGCGCAAGCTGGCATCAAAGTCATTGCGACAGGCGATCTGACGGACGACCACGTGCTGCCAGCCATGGGCGACTCGACGCTGGGCGTCATCACGTCGTTCCATTACTCGGCCGCGCACGACTCGCCGCAGAACAAGACCTTCCTGAAAGCCTTTGCCGACGCCAACCCCGGCGCGGGCCGCCCGAACTTTATGGCGGTGGCCGCGTATGACGGCATCGGTGCGATCTACAACGTGATCAACAAGTTGGGCGGCAAGATCGATGGGGAGAAAGCGATGGCCGCCTTCAAGGGCATGAAGATCGACAGCCCGCGCGGGCCGATCACCATCGACCCAGCCACGCGCGACGTGGTGCAGACGGTCTACATCCGCAAGGTAGAGAAGGTCGGCAACGAGCTGTACAACGTCGAGTTCGACAAGTTTGCTGACGTGAAGGACCCAGGCAAATAAGTCCTACGCAACGGCAACAAGCCGTTGCAGCAACGGCGCATCGGCCAGCAGATCTGCGCTGGCCGATGCATGCACGATGCGCCCGCGATCCAGCACCAGCGCGCGCTGCGTCAGTTGCAGCGCCAGACGCGCATGCTGCTCCACCACGATCACCGCCATGCCGCCTTCATCGACAAGCGCGCGGATGGCGCGGCCCAACTCTTGCACGATGATCGGGGCGAGGCCCTCCATCGGTTCATCCAATAACAGCAACGCGGGATTCGTCACGAGCGCGCGCGCGATGGCGACCATCTGCTGCTCGCCGCCCGAGAGCTGATTGCCGAGATTGCGCCGCCGCTCCTGGAGACGGGGAAACGTCTTGTAGACGCGCGCCACATCCCACGCGCCGGGCCGCGCCACGGCGCTCAGATGCTCCTCCACCGTGAGCGACGGAAACATCCACCGCTCTTGCGGCACCCAGCCGAGCCCGGCCCGCGCACGCTTGTGCGACGGCACCTTGGCGATGTCCGCGCCCTGCCAGCGGATGCGCCCGCTGTGCACGCGCGTGAAGCCCATCAGCGTGGCGAGCAACGTGGTCTTGCCAACGCCGTTGCGGCCTAGCAGTGCAAGGCTGCCGCCCGCTTCCAGCGCGAACGACACATCGTCGAGTACGACGGCATTGCCATAGCCCGCAGTCACGCGCTCAAACGAAAGAAACTCAGACATGCTCGGCCTCTCCGAGATAGACCTCGCGCACGCGCGGGTCAGCGGCGATCTCCTGCGGCGTGCCTTCGGTCAGCACGCGGCCCGCCACCAGCACGCTGATTCGCTCGGCAAAGCGGAAGACGAGGTTCATGTCGTGCTCGATGAAGAGGATAGTGATGTCGCCCGGCAGGCTGGCGATCACCTCGAACAGCTCGGTGCTCTCGCCAGTGGGAATGCCTGCAGCAGGCTCGTCGAGCAGCAGGATGCGCGGGTGCGTTGCCAACGCCAGCGCAATCTCCACCAACCGCTGCTTGCCGTACGGCAACGCGTGCGTGGGCGACAGTGCATCGGCGCCGAGCTGCAGGCGGCCGAGCAACGCCATGGCCTCGTCACGCGCGTCTTTGTGCGATGCAACGGTGCGATGCCAGTGCCATGACGCGCCCGTGCGCTCGAAAATGGCAAGCATCACTGACTCCAGCACCGTCAACCCCGGAAACAACGTGTTGATCTGAAACGTGCGCGTGATGCCGCGCTTGACGCGCCGGTGTGCGGGCAGGCGCGTAATGTCTTCCTGATCCAGCAGCACCTGGCCCGCAGTGGGCGCGAGCGTGCCGGTCAGCAGATTGATGAAGGTGGTCTTGCCCGCGCCATTCGGGCCGATCAGCGCGTGACGCGTGCCGGGCGTAAAAGACAGCGAGATATCGGAATTGGCGTGGAAGCCGCCCCAGCGTTTGGACAGACCACGCGTGCTCAATGTGGGCGCGGGATGCATCGTCGGCGCGCTCATGCGGCACCTCCCTTGCGAGCGCGCCAGCCTCGCACTACGGATACGACTGCTTCCAGCCCGCCAAGAATGCCGCCGCGCGCAAACAGCACGATCACCATCAGCAGCAGGCCGATCCAGAACTGCCAGTAGACCGGGTTGATTCCGGCCAACACATCCTGCGCCACCATGAACACCGCCGCGCCGATCAGCGCGCCATATAGCCGACCCGCACCGCCCAGCACCAGCATGATCAGCAACTCTGCCGAGCGCGAGAAACCGAGCGAATCGAGCCCGACAAACTGCGTGGTCTGCGCGAGCAACCCGCCTGCCACGCCTGCAACCGCTGCGCTCACGGTGAATGCCGCCACCAACCGCATACGCACATCGGCGCCGATGGCGGGCATGCGTTTGGGGCCTTGTTGAATGCCGCGCAGCGACAGCCCAAACGGCGAACGCACCAGGCGACGCAGCACCATGAACGTCAGGAACAGCACGACAAGGCTGTAGACGTACGCCGTGCGACCTTCCAGATCGAACGCAAAGGTACCGAGCAGGTTGCTCATCATCACGCCCGAGAGGCCGTCAACGCCGCCCGTGAGAAACGCCATCTTGTTGGCCGCCTCATACAGCATCAGGCCGATGCCAAGCGTGACCATCAATCGCGTCAGATCCTGCCCACGCACGACAAGAAAGCTCACGCAGAAACCACCGAGCGCAGCAACGATGGCGCCCGCCGCCAGACCCGTGAGCGGCTCCCCCCAACCGTGCGCCGCGAGCAAACCTGCCGTGTAAGCACCTAGCCCGAAAAAGCCCGCATGCCCAAGCGAGACGATGCCCGCATAGCCGAGCACCAAGTCGAGCGACAACGCAAACAACCCAACGATCAGCACCTGGCTGCCGAAGACGAGGTAATCGGGAAAAAGGAAGAAAACCGCAATCGGCAAGCACCAGAATGCGATCTCGAACGGCGACCAGCGCCCTCCGGGCAAGCCATGCGCCTCCATAGGTTCAGAAGGCTGCGCAGGCCGCCTCAGTTGCTGCAGCACATTCATGCGCGCCTCCCCAGCAGTCCACTCGGGAAGAGCACGAGCAGCACCACCATTAACCCGTAGATGACAAACGCGCCCACGTCGGGCACGTAGTATTTGCCCGCCACGTCGAACACGCCCAGCACGAGCGCCGCCAGCAACGTGCCTTTGATGGACCCCGCACCGCCGACTGCCACCACGAGCAGGAAGTACACCATGTACTTGATCGGGAACGCCGGATCGAGCCCGAGCACATCGATGCCCAGCCCGCCGCCCAGCCCCGCCAACCCGGAGCCCAGCGCAAACGTGACGGAGAACACCAAATTCACGTTGATGCCCAGCCCAGCCGACGCCTGCCGGTTGTCCACCGACGCGCGCACCTGCGCACCAAAGCGCGTGCGCTCAATCAACCACGCCAACAGCGCCGTCAGCACGATCACCACGCCGATCAGGAACAGCCGATAGCGCCCGATTTCCAGTCCGTCGAATACCCGCAATTGCCCACGCAGCATCTCCGGCAACTCAACCGGTTGCTGCGACGGCCCCCAAACGTAAGTCGCGCCCGCCATCGCCATGAAAACGAGTGCGATGGAAAACAGCACCTGATCCAGCGGGCTCGCGCGATAGAGCCGTCGGTACAGCGTGCGCTCCAGCACAAACCCGATGGCCGCGGTGACAAGGAAGGCAATGGGCAGCGTCGCCAGAAACGGCACGCCGAGTCGGTTCATCAGCACCACGCACACATAGCCGCCTGCCATGGCGAACGCCCCGTGCGCGAGGTTGATGAAGTTCATCAGGCCCATCGTGACCGACAGGCCGATGCTGATCAGGAACAGCAGGCTGCCGTAGGCCAGCCCGTCGAACAACACACCCAATGCGCTGAGCATGGGTCTCCTCCTTGGGCCGCTAACTCGTCGGTCAGTTTGCCCGGTGTGTTGCGTGGCGTCTCTCCCGAGACGATGGGTGTTACTTCTTGGAAGCCGCCTCCGCATCCATCTCGGCAAACACCGTCTGCGCGAGGTGGAAGGCATGGTTGGCTGCCGGCACGCCGCAGTAGATGGCGGTCTGCAGCAGCGTCTCCTGAATTTCGTCGCGCGTGACGCCATTGTTGGCGGCGGCGCGCAAGTGCAGGCGCAGTTCACCGTCGCGGCCGAGGGCAACCATCATGGCGATCGTCAGCAGGCTGCGCGTGTGGCGCGGCAAGCCAGGGCGTGTCCAGATTTCACCCCAGGCATAGCGGGTGATGAGGTCCTGGAACGGTGCGGTCAACTCGGTCTGCGCGGCATTGGCACGGTCGACGTGGGCGTCGCCCAACACGGCACGGCGCACCTCCATGCCGGCGGCGTAGCGTTCGCGGTCATCCATGAGCAGCCTCGCGTGCGATACCCGCAACACCTGTCGTCAGGAAGCTGACCAGCGCTTCGGTATAGCCGTCGCTGTCTTCCCAGTTGGCGAGGTGGCCCGCTGGGAGCTCCACGTACTGCGCGCCCGGCACGCCATCGGCAATGCCCTTGGTCTGCGCGGCAGGCGTGGAGATATCGTGCGTGCCGCCAATCACCAGCATCGGCACACGGATGTTTGGCAGTTGCGCGCGCAGGTCCGCATCGCGGATGGCGGCACAGCAACCGTTGTAGCCGGCGGTGGGCGTGGCAAGAAACACCTTCATGAAGCTCTCGATCTGGGCCGGATTGGTCTCGGGATAGCGCGGCGAAAACCAGCTCAGCAGCTTATCGGTGATGGCCGGCATGCCGCCACGCTCCACCAGCGCGATGCGGTCGTTCCAGCCCTGCTGTGTACCGATGAGCGGTGCGGTGTTTGTCACCACCATGCGCGGGAAGCGCTCGCCGTGGTACGCCGCCAGCCACAGGCCGGTCAGGCCGCCCATCGACAGGCCGCAGAACAGCGCGACCTCGATGTTGTAGTGGTCGAGCAGCGCGAGCACGTCGCCGCCGAGTTGTGCCACGCCAAACGGCGTATCAGGCACGCTCGACTGGCCGTGACCACGCTGGTCATAGCGCAGCAGGCGAAAGTGCTGGCGCAACGCTTCGAGCTGCGGCTGCCACATACCCAGATTGGTGCCTAGCGAGTTCGAGAGCACCAGCACCGGCTTGCTCGTGGCAGGCCCGTCGTCGAATTCGTGATACAGGCGGACGTTGTCGTGTTCGAGCCAGGGCATGGTGTCTCCGTGGAGTGCGTGTTCAGGGGTGGCGGCGGGCGTGTTCCGCAAGCACGCGGTCGACAGCGGCGCCCGCATCGCCAAGGTAATGGGTAGGGTCGAGCAGCGCCGTCAACCGTTGCGGCGTGGCGCTGCCCCAGATGCGCAGGACGTCCGCATCCTGGGCCAGCACGTCATGCAGTGTTTTGTTCTCTTGCACGGCTTTGCGGCTGGCAGCTTCGACCACGTGGTGCGCCTGCAAGCGGCCAAGGTCTGCGCCCAGCGCCAGCATGACGGCCTCACCGAGGATCAGGCCGTGTGTGAGGTCCAGGTTGGCGCGCATGCGGGCGGCATCAACGTGCAAGCCTTCAACGATTTCGCGCATGCGATCAAGCGCACCCGCCGCAAGGCAGGCCATCTCGCGCAGTGTCGCCCATTGCGCCTGCCAGCCGCCGAGCGCGCGTTCGTGCTCCTGCGGCAGCGCAGAGAGCAGCGTGCTCGCCAAACCCGGCATGCGCGTGGCCGCGGCCAGCACCGTCGCGCAACCAACCGGGTTGCGCTTGTGGGGCATGGTGGAAGAACCGCCCTTGCCCGCACCCGAAGGCTCAGCAACTTCACCGACTTCGGTCTGCATCATCAGCGAGAGATCGCGTGCGAAGCGGCCCAGCGTGCCGGTCAGCAGCGCGAGCGTAGCGCCGATGTCGGCAATCCGATCTTGCTCGCCGTGCCAGGACAGCGTCGGCAACGGCAAATCAAGCTCGTGTGCCAGCGCCTGCGCGACCGCACGCGCATGCTCGCCCAGGCTGGCGAGCGTGCCCGCGGCACCACCAAACTGCAGTGCCGGCACATGCGCACGCAACGCGGTCAAGCGATCCTGCGCACGATGCACCGCCTCCAGCCAGCCGGCAACCTTGCGTCCGAAGGTGGTAGGCAAGGCCTGCTGCAACCACGTTCGGGCCACCATCGGCGTATTCCGATGACGTTGCGCGAGTGCGGCCAGTGCGTCGGCCAGCTTTTGCAGATCGGCCTCCATCAACTCGGCCGATTGCCGCCACTGCAGCATCAAACCGGTATCGATGATGTCCTGGCTGGTCGCGCCCCAATGCACGTAGCGTGCGGCGTTTTCATCGTGCTGCGCAACGGCAGCCGTCAGTTGCTTGACCAGCGGAATCGCCAGATTGCCTGCGCTGGCAGCCGCGTTGCCGAGCGCGTCCAAGTCCAACGCCACCTTGGCGCACACGGCGCGAATCGGCGCCACGGCTTGTGCTGGAATCACGCCGACCGCGCCCTCGGCCTGGGCCAGCGCCGCCTCCACATCGAGCATCGCGCGCACGGTGGCCGCATCAGACCACACCGCCAGCATGGCTGGCGTGGAAAAGGCACGATCGAGCAGTCCGCTGGTCATGGCCGCATTCATCACAACATCAAACGCGTTCGATCACCAACGCAATGCCCTGGCCCACGCCGATGCACATCGTGCACAGCGCGTAGCGACCACCGGTGCGTTGCAGTTGGTACATCGCCGTCGTCACCAGGCGCGCGCCGCTCATGCCGAGCGGGTGACCGAGTGCAATTGCGCCGCCGTTCGGGTTGACGCGCGGGTCGTCGTCCCGCAGGCCCAACTGGCGCGTGACGGCCAAACCTTGCGCGGCAAACGCTTCGTTCAGCTCGATCACGTCCATCTGGTCGATCGTCAAACCGAGTTGCTTGAGCAGCTTTTGCGAGGCGGGTGCCGGGCCGATGCCCATCACGCGCGGCGGCACACCGGCGGTGGCCATGCCGACGATACGCGCACGCGGTGTCAGACCAAAACGCTTGGCCGATTCCTCATTGGCGAGCAGCAGCGCGCAGGCGCCATCGTTCACGCCCGACGCATTGCCCGCGGTAACGGTGCCGTCCGGGCGCACCACGCCCTTGAGTTTGGCGAGTGCTTCCATGCTGGTCGCGCGCGGATGCTCGTCGCGGTCGACCACGATGGCGTCGCCTTTCTTCTGCGGGATCGTCACCGGGGTGATCTCCTGCGCGAGCGTGCCGTCTTCCTGCGCACGGGCGGCACTGGCCTGGCTGCGCAGCGCGAAGCGGTCCTGATCTTCGCGGTTGATCTTGTAGTCGGTGGCGACGTTCTCGGCAGTTTCGGGCATCGAGTCGACGCCGTACTGGGCCTTCATCAGCGGGTTGACGAAGCGCCAGCCGATGGTGGTGTCGTAGATGGCGGCGTCGCGCGAAAAGGCGCTCGCGGCCTTGCCCATGACAAACGGCGCGCGGCTCATGCTCTCCACGCCGCCGGCAATCATCAGCGCGGTTTCACCCGAGCGAATGGCGCGCGCGGCGGTGCCGGTTGCGTCCATGCCCGAGCCGCACAGGCGGTTGATGGTCGAGCCCGGCACACTGTCAGGCAGCCCGGCCAGCAGCGACGACATGCGCGCCACGTTGCGGTTGTCTTCACCGGCTTGGTTGGCGCAGCCAAAGATCACGTCGTCGATGGCCGACCAGTCGACCTGCGGGTTGCGCGCCATCAACGCCTTGAGGGGCACGGCGCCCAGGTCATCCGCACGCACGGCAGACAGGCTGCCGCCGTAGCGGCCAATGGGCGTGCGGATGGCGTCGCAGATAAAAGCTTCCGTCATGATGTGTTCTGTCTCCAATCGTTGTTATGTACGACGCAGCGGCGCGGCCGTCAGCGTCTGCAGCGTATCGAAATCCAGGCCGTCGGCCATCTCGCGCACCACCAGCCCCTCGGGCGTGATGTCGATCACGGCAAGGTCGGTGTAGATGGTATCGACGCAGCCGATGCCGGTCAGCGGGTACGTGCACGACGGCACGATCTTGCTCACGCCCTGCTTGGTCTGGTGCTCCATCATGACGAAGACGCGTTTGGCGCCAATGGCCAAGTCCATCGCCCCGCCCACCGCGGGGATCGCGTCCGGTGCGCCGGTGTGCCAATTGGCGAGGTCGCCCGTGGCCGACACCTGAAAGCCGCCAAGCACGCAATAGTCGAGATGGCCGCCCCGCATCATGGCAAACGAATCGGCGTGATGGAAGAACGACGCGCCGGGCTTGATGGTGACGGGCTGCTTGCCGGCGTTGATGAGGTCTTCGTCCTCATCGCCGGGCGCCGGCGCCGGACCCATGCCGAGCAGGCCGTTCTCGGTGTGCAGGATGATTTCTCGATCCGCGGGCAACTGGTTGGCCACCAGTGTCGGCAGGCCGATACCCAGGTTGACGACCGAGCCATCGGGAATATCACGCGCCACACGCGTGGCAATCTGGTCGCGCGTCCAGCGGCGCACGGCGGTGAGATTGACGTCGCTCATGCGGCCTCCTTGGCTTGCGCGGCGGTGCCGAGTCGCACGACGCGCTTGACGAAGATCCCCGGCGTAACGATGTGCTCGGGGTCCAGTTCGCCCAACTCCACCGTCTCGCTGACTTGCGCGATGGTGCACTTGGCCGCCATTGCCATCACCGGGCCGAAGTTGCGCGCCGTTTTGCGATAGACGAGGTTGCCCCAGCGGTCTGCGCGCAGGGCCTTGATGAGCGCATAGTCGGCGGTAAGCGGCAGTTCAAACACGTACGGCTTGCCGTCGATGATGCGCGTTTCTTTGCCTTCGGCCAATTGCGTGCCGTATGCGGTCGGGCAAAAGAAGCCGCCAATGCCGGCACCTGCGGCGCGGATGCGCTCGGCCAGGTTGCCTTGCGGCACCAGTTCCAGTTCAAGTTCGCCCGCGCGGTAGAGCGCATCAAACACGTAGGAATCGGCCTGACGCGGGAACGAGCAGACGATCTTGCGCACGCGGCGCGCCTTGAGCAGCGCGGCCAGGCCCGTCTCGCCGTTGCCGGCGTTGTTGTTGATGATGGTCAGCTCGCGCGCGCCGTGGGCGATGAGCCCGTCGATGAGCTCCGAGGGCATGCCGGCGGTACCAAACCCGCCGATCATGATGGTGGCACCGTCCGGGATATCGGCCAACGCGGCCTCAACGGACGGACAAAGCTTGTTGATCACGTGCATTCTCCGGCAAGGGCGCCGCGCACTTTCGATGGCTTGGCGCCGTTCGGAGCATCGCGGCGGCCGGACATGGCCGGGCCGCAGCCGTGCGGCCTGCGAGTCTCCTGTTTGACGATTGGATCGACACAGGCCTTTGCTGTCCGGCCTACGCTCTCTTTTCCCTCATTTTGTTCGATATACGAACTCAAGTTCGATCCGAGAACTAATCTACGCCTCCCCTGCCAAGCGTGTCAAGGGCGTGCGCATACCGATCAGCCGTTCGAGTAGCGAAACCGGGGCAATGTCAGTAGTCTTGAGGCCACTGCATCGCTTTCGCCTCTTTTGCATGTCTGCTGCCGAACTCCCCGCTGAAAAACCCAGCGATTCCTACGTCCAGTCCTTTGCCCGGGGGCTGTCCGTCATCCGCGCGTTCAATGCTGAACGCCCCGAGCAAACGCTCTCCGAAGTCGCCGAGGCCACGGGCCTGACCCGCGCCGGCGCTCGCCGCATCCTGCTCACACTGGTCAGCCTGGGCTACGTCAGCTTTGAAGGCCGCCTCTTCCGCCTCACGCCCAAGATCCTCGATCTCGGGTTCGCGTACCTCACCTCGATGCCGTTCTGGAACCTCGCCGAGCCCGTGATGGAAGCGCTTGTGCAGACGGTGCACGAAAGTTGCTCGGCCTCCGTATTGGATGGAACGGAGATCGTCTATGTGTTGCGCGTGCCCACGCAGAAAATCATTGCGCTGAACCTGTCGGTCGG
The DNA here is from genome assembly GCA_963512445.1 of uncultured Ralstonia sp. Taxonomy (GTDB): domain Bacteria; phylum Pseudomonadota; class Gammaproteobacteria; order Burkholderiales; family Burkholderiaceae; genus Ralstonia. Next base: position 23,326 of record CAUPMS010000054.1, read on the forward strand.
CAGCCGCCTGCCGGCGTTCTGTACGTCGATGGGCCGCGTGCTGCTGTCGGGTCTGCCCGAGGCCCAGCTCGACATTACACTGCGCGAGTCGGACCGGCGCGCACGCACGCAGCGCACCATTACAGAAGTCGACGCATTGAAAGAGGTCATTACCGGCGTGCGTCAACAGGGTTGGGCGCTGGTCGACCAAGAGCTTGAGGAAGGGTTGATTTCGCTGTCGGCGCCGATCCGCAATCGCGCGGGCGATATCATCGCCGCCATGAATATCAGCGGACAGGCCAACCGGACGTCCGGCAAGCAGATGACGAAGCAGTTTCTCGGGCCGCTGCAACAAGCGGCCGAGCGCATTTCGGCCATGGTGCGGGTGCGGACTTGACCTGCGTTGAAAGCGGCGGCGCGTGGTGCGCTGTGCGCCTCGCATCCCGACAGTTTTTTCAATAAAATTGTGGCTCCGTGGGCAAAGAGGATGTCTGTGACTCAACACACCGCCATTCGCACCGGTCTGGATGTGAAAGGTCGCCAACGCCGGGCGCGCGCTTCGCGCATCCTGGCGCTTGCCCTGCCGCTGCTGTCCAGCCCCGTGTGGGCACAATCGACGCCGCTGGCCCGCATGCTGGTGGGCGCCGCCACCGGCCGCAGCACGGCCGCCGCCGGCGTGCCGGCCCTGACTGGTC
>CAUPMS010000055.1:0-23559 GCA_963512445.1 uncultured Ralstonia sp.
CCGTGAAGGCGGCCGTACCGTTGGTGCTGGCGTCGTCGCCAAGATCATCAAGTAAAAGGCGGACCGATGCGCTGTTCCTCGTAAGGGGTGCGGCGCATTGCCTGTTGCATCGCTCTTTCAATCTACCGGCGGCCCAGCTGCCATGCTCTTTAAGGAAACATCATGCAGAACCAGAAGATCCGTATCCGCCTGAAGGCTTTCGACTACCGCCTGATCGACCAGTCGGCTGCTGAAATCGTTGAAACTGCCAAGCGCACCGGCGCGATCGTCAAGGGCCCGGTGCCTCTGCCGACCCGCATCCAGCGTTTTGACGTTCTGCGTTCGCCGCACGTCAACAAGACCAGCCGCGACCAGTTCGAAATCCGCACGCACCAGCGCCTGATGGACATCGTCGACCCGACGGACAAGACCGTTGACGCACTGATGAAGCTGGACCTGCCGGCTGGCGTGGACGTCGAGATCAAGCTGCAGTAAGCAAGACAACGTTGCCGGATCACTCCGGTAACGGGCAAACGGCGAGCCAAGTGCTCGCCGTTTTGCTTTTTTGCGGCGGATGTTGTGCTGCGCCCCACGCCTGGCCGCGTATTCGGTAATCGTGCTTGCAGATTGTTCGTAGGCGGGATATAGTGTAGGGCTACCCCTTTAGTCAAGGGGAGTGGGCTGGCCATTTGGCCTCGCGCTGTCTCTTTAGGTGCGGCCCAGTTCAAGATTCGTAGTATCAATCAGCCCCGGCCAATCGCAGCTGGGAATGGAGCAAACCATGAGCCTTGGCCTTGTAGGTCGCAAGGTTGGCATGACCCGTATTTTCACGGACGACGGCGATTCGATTCCCGTCACCGTGCTCGAGGTCGGCGACAACCGCGTGACGCAAATCAAGACGGACGAGACCGACGGTTATACCGCGGTTCAAGTCACCTTCGGCACCCGACGCGCCAGCCGCGTCACCAAGCCGCTGGCGGGTCATCTCGCCAAAGCCGGCGTGGAAGCGGGCGAAGTCATCAAAGAATTCCGAGTGGATGCCGCTCGTGCCGCTGAATTCCAGCCTGGCGCGAACATCAGCGTCGACCTATTCGAAGTCGGTCAGAAGATCGACGTTCAGGGTGTGACGATTGGTAAGGGCTACGCCGGTACGATCAAGCGTTACAACTTCTCGTCGGGCCGCGCCTCGCACGGTAACTCGCGCTCGCACAACGTGCCGGGCTCGATCGGTATGGCGCAGGATCCGGGTCGCGTGTTCCCGGGTAAGCGCATGACCGGTCACATGGGTGACGTCACCCGTACCGTCCAGAACCTGGAAATCGCCAAGATCGACGCAGAGCGCAAGCTGCTGCTGGTCAAGGGTGCGATTCCGGGCGCCAAGGGCGGTCAAGTCATCGTCACGCCGGCCGTGAAGGCCCGCGCCAAGAAGGCATAAGGAGCAAACGCATGGAACTGAAGCTGCTCCAGGACAACGGTCAACTCGGCGCTGGCGTTGCTGCCTCGCCGGAAGTGTTCGGCCGTGACTATAACGAAGCCCTCGTTCACCAAGTCGTCGTCGCTTATCAGGCTAACGCTCGCAGCGGTAACCGTAAGCAGAAGGACCGTGAAGAGGTCAAGCACACGACTAAGAAGCCGTGGCGTCAAAAGGGTACGGGCCGCGCCCGTGCAGGTATGAGCTCCTCCCCGCTGTGGCGCGGGGGTGGTCGTATCTTCCCGAACAGCCCGGAAGAAAACTTCTCGCAGAAGGTCAACAAGAAGATGTACCGCGCCGGCATGCGCTCGATTTATTCGCAGCTTGCCCGTGAAGGTCGCATCAACATCGTTGACAGCCTGTCGATCGAAGCTCCCAAGACCAAGCTGTTGGCCGACAAGTTCCGCGCCATGGGCCTGGATTCGGTGCTCGTGATTACCGATAACCTGGACGAAAACCTCTTCCTGGCATCGCGCAACCTGGCGCACGTGCTCGTGGTTGAGCCGCGTCACGCCGATCCGCTGTCGCTCGTGCACTACAAGAAGGTGCTCGTGACGAAGGGCGCTGTCGCGCAGATCGAGGAGTTGCTGAAATGACGCAAGTTGCCAAGAACGACCATCGCCTGATGCAGGTGCTGCTGGCCCCTGTGGTGTCTGAAAAGGCAACCCTGGTGGCCGAGAAGAATGAACAGGTCGTGTTCGAAGTGGCTCCCGACGCCAACAAGATCGAGGTGAAGGCTGCCGTCGAACTGCTGTTCAAGGTGGAAGTCGCTTCCGTCCAGATCCTGAACCGCAAGGGCAAGCAAAAGCGCTTCGGTCGCTTCATGGGTCGTCGTAACCACGTGAAGATGGCCTATGTCTCGCTGAAGCCGGGCCAGGAAATCAATTTTGAAGCGGAGGCCAAGTAATCATGGCACTCGTCAAGACCAAGCCGACATCGCCGGGCCGCCGCTCGATGGTGAAGGTCGTCAACCCCGATCTTCACAAGGGTGCGCCGCACGCTCCGCTGCTGGAAAAGCAAATCCAGAAGTCGGGTCGTAACAACAACGGCCACATCACCACCCGTCACAAGGGCGGTGGTCACAAGCATCACTATCGCGTCGTCGACTTCAAGCGTAACGATAAGGACGGTATCCCGGCCAAGATCGAACGCCTGGAATACGACCCGAACCGTAGCGCCAACATCGCGCTCGTGCTGTTCGCTGATGGCGAGCGCCGCTACATCATCGCCCCGAAGGGCGCTGTGGTCGGCCAAGCCATCGCCAACGGCTCGGAAGCGCCGATCAAGGCCGGTAACAACCTGCCGATCCGCAACATTCCGGTCGGTACGACGATCCACTGCGTGGAAATTCTGCCGGGCAAGGGCGCTCAAGTTGCCCGTTCGGCTGGTACGTCCGCTGTTCTGCTGGCTCGCGAAGGCATCTACGCTCAAGTGCGCTTGCGCTCGGGTGAAGTACGTCGCGTGCACATCGAGTGCCGCGCGACCATCGGTGAAGTTGGCAACGAAGAGCACAGCCTGCGCCAGATCGGCAAGGCCGGTGCAACCCGTTGGCGCGGTATTCGCCCGACCGTTCGCGGTGTGGTGATGAACCCGGTGGATCACCCGCACGGTGGTGGTGAAGGTAAGACCGCAGCTGGCCGCGATCCGGTGTCGCCGTGGGGTACCCCGACTAAGGGTTACCGCACCCGTCGTAACAAGCGCACGGACAGCATGATCGTTCAGCGCCGTCACAAGCGTTAATCGGTAGGTAGGAGCTTAGATATGACTCGTTCTGTAAAAAAGGGTCCTTTCATTGACGCCCACCTGCTGAAGAAGGTTGAGGCGGCGGTGCAGACGAAGGACAAGAAGCCCATCAAGACGTGGTCGCGTCGTTCGACCATTCTGCCGGACTTCATCGGCCTGACGATCGCCGTTCACAACGGCCGTCAGCACGTGCCCGTGTATGTCACGGAAAACATGGTTGGCCACAAGCTCGGCGAATTTGCGCTTACGCGTACGTTCAAGGGCCACGCTGCCGACAAGAAAGCGAAGCGATAAGGGGCAATCATGGAAGTTAAAGCGATTCATCGCGGCGCCCGTATCTCCGCACAGAAAACGCGCCTGGTTGCTGACCAGATTCGCGGCCTGTCGATCGAGCGCGCACTCAACGTGCTGACGTTCAGCCCGAAGAAGGCGGCTGGCATCGTGAAGAAGGTGGTTGAGTCCGCCATCGCGAACGCCGAGCACAATGAAGGCGCCGATATCGACGAGCTGAAGGTCAAGTCGATCTACATCGACAAGGCCACCTCGCTCAAGCGCTTCACCGCGCGTGCGAAGGGCCGTGGCAACCGCATCGAGAAACAAACCTGTCACATCACTGTGACGCTGGGCAACTAAGGGGTCACGATGGGACAGAAGATTCATCCGACTGGCTTCCGTCTGGCTGTCAGCCGTAATTGGGCATCGCGCTGGTACGCCAGCAACACCCAGTTTGCGGGCATGCTCAAGGAAGACATCGAAGTTCGCGAGTTTCTGAAGAAGAAGCTGAAGAACGCTTCGGTGGGCCGCGTGGTCATCGAGCGTCCGGCCAAGAATGCACGTATCACGATTTACAGCTCGCGTCCGGGCGTGGTGATCGGCAAGAAGGGCGAGGACATCGAACTGCTGAAGGCAGAACTGCAGCGTCGCATGGGTGTGCCCGTGCACGTGAACATCGAAGAAATCCGCAAGCCGGAAGTCGATGCGCAGCTGATCGCCGATTCGATCACGCAGCAGCTCGAGCGCCGCATCATGTTCCGTCGCGCAATGAAGCGCGCGATGCAGAACGCGATGCGTCTGGGTGCGCAAGGCATCAAGATCATGAGCTCGGGCCGTCTGAACGGCATCGAAATCGCCCGTACCGAGTGGTACCGCGAAGGCCGTGTGCCTCTGCACACGCTGCGCGCCGATATCGACTACGGCTTCTCCGAAGCGGAAACCACCTACGGCATCATCGGTGTCAAGGTGTGGGTGTACAAGGGTGACCACCTCGGTCGCAACGACGCACCCGTCGTGGAAGAGCCGAAGGAAGACGAGCGCCGCCGCCGCCCGGGTCGCCCGGAAGGCCGTCGCCGTGAAGGCGATCGCCCGGCCGGTCAGCGCCGCGGTGCTGGTGCAGGTGCCCGTCGTGGCGCCGACGCCAAGACTGGAGAATAAGCATGCTGCAACCTAAGCGCAGGAAGTACCGCAAGGAGCAGAAAGGCCGTAACACCGGTATCGCCACGCGCGGTAACGCCGTGTCGTTCGGCGAATTCGGCCTGAAGGCGATGGGCCGCGGCCGTCTGACCGCACGTCAGATTGAGTCGGCTCGTCGTGCGATGACTCGTCACATCAAGCGTGGCGGCCGCATTTGGATCCGGATTTTCCCGGACAAGCCGATCTCGAAGAAGCCTGCCGAAGTCCGTATGGGTAACGGTAAGGGCAACCCGGAATACTACGTGGCTGAAATTCAGCCGGGCAAGATGCTGTACGAAATGGACGGCGTTGGCGAAGAATTGGCACGCGAGGCATTCCGCCTGGCCGCTGCCAAGCTGCCGATCGCGACCAGCTTCGTGGTGCGTCAGGTCGGAACGTAAGGAGCACACACCATGAAAGCATCCGAACTGCGCGACAAAGATGTCGCCGGGCTGAACCAGGAGCTCTCCGAGCTGCTGAAGGCCCAATTTGGCCTGCGCATGCAAAAGGCGACGCAACAGCTGCAGAACACCAGCCAGCTGAAGAAGGTGCGTCGTGACATCGCGCGTGTCCGCACCGTGCTGGGCCAGAAGGGGAACCAGAAATGACTGAAGCAGCAACGTCCCTGAAGCGCACGCTCGTCGGTCGCGTTGTCAGCAACAAGATGGACAAGACCGTGACGGTCCTGATCGAAAACCGCGTCAAGCATCCGCTGTACGGCAAGTACGTGGTGCGCTCGAAGAAGTACCATGCGCACGACGAAGCCAACCAGTACAACGAAGGCGACAAGGTTGAGATCACGGAATCGCGCCCGATCTCCCGCACGAAGTCGTGGGTGGTGTCGCGTCTGCTTGAAGCTGCACGCGTGATCTAAAACAACAGCGAAGCAGTTTGCTGTTGCAAGACCGAGATTATGTGATATAGTCTCGGTCTTTCCCTTTGAGAGGGTTGTTGGCCAGCGGGCTGGTAACTCTGGCGAAAGGAAAGGCAAATGGGCCAGGCGGCACTCGCCGTCGGGCAGCTACCGACTTCAAGTTGATCAACCCAATCGCGGTTGGCGCAATGCCAGCGGCCGGCGGGACCAAGACTGATCGCCTCTGTGCATTGTGCGCTTGGCGAATTAAGTTGGGACGAGAACACCATGATTCAGACAGAAAGCCGGCTCGAAGTGGCCGATAACACGGGTGCGCGTGAAGTCATGTGCATCAAGGTGCTGGGCGGTTCGAAGCGCCGCTACGCCAGCGTCGGCGACATCATCAAGGTCAGCGTCAAGGATGCTGCCCCGCGTGGTCGCGTGAAGAAGGGCGATATTTACAACGCCGTGGTGGTGCGTACTGCCAAGGGCGTGCGCCGCCCTGACGGCTCGCTCATCAAGTTCGACGGTAATGCCGCCGTGCTGCTGAACACCAAGCTTGAGCCGATCGGTACCCGTATCTTCGGGCCGGTCACTCGCGAACTCCGTAACGAGCGCTTCATGAAGATCGTGTCGCTCGCGCCGGAAGTGTTGTAATCGGAGGCCGCATGAACAAGATTCGCAAGGGCGATCGCGTCATCGTCCGTACCGGTAAAGACAAGGGCAAGCAAGGTACCGTGCTGGCCGTGCTCGCCGAGCATGTGACGGTGGAAGGCGTGAACGTTGCCAAGAAGCACGTGCGCCCGAACCCGATGCTGGGTACCACGGGTGGTGTGGTCGACAAGGTCATGCCCATCCATATTTCGAACGTTGCGCTCGTGGATGCCAATGGCAAGCCGTCGCGCGTCGGCATCAAGGTTGAAGGCGGCGTGAAGACGCGCGTGCTGAAGACCACCGGTGCTGCCGTCGGCGCTTGATTCTGGGCGATAGAGAGGAGTTGAGCATGACTGCACGTCTGCAAGAGTTTTACAAAGAGAAGGTTGTGCCCGAGCTAATCAAGCAGTTCGGTTACAAGTCCGTGATGGAAGTGCCGCGTATCACCAAGATCACCCTGAACATGGGTCTTGGTGAAGCCATCAATGACAAGAAAGTCATTGAGCACGCCACCGGTGACCTGATCAAGATCGCTGGCCAGAAGCCCATCGTGACGAAGGCCCGCAAGGCTATCGCCGGCTTCAAGATTCGCCAGGGTTACCCGATCGGCACGATGGTCACGTTGCGTGGCCAACGCATGTACGAATTCCTGGATCGCTTCATCACTGTGTCGCTGCCTCGCGTGCGCGACTTCCGGGGTGTGTCGGGTAAGGCGTTCGATGGTCGTGGCAACTACAACATCGGTGTGAAAGAGCAAATCATTTTCCCCGAAATCGAGTACGACAAGATCGACGCACTCCGTGGTCTGAACATCAGCATCACGACGACTGCGAAGAACGACGAGGAAGCGAAGGCGCTCCTCAACGCGTTCAAGTTCCCGTTCCGTAATTAAGGGGTTACCGTGGCTAAATTGTCTCTGATCGAACGCGAGAAGAAGCGTGCCAAGCTCGTGGCCAAGTACGCTGAAAAGCGCGCCGCTCTCGAAGCCATCGTGGCAGACCAAAGCAAGTCGGAAGAAGAACGTTACGAAGCGCGCCTGAAGCTGCAGGCACTGCCGCGCAACGCGAATCCGACTCGTCAGCGCAACCGCTGCTCGATCACCGGTCGTCCCCGCGGTACGTTCCGTAAGTTCGGCCTGGCGCGTAACAAGCTCCGCGAAATCGCCTTCAAGGGCGAGATCCCGGGTCTGACGAAAGCCAGCTGGTAATCACGCACAGGCTACAGGAGAAACAGTATGAGCATGAGCGATCCGATCGCCGATATGCTGACGCGTATCCGCAACGCGCAAGCGGTGGAAAAAGCGTCGGTGGTCATGCCGTCGTCGAAGCTGAAGGTGGCAATCGCCAAAGTCCTGAAGGACGAAGGCTACATCGACGAATTCGCCGTGACCGAGCAGGGTGGCAAGTCCACGCTGACGATTGGTCTGAAGTACTACGCTGGCCGTCCGGTCATCGAGCGCCTGGAGCGCGTCTCGAAGCCTGGTCTGCGTGTGTACAAGGGCCGTAATGAAATTCCGCAAGTGATGAACGGCCTTGGTGTTGCCATCATCTCGACCCCGCAGGGTCTGATGACGGATCGCCGCGCCCGCGCAACCGGTGTCGGTGGCGAAGTCATTTGCTACGTCGCCTAAGGGAGGGGAACCATGTCTCGCGTAGGTAAGGCTCCCATCGCGCTGCCCAAGGGCGCCGAAGTCAATTTCGCTGGTGGTCTGCTGACCGTCAAGGGCCCGCTGGGCACGCTGACGCAGCCGATTCACTCGCTGGTCAAGGTCAACACCGACAACGGCACGATCACGTTCGCGCCGGCAGATGAGTCGCGTGAAGCCAATGCGCTGCAAGGTACGATGCGCGCCCTGACGGCCAATATGGTCAAGGGTGTGACGACGGGCTTCGAGCGCAAGCTGAACCTGGTCGGCGTGGGTTACCGTGCTTCGCTCCAAGGCTCCGCCCTGAAGCTGCAACTCGGTTTCTCGCACGATGTGATCCATGAGATGCCGGAAGGCGTGAAGGCGGAAACGCCAACGCAGACCGAAATCATCATCAAGGGTTCGGACAAGCAGAAAGTTGGTCAGGTCGCCGCTGAAGTGCGTGCATATCGTCCGCCTGAGCCCTACAAGGGCAAGGGTGTGCGCTACGCCGATGAGCGTGTGATCCTGAAGGAAACCAAGAAGAAGTAAGGGTGCACATCATGAACAAAAATGACTCGCGTCTGCGCCGTGCACGTCAGACCCGCCTGAAGATTGCGGAACTGAGCGTCGCCCGTCTGGCTGTGCACCGTACGAATCTGCACATTTATGCGCAGGTCTTCTCGGAAGATGGCACCAAGGTCCTGGCTTCGGCCTCGACGGCGGAAGCCGAAATCCGCAAGGAACTGAACGGCAACGGTGGCAACACCGCTGCTGCCACCCTGGTGGGTAAGCGTATCGCTGAGAAGGCGAAGGCTGCCGGCATCGAAGCCGTGGCGTTCGATCGCTCGGGTTTCCGTTATCACGGTCGCGTGAAGGCTCTGGCCGACGCGGCACGCGAAGCTGGCCTGAAGTTCTAAGCCGGCATAGAGGATATCGTCATGGCAAAAATTCAACCTAAGGTCCAAGGGGACGAACGCGACGACGGTCTTCGCGAGAAGATGATCGCGGTCAACCGTGTGACCAAGGTGGTCAAGGGCGGCCGGATTCTCGGTTTCGCTGCTCTGACTGTGGTCGGCGACGGCGACGGCCGTATCGGCATGGGCAAGGGCAAGGCGAAGGAAGTGCCCGTGGCCGTGCAGAAGGCAATGGACGAAGCCCGTCGCAAGATGGTCAAGGTCCCGCTGAAGAACGGTACGCTGCAACACGAAGTGGCTGGCAAGCATGGCGCCGCAAAGGTGCAAATGATGCCCGCGAAGGACGGTACTGGCGTGATCGCCGGCGGCCCGATGCGCGCCATCTTCGAAGTGATGGGCGTGACGAACATCGTGACCAAGTCGCACGGTTCGACCAATCCTTACAACATGGTGCGCGCAACGCTGGATGGCCTGCGCAAGATGAGCACCCCGGCCGAAGTTGCCGCCAAGCGTGGCAAGTCGGTCGAAGAGATCCTCGGCTAAGCCGAAGGGATAGGTGAACGATATGTCGCAGAAAACCGTGAAAGTCCAACTCGTGCGCAGCCTGATCGGTACGCGCGAAGACCACCGCGCCACGGTGCGCGGCTTGGGCCTGCGCCGCATGAACTCGGTGTCCGAATTGCAGGACACGCCCGCAGTGCGCGGCATGATCAACAAGGTGTCCTACCTGGTCAAGGTCATCGGCTAAGGCAAGACGGAGAAGAGCATGCAACTGAATAACCTGAAGCCCGCTGATGGCTCCAAGCACGCCAAGCGCCGCGTTGGTCGCGGTATTGGTTCGGGCCTGGGCAAGACGGCTGGCCGTGGTCACAAGGGTCAGAAGTCGCGTTCGGGTGGTTTCCACAAGGTTGGCTTCGAAGGCGGCCAGATGCCCCTGCATCGTCGTCTGCCCAAGCGTGGTTTCACCTCGCTGACCAAGGAATTCACCGCTGAAGTGCGTCTGGGCGACCTGGCGGGCCTGCCGATCGAAGAAATCGATCTGCTGTCTCTCAAGCAAGCCGGCCTCGTTGGCGAGATGACCAAGAGCGCCAAGGTGATCCTGTCGGGCGAAATCGACAAGAAGGTAACTCTGAAGGGTATCGGCGCGACGGCTGGGGCGAAAGCCGCAATCGAAGCGGCTGGTGGCTCGCTGGCCTAATCGCCGGCTGTTTCACACTGACGGAGCATCCGTTTGGCCACGGCGAAACCTAATGTGATGGCCCAGGCCAAGAACACGGCCAAGTACGGCGATCTTCGCCGTCGGCTGGTGTTCTTGGTTCTGGCACTGCTGGTGTACCGGATCGGCGCGCACATTCCTGTGCCTGGTATCGATCCGGATCAACTGGCGCAGCTTTTCCAACGGCAGTCAGGCGGCATCCTCGGGATGTTCAACCTGTTTTCCGGCGGCGCGCTGTCGCGTTTCACGGTGTTTGCGCTGGGGATCATGCCGTATATCTCGGCGTCGATCATCATGCAACTGCTGACGATCGTGCTGCCGCAGCTGGAGTCGTTGAAGAAGGAAGGCCAAGCCGGCCAGCGCAAGATTACGCAGTACACGCGCTACGGTACGGTCGTCCTGGCAACGTTCCAAGCGCTGGGGATTGCAGTGGCGCTCGAAGCGCAGCCGGGTCTGGTGTTGGACCCGGGCCTGATGTTCCGGGCCACCGCGGTGATTACGCTGGTGACGGGCACGATGTTCCTGATGTGGCTGGGTGAGCAGATCACCGAGCGCGGACTGGGCAACGGGATCTCGATCATCATCTTCGGCGGGATCGCCGCAGGCCTGCCTAACGCAATCGGCGGTCTGTTCGAGCTGGTGCGTACGGGTTCGATGGGGATTTTCTCCGCGATCCTGGTGGTGGCGATTATTGGCGCGGTGACGTTCGTGGTTGTGTTCATTGAACGCGGCCAGCGCAAGATTCTCGTCAACTACGCCAAGCGGCAGGTTGGTAACAAGATTTATGGCGGTCAGTCGTCGCATCTACCGCTGAAGTTGAATATGGCTGGGGTGATTCCGCCGATCTTTGCATCGTCGATCATTCTGTTCCCGGCCACGATCGCGGGCTGGTTTACAGCCGGCAACTCGACAAATCCGGTTGCACGGATCGTCAAGGACTTGGCGGCAACGCTGTCGCCAGGTCAGCCGGTGTACATCTTGCTGTATGCGGCGGCGATCATCTTCTTCTGTTTCTTCTACACCGCGCTGGTCTATAACAGCCGGGAAGTGGCGGATAACCTGAAGAAGAGTGGGGCGTTCATTCCGGGCATCCGTCCGGGCGAGCAAACCACGCGGTATATCGACAAGATTCTGGTGCGTTTGACCCTGGCGGGTGCGATCTACATCACGCTGGTGTGTCTGTTGCCGGAGTTCTTGGTGCTGCGCTGGAATGTGCCGTTCTACTTCGGTGGGACGTCCCTGTTGATCATCGTGGTTGTCACGATGGACTTCATGGCGCAAGTGCAGTCCTACGTGATGTCTCAGCAGTACGAGTCTTTGATGAAGAAGGCGAATTTCAAGGGAAACCTGACGCTCCGCTAGGAGTGATCGCACGAACCTGAAGGGACATGGCTAAAGATGACGTGATCCAGATGCAGGGCGAGGTGCTGGAAAACCTCCCCAACGCAACGTTTCGCGTCAAGCTAGAGAACGGCCACGTAGTGTTAGGCCATATTTCCGGCAAGATGCGCATGCATTACATCCGCATCTTGCCCGGGGACAAGGTGACGGTCGAATTGACCCCGTATGATCTGTCCCGCGCGCGCATCGTATTCCGGGCGAAGTGAGCGGACTGGAATTGAAGGAAGAGGAAAATCATGAAAGTGCTGGCTTCTGTTAAGCGCATTTGCCGCAACTGCAAAATCATCAAGCGCAAGGGCGTGGTGCGTGTGATCTGCTCGTCGGACCCGCGTCATAAGCAGCGCCAAGGCTAATTTCGCAAAGAGGATTGACGAATGGCACGTATCGCAGGGGTCAACATCCCCAACCACAAACATACCGTGATTGGCCTGACGGCGATTTACGGTATCGGCCGCTCGCGCGCTCAGAAGATTTGCGAGGCTACTGGTATCCCGACCGACAAGAAGGTCAAGGACCTGACGGATCCGGACCAGGACGCGCTGCGTAAGGAAATCGAGAAGTTCCTCGTCGAAGGCGATCTGCGCCGTGAAACGACGATGAACATCAAGCGCCTGATGGATCTGGGCTGCTACCGTGGTGTGCGCCATCGCAAGGGTCTGCCGATGCGTGGTCAGCGTACCCGCACCAATGCCCGTACCCGTAAGGGTCCGCGTAAGGCCGGCGTTGCGCTCAAGAAGTAATCCGTCGGGTAAAGGATAGGAACTATGGCAAAAGCAGCGAATACCGCCGCCCAGCGCGCGCGCAAGAAGGTTCGCAAGAACGTCGCCGACGGCATCGCGCACGTTCACGCGTCGTTCAACAACACGATCATCACGATCACCGACCGTCAGGGCAATGCTCTGTCGTGGGCGACGTCGGGCGGCCAAGGCTTCAAGGGCTCGCGCAAATCGACGCCGTTCGCCGCGCAGGTGGCTGCTGAAAGTGCTGGCCGCGTGGCGCAGGATCAAGGCATCAAGAACCTCGAGGTCCGCATCAAGGGCCCGGGCCCGGGTCGCGAGTCGGCCGTGCGTGCACTGAACAACCTGGGTATCAAAATCCAGTTGATCGAAGACGTGACGCCGGTGCCGCACAACGGCTGCCGTCCGCCGAAGCGTCGTCGTATCTAAGTGATTCGGCCGGTCCCGCTAGTTACCGGCGAGGTCGGTCTGCGGGTGCTATAATCACCCGCTTGCCTGTCTTCCGGGTTTCCCGGAAGGCGGGTTTCGTCCTTTCATAAGCCCACTGTTCGCTGCGGTCCCGTTGTTGGGGCTGATCAGGCGAACCATCCGAGGCTCCGTGCCGCGGATGACTGATAACGAAGGAACACAACGTGGCACGCTATACCGGCCCCAAGGCGAAACTGTCTCGCCGCGAAGGTACTGATCTTTTCCTGAAGAGCGCACGCCGCTCGCTCGCCGACAAGTGCAAGCTGGACAGCAAGCCTGGTCAGCACGGCCGCACTTCCGGCGCTCGCACCTCCGACTACGGCAACCAACTGCGTGAAAAGCAGAAGGTCAAGCGCATCTACGGTGTGCTGGAGCGTCAGTTCCGTCGCTACTTTGCTGAAGCCGACCGTCGCAAGGGCAACACGGGTGAAACCCTGCTGCAATTGCTGGAATCGCGCCTGGACAACGTCGTCTACCGCATGGGCTTCGGCTCGACTCGCGCCGAAGCACGTCAGCTGGTATCGCACAAGGCGATCCTGGTGAACGGTCAAGCTCTGAACGTGCCGTCGGCCCAAGTCAAGTCGGGCGACGTGATTGCGATCCGCGAAAAGTCGAAGAAGCAAGTGCGTATTGCTGAATCGCTGACGCTGGCTGAGCAAACTGGCTTCCCGATCTGGGTTGCCGTCGATGCCAAGAAGATGGAAGGCACCTTCAAGCAAGCCCCGGATCGCGCGGATATCGCTGGCGACATCAACGAAAGCCTGATCGTCGAACTGTATTCGCGTTAATGACGACGCTCGTACCGCAAGGTGCGGGCTCGTGCGCCTTTTGGGGACGCTCATCGTCAACGACATTGTGGTCGTGCGCCGGCAATATTCAGGTGCCGATCCAATCCGAATCGTTACGTGCCGCAACGCGATTGCGGCACGTGCGTCTTCCGTCGCGAGGTTCGCGATAGGACCTTTCCAGTCCAATCCGTCAGCCTTATCGGTGTAACGAGCCGAGGGTATTGAAATAGGACAACCTAATGCAAACAGCACTCCTGAAGCCCAAAATTATTGCGGTTGAGCCGCTTGGCGATCATCACGCGAAGGTCGTCATGGAACCGTTCGAGCGTGGCTACGGCCACACGCTCGGTAACGCGCTGCGCCGCGTGCTGCTGTCGTCCATGGTCGGCTATGCCCCGACCGAAGTCACGATCGCTGGGGTCGTCCACGAATATTCCACAATCGACGGCGTGCAGGAAGACGTCGTCAACCTGCTGCTGAACCTGAAGGGCGTGGTGTTCAAGCTGCACAATCGTGATGAAGTCACGGTGTCGCTGCGCAAGGAAGGCGAAGGTGTGGTGACCGCTGCCGATATCGAGCTGCCGCATGATGTCGAGATCATCAACCCGGGCCACGTGATTGCCAACCTGTCGGCTGGCGGAAAGCTGGACCTGCAACTGAAGGTCGAGCAAGGCCGTGGCTATGTGCCAGGCAACGTGCGCAAGTTCGGCGACGAATCGAGCAAGGTGATCGGCCGCATCGTGCTGGACGCCTCGTTCGCGCCGGTGCGTCGCGTGTCGTACGCCGTTGAGTCCGCTCGCGTTGAGCAGCGTACCGACCTCGACAAGCTGGTGATGAACATCGAGACCAACGGCGTGATCTCGCCGGAGGAAGCGATTCGCCAGTCGGCTCGCATTTTGGTTGATCAGCTGTCGGTGTTCGCCGCCTTGGAAGGCACCGAGAGCGCCGCCGAAGCTGCCGCCGCCCGCGCACCGCAGATCGATCCGATCCTGCTGCGCCCGGTCGACGACCTGGAGCTGACCGTGCGTTCGGCCAACTGCCTGAAGGCCGAAAACATCTATTACATCGGCGACCTGATCCAGCGTACCGAGAACGAACTGCTCAAGACCCCGAACCTGGGTCGCAAGTCGCTCAACGAGATCAAGGAAGTCCTCGCATCGCGTGGCCTGACGCTCGGCATGAAGCTCGAGAACTGGCCGCCGGCAGGTCTGGAGAAGTAAGTTGCAATTGTCGGCCGGTGCGTGTGCATCGGCCGGTTTTCCCGCCGTTGCTGTCTGGATGGCCTATTGTTGAAGCTACCGGCCCGCGCCGCTGAATGTTGTACAAAGCACGGCGATAGAAGAGCTGGTCAAACACTCTTAAGAAGGAATCATCATGCGTCACCGTCATGGTTTGCGGAAACTGAACCGCACCTCGTCGCACCGTCTCGCGATGCTGCGCAACATGTCCAACTCGCTGCTGCAGCACGAGCTGATCAAGACCACTCTGCCGAAAGCCAAGGAACTGCGCAAGGTTGTCGAGCCGCTGATCACGCTGGCCAAGAAGGACACCGTTGCCAACCGTCGTCTGGCATTCGCCCGCCTGCGTGATCGCGATATGGTCACCAAGCTGTTCAACGAACTGGGCCCGCGTTTCGCCACCCGTCCGGGCGGCTACACCCGTATCCTGAAGTTCGGCTTCCGTCAGGGCGACAATGCACCGATGGCACTGGTCGAGCTGCTTGACCGTCCGGAAGTTGCCGAGGCTGTGGAAGTCGAAGGCGCTGCCGAATAAGGTCAGCCGAGGTTTGCCGGTGCGACATGGCGTCGCGCTGGGTAAGCCGCTGAATGCGTGCTTCCGCGCGCATTACAATGAAGCCAGGATTTGTATCCTGGCTTTTTTGTTGCCCGCTTTCGGCGTTCGCGCCCTGGAGTGTCTATGTCTGCCGGAACCGAAGTGCTGCTCGTGCTGACCAACCTGCCCGACGCCGACAGCGCGGATCGCGTGACCAAAGTTGTGCTGGAATCTCGCTCGGCGGCGTGCGTCAATCGCTTGCCGGCCTGCGCATCAACGTACTGGTGGAATGGCGTGATCGAGCACGTGACCGAGATCCCGCTGCTGATCAAGACCACGCGCGGCGCATACCCTGCGTTGGAAGCCGCCTTACGCAAGACCCATCCGTACGAGGTGCCAGAGGTTATCGCCGTGCCTGTGGCAGCAGGTTTGCCGACCTATCTTGCGTGGGTGGCCGACGAAACGCGTCAGCCTTCCGCTTAATGTCCGATTGCTGTTGATATGACCTTCTCTTCGTTCTTGTCGGTGCGACGTGTGCTGCAGTTGCTCACGCTGCTCGTGCTTATGGCGATGCTCCGCGTGCCTGCGCATGCTGCTGACGATTTTCTGCCGCCCGAGCAGGCGTTCCGCTTCTCCGCTGCGCAACTCGACGGCCAGACGATCGAGGTCAAGTTCGGTATCGCCGACGGCTACTACATGTATCGCGAGCGTTTCGCTCTGGCAGCCGATCCGAACACCGTCACGCTGGCGCCACCGGACATGCCGACAGGCAAGGTCAAGTTTGACGAGACCTTCAACAAGAACGTCGAGACCTACCGGCATGAAGTCGCTTTCCGCGTGAAGGCACAAAACGCCGCTGCGCCATTCACGCTCGTCGTCACGTCGCAAGGCTGCGCCGACCAGGGGTTGTGCTATCCGCCGATGAAGAGCCGGTTCCAGGTGCAACCTACAGCGGCATCGTCGGGCCTGTTGACGGCAAGCAATGGTGAAGCCAATTCGGGCGATGCGCTCGGGCGCATCGCCAGCACGCTGGGCAGTGGCAATCTTGGCGCGATTGCGGCGCTGTTCTTCGGGCTTGGGTTGCTGCTGACCTTCACGCCGTGCGTGCTGCCGATGCTGCCGATTCTGTCGGCCATTGTGGTCGGCGAGCACGCAACGCGTTCGCGCGCAGCTATCGTGTCGGTTGCTTACGTGCTCGGTATGGCGTTTGTCTACACCGCCGTGGGCGTGGCGGCGGGGGTGGCGGGGCAGGGCCTGCAAGCGGCGCTACAGAACGCCTGGGTGTTGGGGGCGTTTGCTGTGTTGATGGTCGTGCTGTCGCTGTCGATGTTTGGGTTGTACGAACTGCAGTTGCCGGCGGCCTGGCGTGATCGCCTGACCGAGGCGTCAAGCAAGCGCAGCGGTGGCCAGGTTGCCGGTGCGGCCGTGATGGGCGCGCTCTCGGCGCTGATCGTGTCGCCGTGCGTGACACCGGCGTTGGCCGGCGCGCTGGCCTACATCGCGCAGACCGGCAATGCCGCGATCGGCGGTATGGCGCTGTTTGCGATGTCGATCGGCATGGGCGTGCCGCTTGTGCTCGTGGGCGTGGGGGCGGGCAATTTGCTGCCGCGCGCAGGTCATTGGCTGATCGTTACCAAGGCGGTGTTTGGTTTCATCCTGCTGGCCGTGGCATTGTGGATCGTGCAACCGGTGTTGCCAGCGTGGGCAGTGATGGTTGCGTGGGGGGCGTTGCTGATTGGTGCAGCCGTGTTTCTGCGGACGTTCGATTCGCTGCCGGACGGCGCCGGCAACGTGCAGCGCTTGGGCAAGGTCGCTGGTGTGGTGCTCGCGCTGGCGGGCGCCGCGCAACTTGTTGGAGTCGCCGCTGGCGGCCGTGATCCACTGCAACCGCTGACCGGATTGATTCGCGCATCGGCGGGCACATCCGCGCAAGCCGAAGCACGCGGTGTGACGTTCAAGCGCGTGAAGAGCATCGCCGAACTCGACGCTGAAGTGCGCAACGCCAGCGCATCCGGCCGTGCGGTGATGCTCGATTTTTACGCCGACTGGTGCGTGAGCTGCAAGGAGATGGAGCGCCTGACCTTTACCGATGCGCGGGTGCGCAAGGTGCTTGCCGATGTGGTGGTGCTGCAGGCCGATGTGACGGCCAACAATGCGGATGATCAAGCGCTGCTCAAGCGCTTCGGCCTATTTGGCCCGCCGGGCACGATTTTCTTCGATACGCAGGGTCGTGAAGTGAAGGCTCGCGTGGTCGGCTTCGAGCGCGCCGACACCTTCCTGGAAAGCCTGCGCCGCGCGATCGGCACGACGCAGGCAGTCAAGCCGGCGGCCTGATTACGCGCGCAGCAGGCGGGCGGCGTCCAATGCGAAGTACGTCAGGATGCCGTTCGCACCCGCGCGCTTGAATGCCAGCAGCGACTCCAACACGACCTTGTCGTGATCCAGCCAGCCGTTTTGCGCGGCGGCCTTGAGCATCGCGTATTCACCGCTGACTTGATAGACGTAGGTCGGGAAGCGGAACTCATCTTTCACGCGGCGCACGATGTCAAGGTACGGCATGCCGGGCTTGACCATCACCATGTCGGCGCCCTCGGCGATGTCGAGCGCTACTTCGCGCAGTGCTTCATCCGAGTTGGCCGGGTCCATCTGGTAAGTCATCTTGTTGCTCTTGCCCAGATTGGCCGCCGAGCCCACTGCATCACGGAACGGGCCGTAGAACGCCGAAGCGTACTTTGCCGCGTAGGCCATGATGCGCGTGTAGATGTGATCGTCGTTCTCCAACGCCAGGCGGATCGCGCCGATGCGGCCGTCCATCATGTCCGACGGCGCGACGATGTCCACGCCGGCCTCAGCCTGCACCAGCGCCTGTCGCATCAGAATCTCGACGGTCTCTTCGTTGAGCACGTAGCCCTTGGCGTCGAGCACGCCGTCCTGGCCGTGGCTCGTGTACGGATCGAGCGCCACATCGGTCAGGATGCCCAATTCGGGAAAGCGTGCCTTGAGCGCCTTCACCGCACGCGGGATCAGGCCATCGGCGTTGGCAGCTTCGATGCCGTCCGGCGTCTTGAGCGACGGCTCGATAACCGGGAACAGCGCGAGCACCGGGATGCCAAGCTGCACGCACTGCTCGGCCACGCTCAGCAGCACATCGACCGACACGCGCTCGACGCCCGGCATTGACGGCACGGCCTGGCGCACATTGGTGCCTTCGAGGATGAAGACGGGGTAGATCAGATCGTCGGGAGTGAGGCGCGATTCGCGCATCATGCGGCGGGAGAAATCGTCGCGGCGCATGCGGCGCGGACGATGGTCGGGGAAGCTCGAGATCATTTCAGCGGACCCTAAGAACACACTGTGAAGTTTGAGAACTCTCTTGGCGATTATCCATCCTATGCACGGACAATGCGCCAGCGACGCTGACGCAGCGTCCCCCGCGGCTCCTCCCTGACGCGGGTTCCCATCGATGGCTCGATGGGGTCGTTACCCCCGTTGCGTGTTTGGCGACGGGGTTTTTTTTGCCTGTTCGGCGGGTTGTGCAGTTTGGGGCTCGGGCTCCAGCGCTTCGGGCAAGCACAGCCAGCCTGCGACAATTCGCTGCGCCTCTTCGATGCCGCGACGCTTCAGGCTAGAGAACAACTGCACGGTGAGCGACACGTCACCGTCGATCTGCGCGCGGTAATCGGCCAGCACCTTGCGTGCCGCCATGAGCGCGCGCGAGGCATCGCTGTTGGTCAGCTTGTCCGCCTTCGTGAGCAGCACGTGGATCGGCTTGCCCGTCGGCAGGAACCACTCGACCATCTGGCAATCGAGGTCGGTGAACGGGCGGCGCGCGTCCATCATGATGACCAGGCCAGCGAGCTGCTGGCGCGCCTTGACGTAATCGCCCAGCAGGTGGACCCAGTGAGATTTGGTCTCGCCCGGCGCTTCGGCATAGCCGTAACCTGGCAGATCGACCAGAAAGCCGAGCGGGTCTTCCGCCTTGGCCGGCATCACCGAAAAATAGTTGATGTGCTGCGTGCGGCCAGGCGTCTTACTGGAGAACGCCAACCGCTTCTGGTTGCACAGGATATTGATCGCGGTGGACTTGCCTGCGTTCGAGCGCCCCGCAAACGCGACTTCAGGCACGGCGGTGGCCGGTAAATCGCGCAGATGATTGACGGTGATGAAGAAACGGGCTTGATGCAGGAGCGACATGCGCGGCAGTACCTGTAAACTGCAGTTCAGAACTGCGTGGTTGCTGCGCCGCGAGGTCGCATTGCAGAGGTGTTATTGTACAATACGCCGGTTTACGGACGTCCCCCACCAGATCCGTCGCAGGACCGCCCCGAGGCCCGGGCCGGTCCGTTTTCATGCGCTGATCTGGCACGAGGAGAAGGGGGCGCCCGGCGCCGCAGGGTCCCGCATTGGGCGGCGCACGCAGCATTCGAAAACAATCTAAACAAGGTGTGCGAATGAACCGCATCGCGAACGTTTTTGCTGTCGCAGCGCTGTCCCTGGCATCGGTCTTTTCCATGGCCCATGCCGAAGAGCAAAAAGTCGCCAAGGCCGACGCCGCGCGCGGCGAAACGATCTTCAACACCGGTGTTCCCGCCAATGGCGTGCCCGCGTGTACCAGTTGTCACGGCGCCGGCGGCAACAGCGCCATGAACGTCAACCCGAAGCTTGCTGGCCAGCACGCCGAATACATCGAAAAGCAGCTCAAGGATTTCAAGGCCAAGACCGAGCGCAACCACGCGGTCATGTCGCTGTACGCCGGCGCGCTGTCGGATCAGGACATGAAGGACATCGGCGCCTACCTGGGCAAGCAAGCTGCCTGGAAGCCGGGCTCGGCCAAGAGCAAGGACACCATCGAGCTGGGCCAGAAGCTGTATCGCGGCGGAGACGCCAAGCGCGGTATCGCGGCATGCGCGGGCTGCCACGGCCCGACTGGTGCCGGCATCCCCGCGCAGTATCCGCGTATCGCGGGTCAGTTCTCTGAATACACCGAAGCTCAGCTGGTGGCGTTCCAGGACGGCACCCGCAAGAACAGCGTACAGATGCACGACTTGGCCGGTCGCATGACGGCCCAGCAGATCAAGGCGGTGGCCGACTACATCGCTGGCCTGCGCTAATCTGCCGCACCCGGCCGTCATGTGACGGTCGCACAATCAACAAGAAGAACAGGGTGGCAATGCGCCTGGCATCGCCACCCTGTTTTCGTTTCTGAACAGGTTTTTATCCCGCATGTCTTCGGTCTCCACTTCTGGCGTCCAGATCCGCTCCCGCCGCCGCGCGTTGCGCGAAACGGTTGAGTTGCTGTCGTCGATGCGCTTTGCGATCAGCTTGCTGACGGTGATTGCCGTTGCCAGCGTGATCGGCACGGTGCTCAAGCAGAACGAGCCGTACCCGAACTACGTCAACCAGTTCGGGCCGTTCTGGGCCGATGTGTTCCGCTCGCTGACGCTGCCCACGGTCTACAGCGCGTGGTGGTTCTTGCTGATTCTGACGTTCCTCGTGGTGTCGACCTCGCTGTGCATCGTGCGCAATGCGCCGAAGATGCTGGCCGACATGCGCTCCTGGCGCGAGAACGTGCGCGAAGGCAGCCTGCGTGCGTTCCACCACCGGGACGAATTCGACGCGCCCATCGACGCCGCGACTGTGATCGCACGCTTGGCTGCGCTTGCACAGAACCGCGGCTTTCGCATCAAGGCGTTCGCGCGCGATGGTGGCGCCACGCTCATCACGGCCAAGGCTGGCGCGGGCAATAAGATCGGCTACATCCTCGCGCACACGGCCATCGTCGTGATCTGTATCGGCGGCTTGTTGGACGGCGACATGATGATCCGCGCGCAGATGTGGTTTGGCGGCAAATCACCCATCAAGGGCAATGCCGTCATCAGCGACATCGGGACGGAGCACCGCCTGTCGACCTCCAACCCGGGCTTTCGCGGTAACGCGTTCGTGCCGGAAGGCTCGACCGTCAGCACGGCGATTTTGAACATTGCCGATGGGGCGCTGATCCAGGACTTGCCGTTCATGATCACGCTCAAGAAGTTCACCGTGGAGCATTATTCGACCGGTATGCCCAAGCTGTTCGCCAGCGACATCGTTGTGACAGACCGCCGCACCGGCAAGCAGACCGATGCGCGCGTCGAGGTGAACAAGCCGTTCGTGTATGACGGCGTGGCGATCTACCAGTCGAGCTTTGAAGACGGCGGCTCGAAGCTCAAGCTGACCGGCTTCCCGATGCACGGTGATAACGCCAAGACGTTCGACATGTCGGGCGTGGTGGGCGAAAGCTCGAAGCTCACCGGCAAGGGGGGCGACTACACGGTGGAGTTCTCCAACTTCCGCCTCATGAACGTCGAAACGGTCACGGACGCCTCGGGCAAGCAGGACGCGCGCGGTGTCGGCAAGAAGGGCGCCGCGCAGAGTGGTCTGCGCGCCGAGCTTGGCAACGTCACCAAGATGACCCACGACCGCGACCTGCGCAACGTCGGCCCCTCGGTGCAGTACAAGCTGCGCGACGCCAACGGCCAAGCGCACGAGTTCAGCAACTACATGCTGCCGGTCACGCTGGATGGGCAATCGGTGTTTCTGGCCGGCATGCGCTCGCAGCCGGACGAGCCGTTCCGCTATCTGCGCATTCCCGCCGATGCACAAGGCACCGTGAGCGACTGGATGCGCCTGCGTGCCGCGCTGCAGAACCCGGCGATGCGCACCGAAGCCGCGCGCCGGTTTGCGCTGCTCTCGATGCCCGGCGAACAGCGTGCGGAACTGCGCAACCAGTTGATGGAAAGCGCCCGTCGCGCGCTCGATCTGTTTGCCGGCGCCGCCGATGTGAAGGACGGCGCCACTGATGCGCAAGGCGGCTTTGCCGCCGTCGCGACGTTCCTGCAGAAATCGGTGCCCGAAGGTGAGCGTGAGAAAGCCGCCGATGTGCTGATGAAGATCATCAACAGCTCGATGTGGGAACTGTGGCAACTGGCCCGCGTGCAGGATGGCCAGCCTGCACCCACGGTAGATGCCGCCAGCAGCCAGTGGTTGCAGAGCGCGATCAATGCGCTGTCAGACAACGTTTTCTACGGCGCACCGGTGTATTTGCAGCTCACCGACTTCCAGCAGGTGCAGGCCAGCGTGTTCCAGCTCACGCGTGCGCCGGGCAAAAACATCGTGTATCTTGGGTCGTTGCTGCTGGTGCTGGGCGTCTTCTCGATGTTCTACGTGCGGGAGCGCCGCTGGTGGCTGTGGATCCGACCGCAATCCGGTCAGTCCAACGAAAGCACCTCCGGCGCACATGTGCTGACCGCCATGTCGACTATGCGCCGCACGCTCGATTTCGACCGCGAGTTCGAGCGCCTCAAGCACGATATCCGCGCCGTGGCAGGAGCCCCCAGCGCCCCCGATGCCGCCAGTGCAGCGAGCGTCGACCCCAACCCAACGAAGTGAGCAGGTGATGGAAGCGACCAATCCCCAAACGACCGTGGCGAGCGCTGATCTGGGTGCGCTGCAACGCCCGTCGTATTTCCGCCGCCTGGGCTGGTTCGACTGGCTGTTTGTCGTGATGCTGGCGGCCGGCGCCGGTTATGCCTTCTCGCGCTACGGCGCCTACATGGACGGCTACGAGCGCGGCATCCTCGTTGCTGCTGTGCCGGCCTTTGCATGGCTGGGCTGGACGTGGAAGCCGGTGCGCGTGCTGATGATGGGCATTGCGATGCTGTCGCTGTTCGGCATCTCGCAATATGCCGGCGCCAATGGTCCGGATCTCGCCCGCGCTGAGCACGCTTTCTTCCTCAAGTATTTCCTCGCCAGCCAGTCGGCCATCCTGTGGATGAGCGCGCTGATCTTCCTCTCTACGCTGTTCTTCTGGACGGGGTTCTTGCTGCGCTGGGAAGCGGGCGGGTCGATCGGCAGCAAGCTGTGCTGGGCAGCGGTGGTGCTGGGCCTGACCGGCATGCTCGTGCGCTGGTATGAGTCGTACCTGGTGGGTGCGGATATCGGTCACATCCCCATCTCAAATCTGTACGAGGTGTTCATCCTCTTCACGCTGATTACCTCGCTGTTTTATCTGCACTACGAGCAGCGCTACAAGACGCGCGCCCTGGGGCCGTTCGTGATGCTGGTGGTGTCGGCAGCGGTGGGCTTTCTGCTGTGGTACACGGTGTCGCGCGGCGCGCAGGAGATCCAGCCGCTGGTACCGGCGCTGCAAAGCTGGTGGATGAAGATCCATGTGCCGGCCAACTTCATCGGCTACGGCACGTTCTCGCTGGCGGCCATGGTGGGCGCGGCTTATCTGCTGAAGGAGCGTGGCGTGTTGGCCGATCGCCTGCCGTCGCTCGAAGTGCTGGACGATGTGATGTACAAGGCCATCACTGTCGGCTTTGCATTCTTCACCATCGCCACGATTCTCGGTGCGCTGTGGGCGGCTGACGCCTGGGGCGGCTACTGGAGTTGGGACCCGAAGGAAACCTGGGCGCTGATCGTCTGGCTGAACTACGCGGCGTGGC
>CAUPMS010000056.1:0-19383 GCA_963512445.1 uncultured Ralstonia sp.
ACGACATGCCGTTTGGTGCCACCGTCCTGGCCAACGGCACCACGCGCTTCCGGCTGTGGGCGCCCGACGCCACGGCCGCGTGGATCGACATCGACAACGCCCGTGGCAGCCAGCTCATCCCCATGGATGCCGAGCCCGACGGCTGGTATGCAGTCGTGGCACCCGTGGGCGCCGGCACATGCTACCGCTACCGCATCACCAACCAGAACGGCGTGACGCTATCGGTGCCCGACCCGGCCGCACGCGCGCAATGGCAAGACCTGCCGGGCCCGAGCCTCGTCATCGATCCGCAGCGCTACCGTTGGCAGCACGCCAACTGGCAAGGCCGGCCCTGGCACGAGACGGTGGTGTACGAGTTGCACGTTGGCGCACTGGGTGGCTTCAAGGGCGTGCGCGCACGGCTGCCCGGACTGGCGCAACTGGGCATCACGGCCATCGAGCTGATGCCGGTGGCGGAGTTTCCGGGCGCGCGCAACTGGGGCTATGACGGCGTGCTGCCCTTCGCGCCAGACGCAAGCTACGGCACGCCGGACGATCTCAAGGCGTTGATCGACACCGCGCACGGGCTGGGCATGATGGTGTTTCTCGATGTGGTCTACAACCACTTCGGGCCCGACGGCAATTACCTGCACCACTACGCACGCCACTTCTTCCGCGACGACGTGCATACGCCGTGGGGCGCCGCCATCGATTTCCGCATGCCACAGGTGCGCGAGTTCTTCATCCAGAACGCGCTGATGTGGCTGATGGAATATCGCGTTGACGGCCTGCGGCTCGATGCCGTGCACGCCATCTCCGAGCGCGACTGGCTGGGCGAACTCGCTGCGCGCGTGCGGCTGTCGGTAGAGCCAGGCCGGCACGTGCATCTCGTGCTGGAGAACGAGCACAACGCGGCGTCGCTCCTGCATGGCGGGAGCACTGCAGCCGATACCCATGGCGACTTTGAAGCGCAATGGAACGACGACGGTCACAACGTGCTGCACGTGCTGCTCACCGGCGAGCGCGAGGCCTACTACGCCGCCTATGCCGATGCGCCTGCACAGCACTTGGCGCGCGTGCTGCAAGACGGCTTCTGCTACCAGGGCGATCCATCATCTATCCATGACAACGCACCGCGCGGCGAGCCCAGCGCGCACTTGCCGCCCACCGCGTTCGTGCTATTCCTGCAGAACCACGACCAGATCGGCAACCGCGCCTTTGGCGAACGGCTGACGCAGCTTGCGCACCCCGATGCGCTGCGCGCGGCGCAGGTGCTGTTGCTGCTGAGCCCGCAGATTCCGATGCTGTTCATGGGCGAGGAATGGGGCAGCACATGCCCGTTTCAGTACTTCACCAGCCATCACGGCGTGCTGGCCGAAGCCGTGCGCGAAGGCCGTCGCCGCGAGTTTGCGCAGTTCGCGGCGTTTGCTGATCCGCACCAGCGCGAGCGCATTCCCGACCCGAACGATGAGCGCACCTATCTCGCCTCCTGCCCCGGCGAGGCGGATCTGAGCCGACCCGAAGCGCTCAACACGCTCAACCGCATGCACCGGCTGCTTGCGTTGCGCCACGCAGCAATCATCCCGCGCCTGCCCAATGCACGCGCGCTCGATGCGGTGGCACTGGGCCACGCTGGCGCCATTGCCCGCTGGCGCTTGGGTGACGCCAGCGTGCTCACGCTGATGCTCAACCTGGCCGACCAACCGGTGGCAGTGCCCACTGTGCTCGCGGGCAGCCCTGCCGATCTGCTACACGAATCGCGCGAGGGTGCCGCCGCCGCACTGATCGCGCATCGCCTGCCCGAGCGCGCATGCGTGGCCCTGTTGCACACGCCGTCGCCCGCCTGACGTCTGACACCAGCCAACGGGCCAACGCACCATGGAACGCACCCCCCAATCATCCGGCACGCAGCGCACGCCACTCCAGCAACTGGCCACCGATGCCGGGCTGCTGGTCGACTGGGAAGATGCCGCCAGCCGCCCCGTGCGCGTGGCCGACGAAGTGCTGCGCGCCGTGCTGTTCACGCTTGGGCTGCCGGCCGGCACACCGGCCCAGGTGTCGGAAAGCCAGGCGCGCCTGCACGCAGAAGCCGAAGCGGTGGCCATACCGCCGCTCGTGACCGGCGTGGCCGGGCAGCCCATCGTGCTGCAGACGTCTGCGCCGCAAGCTGCGTTGCTTGGCGGACAAACCTATCGCGTCGACTTTGAATCCGACGGCAGTACCGAAGGCCAGATCAGCGTCAGCGCAAGCGGGCACCACGCTACGCTGTGGCTGGCACCAGTGCAGGCCGTGGGCTATCACCGCCTCACCATCGACGCGGGGCCGGGCACCGTGATCGAAGCCACGCTGGCCATTGCCCCGGCACGCTGCTACGGCGTGGCCGATGCGCTGCGCGAGCACGACCGCCCTGCCGACGCTCGCCTGTGGGGTGGCTCCGCGCAGCTCTATGGCTTGCGCCATCGTCTGCAAGACGGCGACGAACGCGCGGCCTGCAGCGCCGGCCTGGGCGACTACACCGCTGCGGGTGCGCTGGCGCGGCACCTCGCACAGCACGGCGCGGATGCGCTGGCGCTCAGCCCCGTGCACGCTATGTTCAGCGCCGATGCGCGTCGCTATTCGCCGTATTCGCCGTCCAGCCGCCTGTTTCTGAACGCGTGGATGATCGACCCCGCCGCGCTCTTTGGGGACAAAGCCGTGCGCCAAACGGTGGTCGACTGCAATCTCGTTGACGACTATGCCCGCCTGGAAGCCGCAACGTTCATCGACTGGCCGGCCAGCGGCAACGCACGCATGACGGTGCTGCGCGCGCTGCATCGCCGCCTGCTGCAGGCGCCGCTGGGCGATACCACCGCCCAGATGCTGCTGGACGATTTTCGTGCGCACTGCATCGATGGCGGCGCCCGCTTGCGCGACCACGCACACTTTGAAGCGCTGAATGCACACCTTGGGCCCGCGCATTGGAAGCAGTGGCCCGCGCAGTATCAAGACCCGACCTACCTGGCCGTGCAGGCATTCGCACGCGAGCATGAAGACGACGTGAATTTTCACCTCTTCCTGCAATGGGCGGCGGCACGCCAGTGGGCCGCCGCGCAACGTACCGCGGAAAGCGCCGGCATGGCCATTGGCCTGATCGCCGACCTGGCTGTGGGCACCGACAGCGCGGGCAGCCACGCGTGGGCGCGGCAGCGGGATCTGCTGATCGGCGTGACGGTGGGTGCGCCGCCCGATGTGTTCAACGCACAGGGCCAGGGCTGGGGCCTGACCGCGTTCAGCCCGCGTGCCATGCGCACGCAGGGCTTTACGGCGTTCATCGAGATGCTGCGCGCGGTGATGGCCGTGCCCGGCGGGGTGCGTATCGACCACGTGCTCGGGCTCATGCGGCTATGGGTGATTCCCGACGGCGCACAGCCGCTTGATGGCGTGTACCTGCGCTACCCCATGCAGGATCTGCTGCGGCTTGTGGCGCTGGAATCGTGGCGCAACCGCTGCATCGTCATCGGTGAAGACCTTGGCACCGTACCGCCGGGCCTGCGCGACAAGCTCGCCGACGATGGGTTGCTCGGCATGCGCATCCTCTGGTTCGAACGCGAATACACGCGTAACGATGCGCCCGAGGTTGTCCCCTTCAAGGCACCGCACACTTGGGCACCCGCCTCCGTCGCGATGACCACCACGCACGACTTGCCCACGCTCGCCGGGTGGTGGATCGGCAACGATCTGCGCTGGCAAGCCCAGCTCGGCCTGCTGCCGGCCGGCATGAGCGAGGGCGAAGCGCAGGTGCGCCGCATGGACGATCGCACAGCGCTTGTCGCGGCCTTTGCGGAGCACAACCGGCAGGTGCTGGCCGACGGCGGTGTGCCGGGGATCTGCGTGGCGCCCCTGCAAGCCGCGTTGGAGCAGGCGCGCGCGGCCACCACTGCGCAAGCGGAAGTCATTCTGCAAGCCAGCGCGCAAGACTTTGCCACGGCGGCCACCGTATTCACAGGCGCGGCCCCGACGCCGCTGGCACTCGTACCGCTTGAAGACTTGCTGGGGCTTGTGGAGCAACCCAACCTGCCGAGCACGATCGACACGCACCCGAACTGGCGACGTCGCATGCCGGGGCCGGCCGCAACGCTGCTCGACACACCAGCGGCACGGGCACGTCTATCCGCACTGGCCAATGCGCGCATGAGCAAGCCATGAGCGCACCCTCCGTCCCCACCGTGCCCGTCCCCCTTCAGCGCGTGCCACGCGCCACGGTGCGGCTGCAATTGCACCGTGATTTCACGTTCGACCACGCACGCGCGTTGCTCGATGACTTCGCTGCGCTCGGCATCTCGCATCTCTACACGTCGCCCATCACCACGGCGCAGCCGGGCTCCACGCACGGCTACGACGTGGTCGACCCGACACGCGTCAACCCCGAACTGGGCGGCGAAACTGCGCTCGAGCGGTTGGTGGACGCACTACATGCGCGCGGCATGGGGCTGGTCGTCGATATCGTGCCGAACCACATGGGCGTGGGCGGCGCGCACAACGCGTGGTGGCTGGACGTGCTCGAGTCCGGCCCCGACAGCGCTTACGCAGGTGTCTTCGACATCGACTGGCAACCGCCCAACCCCGCACTGCGCAACAAGGTGCTCGCGCCGTTCCTGGGGGAAAGCTACGCCGACGCGCTGACCGGCGGCCGCCTACAGCTCACCTACGACGACACGGCGGCACGGCTGGCCATTGCGTATTACGACCACCGCTTCCCGATTACGCTGGCCGACTATGCCGCGCTGCTTCGCACCGGCAACACGGCCACAGCCACCCACGCGGTAGCCGACCGTTTTGCCGCGCTCGGCACGGTCCGCTCGCTGCGCACGCGCCGCGAGCGCGCCGACGAGGCACGCGATGCACTGCGCAATCTCGCCACCACCGAAGCAGGCGCTGCACACATCGCCGAGGCCATGCGCGCGCTCAACGCACAGCCCGATCAACTCGATGCATTGATGGCGCGCCAGCACTGGCGCCTCACCCACTGGCGCACCGCCAACGACGAGATCAACTGGCGCCGCTTCTTCGACATTGGCTCGCTGGCCGGCCTGCGCATGGAACGCGCCGAGGTGTTTGAAGCCACGCACGCGCTGCTGTTCCGGCTCTACCGCCTGGGTTGGATTGACGGCGTGCGCATCGACCACGTTGACGGCCTGGCCGACCCAGCCGCCTATTGCCGCCAGCTACGCCGCCGCTTGCAAGCCGAGCACGCCGCACGCCCCGCAGACAGGCTCACGAGCCGCCCGTGGATCGTCGTCGAAAAAATCCTCGCGCACGATGAAGCGATGCGCACCGATTGGGGCGTTGACGGCACCAGCGGCTACGACTTCATGAACCAGGTCGGCGCGCTGCTGCACGATGCGCACGGCGAGACCGTGCTCACCCAAGGCTGGCTGGAATGGATTGGTGCGCCGGCGGCTGAAGCACCGTTCTCGGCCACGGCAGTGCCCGCGCGCCGGCAGATTCTGCATGCGCACTTTGCGGCGGAACTCGATGGAGCCACGTCCGCGCTGCATGCGGTGGCACAGCAGCAGCGCAGCACGCACGACGTAACGTGGCATGCCATCCGCCGTGCGCTGGCCGAGGTGATCATCCACTTTCCGGTGTATCGCACCTATGCGAACGCGCAGCAACGCGATGCACAGGATTCGGCCATCGTGCAAACCGCCATGGCCGGGGCGGCACGCTGCCTGCGGCGCGTTGATCAACCGGTGCTCGGCTGGCTTGATGCATGGCTGGGCGGGCACCCCGCAGGGCACGACAAGCTGCAGCAACTGGCGTTGCGGCGCTGCCAGCAATTGTCGTCGCCGGTGGCGGCCAAGGCGGTGGAAGACACCGCGTGCTACCGCTACGGGCGGCTCCTGTCGCGCAACGAGGTCGGCGCAGACCCCGGTGAATTTTCCATGAGCGCCAACGCGTTTCATCACGCCATGCAGGTGCGCGCGCGAACCTGGCCGCACGCAATGCTGACCACCGCCACGCACGACCACAAGCGCGGCGAAGACGTGCGCACGCGGTTGGCCGTGCTGTCGGAACGGCCAGCGCAATGGCTGGCCGCCGCACACCAATGGCGCGCCGAACACGCTGTGTGGGTGCGCCATCTGCCCGATTGTCTCAACGGCGGTCTCAACCCTGGCCCGGCCCCCTCGCCCGCTGCGCAGTGGATGCTGTATCAAACGCTGGTGGGCATCTGGCCAGCGGGGCTCGATTGGCACGACGCCGATGCCGTGCGCGAACTGGCCGAGCGTGTCGCGCAATGGCAAGAGAAGGCACAGCGCGAAGCCAAGCTGCGCACCGACTGGTTCGCGCCCGATGCAGCTTATGAAGCCGCCAGCCGCGATTTCGTCTTCACGCTGCTCACCGGTGACGCTGCCTCGAGCTTCCTGCCATCGCTGTCAGCCTTTGTGCAAAGCGTGGCACCGGCCTCGGCCATCAACAGCCTCGCGCAGACCTTGTTGCGCGCCACACTGCCCGGCGTGCCCGATCTCTACCAGGGCACCGATTTCTGGGATACAAGCCTGGTCGACCCCGACAACCGCCGGCCCGTCGACTATGCGGCGCGGCATCGTGCATTGCGCGCATTGCACGTGCATGCGGAGCACAGCCTCGCGTCGTTGCTCACGCATTGGACCGATGGCCGCATCAAGCAAGCCGTACTGGCACGCGCACTGGCCGTACGCACCGCGCTGCCGGCGGTGTTTGAATCCGGCGACTACCAACCACTGGCCGTCACGGGCAGCGGCGCGCAGCACGTGTTTGCGTTTGCGCGCATGCATGGCGCCCAGGCGATCGTCGTGATCGTGCCGCTGCATGCATCCGCCCTGCTGGGCCATGGCGGCACATTGACGTTTGCTGACGGCGCATGGCGAGACACCACGGTCTGCCTGCCGGCCGCCCTCTCCCACAGCGCACTGCACAGTGCATTCGACGGCCAGGTGTTGCACAGCCCGCGCCTCGCACCAGGCCAGGTGCTGGCGCAATTGCCCGTCGCCCTGCTGCACACCTGATCGCCCTTTCACGCATTCGCGCGGGTTAACACCAACTGCACCGTCCGTTCGCTCGCCCTAAAATTCCTCTATTCATATAGATGACTAGAGCAATGTATGCGCCGTAACAAAAGCGGCACACTGCTCACGTCACCCGGAGGAGACCGCATGTTCGGCTGGTTCAAAGAGATTTCAAAAGGGGAGAAGCGCACGTTCTGGGCCTGCTTTGGCGGCTGGGCGCTCGACGCGCTGGACGTGCAAATGTTCAGCCTCGTCATCCCGACCATCATCGCGGCGTGGCACATCGGCAAGGCCGAGGCCGGGCTGGTGTCGGGCGTCACGCTGGTGGCCTCCGCCCTGGGCGGCTGGATTGCCGGCGCACTGACTGACCGCTTTGGCCGCGTGCGCACGCTGCAGATCACGGTGCTGTGGTTCTCGGTGGCGACGTTTGCGTCTGCCTTTGCGCAGAACTTCGAGCAGTTCCTGGTGCTCAAGGCCATCCAGGGCTTCGGCTTTGGCGGGGAATGGGCAGCAGGCGCCGTGCTGATGGCCGAGAGCATCCGCGCCAGCCACCGTGGCAAGGCCATGGGCACCGTGCAAAGCGCGTGGGCCGTGGGCTGGGGCGCGGCGGTGCTGCTGTACGCCCTCACGTATTCGTTCATCGAACCGGATCTCGCCTGGCGCGTGATGTTTGCCGCGGGCCTGCTGCCGGCGCTGCTCATCATCTACATCCGGCGCGGTGTGCAAGAACCCGTGCCAGCCGCCAAGCCGGCAGCAAATGCAGACGCAATGCCGATCTCGCGCTTCCCGCTGTTCGACATCTTCCGCCCGCAGGTGCTGCGCATGACGCTCATCGGCGGCCTGCTCGGCGTGGGCGCACACGGCGGCTACTACGCGCTGATGACGTGGCTGCCGACGTATCTGAAAACGGAGCGCCACCTGTCAGTGCTTGGCACGGGCGGCTACCTGGCGGTGATCATCTTCGCGTTCTGGTGCGGCTGCATGGCCAGCGCGTGGCTGCTGGACGTGCTTGGCCGTCGCGGCAACATCCTGCTGTTCTCGTGCTGCTGCGTGGTGACGGTGCTGGTGTACCTGCTGGTGCCGCTGTCCGATGGCGCGATGCTGGTACTGGGCTTTCCGCTGGGCTTCTTTGCGGCAGGCATTCCGGCCAGCATGGGTGCGCTGTTCAACGAGCTGTATCCGCAGGGCGTGCGCGGCACGGGCGTGGGCTTTTGCTACAACTTCGGCCGCGTGGTGTCAGCCGCATTCCCGGTGCTGGTGGGCAAGATGAGCGCGTCCATGTCGCTGGGCACGGCCATCGGCATCGATGCGGCCATCGCATACGCCATCGTCGCAGTGGCGGTGCTGATGCTGCCCGAGACGCGCGGCCGCGATCTGGCCGCGGTCACTGTCTGAACACCCAAAACCACATCATGACGACGCCTTCCATCCGTCGCCGACAGGAGACCCCATGCCCACTCGCCGCGCGTTCAACACCGGGTTGCTTGCCATGTTAGGTTCCACCGCCCTCGCCGGTTGCGCCGTCACCGGCAACGGCGACGTCACACGCGATTCTTCCGCGCGCTTCACCGCCATTGACACGCACGCGCATGTGTTCGAGCGCGGCCTGCCGCTGGCCAACGCGCGCCGCTACGCACCCGCGTATGACGCACCGCTGTCAGCCTACCTCGCGCAGCTTGACGCGCATGGCGTGTCGCATGGTGTGCTGATCCAGCCGAGCTTCCTGGGTGTCGACAACAGCTACCTGCTGGCCGCGCTCAAGCAAGCGCCGCAGCGCCTGCGGGGTGTGGCCGTCATCGACCCGGCCGCGCCTGAGACCTTGCTCACGCAGATGAACGCCGAGGGCATCGTCGGCATCCGCCTGAACCTGATCGGCGCGGCGGACCCGCAGCTGAAATCGCCCGTGTGGCAAGCCGCGTTGGCGCGTCTGCACGCGCTCGGCTGGCATGTGGAGCTGCATGTGGAGGCACGCCGCCTGCCCGTGCTGCTGCCACCGCTGCTGGAAGCACAGGTAAACGTGGTGGTCGACCACTTCGGCCGCCCCGACCCCGCACTCGGCGTGGACGACCCCGGCTTTGCCGCGCTGCTCGTCGCGGGCCGCTCGCGCCGCGTGTGGGTGAAGATTTCCGGCGCTTACCGAAACGGCAAGACCGGCGACAGCGGCCGCGGCGAAGCCATCGCGCAGGCGGCCATGCCGCGCCTGAAAGATGCGCTCGGCCTGGACCGCCTCGCCTGGGGCAGCGATTGGCCGCACACGCAGTTCGAATCGCAGATCAACTACGACAAGATGTGGGCCTTCGTCGATGTGCTGCTGCCCAACCCGGCTGACCGCAAGCAGGTGCTGGTCGACACACCCGCGCAACTGTTCCGCTTCGTCTAAGACGACATCCCTCCCCCGCGCGATACCCGCCTTCGCCAATCACGAATTTCGCCGCGCGGGCCGCGCTCCTACACTGGCCGCTCCTCGTCCCCATCAGAAGAAAGGAGCCGCCATGCAGCAGCATCGACTCGTCGACCAGCAATTCGGCCAGGTCGCCCAGGCCTACCTGACCAGCGCCGTCCACGCCCAGGGCGCCGATCTCGACGCGCTGGCTGCGCTGGCGCAATCGGTGCCGCAGGCCAAGGTGCTCGACCTCGGCTGCGGCGGGGGGCACGTGAGCTTTGCCATGGCGCCGCACGTGGCGGCCCTGGTGGCGTACGACTTGTCGGAAGACATGCTGGGCGTGGTGGCCGCAGAAGCCGCGCGGCGCGGCCTTGCGCAATTGCACATGCAAGCCGGCCGTGCCGAAGCGCTGCCGTTTGACGATGCCGCGTTCGACATCGTCGCCACGCGTTTTTCTGCACACCACTGGTACGACGTGCGCAAGGGCCTGGCTGAAGCGCGCCGCGTGCTCAAACCCGGCGGCAAGCTCGTCGTCGTAGATATCGTTGCGCCGGAAGCGCCGCTGCTCGACACCCTGCTGCAAACCGCCGAGGTGCTGCGCGATGCATCGCACGTGCGCGACTACCGGGTGTCGGAGTGGCAGGCCATGCTGGCCGACGCCGGATTCCAGCCCGGCACCCCACGCACCTGGAAGCTGACGATGGCGTTCGACACCTGGATCGCACGCATCCGCACCCCGCAGGTGCGCGCCGATGCCATCCGCGACCTGTTCGACCACGCTGCAGACGAAGCGCGCACCTACTTTGCCGTGGCGCCCGATCATTCGTTTGCGATCGACGCGATGATGCTCGAGGCGAACTAATACTTTTTATCTAATCCACGGAGAAAGCGCCGTTGCATCGCGGCCTTCTCTGGATCCCACTTAAATCAGAATGAAAAAGATATGATGTCGGGCGCGTTTTCGGAAAGGGTGGTTGCCAGTACCCTGCGGGGTTGCCAGCGCCCATCAGCAGGCAGTTCTATGCGTCTTTCTGCCAGCCATCGATCATGTATGCCCTCCTCCCTGCCTTCGCCTCGTCGCTGTTTCTGTTCACCGGCGTTTATGTCCTGAACACGCGCGGGCGCACCCGCGCCAGCTTGGCGTTCTTCAGCCTGGCCGTTCTCACCGCGTTGTGGCAAGGGCTCTGGGCATTCCTGTTCCGGGCCAGCGATGTGCCGACCGCGCAACTGCTGGCCAAGGCGGGCTGGCTCGCGATCCTTCCGCTGCCGACCACGATCTATCACTTTGCCGTCGAGATAACCGAACGATCGACGGAGCGGCGCTGGTTGCTGGCGTCGTACACACTGGCCGCGGTGCTCATGGTGCTGCTGCTCACCAGTGACTGGGTGATTGCCGGTGTACGGCGGTTCGATTTCGGGTTTTATCCCAAAGCAGGGCCGCTGGAGGCTGTACACATTACCCAGACCACCCTGCTGATCCTGCGCAGTCTCTGGTTGCTTTATGCCGAGCAACGGCACGCCACTGTGGAAAAACGCAAACGTCTGCAACTCTGCGTCCTTGGTGTGGCGGTGTACTCGGTGGCGGCATCCGACTACGCCGTGAACTATGGCTTGGCACCGTATCCACCGGGCGTGATGTTTATTGTGTGCAGCCCGCTGTTGCTCGCGTGGGCGCTGGTCAAGCTCGACCTCATGCGGCCCTATGCGCTGGCCGCCGGCATCGCGCATGAACTGCGCACACCCTTGGCCAGCATCCGCCTGCAGGCAACTGAAATGGCCCGCGTATGGCCCATCATCGCCAAAGGCTACCAGTTGGCAGTAAGCCATGGCCTGTCTACGGAAACGCTGCCGCCAGCCACAATCCAGCGCGTCAGCCGACTTGCCAGCGCCATCGACGCCGAAGTGAGCACCGCCCACACCGTGATCGACATGGCGCTGGCATCGATCACGCTGGACCGGCTCGACACACGGCAGTTTGCCAGCCACAGCCTCTATGAATGCGTGGCCGAGGCCGTCGAACGTTACCCGTTCCAGCCTGGCGAGCGCACGCGCCTGACACTAGAGGCGTTCGACCCGGAGTGGCGCTTCCTTGGCTCCGAAACGCTGCTCATCTACGTAGTCTTCAACCTCATCAAAAACGCGCTGTATGCCATCCATACCGCCGGCCAAGGCGCGATCACCATCTCGGCCAGTTGGAGCGCAGAACACTTTGTGATCGCCTTCCGGGATACGGGCTGCGGCATTGCCGCCAGTCATCAGAGCCGCATCTTCGATGCGTTCTTCTCCACCAAGCGCTACGGCAGCGGGCACGGCATGGGGCTGACGTTCTGCAGGCGCGTCATGGAATCCTTCGGCGGGCGCATCGAGTGCCAGTCCACGGAGGGCGCGGGAGCCTGTTTCTCGCTCTATTTCCCCCGCCTGTCGGAACGCTGACAGCCTTCTGCACGCACAGCACACGTACCACTCACTCCCCACTCGAAACACTGCGCAACCCCGGCGCACCGTGATGAAAGCGCAGCGTGTTGCGCCCGCTGCGCTTGGCGTCATAGAGCGCGGCGTCGGCCCATTCGAACAGCACATCCAGACGCTCATCGCCCGGCGTGAGCGTGACGACACCCGCTGACAGGGTGACGTACGACGCCACGGTCGATGCCGCATGGGGTTGCCCGCGCTCGGCCATCGTTGCGACGACGTGGGCGACGGCGTGGCGCGCGTCGTCGTGGTTCAGGTCGAAGAGCATGGCGACAAATTCTTCGCCGCCCACGCGGGCAATGAAGTCATCGGGATGGCGGCACGCCAAGCCCAGCGTGTCGGCCACCATGCGCAGGCAATCGTCGCCTTGCAGATGGCCATAGGTGTCGTTGTATTGCTTGAAGCAATCGATATCGAACAGTGCCAGCGTGACGGGGCGACTGTCGCGGCGCGCGTGGTCGAGCAGGCGCTGGCCCTGCGTCTCGAAGAATCGGCGGTTGAACAGGTGCGTGAGCGCATCGCGGTTGACGTCGTTCTCGAGCACGCTGAGCTTGGCCTGCGTGCGCTGCAACTCGCCGCGCAGGGCATCCTGGGCGTTGGCCATGCCGGCGCGCTGCAACTGCTCGACCGTCACGTCGCGCAGCAGCAGAAAAACGCCAGCGTGGCGGCCACGTGCATCCGTCAAACCTTCGAGCGTCATCTCCAGCGTGCGGCCGGTTTCAGGCAGCCAGACCTGGTGCCGGTTGGGCAGGCGCGTGCGCTCGAACTCGCGCAGGATGGCCGGCACGCCCAGCACCGGCGGCGGCCGCGCGTGCACCTGAGCACCCGGCAGCAAATAGCGCGCGGCGGTATTCATGCTGGCGATGGAGCCATCGCGCGCCAGCACAATGCAGCCGTCGCGCATGGCTTCGATGATCTTGCCGCGTGCATAGGCGGCGGTGTCGCGCAGGCGCGGGCGCAACACGACCCAGCCGAGCAATGCGGTGCTGAGCGCAAACGTGGCGGGCGTCAGGTCGCCGCCCAGCGCAGTCGTCCAGCGCTGCAGATAAGCGAGATGCGCCACCAGCGGCAACAGTTGCCCGACGACGAGCGCCAGCCGCACGTGCATTCTCGACAACACGTACAGCGAGAACGCCACCTCGCCGGGCGGCAGCGTCAACAGGACAAGGCTGATGGCCAGCAACACATAGTTGTAAGCCGTGGCTACCCAGAAGATCGGCCCATGGTCGAACACGGCGCGCTGCACGCCGTCGATGACGACAAACCGCGCATCGAGCCACACCAGGTGATGCAGCTCATTGGTGGCCACCAGCCCGACAAAGCCGGCGGCCACCAGCAGCGCGAACACCCAACCCACACGGACAACGGGCAACGCGTTGAACTCCGGCCGCGTGAGGCCGACCACCATGCGCAGCCACGCGGCGGGCACCATCATGATTCCGATGTAAGCGACCTTGGCCCACCCCACGCGCACGGGCATATCGAAGGTGACGACCTCCATGAGGCGCGCGCCGCTCCACAGTGCGGTGCCGAGCGCCAGCAGCATGAAGACAGAGACTTCGGTGTCGTCGCGGCGCGGCCATGACAGGCCGATCAGCGCGATCGAAATAAGCGCAGCGCAGGCCAATGCGGCGATCAGCATGATCGGCACGCCCTGCGCGTATGGCGATGCCGGCAGAGGCGGTCGCCAGACGGTGGATTCACGGTCACTCCCCGTTTATTTGTTGTTCTTGCAGTGTATCGGGCACTGTTGTCGGGTGAGTGACTGCGTGGTGCGCATTCGATCACCTGTTACTCCCATCGGCAGCAAATGTAAAAACTGAAGGCCCAGGCGACTTTGCGGGGTGTTCGGCGGTGGCCGTGCCGTACTTGCTGCTGTGCAGCGCGGCATTGAGGCGTTGCCCAAATGGTTGCGCACCGGCATCAGCACGCCCGCAGAGCAACCGGCCCGAATGTTGACCCGGCAGCGCTTTTTTGCGCTGGCGCGAACGCCCCTTTTGCGGATGCCCCGACCTGAGCCCCAGCGCTACCTTGCGTTCACAAAACGTCGGTATGATCGAAACATGACCGATACCCGCGCCACCGCCCATCTCTATCCTGCGCACGACCTGGCCATCTGCACCGACGCCAACACCGCAGTCGAGCGCATCACCGCCATCTACGAGCGCTCCGCACAAGCGATTCGTGATCGCTTCCACGCCTTTGCGCGCGGTGAAGATTGCAGCGAAGACCTCTCCGCCTGCTATCCCTACCTCGGCATCACCGTCGACCCGAAAACGCTGGTGAGCGACGCGCGGCCGTCGTGGGGCACGGTGGCGTATCCGGGGGTGTACGGCACCACGCTCACACGGCCAGACCTCTTCCGCGAGTACTACCGCGTGCAGATCGAAAGCCTGCTGCACTATCACAACAGCCCCGTGGTGGTGGGCGTGAGCAACCGGCCGATTCCGCTGCCGTTCGTGGTCGAAGCGTCCACCGTGGATATCACGCCCGAACAGGCGCGCGCACTGGGCGGTGCGTTCACCCTGCCTGACCTCGCTCAGATCGACGACTCCATCGCCAACGGCACGTACCGCCCGATTGATGACGAGCCGCAGCCGCTGTCGATGTTCACCGCCGAGCGGGTGGACCTGGCCCTGCAGCGCCTGTACCACTACACCGCCACGCACCCCAAGCACTTCCAGCGCTTCGTGCTGTTCACCAACTACCAGCGCTACGTCGATGAGTTTGCCGCGCTCGGCCGCAAGCTCATGGAAGACGGCAACGACGAGGGCTACATCCGCTTTGTCGAGCCCGGCGACACCGTGCACGAACTCGGCATGCCGGCGCCCGACGACGCGCACCGCATCAAGGGCCTGCCGCAAATGCCGGCCTACCACCTGGTACGCGAAGACCGCCTGGGCGTGACGCTCGTCAACATTGGCGTGGGCCCGTCCAACGCCAAGACCATCACCGACCACCTGGCCGTGCTGCGCCCGCATTGCTGGATGATGATCGGCCACTGCGGCGGCCTGCGCCGTTCGCAGCAGCTGGGCGACTACGTGCTCGCCCACGCCTACGTGCGCGATGACCACGTGCTCGATCAGGACCTGCCGCCGTGGGTGCCGGTGCCGCCCATCGCAGAAATCCAGGTGGCGCTGCAAGAAGCCGTGGCGCGCATCACGGGGCTCTCGGGCGCAGACATGAAATCGCGCATGCGCACCGGCACGGTGGTCTCCACCGACGATCGCAACTGGGAGCTGAAGTACCAGGCGCTGTACAGCCGCTTCAACCAGTCGCGTGCGATTGCCATCGACATGGAAAGCGCCACGATTGCCGCCAACGGCTTCCGCCTGCGCGTGCCCTACGGCACCCTGCTGTGCGTGTCGGACAAGCCGCTGCACGGCGAGCTCAAACTGCGCGGCATGGCCAACCTGTTCTACCGCCAGCGCGTGAGCCAGCACTTGGATATCGGCATGGAGGCCGTGCGCCTGCTGCGCGAAAGCGGCGTTGAAGCACTGCACTCGCGCAAGCTGCGCAGCTTTGACGAGCCCGCGTTCCGATAGCGCAAATGTGGCCAGACTCTGCTTTGCACATTGCACAAATTGCAAGGCATCCCGAGAAAACGCTACTGGTCAAACGGGGCATGTGTGTCCAGACTGCTGTCGAATGGAATTGTTCGATCAACCGAGTCCACACATGCTATCTCTGCGCAAAACCCCTCAAACCGCCACTCTTCGCACCGCGCGCCGCGCGCAGGTACTACTGCCCGCGCTGCTGCTGAGCGCCACCGCTCTCGCCAGTGCGGCTGAACTCTCGGCGGCCGATGCGGAGCGCTACGCACAGGCCACGTACCGCGAATACTTCGAACTCATCTCCTTGCCCAACGACGCCATCGCGCCGGAAGACGTGCGCAAGAATGCGGACTGGTTGGAGCAGGCATTCCGCAAGCGCGGCTTCACGACCAAGCAGCTGGCGAACAACGGCAAGCCGATGCTCTATGCCGAGCTGCAATCCAACAACACTGCGCCCGATGCCGCGCACAAGACGGTGCTGTTCTACATGCACCTGGACGGCCAGCCGGTGATTCCCGCGCAGTGGTCGCAGAAGAGCCCATGGACGCCCGTGCTCAAGCACAAGACCGCGCAGGGCAACTGGGAAGAGATCGACTCGGCGCAGCTTTTCAGCGGCCCGCTCGACCCGGAATGGCGGGTGTTCGGCCGCTCGTCCGCTGACGACAAGGGCCCGATCATGATGATGCTGGCGGCCATCGATGCGCTGAAGGCTGGCGGCACTCAACCGGCAGTCAACGTCAAGATCATCCTCGACAGCGAGGAAGAGAAAGGTTCGCCGTCGATCAGCAAGGTGATGCAGGCAAACCGCGAATTGCTGCGCTGCGATGCCATCGTCATCCACGACGGCCCCATGCATGCAAGCAACCTGCCAACGCTGATCTTTGGCAACCGCGGTGCGGCCGAGGCCAGGCTCACCGTCTATGGCGGCAAGGTGCCGCTGCACAGCGGGCACTACGGCAACTACGCCCGTAACCCGGCGCAGCAACTGGCCAACCTGCTGGCATCGATGAAGAACGATCAGGGCCGGGTGACCGTGCCGGGCTACTACGACCACGTCAAGATCAGCGAGGCTGACCGCAAGATCATGGCCGCTGTGCCAGACGATCAGGCCGCGCTCAACAAGCGCCTGGGCATTGCGCATGCCGACAAGGTCGGCGCCAATTACCAGGAGGCGATGCAGTACCCGTCTTTGAACGTGCGCGGCATGGCGTCCGCCG
Organism: uncultured Ralstonia sp.; assembly: GCA_963512445.1. Classification (GTDB taxonomy): domain Bacteria; phylum Pseudomonadota; class Gammaproteobacteria; order Burkholderiales; family Burkholderiaceae; genus Ralstonia. The sequence goes on from CAUPMS010000056.1 coordinate 16,634, forward strand.
CCGTGGGCGACAAGGTGGCGAACATCGTGCCCGACAAGGCCATCGCTGAACTCGACCTGCGAACCACGCCGGATTCCAGCGCGGCCTACCTCGGCAAGCTGATCGAGCAGCACATCGAACGCCAAGGCTATCACCTCGTGAAGAACGCCCCGACGGACGAAGAGCGCAGCCGCTACGACAAGCTCGCCACCTTCACGTATCAGAGCGAGGGCGCGGACGCAGCGGGCTCACCCATCGACTCGGCAGTGGGCACATGGGCCTACAAATCGTTGACCGACAGCTTTGGTGCCAACCCGGCGCCGGTCCGCGTCCGCATGATGGGCGGGACCGTGCCCACCGCAGAAATCGTGGGCGTGCTGCAGGTGCCGTTCGCGATCATTCCGCTGGTAAATGCCGACAACAACCAGCATGCCGCCAACGAGAACTTGCGGATGGGCAACTACGTGAGCGGCGTGCGCACGATCCATAGCCTGCTGACGCACCCGCTTTGATCGGCTAGCCAACCGCGCCTAAGCCGCGCGGAACAATCCATGCAGGCCAAGCGGTGCTACGCCGTTCAGGCTTGCCATGGCGACCGGCCCAGCGGAAACGTTCTGCGCATCGAACACCGTCAGTTTGGTGCAGCCGGCATCCACATCGAACACCGTGCCGACCAGCCAGCCCTCGCCTTCACGGGCGGTGGCCGAGGCCGGCACGAACACGTGCTCTTCCACCAGCGTGCGGCGCCCAAAGCGGTACTGCTGCACCCCGCCGGAATCCGTATCGAAGCGCATGACGGTGTCGAAGCCATGCAGCGCCTGCGGGCCGCTGCCACCCGAGGACAGCGCGGTGTGGGCCACCATGAACAGCATGCGATGGCGCTGCGCCGTATGGCGCGCGTCGATCTTCGGAAATTCGGCCACATGCCCAGTGCTGACCTGCTCGGCGCGGCCGGTGCGCAGGTTCAGGCGCACTTGCGCGAGGTGTGCGCCGGGTGCCGGGCGAATCTGCCCGCGCATCAGCTCGCGCAGCGATGTGGTGACGACGGTCGCATCGTCCGAGCGGATGTAATCGAGATGGATTTCCTGCCCATCGGGCGACGACCACGCATTGCCCAGGTGAAACACAAAGCCCGCCGGTAACTGCAACCAGCGCATGCGGGTGACGTCGTCCTTGTCGAGCACCAGCACACGCATGCCCAGTTCCGGCCGCCAGACATGCGAATCCAGGAACGACATGCCGGCGCGCATGCGCTCCACCTCGTACACGAAGGGCGGCAACAAGAACACCAGGTGCTGCTGCGTCACGGCAAAGTCATGCACCATCGCCACATCCGGCACCTTGACCGATTCCACACGCTTGAGCGCGCCGTCTGCGCCCACGCAATACACCGTCAGCAGACCTGCCGCGCTGCTCACGCCAAAGTTCCACAGCGTGCCGCCGGGCTCAACCTTGGGGTGGGCTGAGAACGGCATGCCCTTGTAGTCGTCGCGCCAGGTCTGCACGCCGAGCGTGCGCAGCGAATCCGGGTCAACACGCGTGGCTGAACCGCCCTCCCACAGTGCGAGCATCTCGTCGCCGTGCATGACGAGGCTGGTGTTGGCCACGTTGATGCTGTCGGGCGAAGTGACCGGCTCCATGTCGGGGCTGGCAGTGCCAAAGGTGGCGCGCAACGGCCGGCCGGCGGCGGTGTCTGCGACGAACTTGTCAGTGCGCACGAACACGCCGCGGTGCGTGACGCCCTGCGCGTTGATGTCGTAACGCTGGATCAAGCCGTCGCCATCAAACAGGTGGTGATAACGCACGCCCCCGATCTCATGCCGTGCCGGGCCATTGCGGTAAAACGCGCCACGCAACGCGGGCGGGAATGCGCCCTCCACCTTGAGCGCGCGGGGCGGCATGTCGGCACTTACGCCCTGGTAGCCCGCCAGCCATGGGTATTGCAGCCGTGCTGCTGCAAACTCCGCCGCCCATGGGTCGGGGGTGGCGGCCATCACGTCGCTCAAGGTCAGGTCAAACGGTGCGGCACCCACAACCGCAAGAAAGGATCGGCGTTGCATGGCAGGCCCTCGCTCAATCATCAATGCAGGTGGATCGTCACGCGCTGGTCACCCTGCACGTCGATGGCGGCATCGTCAAATGCGGGCGGGCCAAAGCGGCCGCGTGCATCACGGCTGAAGCCGTAGGGCTCGATGGGAATGCCGGCCGGGTTGGCGCTGAGCTTGCCGTCGTTGTTGGCGTCATGAAACACCGACAGCGCGTAGCGCCCGGCCGGCAAATCCGGATACACGAAGATAACGCTCGTGCCCGATACGCTGTCTAGCGCGGCAATGTCGGCGCGGATCGCCAAATCGGGCTTGAGCCAGCCGGCAGCGTCGCGGAACATCGCGGCACGCACCGCGCCCTGGCGCCCTTGCGCACCTTCCACCACAACGGTGAGCGTGACGGCGGATGCACTTGCGGCAGCCGCGATCAACATCAATACGGCCACGATGCGCGGCAGAGGAAACGGGGCGGTCATGAAGGTCTCCTGGATGTCCCGGCGATGTATTGGCGAGCCGGCGGTCTGGAGGCAATGTAGACGGGCACCCTGTGGCAGTCAGCAAAGATGCGACGAAGTGCGGATAGGGGGCGCAAACGGTCGCCCGCGGGCGATGGCCGGATCACAGCAACTGGACGGGTCGAACCGAACGTGCTGACTAAAACGCCCGCTGTGGGGCTAATGCCGTTCAGTTAAGGTCTTTCCGAAGATATCGAACGACATAACGAGC
>CAUPMS010000057.1:0-19164 GCA_963512445.1 uncultured Ralstonia sp.
GCTATGGCGACGATCAACGCGCGCCGCGCCGTGATGACGACCAACGTCCGCCGCGCCGCTTTGACAACGACCGTCCGCCGCGACGGTTTGATGATGAACGTCCGCCGCGCAGATTCAGCGACGATCAACGGCCACCCCGTCGTTTCGATGACGAGCGCCCGCGCCGCTATGGCGACGATCAACGCGCGCCGCGCCGTGATGACGACCAACGTCCGCCGCGACGCTTTGATGACGAACGTCCGCCGCGCAGGTTCGGCGACGATCAGCGGCCGCCCCGTCGCTTCGATGACGAGCGCCCGCGCCGCTATGGCGACGATCAACGCGCGCCGCGTCGTGATGACGACCAACGTCCGCCGCGACGCTTTGACAACGACCGTCCGCCGCGACGCTTTGACGATGAGCGCCCGCCGCGTCGTTACGGTGACGATCAGCGCCCGCCTCGTCGATTCGACGATGAGCAACGGCCACCCCGCCGCTATGGCGATGACCGTGCTCCACGCCGTTTCGATGATGAACGCCCTCCGCGCCGCTTTGACAACGACCGTCCGCCGCGCCGCTTCGAAGATCGCCCGGCACGTCCGCAGCGGCCCGAGCGTGAACGAGAGGAACGCGCTCCGCGTCGTGCCGAAGAGCAGGCAGCGCGCCAGGCGCCGCAAACCGAATCGGCCGGGCTGGTACGCCTGTCCAAGCGCATGTCCGAACTGGGTCTGTGCTCGCGCCGCGAGGCCGATGAGTGGATTCCGCGCGGTTGGGTGCTGGTGGACGGCGAGCCCGTCACCGAGCTGGGTTCGCGCGTCAAACCGGATGCGATCATCGAGATCCATCAGTCGGCGCGCTCTGAACAGGGCGAGCGCGTGACCGTGCTGATGCATAAACCGGTCGGCTATGTATCAGGCCAAGCGGAAGACGGCTACCAGCCGGCCGTTTCGCTGTTCGTGCCGGAAAATCAGTGGGAAGCCGACCCGACACGCAAGCGCTTCGCGCCGTGGCAGCGCAGGGCATTGGCGCCCGCCGGTCGACTGGATATCGACTCCACCGGCTTGCTGGTGTTGACGCAAGACGGCCGCGTTGCACGCCACCTGATCGGTGAGGATTCGACCGTTGAGAAGGAGTACCTGGTGCGTGTGGTGTGGGAGTCGCCAGACGGCTTGGTTGAGCGCGACATCTCCAAGATCTTCCCGGAAGAACTGATGGAGAAGCTGCGCTTTGGCCTGTCGCTCGACGGCGAAGAACTCAAGCCCGCAAAGGTGAGCTGGCAGAACGAAGAGCAGTTGCGCTTTGTGCTGCGTGAAGGCAAGAAGCGTCAGATTCGCCGCATGTGCGAACAGGTGGGTCTGGATGTGGTGGGCCTCAAGCGCATCCGCATGGGCAGCATCGTGCTGGGCGACCTGCCGGTCGGTCAGTGGCGCTTCCTGGGGCCGTTCGAGAAGTTCTGAGGCAGGCCCTGCTCCCAAAGAAAAAAACCGGTCAACGCATTTGCGCGCTGACCGGTTTTTTTGTGCCTGCCGCTTAGATTACAGATGCGGGGCCTGGCAGGCTGCACCCGTGGTGTTGGCCGATGCCGGCATGCCGAACACGGCTTGCGCGCCGCAGCGCGAGCCGAACATCTTTGCCTGATCGTGGCCCACGCCAACCACTTCGTGTGCTTGGTGATTGACGCGCTTGCGCCCCGCCATGTGGTGCTCGTAGCGCCAGTAGTTACGTGCGCGATCCAGGCGCGTCGGGCCTTCGGCCTCGGCACCGCAGAGCTTGTCGAGCACGCGGTGGTTCGGGTCGTTGTCGCTCGTGCCAGCCAGGTAAGTCACGTGGCGCTGCGCGTAGCGGTTGAACAGTTGTCGGCCCGTCTTGCCGGCGGCATACGGAACCATGTCGACCATGCCGTACTTGTAGTGGTCGTAGTCAGGGCAGACGCTGGTGCTGTAGCGCGCAAAGCCCTTGCCGCGCGGACGCTCCGGCGTGAAGTACAGATACGACGATGGGTTGGCGACAACGTAGCGCAGGTCGATGCCGCGCTTGCGGATGGCCTCGTCCACGTTGTTGAGCACGGCGTAGCGTTGCACGATCTGACCGCCGCCCGAATGGCCGGCCACCGTCACACGCTTCACGTTGGGCGCACGCGCCGGGTCGGTCACGTAGCCAATCAGGTCATTCAGCACCTTGAGCGAACTCAGGTCCGTGTACGGTGCATTCGTCGCGTTGAAACCGTCGATCCAGCCATCCACCGACCATACCGGCATGCCGTCGAAACCCTTACCCTCATCGGGCGTACCGGGAAAGTTCGGAGCAATCAGCAAGACTTCGTCGGGATTATGGCCGCTGGCCTGGAGCAGATCGGCGCCGGCGGTGTAGTCGTCGTTGCCGTTGCGCTGCAGGCCATGCTGCATGAATACGACTTCGCGGATGCTGCTCAGATTGCCATCAAGCGGATGGTTGGCGTAGACGGGAAAATCGTAGGCCACGGCATCGGCGCCCAAACGCACACGTTGCCAGACCGGGCCGTGAGGCTTCTGGGCAACCGGCGCGGCTGCCGTCGTTTCCGGTGCCTGCGGCCCCGCGCATGCAGCCAACCCCAGCATCGCCGTCATAGCGACCACAAGCGCCAGCCGGCGCCAGCCCCTCAAGCCATCGCGATTCATATCTTCTCCGTGGTGGATGAAACGCGCGCCCCCGCCCCCACGGGTGCGGCGCTCCCGCAGTCTCGATCAGTCGTCGTGATTGGCGGGCAATTCCGGGAACAGCACCTCGGTAAAGCCGAAGCGGGTGAAATCTTTCACGCGCATGGGGTAGAGCACGCCGTTCAGGTGATCGCATTCATGCTGCACAACGCGGGCGTGGAAGCCCTCGGCGATGCGGTCGATGGCATGGCCATGCTGATCGAAACCGGTGTAGCGCAGGCGCGTGTGGCGCGGCACCACACCACGCAGGCCGGGCACCGAGAGGCAGCCCTCCCAGCCGTCTTCCATCTCGTCGCCCAGGGGCTCGACAGTGGGATTGATCAACACTGTCTTGGGCATGGCCGGCGCATCCGGGTACCGGTCGTTGCGATCGAACCCGAAGATGACCACCTGCAGGTCCACGCCGATCTGCGGGGCCGCCAAGCCAGCTCCGCGCGCCGCATCCATCGTGTCGAACATGTCTTCGATCAGGGCAGTCAGCTCCGGCGTGTGGAAGCGTTCGACTGGCTTGGCCACGCGCAGCAAGCGGCTATCGCCCATCTTGAGGATGTTTCGGATCATGCCTGGTCTCCCGCCGGTTTTTTTAACAGCGCGAGCATACCCGCTTCATCCAGAACCTTCACCCCCAGTTCTTCCGCCTTGGCGAGCTTGCTGCCTGCCTCTTCCCCCGCGACGACGTAGTCGGTTTTCTTTGACACCGAACCCGATACCTTGGCGCCCGCCGCTTCCAGCATGGCCTTGGCGTCGTCGCGCGTCAGGTTGGGCAATGTGCCCGTCAGAACGACGGTCTTGCCAGCCAGCACACCCTCTTCGGCGGCTTGCGCGGGCATGACGGCGAGCAGTTCGTCGCGCAGTGCGTCGAGCTTCGCCAGTTGGGCGCGATGGTCATGCGAGCCCAGCCATTCGAGCAGCGATGCGGACACATCCGCAGGCAGGCCAGCCAACTGATCGGCCTCCACGCCGGCCAGTTGACCAAGCGTCGGCGCGGCAACGGCCAATTGCTTGGCGCGCGCGGCAGTCAACTTGGGCACACCGAGCGTGGCGTACAACTCGACCGGCTCCAACTTCTCGCGCAGCTTTGCGTTTGGCGCATGCTCGCCTTGCGGCGCGACACCGGCTTCGAGCAACGCGTCCAGCGCCTGCTGATTCTTCGGCTCGGCAAAGAAATCGGCGATGGCTTCGGCCACGGTTGCGCCCACATCCGGCAGCGCCAGCAGCAGCGGCGCTGGCGCACGCCGGATCATGGCCAGGCTGCCCAGCCAGTCGGCGAGCGTCTTGGCGGTCGATTCGCCCACGTGGCGAATACCCAACGCAAACAGGAAGCGCGCCAGTGCCGGCGTCTTGCTGGCCTGGATGCCTGCAAGCAGGTTCTCGGCCCACTTGGTGGCGATCTTGCCGGCTGCCACGGTCTCTGGAATCACACCGTCGCGCTCATCAGCGCGGCGCTTCATCTCCAGGAAGTCTTCGAGCTTGAGCTTGTACAGATCGGCAATGCCGCGCACGTAATCGAGCTCAACAAGGTTGTCGATGTAGCGCTCGCCCAGGCCTTCGATGTCCATCATGCGGCGGCCGGCAAAGTGACGGATCGCCTCCTTGCGCTGCGCCGAGCAGAACAGCCCGCCCGAGCAGCGGGCCACCGCTTCGCCCTCTTCGCGCACGACGTGCGAGCCACATACCGGGCAGCTCTTCGGCAGCTCGAACGGTGGGTACTTCGGCTGCTGTTGCGGATTGAACAGATCGCTGCCGGCCACGTCTTCCATCGGGCGGCGATCCAGCACGACGCTGACCACTTCGGGGATCACGTCACCCGCGCGGCGCACGATCACGGTATCGCCCACGCGCACGTCCTTGCGGCGGACTTCGTCTTCGTTGTGCAGCGTCGCGTTGGTCACCGTCACACCGCCAACAAATACCGGCACCAGACGCGCCACCGGCGTGATGGCACCCGTGCGGCCAACCTGCACGCCGATCGACTCAACGGTGGTCAGTGCCTCTTGCGCCGGATACTTGTGCGCCACCGCCCAGCGCGGTTCACGCGTGCGGAAGCCCAGCTCGCGCTGCAACCCCAGCGCATTGACCTTGTAGACCACGCCGTCGATGTCGAACGGCAGGCTGTCACGCTTGGCGCCGATGGCGTCATGGAACTCGACAAGCCCATCGCCGCCTTTCACCGCCGCGCGTTCCTTGCTGACCGGAAAGCCGAACGCCTGCAGCGCATCGAGCATGCCTGAATGCGTGTCGGGCATGCCCTTCCAGCCAACCACCTCGCCCAAGCCATAGGCGAAGAAGGACAGCGGGCGCTCCGCAGCCATCTTCGGGTCGAGCTGGCGTACTGCACCGGCAGCCGTGTTGCGCGGGTTGACGAAGGTCTTGTCCCCCCGCTCGCGCTGGCGGGCGTTGAGCTTTTCGAAATCGTCGCGGCGCATGTAGACCTCGCCACGCACTTCCAGCACGTCGGGCACAACGCCATCGACGGCGTGCACACCCAACGGAATCTGGCGGATCGTGCGGATGTTCTGCGTAACGTCTTCGCCCGTGGCGCCGTCGCCGCGCGTGGCGGCCTGCACGAGGTAGCCGCGCTCGTAGCGCAGGCTGATTGCCAGACCGTCGAACTTCAGCTCAGCGGCGTATTCGACGGGCGGGTCGGTGTCATCGAGGCCCAGCTCGCGGCGCACGCTGGCATCGAATGCGCGTGCACCGTTGGCGGTGGTGTCGGTCTCGGTGCGGATCGACAGCATGGGAATGACATGCTTGACCGGCGCGAACTCAGGCAGGATCGCCCCGCCAACACGCAGCGTGGGCGAGTCGGGCGTCTTCAGTTCGGGACGTTCGGCTTCCAGCGCTTCCAGCTCGCGGTAGAGCCGGTCGTATTCAGCGTCGGGCACGCTGGGCTGGTCGAGCACGTAGTACTCGTGGGCGTAGCGGTTCAGCTCGGCGCGCAGCCAAGCTGCCCGCATCTCGGGCCTGTCTTTGAGTGACGGGCCAGACGCGGGTTCTGCGGTCTTGCTCATAGGGTCTGTCAGTGGCTGAACAAGCGCACCGCGGCGCCCGAACCGGCCGGAATGCCGCGCGATTCGAGCTTGTCGTACAGCACCCGCAGATGCTTCTGAATGGCAACGAACGATTGCTCCGTCAGCGGACGCAGGTTGTCATCCACCACCTGTGCACCCATGCGCTGCGACAGCGTGTAGGCGTATTCGCACACCAGCTTGAACGGCTTGCCCGGCTCTTCGGCCACAGGCACATCGAGCAGCAGCGTGATCTGGCGGCCCGCCTTGACAGTCAGGTCGTCGCGCAGGAAATTGGTGTCGCCAAACTGCAGTGTGAACAGCGCGCGCTGCATACCGTCGGCACCAGCATGAAAGCGCGTGAAGCGCGTGCCGTCGCGCGAGAGCACGAGGCCGTCTTGCGTGGCCACGGTCTGCACGTACGCTGCCGACCACGGCGCCCCATCGGAGATGACGCTCACGCCCAGTTGCACGTCGCATTCAGCGGCAAACGCGTCGAGTTCGCGCGCGTTGGAAATCGTCTCGTTCATGTCCGGCAGCTCGGGCACGGCATCCGCCGCTTCCGAGAGCGGGTCGATCGCGTTGATGAACTCCGAGAACTCCAGCGCATTCAGTGGCCCCGTGCGGTTGGCGAGTTGCACAGCCACCTGCACGTCCAGATAGCGCTGACCGGCACGGATGGCTTCCCACGCATTGGCGGCCGGGTTCAAACCTTCCACATGGATCTGCTTGGTGCCCGCGCGGCGCAGCTTCGTCATCGCTGGCAGCAGACGGTCGCCCGACACTTCACGATCCGGGTGCAGCGGAACGATGCAATCGATCAGCGGATCGATCACGCCATTGGCCGGCTCCAGCGAACCCGGCGCGGGTTCGGCAACGTCTTCAGTCTCGGCGGTTTCGAGCGCCGTCTCGTCGCCCGAGGGTGTGAGTTCGGCGCCGATCACGCCCGCTTCGGTTTCGGCGCTGCCCGTGGCGGGCGTGTGCGTCTTCGCCGAGAAACCCGGCTCAAGACGCGGTTCAACGCGGTTGGCTTCATCGCGCTCGCCGCCCAAGGCGGGCTCGGCGCGTTCGGTCCAGCCCTCGCCGCGCGGGGTCTCGTCGACGGGCGGGTTGTAGGCCTCGGGGCGGCGCGCCTTGCGGATCTGCCACTGGTTGTAAGCCACGATCACCAGCACAAACACCACACCGGCGCCAAGCAGCGCCATCACCAGGTTGTTGTCCTGCATTTACGCTGCCTCCGCCATGGTCAGCGCGGCATCCATATCCACCGCCACGATCCGGGACACACCTTGTTCCTGCATGGTCACACCGATGAGCTGTTGCGCCATTTCCATTGCAATCTTGTTGTGAGAAATAAAAACGAATTGGGTCTTGTCGGACATGCGCTTGACCATGTTGGCATAGCGCTCGGTGTTGGCGTCATCCAGCGGCGCATCCACCTCGTCAAGCAAGCAGAACGGAGCCGGGTTCAACTGGAACATCGCAAACACCAGTGCAATGGCGGTCAGCGCTTTTTCGCCGCCCGACAGCAGGTGAATCGTCGAATTCTTCTTGCCCGGCGGCTGCGCCATCACCTGCACGCCCGCGTCGAGAATCTCTTCGCCGGTCATCATCAGCTTGGCCTGACCGCCGCCGAACAGCGTCGGGAACAGCTCACCGAAGTGATAGTTGACCTGGTCGAACGTGCCTTGCAGCAGCGCGCGCGTTTCCTGGTCGATCTTGCGGATGGCGTCTTCCAGCGTGGTGATGGCATCGGTCAAATCGGCCGACTGCGCATCGAGGAAGCCCTTGCGTTCCCGCGCCGCAGCCAGCTCGTCGAGCGCAGCCATGTTGACCGGGCCCAACGCATTGATGGCGTTGTTGATGCGCGTGACCTCGCCCTGCAGATACGAAGGCTTCAGATCGCCCGTCAGGCGTTCGGCCAGCGCAGCTTCGTCCACGTTGGCGGCGGTGAGCTGCTCTGTGAACTGCTCCTGATTCAGACGCGCGGCCTGCTCCTTCAATTGCAGCTCGGTAATGCGATCGCGCAGCGGTTGTTGGGCGCGTTCGGCAGTCAGACGTTGCTCGTCATGCGTGCGCAGCTGCGCGGACAGCGCGTCCAATTCTGTTCGCGCCAAGCCAAGCTTTTCTTCCTTCTCGGCACGACGCTCCAACGCTTCCTGCAGACCAGTGTGAGCGGTCTGCTCGTTGATGGTTTCCAGTTCGGCACGCGCGTTCTCCAGCGTCAGCACGATCTGCTGCGCCTGATCGCTCGCCACCTGGATGTTGCGCTTCAGTTCTGCAATACGGTTCTGCAGATTGCGCTCGGCAAAGTGCGCTTCCTGCGCGCCGCGTTCCTGGTCGCGCAGGGCGTTGCGTGCATCGCTCAGGCGAACTTCGAGCGCCTCGAACGCCTGCTGGTTGTCCTCAAAGCGCGCCTGCATGTCGGCGAGTGCCGCGTCGTGCTGCTCGAAGGTCGCTTCGGATTCGGCACGAATAGCACGCTGCTCTTCGATCTGCGCGCGGATCTCTTCCAGCTCGCTGTCAATCTGGCCGCTGCGCGCGTTGTAGCGCTCCATCGCCTGCGAGAGCTTGAGCACGTCCATCTGCAGCACATGCACGCGGCGTGTGGCTTGCTCAGCGCGGGCGCGCACTTGCGTGAGCGTTTGGCTGGCTTGGCTGTACGCAGCTTCAGCGCGCACGGCGGCACTCTTGGCTTCGTCCGCCAGCAACATCTGCGCACGCACTTGCTTGTGCAGGTTTTCGATCTCCTGCGCGCGGGCCAGCATGCCGGCCTGCTCGGAATCGGGCGCGTACAACTGCACCGATGATCGGCCAACCAGGTGCCCCGCCTTGATGACAAACGTACCGCCTTCCGGCAGCGTCTGGCGCGCGGCCAGCGCAGCCTGCATGTCGTCGGCGATATAGACGTCGGCCAGCCAGTCCTGCAGCACGGCACGAATGCCCGGCTCCGTCACCTGCACCAGCGACATCAGCGGTCGCAGCCCTGCCGGTGCTTCCACCGGACGCGCAGCCGGCGGCGGTGCGTAAAACGCCAGCTTGGCGGGCGGCGCATCAGCTGCGAAGCCCTTGATCCAGTCGAGGTTGGAGACTTCCAGCGCGCCCAGCTTCTCGCGCAGCACGGCTTCGAGCGCAGGCTCCCAGCCCTGCTCGATCTGCAGCTTCTTCCAGAAGCGGGGCAGTTCGCTCAGTTCATGCTTGGCCAGCCACGGCTGGACCTTGCCGTCGGTCTGCACGTTCTCCTGCAGTTGCTTGAGCGCCGCAAGACGGGCTTCCAGGCTGGCAATCGTGGCGGCCTCGGATTGCACGCGGTCTTGCGCTGCGCGGCGGGCGTCGTCGAGCTGCGGCAATTGCGTCTCAGCGTCTTCCAGCGCGGCTTGCGCTTCGCCCAGCACCTCTTCTTGTTCGGCCAGTTCAGCGCGCAGCGTTTCGAGCTGCACGTCGTCCGGCTTGTCGAGACCGCTGGACTCGTGTGACAGACGTTCGCGGCGCTGGTCAAGCTGCAGCAGGGCCTGATCGGCATTGCGCTGGTGCGCGGCTTCGAGCTTGAGCGCCTGTTCCGATTGCAGGATCGCAGCGCGCTGGTCGTTCAGCGTGGTCTGCGCGTCGCGCCATTGCGCTTCCATGGCTGGCAGTTCGTCGGATTTGCGCGCGACGTCCTCAGCGGCCTGCGCGGCACGCTCCTCGGCCATGGCGAGTTCTTCCTCGGCCGCGGCCAGGTCTTCCTGCGCCTGATCGCCCTGCGTGTGCCATTGATCCTGCTGCGCCGTCAGCGTGGCGATCTGTTGCTGGATGCGGTTGCGCGACTCCACCACATAGCGGATCTCAGCTTCCAGGCGGCTGACCTCGGAGTTGGCCTCGTACAGCGCGCCCTGCGCGGCGTGCATCGCATCGGACGACGCGTAATGTGCAACGCGCATCGTTTCGAGTTCGGCCTCGATATGGCGCAACTGCGCGGTCTGCGCTTCAAGGTCGATCTGCGCCTGTTCGATGGCGCGTTGATGGCGTTCCTGCTCGCCTTGCGCCTCACGCTTGCGCAGCAGCCACAGCAGATGTTGTTTCTCTTCGCCGTCGGCCTGCAGGGCCTGGAAGCGCTGCGCGACTTCGGCCTGGCCCTCGAGCTTTTCGAGGTTGGTGCCAAGCTCGCGCAGGATGTCTTCCACGCGCGTGAGGTTTTCGCGCGTGTCGGACAAGCGGTTTTCGGTTTCGCGGCGGCGCTCCTTGTACTTGGAAACGCCCGCGGCCTCTTCCAGGAAGATGCGCATGTCATCGGGCTTGGCCTCGATGATGCGCGAGATCATCCCCTGCCCGATGATGGCGTAGGCACGCGGCCCGAGGCCCGTGCCAAGGAAGATGTCCTGAATGTCGCGGCGGCGCACCGCCTGGTTGTTGATGAAGTACGACGACGTACCGTCACGGCTCAGGACGCGCTTGACAGCGACTTCAGCGTACTGGCTCCACTGGCCGGCGGCGCGGCCTTCGGCGTTGTCGAACACGAGTTCGACGCTGGCCCGGCCGGACGGCTTGCGCTGCGTGGAGCCGTTGAAGATGACGTCCTGCATCGATTCGCCACGGAGTTCTGCGGCGCGTGATTCACCGAGCACCCAGCGCACGGCGTCGATGATGTTGGATTTACCGCAACCGTTCGGGCCGACGATGCCGACGAGTTGGCCCGGAACATGGAAATTGGTCGGATCGACGAAAGACTTGAAGCCTGCGAGCTTGATCGAAGAGAGGCGCACGTTGTGTTCGTCTCGAAGGGATCAGAAAAGGGGATAAAGCGGGCACCCGAGGAACGCGCCTTCGTCGTCACATCAACGCCATGTGGCGCGGACTGGCAAGGCACGCCCGAAGGGCGCGAATGGCGTCATCATACCATTCGCCCCCAGGGCTCCCGCCAATCAAATCGCTACAAAAATGGACGAAATTTGCAGCACAGAACAGCAAATTGCTGCGGATTTGTAAGCAGTTTCACCTTCATGACAAACAGCGTCAGTCTGGGCGGCGGGTACGCGGGCGCTCCGGACTGGCAAGCCAATCGAGCAGCGCATTGTGCAGCGCGTCAGGATCCTGGATTTGTGGCGCGTGGCCCGCCTCCGGAAATTCCACCAATGTTGCACGCGGGATGGCCTTTGCTGCCGCCCGCCCAAGTTCGGGGTAGCGGCCAAGTTGGGCACGCGCTTGCAGCGGTGCGGTGTCCTTGCCGATGGCGGTGGTGTCTTTCTGGCCGATGAGCAGGAGCGTTGCCGGGCGCAGCTGGCCGAACTCATAGACGACCGGCTGCGTGTAGATCATGTCGTACAGCAGCGCCGAATTCCACGCCACCAGATCGCGCCCCGGGCCGCGATACATGCCGGCCAGCATCTGCACCCAGGGTTCGTATTCCGCGCGCCATTGGCCTGCGTAGTACGTGGATTGCTCATAGGCGCGGATGCGCTCGGCGGTGGTTTGTTTTTCACGCACGAACCACTGGTCGACGGTCATGGGCGGAACGTCCTTGGCTTTCCAGTCTTCCAGGCCGATCGGGTTGATCATTACCAGCCGCGACACCGCGTTCGGATACATCAACGCATAGCGCGTGGCCAGCATGCCCCCAGTCGAGTGGCCGATCATGATGGCCTGCTCAATACCCAGCGAGGCCAGCAGCGCATGCGTATTGTCGGCAAGCTGCTGGAAGGTGTACTGGTACGCATGCGGCTTGCTGGATTTGCAGAAGCCGATCTGGTCCGGCGCGATCACGCGGTAGCCAGCGCCGGTTAGCGCCTGGATCGTGCCTTCCCACGTGGCCGCGCAGAAGTTCTTGCCGTGCAGCAGCACCGCCAGCTGGCCATTGGGCTGGCTGGGCGCGACGTCCAGGTACGCCATTTCCAGCGCACTGCCCTGCGACTCGAACTTGAAGAGCTTGACCGGGGCCGGGTACTCAAAGCCTTCCAGGCGCGGGCCATACGCCGGGCCGGTCTCTGCGGGCGCGGCTTGCACAGCCGCAGCAGCCATCGACAGCGCAACCGTTAGCGCCATGGAAATCAAACGAAGCAACATCGGCAACTCCTCGGTTGGTTTGCGAGACACTGGCAGCCTATTTGCGCCGCGACAGCCCCGACAGCGCGCCCGCCAGGATGATGCACGCGCCGCCGGCCATTTCCTGCGCGGATAAGCGCTCCGCCGTCAACAGCGCCGACGATACGGCCGCCACCACAATCTCAAACAACATCAGCAGTGCCGCGCGGTTGGCCGGCAAGCGTTGCAGGCCGCGCTGCACCATCGCATTGCCGCATACCAGCACGCACGCCATGCCCACCAGCAACAGCCACGTACTGCCTTGCGAAAGAGCCGCCGGCACCGCGTGCACACCATCGAACAGCAGCGCGGCCGGAAAGCCCACCAACGCACAGCCGGTGAAGACGACCACGGTGCGCATCTCCGGCCGCATGGTCGGATGACGCTGCCCGGCCAAGCGTGACAGCACGTTGTTGCATGCAAAAGCAAGCCCCGCAATCAGCCCAGCCCACTCCGCTGCGGAACCCGGCCATGGCGTGCCGGCCTCGCCCGACCACAGCATCATCACCGCGCCCGAGAGCGCCAGTGCGAGCAGCACACCACCACGCCAGCCCAGCCGCTCATGCAGCCACAGGCGCGCCAGCAGCGCCGTCCATACCGGCGTGAGATAGAACAGGAGCAGCACGCGCATCACCGTGCCGTGCACCGTGCCCCAAACGAACCCGGCATTGGTGATGCCCGCCGCCAACCCCAGCGCCGGAATCACCCACGACCACTGGAACGTCGAAAAGTGACGACGCAGCACCAACGTGGCCAGTACGGCAGCCGCCGCGCCCGTCATCGACGAAGCCAGCATGCTGCCAAGCCCCCAGCCGGCCAGCA
This sequence comes from uncultured Ralstonia sp., assembly GCA_963512445.1. Taxonomy (GTDB): domain Bacteria; phylum Pseudomonadota; class Gammaproteobacteria; order Burkholderiales; family Burkholderiaceae; genus Ralstonia. Next base: position 12,563 of record CAUPMS010000057.1, read on the forward strand.
GGCGGTACGGATACCAGGAAATGCCCCAGACCGAGGCGCCAAGGAGGATAAACAGCGCGGCAGCCCACTGCGGCTCGTGATGGGCGGATGTCTCCGCCGGTGAAGCAATCGTTGTCATGTGACCAATAAAAAAACGGCGGGAATCCGCCGCTTCCTGCAATGTCCTGGGGCGGCCAACACACGTTGGCCGTATAATTTCGGGCTTCCCGGCAAGCGCCTGGCTTGCCCGCTGACCAGCCCAACACCGCCGCCCAACACCGTGAATCCGCGCTTGTCCGCCCTGCAGCCGTATCCGTTCGAGAAACTGAAAGCGCTCGTCAAGGACGTGACGCCCAGCGCCGCCCATACGCCGATCAGCTTCGGCATCGGCGAGCCCAAGCACCCGACGCCGGCATTGGTGAAAGATGCGCTGACGGCCGCGCTCGGCGGGCTGGCGAATTATCCCACGACGCTCGGTTCCGATGCACTGCGACAGTGCATCTCCGCATGGCTGGAGCGCCGCTACGGGCTGCCGAAGGTCGATCCGGCCACCGAGGTCATCCCGGTCAATGGCTCGCGCGAGGCGCTGTTCTCGTTTGCGCAGACCGTGATTGACGGCAGCAAGCCCGGCGCGCGCGTGCTGTGCCCGAACCCGTTCTATCAGATCTACGAAGGCTCGGCCCTGCTGGCCGGTGCGCAGCCGCTGTTCGCCAACAGCGACCCGGCACGCAACTACGCGCCCGACTTCGCGGCGATCACGCCCGACGAATGGCGCAACGTGCAGCTCGCCTTCGTGTGCAGCCCCGGCAACCCGACCGGCGCCGTGCTCACGCTGGAAGACTGGAAGCAGCTCTTCGCGCTGTCGGACGAATACGGCTTCATCATCGCGTCGGACGAGTGCTACTCCGAAATCTATTTCGACGAGGCCAACCCGCCGCTGGGCGCCCTGCAGGCCGCACACCAACTGGGCCGCGGCTTTGATCGGCTAGTGATGTTCTCCAGCCTGTCCAAGCGCTCCAACGTGCCGGGCATGCGCTCGGGTTTCGTGGCGGGCGATGCCAAGCTGCTCAAGTCCTACTTGCTGTATCGCACGTATCACGGCAGCGCGATGAGCCCGTCGGTGCAATCCGCTAGCATCGCCGCGTGGAACGACGAAACTCACGTGCGCGACAACCGCGCGCAGTACGTCAAGAAGTTCCAGCAAGTCACGCCGATGCTGGCCGAAGTGCTGGACGTGGCCCTGCCCGACGCGGCCTTCTACCTGTGGGCCAACGTCAAACGCACGGGCCTGTCGGACACCGAGTTCGCACGCCAGTTGCTGGCTGCCAAGAACGTCGCCGTGCTGCCGGGCAGCTACCTCGCCCGCGAGGCACACGGCATGAACCCCGGCCAGGACTACGTACGCATCGCCCTGGTGGCCGGCGTGGACGAATGCCTGGAAGGCGCGCGCCGCATTGTCGAGTTCTGCCAGCAACGCTGATCCCTTACCCCTTTTTTGAATCTCTCCTAGAGCCAACACAGCCATGACGCAACAACTGCAATCCCTGATCGATCAAGCGTGGGAAGACCGCGCCAACCTGTCGCCCAAGGCCGCTCCGGCCGATATCCGCGAAGCCGTCGCCAACGTGATCGGCCAGCTCGATCGTGGCGCGCTGCGCGTGGCTGAAAAGAAGGATGGCGAGTGGATCGTCAACCAGTGGGTCAAGAAGGCCGTGCTGCTGTCGTTCCGCCTGGAAGACAACGCGCCGATGGCCGTTGGCGGCAGCAGTGGCAACGTCCTGCAGTTCTACGACAAGGTGCCGAGCAAGTTCGCCAACTACACGGCGGAAGATTTTGCCGCTGGTGGCTTCCGCGTGGTGCCGCCGGCGGTGGCACGCCGTGGCTCGTTCATCGCCAAGAACGCCGTGCTGATGCCGTCGTACGTCAACATCGGCGCCTATGTGGATGAAGGCACGATGGTCGACACGTGGGCCACCGTCGGCTCGTGCGCGCAGATCGGCAAGAACGTCCACCTGTCGGGCGGCGTGGGCATCGGCGGCGTGCTGGAGCCGCTGCAGGCCAACCCGGTCATCATCGAAGACAACTGCTTCATCGGCGCACGTTCGGAAGTGGTGGAAGGCGTGATCGTTGAAGAGAACTCGGTGATCTCGATGGGCGTGTATCTGGGCCAATCGACCAAGATCTACGACCGCGAAACCGGTGAAGTCAGCTACGGCCGCATCCCGGCGGGCTCGGTGGTGGTGGCCGGCAACCTGCCGTCGAAGGACGGCACGCACAGCCTGTACTGTGCCGTGATCGTCAAGAAGGTCGATGCCAAGACGCGCGCCAAGGTTGGCCTGAACGAGCTGCTCCGTGGTGACTAAAGGCGACTAAGCTGAACGGCTGGCGTGTCGTGTAGTCTCATCGGCACGCCAACCAACCTGAACGCAGCATGTCCGGAAAACTCGACAAACTGCGCCAACGCATCATGGGTCTTGATCCGAATACCATCGGTACCGTCTTGTCTCTGCTGCCTACCATCCTGGAGCAGGCGAACAAGACCATCGACAAGTTCAAGAACCGCAAGAAAGCCAATACAAGCGGTAGCGAAACTGCACGCGCAGACGGTGCCGCGCCTGACCCGAACACCCGGATTGCCGAGCTGGAAGCGGCGATTCTGCAACAAGCCGAATCGGTCAAGCTGCTGGCCGAGCAACACGCCATCACCATCGATGCCCTGCGCGATGAAGCCGCGCGGCTGGAGCGCCGTCTCAAGCGCATGACGTGGCTGGCGTCCATCGGTTTTGCACTGGCCGTTGCCGCCCTCGTTGTTGCGCAGCAAGCCCTCAGGCACTGACATCATGACCGCATCCCAAGCCGTGCTGCACGGCATTCCCAACTGCGACACCGTGAAGAAAGCCCGCACGTGGCTCGAATCAAACGGCGTTGCCTACACCTTCCACGATTTCAAGAAACAGGGCGTGAGCGCCGACATGCTGGCCGGCTGGCTCAAGCATGTACCGCTCACCACGCTGCTCAACCGCAAGGGCACCACGTGGCGCGCGCTGCCGGATGCCGACAAGGCGCGTGCTGAAGACGAAGCCGGCGCCATCGCGTTGATGCAGGCCAACCCCTCGCTGATCAAGCGGCCGGTGCTCGTGCACAGCGGCGATGTCAACGTGGGCTTCTCGGCGGACCAATACGCTGCCCTGTTCTAACCAAAACAACATACCGTCACCGCCATGCAGCCCACGCTTGCCCTCACTGAAGACCTGATCCGCCGCCGCTCCGTCACGCCCGAAGACAAGGGCTGCCAGGACGTGCTGATCGAACGTCTGACCGCCGCCGGCTTCGAATGCGAAACCGTGGTCAGCGGCCCGGACAACTTTCGGGTGACCAACCTGTGGGCCGTCAAGCGTGGCCGTGCGGGTACCGAGGGCAAGCTGCTCGTCTTCGCAGGCCACACCGATGTGGTGCCCACCGGCCCCGTCGAACAATGGCAATCTGACCCGTTCGAGCCCACGCACCGCGACGGCAAGCTCTACGCGCGCGGCGCGGCTGACATGAAGACGTCCATCGCCGGTTTCGTGGTCGCCTCGGAAGAATTCGTTGCCAAGCATCCGGACCATGCTGGTTCGATCGGCTTCCTGATCACCAGTGATGAGGAAGGCCCCGCACACGACGGCACCGTCAAAGTGTGCGACCTGCTGCGTGCACGCGGCGAGCGCCTCGACTACTGCGTGGTGGGTGAGCCGACTTCGGTCTCAACGCTCGGCGACATGGTCAAGAACGGGCGGCGCGGCTCGCTGTCGGGCAAGCTCACGGTCAACGGCGTGCAAGGGCATATCGCCTATCCGCACCTGGCCAAGAACCCGATTCACCTGGCCGCACCTGCACTCGCCGAACTGGCTGCCGCCAAGTGGGACGACGGCAACGAATACTTCCCGCCGACCACGTGGCAGATGTCGAACATCCACGGCGGCACCGGCGCGACCAACGTGATCCCGGGCCACGTCACCGTCGACTTCAATTTCCGCTTCTCGACCGCGAGCACGCCGGACGGTTTGAAGGCGCGCGTGCACAGCATCCTCGACGCGCACGGCCTCGACTACAAACTCGACTGGACGCTGGGCGGCGAGCCCTTCCTGACCGAGCGCGGCGAGCTGTCCGAAGCGCTCGCCTCCGCCATCCAGGCCGAGTGCGGCGTGACCACCGAGCTGTCGACCACCGGCGGCACGTCGGACGGCCGCTTCATCGCCAAGCTGTGCCCGCAGGTGATCGAGTTCGGCCCGCCGAACGCGAGCATCCACAAGATCGACGAACACGTGGAGGTGGCTTTCATCGAGCCGCTGAAGAACGTGTACCGCCGTGTCTTGGAAACGCTGATTGCCTGAGGTTGCCCCGCATGGCCCGCAACGTCGAGATCAAGGCGTGTGTGCGCGACGCGGCAGCGCTGCTCGAGCGCGCCGCCGCCATCGCGGATTCCGGCCCCCAACGCATCGACCAGGACGACACGTTCTTCGCCTGCGCCAACGGGCGCCTGAAGCTGCGGCAGTTCTCGCCCGAGCGCGGTGAACTGATCCACTACTTCCGCGCGAACAGCACCGGCCCACGCGTGTCCAGCTACCACATCGTGCCGACCGCCGCGCCCGATGCGTTACGCGACACGCTGGCCGCCGCCATCGGCACCGCCGGCCGCGTCATCAAGGTGCGGCAGTTGTACCTGTCCGGCCAGACGCGCATTCACGTGGATGCGGTCAAAGACCTGGGCGATTTCGTTGAACTCGAAGTCGTACTGCGTGATAACCAATCCGAAGACGACGGCGTGAAGATCGCCCACGCTCTCATGCAATCCCTCGGCATTGCCGAGTCCGACTTGCTCGACGTTGCCTACGTCGATCTGCTGGCCGCCAAACAAACCTGAGCCAAACATGACCGCCCACACCCTGCCCGCCTCCCACCCGTTCACCACGGTGCGCGACCTGCTGCGCTACGCCGTGTCGCGCTTCACCGCCGCCGGCCTCGTCTTTGGCCACGGCAGCGAGAACGCTTACGACGAAGCTGCTTACCTGATCCTGCACACGCTGCACCTGCCGATCGACACGCTGGAGCCGTTCATGGACGCGCGCCTGCTGCCCGAAGAAGTGGCCGCCGTGCTGAAGGTGATCGAGCGCCGCGCCGTCGACCGCGTGCCCGCCGCCTACATCACGCACGAGGCGTTCATGCACGGCTTGCGCTTCTACGTGGACGAACGCGTGATCGTGCCGCGCAGCTTCATCGGCGAACTGCTGGAAGACGGCCTGGAACCGTGGCTTGATCAGGAGGACGGCCCGACCGACGTGCTGGAGCTGTGCACCGGCTCCGGCTGCCTGTCGATCCTGGCCGCGCTGCAATGGCCCAATGCGACGATCGACGCCGTGGACCTCTCGCCGGACGCGCTGGTGGTGGCCAATCGCAACGTCGACGACTACAAGCTGGAGGACCGCATCCGCCTGCACGAAGGCGACCTGTATGCGCCGCTGCCCCCGGGCGTGCACTACGACGTGATCCTGACCAACCCGCCGTATGTGAACGAAGGCTCGATGCAGGCGCTGCCGCCCGAGTACCGCGCCGAACCGCACATGGCGCTGGCCGGTGGCGACGATGGCATGGACATCGTGCGCCGTATCCTGGCCGACGCACCGCGCCACCTGAAGCCGCACGGCGTGCTGGTGGTGGAGATCGGCAATGAGCGCGAGAACGTGGAAGCGGCGTTCCCTGATCTTGATCTGGTCTGGCTGCCGACCAGTGCGGGCGAAGACCAGGTGTTCCTGGTTACCCGCGAAGCGCTGTAAGCGCACGGCGTTCCGAACGCGACATTTCAGGTCCGGAACCCGCCGTTTGAGGTTCACCAACACGAAACGCCGGGCTCAAAGCTCGGCGTTTCGCGTTCCAGACGACGTGGTTGAGGTTCCGAACTCGGCACGTCGCGTTTTGAACCTAGAGGGGACGGAGCCCTGAACCTCGCATTCCAAGTTCGGCGCCTGGTGATTGCTGTTCAGAACCTCACACGCCGCGCTTGGAACTCGGCGTTTGACGTTCAGAACGCCGCGCATCGGGTCCAACACTCGGACAAGGCAGCTATTGCCGCCATGGCGTCACGATTTCACTTCATCGCATGCGTCTTTCACGACGCAGATGGAAAAGCGCTTATCGAATACCTGGCCACTCGGGCAGTGATCAAAGACGGCTTGCGATTGAGCGTCGCAAGTGGCGTATGCGGTTGTGCAGTTGGTGCGCACGGGTTGCTTGGGGCCGCGGTTCGTGCCGTCGTCGATCATGAAGCGGGCCGATGGCGACGGGCATTTGAAATCGGCGGCGGCCAGCGCCAGGGCGGCGGCGGCTTTTTCGGCTTTCGACGTCTGGGGCGTGGGCGGGTTGGACGGGGATGGGCGGCGGTCGCAGGCCGTTAGCGCAAACGCACACAGCAGAAGCCCAAGCGTTAGCGTGCGGGGCATGGGGGTTCTCCTTCGGGGTCTCATGCCGAAAGTTTGACGCTACAAGAGGTCAACTGCAATGCCGGGGGATGAGGGCGTTGGTCCATCCCCTATTTCATCCCCTGCCGGGGCTGACTCACTTTCTTTGTCTTGCCAAAGAAAGTAAGC
>CAUPMS010000058.1:0-18774 GCA_963512445.1 uncultured Ralstonia sp.
CTCGAACCAGGGACCTACGGATTAACAGTCCGGCGCTCTACCGACTGAGCTATCGAGGAATCGCTGCAACAGCGAAGAAATGAATTTTAGCTAGTTTTCGATCTGCCCGTCAACACCTTTTTTTGCTGCGTTGAAAAAAGTGTGTGGGCATATCGCGCGAGCTTGTTCAGCCGCGGTCGAGGTACTGCTCCTTGTCCTTCACGTCCTTCCAGTCATCGGCGTCGGGCAGGGGTTGCTTGGTCTTGGTGATGGACGGCCAGCCGGCTTGTGCAAGCTCGACATTGATGGCGATCCACTTCTGCTGATCGGCGGGAACGTCTTCTTCGGCGTAGATGGCGTTGACCGGGCACTCGGCCACGCAGACGGCGCAGTCGATGCACTCGTCCGGATCAATGGTCAGGAAGTTCGGGCCTTCACGGAAGCAGTCGACGGGGCAGACGTCCACGCAGTCGGTGTACTTGCAGCGGACACAGCTTTCGGTAACGACGTGAGTCATTTCGCTTGGAAATTGATGCTAGGAATTCGTGGGGCGCGCGATCATGGACGCTTGCGTGCTTCCATGCCGGCAGTCCCGCATTGTAACGCACTGGCCGTGGCCGACGGCTGCGTCATCTGCGCGCCGTCAGACAGTTTTGGCATGTGTTTATGCGCTTGCGCAAGGTTTGATCACCTTGCTATTGCGCATGTTCGATCACCATCTGCACGCGCGTGATGCCGTTGAACGTGTTGTTGTCGAGCCGGTAAGCTACGAACGCTTGCGCGCCGAGAGGCTCCGCATGATTGAACCAGATCGCGTCGAAATGCTGTTTGCCGCGGCCGAGCTTGAGCTTCAGGTGCTTTTCTTTCAGCACGGCTTGCGAGAGCACATCGAACTCGCCGCAGAAGCTCGGTGCCGGAAAGCCCTGACCCCAGACCTGGGTTTCGAGCAACTCGACAAACTGCGGCGTGAAGCATTCCGCATCGGCTTCGCCATCGGTTTCCAGTACGCGCGAGAGCAGGGCCTCGGTCAGCCATTCGCGACCGACGGCTTCGAAGGTGGTAACGAAATCGTTGAAGCCGTCTTCTCGCAGCGTGAGTCCTGCCGCCATCGCGTGGCCGCCAAACTTGACGATCAGCCCGGGGCTGCGCTTGTGCACGGCGTCCAGCGCATCGCGCAGGTGGAAACCGGGAATCGAGCGGCCCGAGCCCTTGATGACGCCGTCATCGCCCGGGGCGAACGTGAAGACGGGGCGATGGAACTTGTCTTTGATGCGCGAGGCAACGATGCCGATCACGCCCTGGTGCCACGTTTCGTTGTAGACGGCGATGGTGTGGCGGCCCTTTTCACCCATTGCGTCCAAGGCATGCATGCTGTCGAGGATGGCCAGCGCTTCCTGCTGCATGCCGGCTTCGATTTCGCGGCGCTCGCGGTTCATGCCGTCGAGTTCAGCGGCGATGGCCATGGCGCGGTCGTAGTCGTCGGTGAGCAGACATTCGATGCCGAGCGACATGTCGGCCAGGCGCCCGGCAGCATTCAGGCGCGGGCCGAGGCCGAAGCCGAGGTCGAACGTCGATGCGCGTCGCGCTTCACGCCCGGCCACGCGGAAGAGCGCGGCGATGCCAGGGCACATCCGCCCCGCGCGCATGCGCTTGAGGCCTTGCGCGACTAGCAAGCGGTTGTTGGCGTCGAGCTTGACCACGTCAGCCACCGTGCCCAGCGCTACCAGATCGAGCAGCGCATCGAGGCGCGGCTGGTCCTGCGGCGTGAACACGCCCCGGCTGCGCAGTTCGGCCCGCAGCGCAAGCAGCACGTAGAACATTACGCCCACGCCCGCCAGGTTTTTGCTCGGAAAACCGCAGCCCGGCTGGTTCGGGTTGACGATCACACGCGCCTCGGGCAATTGCGCGCCCGGCATGTGATGGTCGGTGACGACGACGTCGATGCCCAGCGCATTGGCCGCCGCCACGCCCGCCACATCGGCAATGCCGTTGTCGACGGTGACGAGCACGTCCGGCTTCTCGCGCGCGGCCAGCGCCACGATCTCGGGCGACAGGCCGTAGCCGTATTCAAAGCGGTTCGGGACGATGTAGCTCACCTGCGCGCCGAGCATGCGCAACCCTCGCACGCCCACGGCGCAGGCGGTGGCGCCGTCGCAGTCGTAGTCGGCAATGATGAGCAGGCGTTTGCCGGCGGCGATGGCATCAGCCAGATAGCGCGCTGCGTCGTCAATGCCCTTGAGTTGCGCGGGGGGCAGCAGGTCGGTCAGCTCGGTCGACAGTTCGTCTGGCCGGGCCACACCGCGCGCTGCCAGAATGCGCGCCAGGACTGGGTGGATGCCGTGGCCGGCCAGCGTGGTGGCAGCCTCGGCGGAATGGGAGCGGACGGCGATGCGGGTCATTCTCAGGCAGCCATGGAAAGCGGGAACAGCGCATCGCGCAGGGTGCGGGCACGGCTCAAGCGTCGCAGCCAGCCGAACGGCCCGTTGGCCAGTTCGCGGCGGGTGACGCGGTAGTGGGCGTAGTGCGAATCGCCAGTGAGTATGAGCGAGACGGCGTCGATGCGGCCATCGGCCAGCGCGTCGGCGGCGGGGGTGAACCAGTCGCGGTCGTAGGCGCGCAGGGTTTCGATCCAGTCGTACCAGTCGGCGGAGAGATGCGGCTTGCAGGCGCCGTCCAGCAGCGCGGCGGCGCTGGTGTCGTCGGACGGCACGGCGGCCAGCGTTTCGGCACACAGCTCGGTGGCGTTGCCGGCGTGGCACAGGCCGGCAAAGAAGGCATCGGTGCCGATCATGCGCTCGGCAATCGGGCGGGCATCGACCAGCGCGCCCTGGCCGAACAGCCAGACCGAGTTGACAGGCAGCAAGCCACGCGCCTCACGTGCCTGGTTGACGGGGTGGTCGTACCACGTCATCTGGATCTCGTTCTGGAACTTGCGCCAGGCGCGTTCCTGCTCGCCCTTGTGCATCCAGATGTCGATGTTGTGGCCGGTGGCGCGCTGCGGGGCGGCCGCAATCAGGTCACCGAACGGCGCGTCGGCGACATACCAGCGCGCGGCGTGGGTGGCGTCGAGCGTGATGCCCATTTCCGCCACCAGCGGGGCGATGGCGGCGCGCAGGGCGTCGGCGTCGGCGGCTTCCAGGCGGAGCTGGGCCGGGTCGAGCATCACCAGATGGTCCCGGGCGGCGTGAATGTGTACCGGCTGCAGGCAGGCCCAGGTGCGGGTGTCGGCGCTGCCGCCGTCTGCCAGACGCATGTACGGGGCGGACGGCAGGGGCGAAATGGGCAGCCCGGCGTGCGCCGCCAGCCAGCGCTCGTGCGGCAGGGTGGGCAGGTAGGCATCGTCGTGGCGCTCGCGTTCCGCCTCGCGTGCGCGGGCAAGCAACCTTTCCAGGCCCGGCAAGGTCAATTGACGGTAAGCATCGTCCGCAACCTCGGCAGCGGGCGCGCAAAACGGGACAATCAGGGTGAGTTCAGGAATCATGGCTCCGAGATTGTAAACTTCCGGCTGCCCGGCGAGTGCGTCGGGAAAATCACACCACACGGGGATGCCCCTTTGAAATTTCCATACGAATGGCAGATCGGCTGGCGGTATACGCGCGCAAGCAAGCGCGCCAGTCGCAACAGCTTCATCTCTTTCATCTCGCTCATCTCCATGCTCGGCATTGCGCTGGGGGTGGCGGCGCTGATCATCGTGCTCTCGGTCATGAACGGCTTCCAGAAGGAAGTGCGCGACCGCATGCTGTCGGTGCTTGCGCATATCGAGGTCATGGCGCCGAACAGCTTGCCCGATTGGCAGCGTACCGCCAATGAGGCGATGCAGAACAAGGAAGTCATCGGCGCGGCGCCGTACGTGGGCGCGCAGGCCATGATCACGCGTGACGAGGCGGTGCGCGGCGTGCTGCTGCGCGGCGTGTCGCCGGCCGACGAGCCGAAGGTGTCGGATATCGCCAAAGATTTCAAGTCCGGCAGCATCGACGACCTGAAACCCGGCGAGTTCGGCATTGCCCTGGGCAGCCAGTTGGCCAACGGCCTGGGCGTGCATCAGGGCGACAAGGTCACGCTGGTGGCGCCGCAGGGCACGATCACCCCGGCGGGCGTGTTGCCGCGCCTGAAGCAGTTCACCGTCACTGGCGTATTCGAATCGGGCCACTACGAATTCGACAGCTCGCTCGCCCTCGTCAATATGGAAGACGCCGAGCGCCTGTTCCGCCTGGACGGCCCGACCGGCGTGCGCCTCAAACTGGTCGACATGGACCGCGCGCCGCAGGTGGCGGAGGCGCTGTCACGCACGCTGACGGGCGAGCTGTATATCCGCGACTGGTCGCGCCAGAACCGCAACTGGTTCGCCGCCGTAAAGACCGAGAAGAAGATGATGTTCATCATCCTCACGCTCATCATTGCCGTGGCGGCGTTCAACCTGGTTTCCACGCTGGTGATGACGGTGACGGACAAGCAGGCCGACATCGCTATCCTGCGCACCATGGGTGCGCAGCCAGCGTCAATCATGAAGATCTTCATCGTGCAGGGCGTGGCGATCGGCTTTATCGGCACGCTGCTGGGCGTGGCCTTCGGCACGCTCATCGCTTACAACATCGACGTGATCGTGCCTTTCATCGAGCGTCTCTTCCACGTGCAATTCCTGCCACGTGACATCTACTTCATCAGCGAACTGCCCTCGGACCCCCGCGTGAACGACATTGCGACCATTGGCATCATTTCCTTCATCCTCGCGTCGGTGGCGACGCTGTATCCGAGCTGGCATGCCTCGCGCGTGAACCCGGCGGAGGCTCTCCGTTATGAATGAGGCTATGCGTGAGGCCGTCATGACTTCCATGGAAGCGCCGGCCGCCGCGCCGCAGGGTGTGGTGGTGCAGGCAGAGGGGCTGTCCAAGTCGTTCCGCCAGGGTGGCTTGAACGTCGATGTGCTCAAGGGCGTGGACATCCGCATCGGTGTGGGCGAGAAGGTCGCGATCGTGGGCGCGTCGGGCTCGGGCAAGAGCACGCTGCTACACGTGCTGGGTGGGCTGGATGAGCCGACGTCGGGCCGCGTGTCGCTGCTCGGCAAGCCCTTCACCGCCATGAAGGAGCGCGAGCGCAACACGCTGCGCAATCAGGCGCTGGGCTTCGTCTACCAGTTCCACCACCTGCTGCCGGAGTTCACGGCGCTGGACAACGTGGCGATGCCGCTGCGCATTCGTGGCGTGGAAGAGGCGCAGGCGCGCCACACCGCGCAGGCGATGCTCGAGCGCGTGTGCCTGGGCCCGCGCACGGCGCACCGCCCGGGCGAGCTGTCCGGCGGCGAGCGCCAGCGCGTGGCCATTGCGCGCGCGCTGGTCGGCTCGCCCGCCTGCGTGCTGGCCGACGAACCCACCGGCAACCTTGATGACCATACCGCCGGTGAGGTGTTCGACCTGATGCTGGAACTCACGCGCACGCTGGGCACCAGCTTTGTCATCGTTACGCACGACATCGAACTGGCCGGCCGGTGCGATCGCATCTTCCGCCTGCGGGACGGCCATCTGCACCAGGAACGCTGAGCAGAGCGGCACTATCGGAATTGGCGGATTCCGAAATACCCGCCTTTCCGGTACGTTGCCACTTTCTCCAACGCAGAACTGACCATGTGGATCGACACCCATTGCCATCTCGACGCCAGCGACTTTGATACCGACCGTGATGCTGTCGTAGCGCAGGCGTATGCGGCAGGTGTCAACCACATCGTCGTGCCGGCTGTGGCGCGCTGGAACTTCGACACGGTGCGAGCACTGGCCCATCAGCATGCTGGCTGCAGTTATGCGCTGGGCATCCATCCGATCTACGCTGCGCAAGCCAGTGACGATGATCTGATCGAACTGCAGCGCCAAGTGGCGGCATCAATGGACGACCCGCGCTTTGTGGCCATTGGTGAGATCGGGCTCGATTTCTTCATCCCCAACTACGACGTTGAACGGCAGAACGCCGTTTTCCAGGCGCAATTGCGCATCGCACGTGAATTCGATCTGCCGGTGCTGATGCACGTGCGCAAATCGCAGGACCAGGTGCGAAGCGCTGCCGCCAAGGCGGGTGTACGCGGCATTGCGCATGCGTTCAACGGCAGCCCGGAGCAGGCGTACCACTTTGTCGATGCAGGCTTCAAGCTGGGGTTTGGCGGCGTCTTCACCTTCTCGCGCGCCAATCGCGTGCGCCGGCTGGCGCAGGAAATGCCGATCGAATCGATCGTGCTGGAAACCGACGCACCCGACCTCGCGCCCGCCTGGCTGGCCGACGACCAGTTCGGCGAGCAGGGCGGTGTGCGCAATGTGCCCGCAGAAGTCGCGCGCGTCGCCGATGCGATGGCACAACTGCGCGGCATCACCATCGAGGCGCTGGCCGATCAGGCGCGCCGCAACAGCATCGAGGCCATTCCTCGCCTGGCAGCGCTGTTGCAAGCCTGACGCTCGCGCATGCGTTTGGGGTTGATGGGCTTTGTTGCCGGCTGCATGGCATTGCAGACGCAGGCGACGCTGGTGCCGGTGTGGCAGCCGCTGGGTGTTCTGTCGCTCTGCCTGCTGCTGGCGGTGGCTGTGCGGCGCAGGCCGACGCTGTTTCCGCTATTGCTTGTCGCCAGTGCCATGACTGCGGGCTTTGGCTGGAGCGATTGGCGCGCGCAGCAGCGCATGTCCGTGGCACTCGCCCCTGCGTGGGAAGGCAAGGACATCCTCGCGACCGGCGTAGTGGCCGAGCTGCCGCAGATCGGCGATGACGCCACGCGCTTTCTCTTCCACATCGAATCCAGCGACGCCGGCGATGCAGTGCCGCCACGCGTGCGCCTGTCGTGGTATGGCGCGCGCAGTTGGGGCAGGTCGGGCGAGGAGCGTGCCGCGCGCGGCCGGCGTGCCGGCGTCCCTGATCTGCAGCCCGGCCAGCGCTGGCAACTTACGCTGCGCATCAAGCGCCCGCACAGCCTGACCAACCCCGGTGGTTTCGATGGTGAATACGCGATGCTGGCCGACAACATCCGCGCCGCTGGCTACGTGCGCACAGGCAAGCGCGCTCAGAACATCGCATTGGATGAGGCCGGCAGCGGCTTTGGCATTGGCGTGGAGCGGTGGCGAGCCAGCGTGCGGGGCCGCATCCTCGCGGCGTTGCCCGATGCACGCTATGCGCCTGTCATCGTCGCGCTCGTGGTGGGTGACCAGAGCGGCATCGCCCGCGACGACTGGGAGCTGTTCCGCCGCACCGGCATCAGCCACCTCGTCAGCATTTCCGGGCTGCACATCACGATGATCGCGGGGCTCTTTGCCGTGCTCTGGATGGCGTTATGGCGCCGCTCGTTCGGGCTGGCGCGGTGGCTGCGCACGCCGTTGCCGCTGCGCATGCCGACCCCGCGCGCAGGCGCCATCGCGGCCATGCTGGCAGCGTTCGGCTATTGCCTGCTGGCCGGGATGGGCGTGCCGGCGCAGCGCACGCTGCTGATGCTGTCTACCGTGGCCATTGCCCGGCTGACTGACCGCAATGTGCCGGCTAGCCTGTCGCTGTGCTGGGCGGCCGCTGTGGTGGCGGTGGTCGACCCGTGGGCGGTCATGTCGGCGGGGTTCTGGCTGTCGTTCGGTGCGGTGGCAATCATCTTCATCGCGGCGCAGATGGCGCTTGACGGCCGCCGCAATGGCGAAGCAGACGGTTGGTTTGCGCGCACCCGGCGCGGGTTGGCGGGCAGCACGCGTATTCAGCTGGCGGTCACGTTTGGCCTGTTGCCGCTGACCTTGCTGTTGTTTCAACAGACGTCGGTGGTCTCCGCAGCGGCCAACGGGCTGGCGATTCCCGCGGTCAGTTTCGTGACGACACCGCTGGCGCTGATCGGCGCAGCGCTCCCTGATCCGCTTGCGCAGCCGGTGCTGGTGTTGGCAGAAGCGAGCTTCCGCTGGCTGGTCGTTTGGCTCGAATGGCTGGCGAGGCCGAGCTGGTCAGTGTGGGTTGCGCCGGTCGCGCCGGCGTGGGCGTTGCTGCTGTCGATGGGCGGCGTGGCGCTATTGCTGTTGCCCGGTGGCCCACGCGCGTGGGCGTGGCGGGCGCAAGGCACCTTGCTCCTTCTGCCAATGGTGCTGGCGCGTGTGCCAGCGCCGCTGCCCGGCGAATTCCGCCTTGTCGCGTTCGACATCGGCCAAGGCGCCGCAGCGCTGGTCGAGACGGCCAACCATCGTCTTCTGTTCGATACCGGCCCCCGCTACGGCGACCACGCCGATGCCGCCGCCCGCGTCATCACCCCCTACCTGCGCGGGCATGGCGTGGAATCGCTCGACACCCTCGTCATCAGCCATGAAGACAGTGATCACGCCGGCGGCACCGAAACCGTGATCGAAGCGGTGCCGGTGCGCACCATGTTGGCGTCTTTACCGCAAGGACATGCTCTGCGCGACGTGGCTGATGTACACGACATCCGCTTCGCTGATTGCCTGGCTGGGCAGACGTGGACGTGGGATGGCGTGGTCTTCGAAGTGCTGTATCCGGTGCAAGTGCCCGCCGACGGTGCGCGCGTGACCAGCAACGCCCGCAGTTGCGTACTGCGCATCGGCAATGGCCGGCATGCCGCGCTGCTCACCGGCGACATTGAAGCCGCCCAGGAAGCCGCGCTGCTCGCCCGCGAAGCGCCTGAGCGGCTGATGGCAGACATCTTGCTTGTGCCGCACCACGGCAGCAAGACAAGCTCCAGCGGTGCGTTCTTGGATGTGGTGTCTCCGCAGGTGGCGGTTTTCCAGGTCGGCTACCGCAACCGGTACGGACATCCGCATCCCCAGGTATGGCAGCGCTATGTGGCGCGCGATATCGACGGTCTGCGTACGGACAAGACCGGTGCCGTCGTCATCCAGACCAACGGCGATGCGCTGGACGTTCAGACTGCGCGCACCATGCGGCGGCGGTACTGGTCTTCCGCGCAGGAAGTGGAACCCCTGGCAACGGCCGCCGGCGCCCACGACGCCCAGCCGTAAAACTTGGTGGCATAACGGGTTGGCCCCATTGTGGGGGGCAAAACCGCTGTGCTATAAAAACCACGTGCTGCGTACATCGCGCGGCGCTGTCAGGGGAGAAAAGCATGGCAGTCCGGTTCTACGATGAAATGCTCAACTGGCATGACGGCGGCCGCAGCCCCCATGCCGCCGAACCGGCCCCGGCAGCGCTTGTCCAGCAGGGCGAGGTGCGCGGCCACTACGGACGTTTCGCCGAATGGCTGGGCGCGCAGTCCGCCACCACGCTGCAGAACAAGCGCGCCGAGGCCGACCTCATCTTCCGTCGCGTCGGCATCACCTTCGCCGTCTATGGCGACAAGGATGAATCGAACAGCGGCACCGAGCGCACGATCCCGTTCGACATCATCCCGCGCATCTTCCCGGCCAACGAATGGGCCAAGCTCGAGCGCGGCCTGCGCCAGCGCGTGGACGCGCTCAACCGCTTCCTGCATGACATTTATCACGAGCAGAACATTCTGCGCGCCGGCGTCATCCCACCGGATCAGATCTACAACAACGCCCAATACCGGCCGGACATGCTGGGCGTGAACGTGCCGCGCGACATTTACGCGCACGTGGCCGGTATCGACATCGTGCGTGCCGGCGAGGGCGAGTTTTACGTGCTGGAAGATAACCTGCGCGTTCCGTCGGGCGTGTCGTACATGCTGGAAAACCGCAAGATGATGATGCGGTTGTTTCCCGAGTTGTTCGCGCGCAATCGTGTGGCGCCGGTCGCGCATTACCCGGACATGCTGCTCGACATGCTGCGCAGCGTATCGCCGCAGAACATTGCCGACCCGACCGTGGTGGTGCTGACGCCGGGCATGTACAACTCGGCATACTTCGAACACGCGTTCCTGGCCCAGCAGATGGGCGTGGAGCTGGTGGAAGGTCACGACCTTTTCGTGCAGGACGATCATCTCTACATGCGCACAACGCAGGGCCCACAGCGCATCGACGTCATTTACCGCCGTGTTGATGACGACTTCCTCGACCCGCTGGTGTTCCGCCCGGATTCTTCGCTGGGTGCGGCGGGGCTGCTGTCGGTCTATCGCGCGGGTAACGTCACCATCTGTAATGCCATTGGCACCGGCGTGGCCGATGACAAGTCGATCTATCCGTACGTGCCGGAGATGATCCGCTTCTATCTGGGCGAAGAGCCGATCCTCAACAACGTGCCGACCTACATGTGCCGCCGCCCGGACGACCTGCAATACGTGCTCGACCACATGGGCGAACTGGTGGTCAAGGAAACGCACGGTGCGGGTGGCTACGGCATGTTGGTTGGCCCGGCCGCCACGCAGGAAGAGATTGCCGCCTTCCGCGAGGTCGTGAAGGCACACCCCGATCAGTACATCGCTCAGCCGACGCTGGCGTTGTCCACCTGCCCGACCTACGTGGAAGCCGGCATCGCGCCGCGCCACATTGATTTGCGGCCGTTCGTGCTGTCGGGCCAGGATGTGCGCATGGTGCCGGGCGGCCTGACGCGCGTGGCGCTGCGGGCGGGCTCGCTGGTGGTCAACTCGTCGCAGGGCGGCGGGACGAAGGATACGTGGGTGCTGGAGCGCTGATTGGAGTTTGACGGGCACGCAATCGCAATCGACATAAACGAATACGCACAGGAAACGCCATGCTCAGCCGCACAGCAGACCACCTCTTCTGGATGGCGCGCTACACCGAACGCGCCGAGAACACCGCCCGCATGCTCGACGTGAACTACCAGACTTCGCTGTTGCCGCAATCGGCGGAAGTGGCGGAGCAGGGCTGGTGGGCGATGCTCGACATCTCCGAACTTACGCAGGTGTTTGACGAGCGCTACGGCCTGCTCTCGCGCGATGATGTGATCGATTTCATGGTGCGCGACATGACCAACCCTTCGTCGATCATGAGTTGCCTGCGCGGCGCGCGCGAGAATGCCCGCGCCGTGCGCGGTTCCATCACGACCGAGGTGTGGGAGACCATCAACACCACGTGGCTGGACGTGCAACGGCTGATTGCTGAAGGCATGCTGCGTGATGATCCGTCGCAATTCTTCGAGTGGGTGAAGTTCCGCTCGCACCTGTCGCGCGGCGTGCAGGTCGGCACCATGCTGACGGACGACGCGTTCCACTTCATGCGCCTGGGCACCTTTCTGGAGCGTGCGGATAACACCGCACGGTTGCTCGACGTGAAGTTCCAGTCCACCCCCACGCGCGACGAAGCCGCCGCCGAGCAGGGCGACTTCTATCACTGGGCCGCCACGCTGCGCTCTGTTTCGGGCTTCGAGGTGTATCGCAAGATCTATCGCAACATCATCACGCCGACGCGCGTGGCGGAACTGCTGATTTTGCGCAGCGACATGCCGCGCTCCCTGTTGGCCAGCATGGACGAAGTGGTCGACATTCTTTCCACCGTGCGTAACAGCCAGTCGGCGGAGACGGAGCGTCGCGCTGGTAAACTGCACGCCGACCTGCGGTACGCCCGCATCGAAGATATTTTTGCGGTTGGCCTGCACGCATGGCTGACCAACTTCCTGGAGCGGATCGGCGACCTGGGCAACGGCATCAGCCAGGATTTCCTGGTGCCGCTCGAGGTGGCTTGAAGTGCGGACATTCGTGCAGGGCATCGTGCATACATCTGGGTGCTGCTTTCGGGTGGCGCACATGTCATCGTGAAATACCAAATTCGACATACGACGGTCTACCGTTATGCCGAGCCGCTGCGCCACAGCGTGCATGAGCTGCGGTTGACGCCTCGCAGCGGCGAGCTGCAACAGGTGGATAGCTGGCAGATCCACGCGCCCGGCAACCTGACGCGCGCCACCGACGGCTTCGGCAACGTCGTCCATCACTTCACGCTCGGCAATCGCACGGAAGACGTCACCATCGACGCGCGCGGTATCGTCGAGGCATTTCCCGCCGGCACGCCCGGCAGCCAGCGCTTTGCGGATGCGCCCGGGGAAGGGCGCTATCGTGTTTCGCCGTTGTACTTTCTGAGCGCCACCCCGCTGACTTCCGCACCGCCCGAGATGGTCACCTTTGCGCATGAGCATGCGCTTGTGCGAGGCGAAGCAGAATCCGCAGTGCGTCTGGCGCAAGCGATCGCCAAACGCGTGCGCTACAAGCCCAACACCACCCACGTTGGCACGACCGCTGCCGAGGCGTTTGGTCTGGGCACCGGTGTATGCCAGGACCAGGCGCAGGTGATGGTCGCGTGCTGCCGTGCACTGGGTGTGCCGGCGCGTTATGTCAGCGGCTACTTCCATGCCGTGGGCGAAGAAGATCTCGCCAGCCACGCCTGGGCTGACGTTTGCCTCGATGCCGAATCGCACACATGGTGCAGCATCGACGTGACCCACCAGTGCTTTACCGATGCGCGGCACATCCGGCTGGCGGTCGGGCGCGACTACCAGTCCGCCGCGCCCGTTCGCGGTGTGCGGCAGGGCGGGGGTGCCGAGACGCTGGATGTCAGCATTTCCATCGAGCCACTGCCCGCCGAGGCTGCCGAAGTGAATTGAGCACTTCTTCCAAGCGCGCGGATAGGTTCCAATCGGCGCGCTAGAATGCCTTCAACCCACTGTTTCCGTTTGTTGCTTCGCCCATGACTTATTGCGTCGCCATGCGCCTGGACGCAGGCCTTGTGTTCCTGTCCGACTCCCGCACCAACGCGGGGGTCGACGCCATTTCCACGTTCCGCAAAATGACCGTCTTCGAGCGCGAAGGCGATCGTGTCATGGTGCTGCTGACGGCCGGCAATCTCGCCATCAGCCAGGCCGTGCGCCAAGTACTGACCGAAGCGCGCGAAAAGCCGCGCTCGCTGTGGACGGCACGGGACATGTTCGAGGCCGCCACCATCGTTGGCGAGGCCGTGCGCGACGTCTATGACCGCGACGCCGCCGCACTGGCCAAGGCCAAGATCGACTTCAACGTCAGCATCATCTTTGGCGGGCAGATCGGCGAGGAGCGTCCGCGCCTGTTCAATGTCTATGCGGCTGGCAATTTCATTGAAGCCACGCCCGAGAACTGCTATTTCCAGATCGGCGAGGCCAAGTACGGCAAGCCGATCATCGATCGCGTGATCAGCCCGGGGCTGCCGCTGGACGAAGCTGCCAAATGCGCACTGATCTCGATGGATTCGACGCTGAAGTCGAATATTTCGGTGGGCTTGCCGCTTGATCTGCTGGTGTATGAGGCTGACTCGTTGCGTGTGACGCGCTTTGTCGCCATCGACGAAGAGAACCCGTATTTCGCGATGATTCGTGGCACATGGGGCAAGCGCCTGCGCCAGGTGTTTGCTGAGATCGACGATCCGGATTGGGAAGCCAGTATTTCGCCGTCGCACCCGCTGCGCCGCGAAGGGCATCCTTCCACCGAGGTCGAGCCCGTACGCATTGCACCGCCCGCCGCGGACACCCCGGCCACACCGGAACGCGCGCCCGGCCCCGCATTGGAGCAGGTTTCAACGATCCAGCGCGTGGCTGGCGGATCGCAGAAGTCGCACTAAACCCGGCACAGGATCTGCAATGCGTGACGTGATGCTCTTTTCGCATGCCAACGGCTTTCCGGTCGGCACGTATCGCAAGATGCTGGGCGTGCTGGGTGATGAATTCGACATCCGCGCGGTGGAGCGTTTTGGGCACGATCCGCGCTTTCCGGTCACGCGTTCTTGGCCAGGGCTGGTGAAAGAACTGCTGGCGGAAATCGATGCGCAGCCCGAACCGGTCTGGCTGGCGGGCCATTCACTGGGCGGCTTTTTGAGCCTGATGGCTGCGCTGCGCCGGCCCGAGCGCGTGCGCGGCGTCGTGATGCTCGATTCGCCGATCATTGCCGGATGGCGCGCCAAGCTGCTGCGCGTGGCGCAGTGGCTGGATATCGACGAGAACCAATCGCCGGCAGCTGCCACCAAGAACCGGCGCCATCTGTGGCCCGATCTCGACTCGGTCTGGAGCCACTTCAAAGCCAAGCGCAAGTTCGATCGGTGGGACGAAGACGTGCTTCGCGACTATGTGGAGCACGGTACCGAGCCCACCGGCCGTGACCGTGAGCGCACACTGCGTTTCTCACGCGACATCGAATACCGGATCTACCGAACGCTGCCGACCAACATGGGGCGCAAAGTCGCGGGCGGCACGCCGTTTCCGGTTAGTTTTGTGGCCGGCACGCGTTCGCGTGAAATCCGCCAGGTCGGGCTGGGTGCTACCCGGCGCATCGTCGGCAGCAAGCTGCGCTGGATCGAGGGCAGCCATCTGTATCCAATGGAAAAGCCACTGGAAACCGCCGAGCTGATCCGCGAGTTGATCAACGAAATGCGCGCGAATGCAGGCGCCATGCCGGTTATCACGAGGTGTGCGGCATAAACGAGCCTGTCCTCGGGCAAATTCCACCGTTCTGTCACGGATCGAACAGGGCACCTTTGCTATAATCCGGCTTTCCCCGGCAAGCTAGGTCATGACCAAGTTCGTATTCGTTACCGGTGGCGTAGTGTCCTCACTCGGCAAGGGCATCGCCGCCGCCTCGCTCGCGGCCATTCTTGAGTCGCGCGGCCTCAAAGTCACCCTCCTCAAACTCGATCCCTACATCAACGTCGACCCGGGCACGATGAGCCCGCTTCAGCACGGCGAGGTGTTTGTGACCGAAGACGGCGCAGAAACCGACCTCGATCTTGGCCACTACGAGCGCTTCGTCTCGGCCAAGATGCGCAAGTCGAACAACTTCACCACCGGCCAGGTCTATGAATCCGTGATCCGCAAGGAGCGTCGCGGCGAGTATCTGGGCAAGACGGTGCAAGTCATTCCGCACATCACCAACGAAATCCAGGCCTTTGTCGAACGCGGCGCTGCGGCATCGCACGACGGCAAGGCGGATGTGGCGATTGTGGAAATCGGCGGTACGGTGGGCGATATCGAATCGCTTCCGTTCCTGGAAGCCGCGCGTCAGATGAGCTTGCGCCTGGGTCGTAACCAGGTGGCGTTCGCGCACCTGACGCTGGTGCCGTTCATCGCCAGTGCCGGCGAGCTGAAGACCAAGCCGACCCAGCACTCGGTGCAGAAACTGCGCGAAATCGGCGTCCAGCCGACCGCGCTGCTGTGCCGCGCTGATCGCCCGATTCCCGATGATGAGCGCGCGAAGATTTCGCTGTTCGCCAACATGCCGCAGGATGCGGTCATCTCGGTGTGGGATGTCGACACCATTTACAAGATTCCGCAAATGCTCAACGAGCAAGGGCTGGATCGCATCATCTGCGAAGAGCTGCGCATCGAAGCGCCACCGGCGGATCTGTCAGTGTGGGCACACATGGTGCACACGCTGGAGAACCCGCAGCACGAGATCACCATCGGTATGGTTGGCAAATATGTCGACCTGACCGAGTCATACAAGTCGCTGATCGAGGCGCTGCGCCACGCCGGCTTGCACACCTCGACGCGCGTCAACATCGAGTACATCGATTCCGAAGAGCTGGAGTCGGGCCACATGCAAGTGCTGGATTCGCTCGACGCGATCCTGGTGCCGGGCGGCTTCGGCAAACGCGGCACGGAAGGCAAGATTCGCGCAATCCAGTACGCCCGCGAGAAGGGCGTGCCGTACCTGGGCATTTGCCTGGGGATGCAACTGGCCGTGATTGAGTTCGCCCGCCACCTGGCCGGCATGACCGACGCCAACAGCACGGAATTCAACGACGAGACCGAGCACCCGGTGGTGGCCCTCATCACCGAGTGGCTGGATCGCGATGGCGCGGTGGAAAAGCGTTCGGCCGATTCCGACCTGGGCGGCACGATGCGCCTGGGTTCGCAGCGCGTGCCGGTGCAGTCGGGTACCAAGGCAGCGACGATCTACGGCGCAGAGGTCAACGAGCGCCATCGTCACCGCTACGAGGTGAACAATCACTACGTGCCGCAGTTGGAAAAGGCCGGGATGATCATCTCGGCGCGCACGCCGTCGGAAAACCTGCCGGAAATGATGGAGTTGCCGAGCTCGATGCACCCGTGGTTCGTCGGCGTGCAGTTCCACCCGGAATTCACCTCGACGCCGCGTGACGGCCACCCGCTGTTCAAGGCCTACGTGGAAGCCGCGCTGGCGCATCACCAGCAAACCACCGCAGTTGTCCAAAAAAGCGCGGTCGCTTAAAGCGACAAGCGCACGGGAACATCATGAAACTCTGCGATTTCGAAGTCGGCCTCGACAAACCGTTCTTCCTGATTGCCGGCACCTGCGTGATCGAGTCCGAGCAGATGGCGATCGATACCGCCGGCACGCTCAAGGAGATCACGGGGGCCCTGGGCATTCCGTTCATCTACAAGTCGTCGTTCGACAAGGCAAATCGCTCGTCGGACGCTTCGTTCCGCGGTCTGGGTATGGAAGAGGGGCTGCGCATCCTGGCGGAAGTCCGTCGCCAGGTGGGCGTGCCGGTGCTGACCGACATCCACGAGATCGATGAGATCAAGCCGGTGGCCAGCGTTGTGGACGTGCTCCAGACGCCGGCGTTCCTGTGCCGCCAGACCGATTTCATCCGCGCCTGCGCGCAGAGCGGCAAGCCGGTGAACATCAAGAAGGGCCAGTTCCTCGCGCCGCACGACATGAAGAACGTCATCGACAAGGCGCGCCACGCAGCTCGCGATGCCGGTCTGCCGGAAGACAACTTCATGGCCTGCGAACGCGGTGCCTCGTTCGGCTACAACAACCTCGTGTCGGACATGCGCTCGCTGGCGATCATGCGCGAGACGGGTGCGCCAGTGGTGTTTGACGCCACGCACTCGGTGCAGTTGCCGGGCGGCCAAGGCACCAGCTCGGGCGGTCAGCGCGAGTTCGTGCCGGTGCTGGCCCGCGCGGCCATCGCGACGGGTGTGGCGGGCGTTTTCATGGAAACGCACCCCGATCCCGCATGCGCAAAATCAGACGGCCCGAATGCAGTGCCGCTGCGTCGCATGAAAGACTTGCTGTCAGTACTGAAAGAACTGGATGCGCTCACCAAGCGCAGCGGTTTCCTGGAAAATCAGTTCGACTGATTGACTGATCCCAACCCGACCGGCGGCAGCGTATGCTGCCGTCGTCGCTTGTTGCAGCATCCGGAGAGAGACAGATGGCCGCTGGCTACATCCTCGCGTACGTGGACGTGACGGACCCCGTGCAGTACGAGCAATACAAGGTGCTGTCGACCAAGGCCATGCAAGTCCATGGCGCCGAGCCGCTGGTGCGCGGTGGCAAGACCGAGTCGCTGGAAGGCGAGTGGAACCCCACCCGCATCGTTGTGCTCAAGTTCCCGAGCTACGAAGCTGCCAAGGCCTTCCACGACAGCGAGGAATACCGCGCTGCCCGTGCATCGCGGGAGAAAGCCGCCAAGATGAACATGATCGTGGTCGAAGGCATTTGAGCCTGGCCACTTGCTTCACCTGCTTTAATGACACCAAGAGGGATTACATGAGTGCCATCGTAGATATCATCGGTCGCGAAGTGCTGGACTCGCGCGGCAACCCCACCGTCGAGTGCGACGTGCTGCTGGAATCGGGCGTGATGGGCCGCGCTGCGGTGCCGTCGGGCGCCTCCACCGGCTCGCGCGAAGCCATCGAATTGCGTGACGGCGACAAGTCGCGCTATCTGGGCAAGGGCGTGCTCAAGGCGGTCGAGCACATCAACACCGAGATCTCCGAGGCCATCATGGGCCTGGACGCTTCGGAACAGGCGTTCCTGGACCGTACTCTGATCGATTTGGACGGCACCGAGAACAAGAGCCGCCTGGGCGCCAATGCCATGCTGGCCGTGTCGATGGCCGTGGCCAAGGCCGCTGCCGAAGAAGCCGGCCTGCCGCTGTATCGCTACTTTGGCGGTTCGGGCGCAATGCAGATGCCGGTGCCGATGATGAACATCGTCAACGGTGGCGCGCACGCCAACAACAGCCTGGACATCCAGGAATTCATGGTGATGCCGGTCGGCCAGTCGAGCTTCCGTGAAGCCCTGCGCTGCGGCGCCGAGATCTTCCACGCGCTGAAGAAGATCCTGGCTGACAAGGGCATGAGCACGGCCGTTGGCGACGAAGGCGGTTTCGCTCCGAACTTCGCCAGCAACGAAGAGTGCCTGAACACCATCCTGTCGGCCATCGAGCAGGCTGGCTACAAGGCCGGTGAAGACGTGCTGCTGGCACTGGATTGCGCCGCTTCCGAGTTCTACAAGGATGGCAAGTACCACCTGGACGGCGAAGGCCTGCAACTGTCGTCGGAAGACTTTGCCAACTACCTGGCGAACCTGGCCGACAAGTTCCCGATCGTGTCGATCGAAGACGGTATGCACGAGAGCGACTGGGCCGGCTGGAAGGTGCTGACCGAGAAGCTCGGCAAGAAGGTGCAACTGGTGGGTGACGACCTGTTCGTCACCAACACCAAGATCCTGAAGGAAGGCATCGAGAAGGGTATCGCCAACTCGATCCTGATCAAGATCAACCAGATCGGTACGCTGACCGAGACGTTCGCCGCCATCGAGATGGCCAAGCGCGCCGGCTACACCGCCGTGATCTCGCACCGCTCGGGCGAAACCGAAGACAGCACGATTGCAGACATCGCTGTTGGCACGAACGCTGGCCAGATCAAGACGGGCTCGCTGTCGCGCTCGGACCGTATGGCCAAGTACAACCAGCTGCTGCGCATCGAAGAAGACCTCGGTGATATCGCTAGCTACCCGGGCAAGTCGGCGTTCTATAACCTGCGATAATCCCTCGCAGTTTCGCTCTGCATGACCGTGGGGCCCCCGCGCCGGGGGGGGCGCGGCCGTTTGTGCCCGCCTTACCCCCACCCGGGTCTCGATTGCCCCGATTTTCTTGTTTTTGTTTGTGGTGTTTGTTTGCA
>CAUPMS010000059.1:0-15317 GCA_963512445.1 uncultured Ralstonia sp.
AAAATGCCGTTCAGGTCTTAACTGAACGGCATTACCGCTGTGGGGCGGGCGTTTTGTGGTGCGGAGTGCTAGTGCGGCAAGCTGGACAAACGGTGCTCGGCCAGCAGAACACTGGCGCTCAAGGCGAGCTGGGCGGAGATGAATCCCTCGGGCATCTCAATGTCTTCCCAGTCACACACGATACGGCCGGCGCGACAGACCTGGAAACGTGCCGTCCACCGACGATCGTCGCGTTGCAGCGGATCAATAAAGATGACGTGCGCTCCATGTGTCACTTCCTGAATCGACATTGTGCTTTCCCCGTTCGTTGTGTTTGGAAGTCCACCTTAGCAAAGGCCCATGACACAAATCTGTCCGCCACACACCTACAAATGGGGGAGGCCGCACATCAACCAACCAGGGGATCAGGTCGCGCAGACGAGCGCGTGCCGGGCAGCGGATGGTTATTGGGGCCGTAATAGGTGAACACGGCCGAAAACTTGACCGCGCCCGTCTGGTTGGCACGCGCCGCATGGAAGGTGTTGCAATGGAATAGCAGCACGTCGCCGGGTAGCAGCGGCACGGGGAGCGCGGTGTCGATCAGCGCACGGTTCTCGGGCAACTCCTGGCGCAGAAACAGCTTGGCGTCGAACCGGTCGGCGGGCAGATCCAGCGTGTGGCTACCGGGAATCACCCACAGGCAGCCGTTGTCGACCGTCTCTTCCACCAGCGCCAGCCACGACGACACCAGCGCGTTACGCGCGAACGACCAATAGCGGCTGTCGCGGTGCCAATGCGTGGCGGTGCCAAACGCGGGGTGCTTGGTCATGACGCAATTGTGGTGCGCGAGCGAAAGATGCACGGGGCCACCGATCAGTTGCGCGATCGCGCCGGCCACGCGTGCGTCGCGTGCCCATTCCGTGTAAGGCGTGCCGCGTGAATCGGCATCGAGCAGGCGGCGCACGGTCTGGCCGCCTTCGGCTTCGCGCGAGGTGGGTGCCCCGGCATAACCGACGTCGGTTTCCAGCTCCACAGGTGCCGCCGCGCGGGCCAGCCCATCCTGCGCGGCCGCAAGCAGCGCAGCACTCACCTGCTGACTGACAAAGCCGCGCAACACGACATAGCCGTGCGCGTTGAAGAAGGCTTGCTGCTCGTCGGAAAGCGGGTGTGCGTGGGTGGTGGGGGCAAACGCAGACATGGCGGAGGGCGGAAAGGGCGTACGGAGACGGCGAAAGAGGACGAGTGTAACGCGCCGCCGTATGCATTGCAGGCCCGACCCACCAGAGCCTGCGCAGCATCAAACGCGGTGCGTGTTGTCCTGGCCGCGCTTTACCAAAACGCCTGTTGGCCCGACAAACGGAAATACTTCGCGATCACCATCAAACCGAGCAGGCGTTCCTGATCGCGGTTCATGAATTGCGCCACCCATTGATTGGCGTTGCGGATGATCGCCAGCGCGTCTCCCGGGTGCTTTCGATAATGCTCCATTTTCTCCTGGAGGTCCGAATAATCATCCTTCAGCAAGACATAATGAACATCCGGAATCAGCCGCCCCTCCATAAACCATGTTTCATACCGGGGCCGCCTCATGAAACAAAGCGAATTGGATGACATGATCCATTTCAGGTTGGTTGCAACATCATTTCCTTCAACGCTCACAATGAACTTGTATTGCAATTGCTCGGCAACCGTCATCGGAGATTTGTACGCGACTTTCCCCTGCTCGGATTTCCGAGTATCGCCAATATTAACGTTTTCCAGATCATGACACCGCTCAACAAACGCTTTGCGATGTTCTTGATGGCAAGGACCACGAAACACCGCCACGGGTTTCTTGTTGTGAAAATCAATCGTGTCGCGCGCCAGCGAAAAATGCCGAATGGCATCCAGCTTCAGGAGAATTCCATTGTGGGAGGCGCTCTTGATCGGACGGCTCTTCACGAACGCCGGGAAGTGCGGCTCGGCCGTGACATCGCCGCAATCGTAGTCAAAGCTGTAGCCTGGTCCAAAATAATCCATTAGATCAACAAGATCATAGAAATAGGTGCTGCCTATTTCACATCCCTTGTTCACGATGGTGCTCGTTGAGGATTTCAACAAGAACTTCGAATACTCAACGGCATTGCCGCTAGGGTCGAATGTCTCTGATATGGAGTTGTAATAGCTCAATCGATCAAATACATCCTGCATGCCACCATGGCCACCTTTGTTCTTCAGAAGAGTCTCGGCTCTTCCATTCTTGGTAGCGCGAGCCATAAAATGGCTTGAGGCATTCGAAAAGTAATACCAGAATTTTCTTGCAGAAACTCTGCTCAAGCGGTATTTGAGATGGCGCATGAACCAAAAGATGCCGCGGAAGTTGAACCTAGGGCGTCGCATTTCGAACGAAAAGTACCCGCCCCCACACGCAGAAAAAGTGGCGCAAAATCCACTTTCTGCACACCGCTGACGCACGGTACTGCCGATCGCACCTCCCCCCTTTCAGGCAGCGCTTCGACCCCGGTTGCCACTCGCATCTGCGGCGGGCCTCACTTTACCGTAAGTATCTGGCGGCCCATTCCGTTTCTTGGGGCCGAGCCGCCCGCTTACGCAACCAGCCCATCCTCCGTCCATTGGCCGTTGTCATGGCGTCACACTTTTCTGTGGGCCGCGCCAACAACGTCGAAGTCGCGAGCGGGCCCTCAGCCCGCCCTGCCTTCGTATTGCTTACTGCAGTTCCAGCGCGGTCACAGTCAGCGCGCCGTTCACCTTCTCGGCAACAAAGCGCACTTTGCTGCCGACCTGCACCTTGGTGAGCACCGCCGGATCCTGGACGCGGAAGACCATGGTCATGGGCCCCATGCCGAGGTTGTCGAGCGAGCCGTGCTTGATAGTCAGTTTGCCGGCGGCGGTGTCGATCTTCTTGATCTCGCCTTCGGACATGGGCGCCGCGGCATTGGCGGCGGCAGGTGCCGAAGCAGCGTCTTCAGCAGCGTGAACAAAGGGGGCGCCGGTCAGCAGCGCGGTCAGCATCAGGGCGTGGCGAAAGGACATGTTGGGCTCCTTATCGAAAGAAACGGTTGGGGAAAGATCAGGACTTGTTGCCGCGCACCTGCACGGCGCCGCGCATGCCGGCCTCGAAATGGCCCGGTTGCAGGCAAGCAAACTCAACAGTGCCGGCGCGCGTGAAGCGCCAGACGATCTCGCCGCGCTGGCCGGGGTCGACGGTGACGGCGTTGCTGTCGGCATGCTCCATCTCGGGGTGTTTGCGCATCTGCTCGGCGTGGGCGACGAGGTCGGCTGGCGTGCCAAGCGTCATCTCGTGCCGCACCTGGCCGCTGTTGATAACCTCGAAGCGGATCGTCTCGCCGCGTTCCGCCGTGATCTGTGCAGGAGTGAAGCGCATGGTGTCGGCCATGTCTACGCGCACAGTGCGCGTGATGTGCGAGGCGTCGCCGGGTTCTCCGATGGCGTTGTCTGCGTGGTCATGGCCGCCCGCGTGATTGCTGGATGCGTGGGCGATGGCGGCCATCGACATCAGCGCGGCCAGGAAGGTGGAGCGGATCAGGTTGCGTTGCATATGTCGTCTCATATTCGATGTGGGTTCGGGCGTTGCTCAGTCATCGCTCAGTCGTCGATGCTGCTGCCGGTGTATTCGTAGGCGACGGTGCCCTTCGGGTGCTTGTACCAGCCGGGGTCGGCATAGCTATTGCGCGGCAGATCGCGGCGCACTTTCATGACGGTGAACATGCCGCCCATTTCGATGGCGCCGAACGGGCCCTGGCCCGTCATCATCGGCAGCGTGTTGTCGGGCAGCGGCATCTCCATCTCGCCCATGTCGGCCATACCGGCTGCGCCCATGCCCATGTAGTCGGGCACCAGCGCGTTCATTTTCTTGGCGAGGTCTTTCTGCTGCACGCCGATCATGGTCGGCACGTTGTGCCCCATGGCGTTCATCGTGTGGTGCGACTTGTGGCAGTGGAAGGCCCAGTCGCCGGGGTTGTCGGCAATGAACTCGATGGCGCGCATCTGGCCGACGGCAACGTCCACCGTCACCTCGGGCCAGCGGGCGCTGGGTTGAACCCAACCGCCGTCTGTGCCGGCCACCTCGAAGGTGTGGCCGTGAATGTGCATCGGGTGGTTGGTCATCGTGAGATTGCCCATGCGGATGCGTACGCGGTCCCCCAGGCGCACGGGAAGCGGGTCGATGCCAGGGAAGACGCGGCTGTTCCACGTCCACATGTTGAAGTCCGTCATCTCGGCCACGCGCGGCGTGTATGAGCCGGGGTCGATGTCGTAGGCCGCGAGCAGGAAGACGAAATCGCGGTCAACACGATGCTGCGCCGGATCTTTCGGGTGCACGACGATAAAGCCCATCATGCCCATCGCCATCTGCACCATCTCGTCGGAATGCGGGTGGTACATGAAGGTGCCGGACTTCTTCATCTCGAACTCGTAGACGAAGGTCTTGCCGGGTGGAATATGCGGCTGCGAGAGGCCGCCCACGCCGTCCATGCCGGCGGGCAGGATCATGCCGTGCCAGTGCACGGTGGTGTGCTCGGGCAGCTTGTTGGTGACAAAGATCCGCACGCGGTCGCCTTCCACGCATTCGATCGTCGGGCCGGGGCTCTGGCCGTTGTAGCCCCACAGGTGGCCCGTCATGCCGGGCGCGAACTCACGCTCGACCGGCTCTGCCACGAGGTGGAACTCTTTCCACCCGCCGCGCATGCGCCACGGCAGCGTCCAGCCGTTGAGCGTGACGACAGGGTTGTAGGGCCGGCCATTGGGTGGCGCGAGCGGCGGCTGCGTGGCGGGCTTCGATTGCAGCGGCGCTTCGGGCAGCGAGGCGGCGCCGGCGCGCGAGACCATCGCCGCGCCCAGCATGGCCGCGCCCCCGCCACTAAGACTGCCGAGAAATTGACGTCGGGAAACCATGTTCAGTGTCCTTGAGGATGCGTGGGTGCGGATGCCGGAATTTCTGCCTCGACCGGCGGCAGCTTGCCGCCCAGCGCCATCTGCAGATCGGTCTGCGCAATCCAGTAGCCGCGCAGCGCGTCGATGTAGCCATTGACGGCATTCACCTGTTCACGCGCGTCGGCCAGCAGTTCGAACACGCTCACGAGCATGCCGTTGTAGCGCAGCAGCATCTCGCCTGAGATGGTCTTGCGCACTGGCACCACCTCGTCGCGGTAGTGGCGTGTGAGGTCGTACGCCGTCTGATAGCGCACGTACGATTCGCGCACTTCGGAGCGCGCCCGCACGGCCGTATCGGCAAGCTGATCGGCGGCCTGCATGTAGATCGCCTGTGCGCGTGCGACACGGGCGCCACCCCAGTCGAACAGCGGGATCTCGATGCCGATCTCGTAACCGGTTTCGCGCGGCTCGCCGGTCTTGCTCGTTTTGCTGTTATGCACGTAGCCGAGGTCCAGCACGTTGATGAAACGCGTGGCCTGCGTGAGCCCCAATGACGATGCCAGCCCATCCACCTGCAACTTGCCAGCCTGGATGTCGAGCCGGTTCTGCAGCGCGTAGGCCTCGATCTGCTGCAGCTCGGGCCGCTCCTTCGGCAGGTCAGGCAAGCGTTCGGGCAGCTTGAAGCCGGTATCCGCGCCCCAGACGCCAAGCATGCGGATCAACGCCTCGCGCTCGGCCTGTGCCTGCTGGCGCGTGCGCGCAAGGGTGGCGGTGGCTTCTGCATAGAAGGCTTGTTCACGTGCGCGATCAAGCTTGCTGAAGTTGCCGGCGGCGGCCAGACGCTTGGCGAACTCGGCGCCAGCTTCGGCGGCTTGCTGGACTTGCTCCGCATAACGTGTGGACTGCTCCGCCGCCACGGCATTAACGTACGCACGGCGCGTATCGGCCGCCACCTGCAGCATCTGGTTGGCCACCAACAGCTTCGTCTGCTGGAAGTAGCGGCCTTCGATGTGCGTTGCCATTGGCAGCGTCAGCAGGTTCAGGAACGACAGCGAGAACGTGCGCTCGATCGACAAGGCATCGCCGCTGCGCGTGCGCTTGAAGCTGAAGCCTGGATTTGGCAGGCGGCTGGCCTGTACGAGTGCCGCTTCAGATAGACCGAGTTCGGCATACGACGCCTGCAAGCCACGGTTGTTCAGCAGCGCGATCTGCACGGCGTTGTCCATCGTCAGCGGCTGGGCGAGCAGTTCCCGCGTGCGCTGGGCGGCGCTGTCGCGCGCCTCGGGAGAGCGCTGCCAGGAGGCGTCCTTGCCAAGCCGGTCGCGCGCCACATCAGCAACAGTCTTGAAACCGCTGTCTTGCGTGATGGTGGCGCAGCCGCCCAGCAGCAGCGTAGCGGCCAGCGCGCACAGGGCGAGGCGGCGTGTGGATGTATTGAGCACGGCGCCTCCTCAGTGGTGGTGCATGCCGGGCATGGCATCGCTGGCGGGCTTGTGGGCGGGCTTGAGGAGGACAGCAGCAGGGGTACTTGCGGGCATGGCGTGCTCCGCATGGCCGCCGTGCGCGGAGGCGCCCGGCTTTGGGCTCACAGCCGCATTGGTCTCGCGCCAGGGTGCAGGCCCTGTATCGCGATACGCGTGGTAGCTATCGAATGTGCGCGGTGCGGCCACAGCTGGCACCGCTGCGTCTGCATTCAGTGGGTCAGGCGGCATTGCCGGTGGCGCAGACGCCGCGGCCTGCGCCAATGCCCATGGCGGCGCGAGCGCCGTCAATGCGAACAGCAGCGCTGCGGCCACGAACCATCGTGTGAAAAGCATGAGAAACCTCGATCAAGCGTGATGACGTACGGCCGCATGTCGTGCACGGAGCCGTAAAACCAGAGGCCAGACCCGTTTTACGGACGGACTGGTGGCGTCAAACGCGAATCGAGGGTGGGCGTTGCAGCGCTTCGGGGATGAAGCTGCGGAAGGAAACAGCGAGGCCACGCGGCGCAACGGCCGGCAGCTTGATCAGCGGCACACCAAGGCTGGCGGCCAGGGGAACGACCGAACCGAGCGAACAGGCTGCGCAGATCGGGCAGGTCTTGCAGTGCGACTGCGCCGGCGCTTTCGTATCAGCGCCGGCGGCCATGGCGTCTTCGTGCTCATGGCAGGCATCGGACATGACGGCGCCGTCATCCGCACGCATGGTCATGGCAACCATCGCGTCATCCATTGCACTGGCGCGCGCCATCATCGCCGTCGCGGCAAACCCTTGCAGGGGCAGTGCCAGGACAACCAGCCAGAGCAGGAGGCGGGTCAGCAAGCGATGCATTGAAAGAGAAACGTCGGGCGAAAGCGCGGTCACGAAAGCGGGCATTGTAGCGCGATGCCATCAAATTTCGCGCAGTACTGCACAAGGTGAGTCGAGCACGGCACAATGGCAGCCTGCCGCGTACCCATTTCTGCGTCCCGCTTTTTCCCCATTCTTCCAGCTTCAACGCCCCCATGAATACGCAATCCCACCAGCTCAGCATGACCGTGCTGATGACGCCCGACATGGCCAATTTTTCCGGCAACGTGCACGGCGGTCATATTCTCAAGCTGCTCGATCAGGTCGCGTACGCGTGCGCGAGCCGGTATGCCGGCCGCTATGTCGTAACGCTGTCGGTGGACCAGGTGGTGTTCCGCCAGCCGATCCACGTGGGCGAGCTGGTGACGTTCCTCGCGTCGGTCAACTACACCGGCCGCACGTCGATGGAAATCGGTATCAAAGTGGTGACAGAGAACATCCGCAACCAGATCGTGCGCCATACCAACAGCTGCTACTTCACAATGGTGGCCGTGGATGACGATGGCAAACCGGCCGACGTGCCGCTGCTGGCACCCGCCAACGCTGAAGAAAAAGAGCGCTTCGAGGCGGCCCAGCAGCGCCGCGCACTGCGTCAGGAAATGGAGGCCCGGCACAAGGCGATCAAGGCAACGTACAGCCCACCGGATTCGGGCAACTGAGCTGTCTGCCTACGCAGTCAGCAATGGACTGCGAACCGCGTGGTATCGCGGTCGCGCATCGTTATCCACAGGCTTACCCACTGTTTCTGTGGATAACGCGCGGCACCTGTGTTGCGCAAATGCGCTCGGCGTTGGCCTACCGCTGCGCAAGTCCACGCAAGAACGTAAGCACCGCATCGTTGAACAACGCCGGCCGCTGCAACGGCGCGAAATGGCTCACGCCCGGCAACAACACAAACTGCGCGTCAGGAATGGTCCGTGCCAGATAGTGCGCGTGCTCGGGCCGGATGAACTCGTCGTGCTCGCTCTGCGCGATGGTCACAGGCACGCAAATCGCGGCCAGCTCCGCTGCCGTAGCATTCGGCTGCGTTTGCATCATTTCGGTGACGGCCCCGACAAACGCATCAAAATCGCCCGGTGTGGATGACAACACGGTGTAATCCTTTTGGTGGCGGCTGAAGCAACGGTCAATGACCGGCGTAGGCTGAAAAGGCCGGGCGCCGCTCGGGTCCATGTTGCAGGCAAAGAAGAACACGCCAGTGGCGCGCTCCGGTGACTGCATGGCCAGGGTGAGCGCAACACAAGCGCCGTCGCTCCAGCCGATGAAGGCTGCGCGGTCGATACCGAGCGCGTCCATGACCGCCCGCACATCGGAAGCCATGCGCGTGTAAGCGTAAGGCTGTGAATCGCGCGTGCTGCGGCCGTGCCCGCGGCTGTCGATGACGATCGGGCGGTAGCTGGCGGCCATGAGCGCCGGAACCTGATACCCCCAGTTGCCGCCGTGGCCGAGCCCGCCATGCAGCAGGATCACTGGCGTGCCGCTGCCGAAAGCGGCATACCAGATGCGGGCGCCGCCGTGCTCGACATGGCCTTGCTTAACGGCGGCCGGCAGCGGTTCAGCACCGTGGGCGGCAAATCGCGTCAGATCGTCGTCGAAGGTGTCCATGTTGAAAATCAGGTCGATATCAGGTCGGCTTGACCAGCAACATCATCAGCGCCGTACCCAGCAGCACCGCGCAAAACGCCAGCCGCAGCCGCCGCGCTGAGAACCGATACGCCAGCGCCACGCCACACGACACGCTCACAATGCCGCCAACTGCCAGCGGAATGCCCGTGCCCCAATCCACATGGCCTGCGTGTGCATACGTGGCCAGCGCGATGAACGTGCCCGGCACCACGAGCGCGAGTGCCATGCCTTGCGCGCGCGTCTGCGGCATACCGAAGAACGTCACCAGCGCCGGCACAACCACCAGCCCGCCGCCCACGGTGAAGATGCCCGACATCGCCCCGCTGGCAATACCCATCAATGGCAGCACGGCAGCCGGCATGGCGTGCGAGGCAGCGTGTGAAGGGTCGGAAACAGCATTCGGCTTCTCTTTGATCTGCGAAGCAAAATAGACCGCCAGCACGATGAGGAACACGGCAAACGCCGTATGCAGCAGGTGGGCATCAAGCCCCGCCGCAAAACGCGCGGCAACGTAGGTCGCCGCCATCGAGAACACGCAGATCAGCGCGACCGAACGCAGATGCACCGGATGCCGCTGGTGATACCGCCAAAAGCCGATCAGCACATTGGGCGCGATCATCACCAGCGCGGTGCCTTGCGCCAGATGCTGATCCATACCGTACAGGTAGCCGAGCACAGGAATGGCGATCAGCCCGCCGCCAATGCCGAGCAAACCGCCCGCCACGCCAAGGCCCATGCCGAGCAGCAAATTGATCAGGCCCGTGATAACTGCGTGAGACGTCATGCTACCGAGAGAGAAGAAAGCCATGAAACGCGACGGCGCGCCGTGATGAGCACGGCGCGCCGTCGGAGAAGATGCGCGGGAAATTGTAGCGTCAGGCGCCCGCCATCACAGCCCGACCTTGGGCGCGGTGAAGATCAGACGCAGCCCAAGCGCGCCAATCGCCACGGCCGCCACGCGATCAACCCAGGCCTTGGCACGCAGGTACATCTCGCGTGGAACCCGGCTCGAAAAGCACAGCGCGACGATGGTGTACCACCCGAACTCGACCACGAACACCAGCGGCGGCAGCACGAAATAGCACCACACCGGCGGATGCTGCGGCAGCAGCGCAGCAAAGATACTGCCGTACCAGATGGCCGTCTTGGGGTTGCTCATCTGCGTGGTAATACCGGTCCAGAACGATTTGCGCGCGCTGCCGGCCGGTGGTGTCAGGCGATCGTCCATCGCAATGGGCAGCTTGGCGCCACGCCAGATCTTCCATGCCATGTAGGTCAGATACGCGCCGCCTGCGATCTTCAGACCGATGTAGAGCCATTCCACGGCTTGCAGCAACGTGTAGAGCCCCGCCAGCGCAAGCCCGCCGAAGAACAGCGCACCCGCGCCCATGCCCAGCGCAGTGGCCAGACCATCACGGCGCGACAACCCGATGGCATTGCGCGCCACCAGCACAAAACTCGGCCCGGGAATCATCGCGCCCAGCAACAACGCAACGAGAATGGCGAATACGGCGGCAGACGCAGTCATCAGAGGTCTCCTTGGTGGGCGTAGATACTTTCAGAGATGCGGGCTGCGATTCTCCCACGCCGCCGGGGCCAGCGTCGTGCGAGGGTGGCAAGCCTGCGGCAGCGCCTCTGCTGACCACCCGCCATGCGCCTATTTGCACTGCGGCTTGTTGATCGACACGCTGCTCAAGTCGGTGGACGCGTAAGCCGCCGGCACGTTCGCGTCGCCAGCAGCCGTCATGGCCGCGTTCAGGTTCGCCAATGCCTGGAGGTGGCCGGGCTCGCCGCTTGAGAAGCTCTGCTGCGCCGGCTTCGATGCGCCATACATGCCATTGCACAGCAGCGCCTTGCGGAAGATCTGCAACACGGCAAGTCGTGCCGAATATGTCTCGCGCCGCTGCGCTGCATTGGCGGGCGCATGGTTGATCTTGGCGTAACTGTTGGCGCATTGCGCGCCGAGAATCGGGTACGCGTCCTGGATGCCCTCACACGACGCGACGGTCGCGGGCGGCGCCGCCAACGCAGCCGTGGCCGCCAGCGATGCGATCAGGGACACCGCCGCCAACAGCACGATACGGATGACAGGCACATTCGCGCGGATGTTCATTGCAGGTTCTCCTCATTCAGATATGTGAACGAAAACGCAGCAGCAACCGATTGCACTGCGTGGTCTGACGATACGGGCGGGCGGCCTGGCGGCGGAATGCGCCAGAGGTTCTGGCGCAGGCCAAGGGAAACGTGACATGGGAGACATGGCACCGTGGGGTCCCGACAACGCTTCGCACCGTGGCCGGTCGATTTGCGCAATCTCCGTTTGCCGGGTTGGCATGGCCCCGGTAGAGTCTTTTCCCAATGGGTTCACACCCAGAGGTCTGGGCAAAACCGGAGTGATCCGGCGACGCAAAGCTATAGGGACTTCTCGGATAACGAAGTCAGCCAGTTGCCCGCCAACCCGCAGCGGGGGCGGGCCTGATGACACACGCAATGCATTGCGGGGTCAGGGGCACATAATGAAAACGATACAAACGGGGGGGCGTTCGCCCGCATCCGCCACGCTGGCCGTGGCATCGCAAATGGGCAACGCAAAGCGCAGGCTTGCACGCGCCGCATGCGCAGCACTCACGCTGGTGACCGGTGCGCTGATGGGTGCGCCACATGCCAACGCTGAAGGGCTGCTGGTGCCGTCCTATATCTATCCGTCGGGCACCGGCGCAACACAATGGAATGCGCTGGCCACGGCGGCAAAGTCGGTACCGACCACGGTCATTCTCAACCCGAACAGCGGGCCGGGTACCACGCAAGACGCCAACTACGTTGCCGCCGTTGCCAACGTGCATGCCTCCGGCGGCAAGGTGATCGGGTATGTGTCCAGCTCGTACACCAACCGGTCGTTGTCTGCGGTGGTGCAGGACATCCACACCTATCTGGCGCTGTATCAGGTGGACGGCTTCTTCATCGACGAGATGACTGCCGACAGCACGACCGCACACATCCAGTTCTACCAATCGGTCTACAACTACATCAAGGGCCTGTCGCCCAACTACACGGTCACGGGCAACCCAGGCACCAACGTGCCGGAAATCTACGCCAGCCTGCCGGTGGCGGATCAGCTCGTCGTGTTTGAAGACAGCGCCAAGCATTACGCCGGCTACGCACCGCTGGCGTGGCAGGCCAGCTATCCGACGAGCCGGTTTGCGCACATCGTGTACGCCGCATCGGCCACGCAGATGCAAACTTTCGTCCAGAACGCATCAAATAAGGGCGCGGCCAGCGTGTTCATTACGAACAAGACGCTGCCAAATCCGTACGGCGCGCTGCCTACCTACTGGAGCCAGGAGGTATCGGCCGTGGCAGCGGCCAAGTAACGCCGCCGCAAGGTGCATCGCGCATGTGCGGGCTGATGCTCCGCACATGCTTTATATTCGGGCCACACCGCATCCAACCCTTCGCTGCCTGTCAGCGTTGAGGCAACAACAAGGAGAACTCCGTGGCCCTCTCTTCCAACAAGCTGCCCGTCTGGACGGTCGCCGCCCCGCTGCTCGCGTGGGTGGTGCTGGTTGGCGGCACGCTCATGACACCCCCCGGCTGGCTGATCGCGCTGATGGCGCTTGCGCTTGCAGGCGCTGTCTTTGCCGCTGTGCACCATGCAGAGGTTGTCGCGCACAAGGTGGGCGAGCCTTTCGGCACACTGGTCCTGGCCATTGCCGTGACCGTCATCGAGGTCGCGCTGATCGTGTCGGTCATGCTCTCTTCCGGCCCTGAGAAGGCCGGCCTGGCGCGCGATACCGTGTTTGCGGCGGTCATGCTCATCTGCAACGGTATCGTGGGTGTGTGCCTGTTCGTGGGCGGCCTGCGCCACCGCGAGCAGGCCTTCCAGGCACCGGGCGCCAACGCCGCACTGGCCGTACTGGCTGCGCTGGTCACGCTGACCATGGTGCTGCCCAACTACACAAGCTCCACGGCGGGGCCCGTCCTGACCCCGGCGCAACTCGGCT
The DNA here is from genome assembly GCA_963512445.1 of uncultured Ralstonia sp. Classification (GTDB taxonomy): domain Bacteria; phylum Pseudomonadota; class Gammaproteobacteria; order Burkholderiales; family Burkholderiaceae; genus Ralstonia. Next base: position 12,831 of record CAUPMS010000059.1, read on the forward strand.
TTGCGGGGGTGACGTCGCTGGTGCTCTATGGCTGCTTCGTCATCGTGCAGACCATCCGCCACCGCGACTACTTCCTCGTCGACAGCGCCAACGAAGACGTCCATGCACCGCCGCCGCCAGGGCGCGTGGCCGCCTTCAGCGCGGTGCTGCTGATGGTGTCACTGGTGGCAGTGGTGGGGCTGGCCAAGGTGCTGTCGCCTTCAGTGGAAGCTGCCATCCTGAACGCGGGCGCACCGCCCGCAACCGTGGGCATCGTCATCGCTGCGCTGGTGTTGCTGCCGGAATGCCTGGCAGCCCTGCGCGCCGCCAATGCCGACCGCATCCAGACGAGCCTGAACCTGGCACTGGGTTCGGCGCTGGCCAGCATCGGGCTGACCATCCCGACGGTGGCCGCCGTGTTCATCTGGATCGGCCGCCCCCTGGAACTGGGCCTGGGCCCGAAGGAAATGGTGCTCCTGTTCCTGACCCTGATCGTATCGTCGCTCACGCTCGGCAAGGGTCGCACGACCATCCTGCAAGGGGTGGTGCACCTGGCGATCTTTGCGGCGTACCTGTTTCTCTCGATCGTGCCCTGAGCGGCGCGTACGGTAACCAACGGATGTTTGGGGCGCCTGGCAGGTGCCCCTTGTTTTTGGGCGTCGCGCCCTGCGCTACGACACCGGCTCCAAGCTCTGCAGCAACGTGGGAATCAGCTCCGACACCGTCGGGTGAATATGCATCGCGCGGCTGATGGTCGTGTAAGGCGCCTTCGCAACCATCACGTCGAGGATCGAATGCACCGCCTCGTCACCGCCCACGCCCAGGATCGACGCGCCAAGAATCTCGTGCGTCTGCGCATCGACCACCACGCGCATGAAACCCTGGCTCTCGCCTTTTTCCACCGCGCGGCCGACGCGCGTCATCGGGCGGTTGCCGACCAGCAGCTTGCGCCCCGATTGCCTGGCCTCCGTGAGCGACATGCCGACGCGCGCAAGCGGCGGGTCGATGTACATGGCGTAGGCCTGGATGCGGTCCGACACCTTGCGCGGGTCGTCGTCGAGCAGGTTGGCGGCCACGATCTCGAAGTCGTTGTAGGCCGTGTGCGTGAAAGCGCCGCGCCCGTTGCAATCGCCCATGGCCCAGATGCCGGGCACGTTGGCGCGCAGTTGCTCATCCACGCGGATATTGCCGCGCTTGTCGATTTCCACACCGGCCTTGTCGAGGCCAAGATCATCGGTGTTCGGCACGCGCCCGACCGCCATCAGCAGATGCGAGCCCGACACCTCGCGCATGCCGCCGGTGCAATCCAGGCCGACCACCACATTGGCGCCATCCCGTCGCACGCTCAGGCAATTGGCGTTGACCTGCACGTCGATGCCCTCGGCTTCCAGGATCTCGCGCACCGCCTGCGATACGTCTTCGTCTTCACGCGCGATCAGACGCGGGCCCTTTTCGACAATCGTCACGCGCGCGCCAAAGCGGCGGAACATCTGGCCGAACTCCAACCCGACGTAACTTCCGCCGATCACGACGAGGTGCTCGGGCAAGAAATCCACGTCCATCATGGTGGAGTTGGTGAGAAAGGGCACCTGATCGAGCCCCGGCATCGGCGGCACCAATGCGCGGCCACCGACGTTGATAAAAATGCGTTCGGCTTCGAGCAGTTCGCTGCCGACACGCACGGTCTGCGCGCTTTCAAAGCGGGCATGGCCCTGGAAGACAGTGGCGTGCTCCAGGCCGCGCACCCATTGCTCGACGCCGTGGCTGGAGCGCCCGGAAATCTCGTCCTTGCGGGCTTTGACGCGCTGCATGTCTACGGTGACACCACCGTTGATCACCACGCCATATTCGGCCGCGCGCTGTGCCATGCGCGCCGCATAGGCGCTGGCCACCATCGCTTTCGTGGGAATACAGCCGGTGTTGACGCACGTGCCGCCAAAGCGGCCGCGCTCGATGATGGCGACCTTCATGCCCGCGCTGGACAGCCGTGCAGCCAGCGGCGGGCCCGCCTGTCCGGTGCCGATGATGATGGCGTCGAAGCGTTGCGTCATGGCGCTCTCCTTCGTGTAGTAGCCAACCGAGACCGTCTCGATATGGTAGGCGGCACACGTGACGACGGCGAATCGTTTTAGCGACTGCCTGCCAGGCCCGGCGTCCGAAGGAAAGCAAGAAAGCGGCCGAGGCGCTCAGCGGCGAGCACCCCGGCGCATCACATTAGTCGTGGTGGTGATGGTGTTTGCCGTGGCGACGGTAACCTCGGCCGCGATCGTCGCGGTCGGAATACGAATTGCGCTGCACGTTACCGCCCAGCGCCGCACCGGCGCCACCGCCCACGCCGGCGCCGACGATACCGCCCGTACGGCCGCCCATGGCATTGCCCGCAGCCGCACCCACGCCGCCGCCCAGTGCACCGCCCACGATGGCGCCCTTGCGCTCGCGGCCGTTGGCCGTCAATGCACCGCCGGCACCGCCACCAATCGCGCCGCCGATGACCGAACCGGTCTGGCC
>CAUPMS010000060.1:0-15005 GCA_963512445.1 uncultured Ralstonia sp.
CCCCAGATCACGCGGTCCATCAGCTGCTTCGAGCAGGCGTAGATCCAGCGCGGCTTGTTGATCGGGCCGTACACCAGCGACGAGGCTTCCGGGTCGAATTCCGAATCGCTGCACATGCCGTAAACCTCGGAAGTCGACGGGAAGACAAGGTGCTTGCCGTACTTCGCGGCCGAGCGAACGATCGGCAGGTTGGCTTCAAAGTCCAGCTCGAACACGCGCAGCGGGTCCTTGACGTAGGTCGACGGCGTGGCGATGGCCACCAGCGGCAGGATCACGTCGCACTTCTTCACGTGATACTCGACCCACTCCTTGTTGATGGTGATGTCACCCTCGAAGAAGTGCATGCGCGGGTGGTTGACCAGGTCGCCCAGACGCTCGGTCTGCATGTCCATGCCGTAGACCTCCCAGTCGGTGGTCTCCAGAATGCGCTTGGACAGGTGGTGGCCGATGAAGCCGTTGACGCCGAGGATCAGTACTTTTTTCATGAAGGCAAACTCAAGATCAGGAGAGGGCGAGCTGGCTGGCGAGCTGCTGCGCGGTCACGACGGACGTTCCGCTGGCAGCTTGGGGCTCGACGCGCCAGAGCTCGTGGATGGCGATGGCTCCCCCATCGCCGCACACGCCGAACATCGCATTATCCACGACGTGCAAGCCCGGCGGCAAATTCGTAAAGGTTTGATGCGCCAGACGCGCACGCGCGACGATGTAGCGTTCGCTGCCAGCATCAGTAAAGGCGCCGGGGTAGGGCGGCGCGACGGCGCGGATCAGGTTGTAGACCTGCTGCGCCGGTTTGGCCCAGTCAATGCGGCCGTCTTCGGGCTTGCGACCGCCGAAATAGCTGCCATTGGCCAGCACGTTCGGGTGCTGCGGAATCTGCCCGGCAATCATCGCGGGCAGTGCACGCCACAGGGTTTGCTCGGCCGCCACGGTGGCCTTTTCAAACACTTCATGCGAGGTGTCGTCCGGCAGGATCGGCACGATGGTCTGGTCGACGATATAACCGGCATCCGGCTTTTCGACCATTTCGTGCAGGGTGGCGCCGGTTTCGGTCTCGCCGTGCAGCACCGCCCAGTTGATCGGCACGCGGCCGCGGTACTTCGGCAGCAGCGAGCCGTGCATGTTGAACGCGCCGAATTTGGCGAGGCTCAACAGGCGCATCGGGATCATGTGCCGGTAATAGAACGAGAAGATGAAATCCGGTGCGATGGCCGCGATGCGGGCGTGCAGGTCTTCACCGTTTGCGTTATCCGGCGTGATGAACGGGATACCCAATTCCTGTGCCGTGGCGCGCACGCTGCCGAACCAGATGTTCTCGGCGGCATTGTCCTCGTGCGTGACAACGAGTTCGACCTGGATGCCGCGCGCGGCCAGCACGCGCAGGCAGCGCACGCCGACGTTGTGGTATGCGAAGACGACAGCGCGGCGCCGAATGGTCGAACTCATGCAACACCCCGCTGCGAGCCAGTCTTCAGGTCAGCCGCACCGGCCTCGTGCAGGTGCGGCGTCTCCTCCAGCACACCCTGCACCAGATAGCGCGGGCGCTCACGCACTTGCTGATAGATACGGCCGATGTATTCGCCCAGCAGGCCGATGCCGAACAGCAGCACGCCCATCAGAAAGAACGTGATGGCGAACAACGTGAACACGCCCTGGACTTCCGCGCCCAGCACAAAGCGGCGAATGACCAGCAGGATGAACAGCACCGCCGAGGCAAACGACAACAGCATGCCGATCGCCGAGAACCACTGCAGCGGCACTACTGAGAAGCCCGTTACCAGATCGAAGTTCAGGCGCACGAGCTTGTACAGCGAGTACTTCGATTCGCCCGCGAAGCGCTCTTCGTGATCGACCTCGATTTCGGTCGGGTTCTTGCTGAACGTGTAGGCCAGCGCCGGGATGAAGGTGTTGACTTCGCGGCAGCGGTTGATGGTGTCGACGATGGTCCGGTTGTAGGCGCGCAGCATGCAGCCCTGGTCGGTCATCTTGATATGCGTGATGCGCTCGCGCAGCGAGTTCATGGCGCGCGATGCGGTGCGGCGGAACCAGCTGTCCTGCCGGGCGCGGCGGATGGTGCCGACGTAGTCGTAGCCTTCGTCGAGCTTCTCGATCAGGCGGCCGATTTCTTCCGGCGGGTTCTGCAGGTCGGCATCGAGCGTGACGACGCGTTCGCCGCGCGCATGCTCGAAGCCGGCCAGGATAGCCATGTGCTGGCCGTAGTTGCCGTTGAACAGCACGACGCGCGTGCTGTCCGGGCGCGCGCGGAACTGCTCGGCCAGCATGGCGGCAGAGCGGTCCCGGCTGCCGTCGTTGACGAACACGACCTCGTACGAAATGCCGAGCGCGTCGAGTGCGGGATACAAGCGCGCAAACAGCGCGGCGAGCCCGTCTTCTTCGTTGTAGACAGGAATGACGACCGAGAGAGCGGGTGTCTTCATTATTGGTTTATTGGTACTGGGCGCAAAGTTGGCGGACTGCGTTGACCACGCGGTCCACGTCGGAATCTTCCATACCGGCGAACATCGGCAGCGTGACGATGGCGCGGCCAATGCGCTCGGCCACCGGGAACATGCCCGGCTTCCAGCCGAGTTCGCGATAGAGCTTGAACAGGTGGATGGGCGGATAGTGGACGCCCGCACCAATGCCCAGCGCCTTCAGCCCAGCCATGAAGCCGGCACGATCGACCTTCAGGCGATCCAGCGGCAGCACGATCTGGAACATGTGCCAGTTGGTGTGCGTGAAGTTTTCCACCGGCAACTCGACGCCGAACGACTCGATGTCGGCCGCGCGCATGCCGGCAAAGTAGCGGCGGGCCAGCGCTGCGCGGCGTGCGGTTACGTTTTCGAGTTGCGCGAACTGGCCCAGCCCGATGGCGGCGTTCACGTCGGTCAGGTTGAACTTGCCGCCCACGAGGTCGACTTCCATGCCGTCGAAACCGGTGCGCACAACGCCTTGCAGGCGGTACTTCTCGGCCAGCACGGCTTCTTCGGGCGTGTTCAGTACGAGCGCGCCACCCTCGATGGTGGTGATGTTCTTATTGGCCTGGAAGCTGAAGCTGACCAAGTCGCCGATCTGGCCGATGCGCTTGTCGCCCCAGCGCGAGCCGATGGCTTGCGCGGCGTCTTCCACCACACGCAGCTTGTGGCGGCGGGCGATGTCGTACAGGCGGTCCATGTCGACCGGCAGGCCTGACAGATAGACCGGAATGATGGCCTTCGTGCGCGGTGTGATGGCCGCCTCGACCTTGTCCAGGTCGATGTTGCGCGTGACCGGGTCGATGTCGACAAAGACCGGCTTGGCGCCGACCGTCAGCACCACGTTGGACGTGGCAACCCACGAGATCGGCGTGGTGATGACCTCATCGCCGGGGCCGATGCCCGCGATGCGCAGCGCGACCTCCATCGTGGCCGTGCCGTTGGCGAAGGTGCGCACGATGCGGCCGCCGAAGTATTCCGACAGCGCGGCTTCGAATGCGGCCACCTTGGGGCCCGAGGTGATCCAACCCGAGCGCAGCACGTCGGCCACGGCAGCGATGGTCGCCTCGTCAATGGTCGGGCGCACGAAGGGCAGGAAGGGTTGTTCGGTAGTGTTGATTTGCGTCATTGTGGCAGATGCGGGCAGCAGATTGGGTTGAGCGCAAGCCGCTTATGAGCGAGCCAGCACAAGTACGCCGACGAGGATGATCGCAATGCCGATCAGGCGCTGCAGCGATAGCACTTCGCCAAACAGATACCACGCCAGGAAGGCATTGACCACGTAGCCCAGCGAGAGCATCGGATACGCAATGGTCACATCCACGCGCGACAGCCCGAGAATCCACACCACCACCGAGATGACGTAGCACGACAGGCCGCCAATGATGGGCCACTGCGTTGCAAGCTTGATACCGATCGGCAGGATGTTGTCGGCCGAAAACGCAAAGCGGCCGATGTTGTTGACGCCCGCCTTGAGCAGCAGTTGGGCGCAGGCATTGAGCATGACGCCCGTCAGGATCAGCCCGAAAGTGACCAGATTCATGTGTTCTTTTGATGTTTTACTGACTGCGGCGGTTTCCCCGTGCGGATTTTCTCAATCCCGCCGCCGGGGCGCATGTTACGACAATTCCGCTTGCGCACCTCTCTCGACAATCCATTGCGATGAAATCTAGTTGCGCCGGACGATCACGCGGCGGGCATCTCGGGCGATCACGATCATTGGTACGCCCTGGGCCGCCAGCCGGTCATAGGTGCCTGGTCCCATCATGGCGACGGCCTGGCCGCCGGCTTTCCAGCGAGCCACGAACGCCTCGGTGGTCGGAACCCACTTGGCCGGCTCCTGCTCAACGCCGAAGGCCAGTTCATCGGGTTCTTGCACCATGACGGTGGGCCTGCCAAGGTAAAACGGCATTGTATGGTCCAGACGCTCCACCGCATAGAACGGCACGTCCGGCTTGAGCCATGGCTTGACGGCCGGCACGAGATCGATACCCGACATCGAACGCCCGAACGCCTCGTGCCCAAGCATTGCCGCCGTAAACGTCAGGAACCACGCGCACGCGAATGCGACCACGCTCTCGAAACGTCTGTCCGCCAAGCGAAGCGCGAACCACGTGAATCCCGCACCAGCCGCGAATGCCACGGCCAGGAACATCGCAAAACGAGAAAACACCGCGTTCGGGTACATGTCCGACGACATCGTCGCCACGTAACCGCTGGCCGCAAGACCGATTAACGCCAGCATCAGGAAGGCCTTGAGTTGCCAGCGCCATGCGCGCTCGCTTGTGCGCTCCAGCACCAGCGCTGACAGAACCGCCAGCGCAGGGATGATCGGGAAGATATAACCCGGCAGTTTCGAGTCGGAAATGCTGAAAAACGCGAAGATCAGGATGGCCCACAAGCCGAGCACTAGCGTGGGGCGGAAGCCATTGGTGGCGCTGCGTGCCTCACCTTTGCCGCGGGCGAAGGTTAGGTGTGCCGCACCCGGTAATTGTGCAAGCCACGGCAGGAACCCCGCCACCAGCAACGGCACGAAGTACCACAGCGGCGCGTTGCGGTTGTGCACGGTCGACGTGAAGCGCTGGAAATGCTCGTGCACGAAGAAGAACCACGCGAATTCCGGATTGCGCATCGAGATCAGTACGAACCACGGGGCGCCAACGGCCAAGAAGACGATCAAGCCGGTCACCAGATGCAGGCGCTTCCACAGCGCCCAGTCGCGCGCGACCAGCGTGTAGACCACCAGTACAAAGCCGGGCAGCACCACGCCGATCAAACCTTTACTTAGCACGGCCAGCGCCATCGACGCCCAGCACGCCCACATCCAGCCGCGTTGCTGTGTGCGCGTTGCATCCGGATGTTGCGCCAGCAGCAGCGCGCCCAGTGCCATCGTCATGCAGCCCGCCACGCCCATGTCGAGCGAGTTGAAGTGCGAGCCTACGTTCCACAGAGGCGCGCTTACCAGCACCAGCCCGCTGATGACGGCCGTCCGTTTGCCCCACCAGCGCGCCGCCGCCAGCATCGTGAAGACAATGCCGACGATGCCGGAAAGCGCCGTGAACAGCCGCGCCTGCCAGTCGCCGATGCCGAACAGCGTATAGGCAAGCGCCGTGCCCCACATCTGCAGCGGCGGCTTTTCGAAGTATTTGAGCGCGTTGTAGCGGATGGTCACCCAGTCGCCGGAGGTGAACATCTCGCGGGCGATCTCGGCGTAACGGCCTTCGTCGGTGGGGATAAGGTGACGGTAGCCCAGCGTGCCGAGCCAGATGGCCAGAAACGCGGCAGCCAGCAGCCACAGGGAAGCATTGCGCCAGGGTAGGGCCGGCGCGTGAGCGGTGCGGTCGATCGGCATGCGGTCAGGCGCGCTCGATCAGCAGGGCGGCGGCCACTTTGCGGCCTTCCAGCATCAGGATGTTGTACGTGCGGCCTGCGGCCTGCAGGTCCATGGCGTCCACGCCGATGCGCTTTTCCGTGAGCGGCACGGTCAGGCGCGGGTGCGGGAAGCGCAGCGTGTTGCCGGTCCCGAAGATCACCACTTCGGCGCCCAGCTCGAGCACGCGGGCGAAATGTCCGGGCGTCAGGTCTTCAAAGCGCGCCACATCCCAGGGCACCACGGCGCCTTCGGGCATTACCAGCACGGAGTGCTCGTAGCGCACCTTGTTGATTTCGATGTAGCCGTCGCCATAGCCGGTAACGGTATTGAGAACGGTCGACGAGTCGGATGAATGGAGCTTCAAGGCGGGAATCCCATCAGGCGCGATGGCTGCGGCGCAGAGGGCGACACGCTGGCAAAGGCGCTAGGTTTCAGACTTTCGGGCAGCATTGCCGCAGGCAAACCGCGAGTCTCGCTGCGTTGCAAAAATGCCCGCCTAAGTCTGTCATAATGGGCTAAATTATATCTTTTTCTCTCCTTCGCTCGCCGCGCCATAAGCGATGCCCGGCAAGGAATAAGCGCAGCGGTATCTGCCGCTATGTGGCGTTACCGTCGCCGCTCTGCTGCACTACAGAATCCCAGCAATCCCAGCCCGTTCAACGTCGCTCATCGCCGCCTTGCCCGTGAAAACGATCCAGAAATCCGCCAAGCTCAACAACGTCTGCTATGACATTCGCGGCCCCGTGCTCGAGAAGGCCAAGCAGATGGAGGAAGAGGGCCACAAGATCATCAAGCTGAATATCGGCAACCTGGCCGTGTTCGGTTTCGATGCCCCGGAAGAGATCCAGCAGGACATGATCCGCAACCTGCCGAATTCGGCGGCGTATTCGGATTCCAAGGGCATCTTCGCGGCGCGTAAGGCCGTGATGCACTACACGCAAGAGCAGGGCATCAAGAACGTCACGCTGGATGACATCTACCTGGGTAATGGCGCGTCGGAGCTGATTTCGCTGGCGACCAACGCGTTGCTCGACGCTGGCGACGAACTGCTGCTGCCGGCGCCCGATTACCCGCTGTGGACTGCCGTGACCAGCCTCTCGGGCGGCACGCCGGTGCACTACACCTGCGACGAAGCCAACGGCTGGATGCCCGACCTGGACGACATCCGCGCCAAGATCACGCCCAACACCAAGGGCATCGTCGTCATCAACCCGAACAACCCGACCGGCGCGCTGTACTCGGATGAACTGCTGCTTGGCATCGTTGCCATTGCGCGTGAGCACGGTCTGGTGATCTTCGCCGACGAGGTGTACGACAAGGTTCTGTTTGACGACCACAAGCACACCGCCATCGGCTCGTTGTCGGAAGACGTGCTGACGGTCACCTTCAACAGCCTCTCGAAGAGCTACCGCTCGTGCGGTTATCGCGCGGGCTGGATGGTCGTGTCGGGCGACAAGCGCCCGGCCAAGGACTATATCGAAGGCCTGAACATGCTGTCGTCGATGCGCCTGTGCGCTAACGTGCCGGGGCAGTGGGCGATCCAGACCGCGCTGGGCGGCTACCAGAGCATCAAGGATCTGGTGGCGCCGGGCGGCCGCATGCGCCGTCAGCGTGACTTGGCGCACGAGCTGATCACCGCCATTCCGGGCGTGACCTGCGTGAAGCCGAAGGCGGCGCTGTATATGTTCCCGCGCCTAGACCCGGCCGTGTACCCGATCGAGGATGACCAGACCTTCATCCGCCAACTGCTGGAAGAAGAGCGCGTGCTGCTGGTGCAGGGCACGGGCTTCAACTGGCACTCGCCGGACCACTTCCGCATCGTCTTCCTGCCGCACGAAGACGACCTTCGCGAAGCGATTGGCCGAATTTCGCGCTTCCTGGAGCGGTACCGTCAACGTCACGGTACTGGCATCCGGGCCGCTTAAGTTCGGTCTTCCGCCAGACAGGTTGTTAGCGGGGCAGACCGAAGTGTCTGCCCTGTCCGTTTTTTGCCCTTCAGTTTTAACGATACGTCCCATGAATCCCATCAAGATCGGCCTGCTCGGGCTCGGTACCGTCGGTGGCGGTACGCTCAAGGTTCTGCAACGGAACCAGGAAGAAATCCGTCGTCGCGCGGGTCGCGGTATTGAGGTCGCCATGATCGCCGTGCGCAATCTAGACAAGGCGCGCGCCATCGTGCAAGAAGCCGGTGCGACCGTGCCGGTGGTCAACGACCCGTTTGCGATCGTGGATTCGCCCGAGATCGATATCGTGGTGGAGCTGATCGGCGGCTATGACCTGACGCGCGAGCTGGTGCTGCGCGCCATCGCCAACGGCAAGCACGTCGTCACCGCCAACAAGGCGCTGCTGGCCGTGCATGGCAACGAGATCTTCAAGGCCGCCCAGGATAAGGGCGTGATGGTGGCATTCGAAGCGGCCGTGGCCGGCGGCATTCCCATCATCAAGGCGCTGCGCGAGGGCTTGACGGCCAATCGCATCGAGTGGATCGCCGGCATCATCAACGGCACCACGAACTTCATCCTGTCGGAAATGCGCGACAAGGGTCTGGATTTCGACACGGTGTTAAAGGAAGCCCAGCGTCTGGGCTATGCCGAGGCCGATCCTACGTTCGACATCGAGGGTTTTGACGCCGCGCACAAGCTCACGCTGATGAGCGCCATCGCGTTTGGCGTGCCGGTGCAGTTCGAGCGTGCGTATGTCGAAGGCATCACCAAGCTGGAAGCCGTTGACATCCGCTATGCGGAAGAACTCGGCTACCGTATCAAACTGCTGGGCCTGACGCGCCGCACGGAAGCGGGCATCGAGCTGCGCGTTCACCCGACACTGGTGCCGGCCAAACGTCTGATCGCCAACGTGGAAGGCGCGATGAACGCCGTGGTCGTCAACGGTGATGCCGTGGGCCCGACGCTGTACTACGGCAAGGGCGCGGGCGCTGAGCCGACTGCCTCGGCCGTTGTCGCCGACCTGGTGGACGTGACGCGCCTGCATACGGCTGACCCGGAACACCGCGTGCCGCATCTGGCATTCCAACCGGATGCGCTGTCCGACACGCCGGTGCTGCCGATCGACGAGGTGCGTTCGAGCTACTACCTGCGCATCCGCGTGGCCGATGAAACCGGCGTGCTGGCCGACATCACGCGCATCCTGGCCGAAGGTGGCATTTCGATCGATGCCATGCTGCAGAAGGAATCGCGCGAAGGCGAGCCGCAACCGCAGACCGACATCATCATGCTGTCGCACGTCACCGTGGAAAAGCGCGTGAACGCTGCCATCGCCGCCATCGAAGCGCTGCCGACCGTGCTATCGAAGGTCAAGCGCATCCGCATGGAAGAGTTGAACTGAGGTCATGAGCATGCAATACCGATCGACCCGCGGCCATGCTGAGCCGCAGAGTTTCTCCCGCATCCTGCTGGGCGGCCTGGCGCCGGACGGCGGCCTGTACCTGCCCGAGCAGTATCCGCAAGTCAGCGCAGATGAACTGACGCGCTGGCGCGATCTGCCGTATGCCGATCTCGCGTTCGAGATCCTGCGCAAGTTCGCCACCGACATCCCCGAAGACGATCTGCGCGCGCTGACCCGCCGCACCTACACGCCCGAGGTCTACAGCAACGCGCGCGCCGGCGACAACACCGCCGACATCACGCCGCTGCACAACCTGGGCGAAGAGGGCGGTACGTCGCTGTCGCTGCTGTGCCTGTCGAACGGCCCGACGCTGGCCTTCAAGGACATGGCGATGCAGTTGCTGGGCAACCTGTTCGAATACGCGCTCGACCGCGAGCACGCCGAGCTGAACATCCTGGGCGCCACCTCGGGCGACACCGGCAGCGCGGCCGAATACGCCATGCGCGGCAAGCGCGGCGTGCGCGTGTTCATGCTGAGCCCGCATCGCAAGATGAGCGCGTTCCAGACCGCGCAGATGTTCAGCCTGCAAGACGCGAACATCTTCAACATCGCCGTTGAAGGCGTGTTCGACGACGCGCAGGACATCGTCAAGGCGGTGTCGAATGATCTGGAGTACAAGGCCCGCCAGAAGATCGGTACGGTCAACTCGATCAACTGGGCGCGCGTGGTTGCGCAGGTGGTCTATTACTTCAAAGGCTATTTGCTGGCTGCCCCGAAGATTGGTGACAAGGTGTCGTTCTGCGTGCCGTCGGGCAACTTCGGCAACGTCTGCGCCGGCCATATCGCACGCATGATGGGTTTGCCGATCGACAAGCTGGTGGTTGCCACCAACGAGAACGACGTGCTCGACGAGTTCTTCCGCACCGGCACGTACCGCGTGCGTTCGGCCGCGCAGACGTACCACACGTCCAGCCCGAGCATGGACATCAGCAAGGCATCGAACTTCGAGCGCTTCGTGTTCGACCTGCTCGACCGTGATCCGGCGCGCCTCGCGCAACTCTTCCGCGACGTGGACGGGAAGGGTGGCTTCTCGATGACTGGCAAGCCGGAATTCGACCGCATCGCTGAATTTGGTTTCGTCTCGGGCCGCAGCTCGCACGATGACCGTGTCGACACCATCCGCGATGTGTTCGCCACCTACGGCACGATGATCGACACCCACACCGCCGACGGCGTGAAGGTGGCGCGCGAGAACCTGACGCCGGGCGTGCCGATGGTGGTGCTGGAAACGGCACTGCCGGCCAAGTTTGGCGACACCATTCGCGAAGCGCTGGACCGCGAGCCGGAACGTCCGGCGGGTTATGCCGACATTGAATCGCTGCCGCAGCGCTTCGAGGTCATGCCTGCCGATGCCGATCGCATCAAGAGCTACATCGCTCAGCACACCGGTCTGTAAATGCCATGAAAGCAGTGCCGGATGACGTAGCCGAGGCAGCCTTTTCGGGCTGCCTGCACGACATCCGCGCCTGCCGCGAGTGCAGGGGCGCGTTGGCGCACGAGCCTCGCCCCGTCGTCGTGGCGGATTGCCGCGCCCGCGTGCTGATCATCGGACAGGCGCCCGGGCGCATCGTCCACGAAACCGGTATCCCCTGGAACGACCGCTCGGGGGATCGCCTGCGCCAGTGGCTGCAAATCGCGTACGACGATTTCTACGCTGACAAGCGCATCGCCGTGGTGCCGATGGGCTTTTGCTTTCCTGGCACCGGCGCGAACGGCGATCTGCCGCCGCGTCCTGAGTGCGCGCCCAAATGGCACCGCCCTTTGGTGATGGCAATGCCCGACGTGAAGCTCGCGCTGCTGGTGGGCACGTACGCCCAACGCTATTACCTCGATGTACCGCGCGACTGGTCGCTTACAGATGTGGTCCGCAACGGGCCTGTGCAGGATGCGGAAGGCCGCGTGTTGTTTCCGCTGCCGCACCCGAGCCCGCGCAATCTTGCCTGGTTCAAGCACAACCCGTGGTTTGACATGCACATTGTGCCGGCACTGCGGACGGCGCTCGCAAACGCATTCGCTTGATAGGCCCGGGCTGATGCATGACATCGGCCTGGAACCGATACAATCGAAATCTCCCTTTCGATTTCGTTTTCCCATCTCCGCATGTCTGCCAACGATGCTCCCGCCGTCAAACCGTCTCTGCTGACGCTCGATGCGGCGCTGTCGCAACTGCTCGCCGCCGCACGTGTTCTGCATGACATCGAAACCGTGCCGACGCTGCACGCCAATGGCCGCATCCTCGCGCAAGCCGTGCACAGCAGCTTGAACGTACCGCCGGCCGACAATACGTCGATGGATGGCTATGCCGTGCGTGCAGCCGACGTTACCGCGCCGGGTACGCGCCTGAAGGTGGCGCAGCGCATTCCCGCCGGCCATGTCGGGCAGCCGTTGAATGCGGGCGAGGCCGCGCGGATCTTCACCGGCGCGCTGATCCCGCCGGGCGCGGATGCGGTGGTCATGCAGGAGCAATGCAAGGCCGATCCGGATGCCGGCACCGTCACGATCGACCATGTCCCCGAATCCGGCGAATGGATCCGCCGCGCCGGCGAGGACATCGCCTGTGGCGCAGAAATCCTGTCGCGTGGCACGCGCCTCGGCGCACAGCAACTGGGGCTGGCCGCTTCCGTGGGCTGCGCGAATCTGCAGGTGGTGCGCCGCCCGCGCGTGGCCGTGTTTTTTACCGGCGACGAACTCGCCATGCCCGGCGAGCCGCTCAAGCCCGGCGCCATCTACAACTCCAACCGCTTCACGCTGCGCGCGCTGCTCGAAAACCTCGGCTGCGATCTCACCGATTTCGGCATCGTGCCCGACACACTGCAGGCCACGCGCGACACGCTGCGTGAAGCCGCTGAGGCGCACGATCTGATCATCACCTCCGGCGGTGTGTCGGTGGGCGAGGAAGATCACATCAAGCCCGCCGTGGAAGCAGAAGGGCGCCTGAACATGTGGCAGATCGCCATCAAGCCCGGCAAGCCGCTGGCCTTTGGCGAGGTGCGCCGCCCTGAAGGCATGGTGGGCGGGCCGACCGCGTTTTTCCTGGGCCTGCCGGGCAATCCGGTGTCGAGCTTCGTCACGTTCCTATTGTTCGTCCGGCCGTTCATCCTGCGCCTGCAGGGCGTGACTGACGTCGCGCCGAAGCGCATCCCGATGCGCGCCGATTTTGCGCTGCCCAAGGGCGATCGTCGCAATGAGTTCCTGCGCGCGCGCATCAACACCAATGGCGGGCTGGACCTGTTCCCGAATCAAAGCTCTGGTGTGTTGACTTCCACCGTGTGGGGCGATGGCCTGATCGACAACCCGCCCAACCAGCCGATCGCGCAGGGCGACATCGTCAGCTTCCTGCCGTTCGCGGGTCTGGTGTAAGGAGCGATGACCATGCAGATCGAACTGCGTTTCTTTGCCAGCGTGCGTGAGCAACTGGGGACCTCGCAAGAAGTGGCAATCGTGCCGGACACCATCTGCACCGTGGGCGACGTGCGCCGCTGGCTGGCGCAGCGCGGCCCTGTGTGGGGCGAGACCCTGGCCGAGGGCCGTGCACTGCGCATGGCGGTGGACCACCAGGTCGTGCCCGCCGATACCGCTGTGCACGACGGCTGCGAAGTCGCGTTCTTTCCGCCCGTGACTGGCGGTTGAGCGCAGGAGATCGACCATGACCGTCCGTGTCCAGGAAGCCGACTTCGATCTCGGTGCTGAAATCGCCGCGCTGCGTGCCGGCCGCCCGAACATCGGCGCAGTGGCTAGTTTTATCGGCACCGTGCGCGATATCAACGATGGCTCCGGCGTGTCCGAGATGGAGCTTGAGCACTATCCCGGCATGACCGAGAAGGCGCTCGCCGACATTGTGAGCGCGGCCACGCAGCGTTGGGAGCTGATTGACGCGCTGGTCATCCATCGCGTGGGCAAGCTCAAGCCGCAAGACCAGATCGTACTGGTGGCGGTGGCCTCCAAGCATCGCGGTGAATCGTTTGCCGCGTGCGAATTCATCATGGATTACCTCAAGAGCGAGGCGCCGTTCTGGAAGAAGGAACAGACGCCGGAGGGCGCGCGCTGGGTCGATGCGCGTGTGACCGACGACAAGGCGCTCGCCCGCTGGGGCATCACTACAACCAATGCCGCGGCAAGTACGGCCAGTCAGTCCGGCGCATCGGCGCAACCCAACGACTACGAATAACAAGGACGCGACCGCATGAGCGGAATGGGCTTTTTGGCAGTCGGGGTGGGCGCTGCGCTGGGGGCCTGGTTGCGTTGGGTGCTCGCCGTCTTGTGGAACGCGATCAATCCGGCCTTGCCGTACGGCACGCTGGCAGCCAATCTGGTGGGGGGCTACCTGATTGGCGTGGCGGTCGGTTTTTTCGATACGCATGTGGGATTGCCGCCGGAATGGCGCCTGTTTGCCATCACCGGTTTCCTTGGCGGGCTGACGACGTTCTCGACGTTTTCCAGCGAGGTGGTCGCCAATATCCTGGCTGGCGACTACGGCATGGGCGTGCTGCATATCGTGGCGCATCTGGGCGGTTCGCTGTTCCTCACGCTGCTCGGTCTCTGGACGGTGCGCACGTTCAGTTGATCGCAAGGCTCGGTTTGCGATCGTCTTGGGAATGAGAAGTTTGGTTCACATACTGGTAGTGCCTGCGGTGGCGTAGGGACGTGCAGTATCGAAGGCTGCCGCGGGTTGTCTTGTGTTGTTCCATCCATAACGAGAAGGAGACGCAATGAAACCAATCCGAACGGCGCACCTGCGACGGCACGTCTCGGCCAGCAACCTCATCGCTGTCGGCGCCGTGCTTTTGGCCGGCTGCAGCGTGCTGAGCGCCTGCGGCGGCGGCAACGACGGCAACAACGTGCCCGGCAACACCAAGCCGGCCTTTGCCGGCAAGGTGACCATCAACCGCTACGACGGCGTATCAGACGACCTGCTGACCGCCGGCCTGAGCGCCAGCGGCCTGGCTTCCGCCACCGCACCGACCATCGCCAACGCAACGGCGCCCACGGCAGCCGAATTGCGCCGCCTGGCGATCTACGCCAACTACCGCGCGCTGGTCGACACGGCGGCCAAGGGCGGCTATGGCACGCTCTATGGCCCCAACGTTGACGCCAGTGGCAACGTCACGCAAGGCTCGGGCATGATCGCCGGCAGCGAGTACGTGACCTATTCTGACGACGGCACCGGCCAGCAGAACGTCGTGCTGCTCGTGCAGATCCCGGACAGTTTCGATGTCAGCAACCCCTGCATCATCACTGCCACCTCGTCGGGCTCGCGTGGTATCTATGGCGCGATTTCCACCGGCGAGTGGGGCCTCAAGCGCAAGTGCGCCGTCGCCTATACCGACAAGGGCACCGGCACCGGCCCGCACGATCTGGCTACCGATACCGTCGCATTGCAGGACGGCACGCGCACTACGCGCAGCGCCGCTGGCTCCAATGCGCACTTCGCCGCGCCGCTCACCAGCAGCCAGCTTGCTGTGTTCAACGCCGCCACGCCGAACCGGCTGGCGTTCAAGCATGCGCATTCGCAGCGCAACCCCGAGAAGGACTGGGGTCTGTTCACCCTGCAGGCCGTGCAGTTCGCGTTCTGGGCGATCAACGACAAGATCGCGGGGGCCAGCGGCGCGCTGGTTGGCAGCGCCTTGCCGGTGCGGCCGAACAACACCATCGTCATTGCGTCGAGCATCTCCAACGGCGGTGGCGCAGCCATCGCAGCGGCCGAGCAGGACACGGGCGGCTGGATTGACGGTGTGGCCGTTGGCGAGCCCGGCCTGAAC
>CAUPMS010000061.1:0-14911 GCA_963512445.1 uncultured Ralstonia sp.
GGTTGACGTGCGGGAGGGTTTTCGGACGGGCGATGGTGGGTATCGAGGAATTGAATGAGGGGTGGGTGGGCGGCGGGGGGCTACCGCCCCCCCCACGACACTTGAACCAGAGGCATGGTGGACTCCTTGGCTGGGTGGTGAGGTGTCCGCATCATGCCTGAGGTTGTTCATTTAAAAAATGCATCCTAAGATATTTCAATCATTCGATTTTTAAATGACTGAATCATGAGGATGCTCGACCTGGAGGCCGTTCAGGCCTTCGTACTGACCGCCGATCTGAAGAGTTTTACGCGCGCGGCCGAGGCGATGGATTCCACGCAATCGGCCGTGAGCCTGAAGATCAAGCGGCTGGAAGATACGCTGGGCCGCCGCCTGCTGGAACGCACGCCGCGGCTGGTGCGGCTGTCGCTGGATGGCGCGGCGTTTTTGGCGCCAGCGCGCGAGCTGGTGGCGGCGCACGAAGGCGCGCTCGGCTCGTTTGGCGTGGAGCGGCGGCGGCTGTCGGTCGGCTTGAGCCACCACATCGTCGGGGCAGAACTGCCGCGTCTGCTGCGACAGATGGGGCTGGCCGAACCGGCGCTGGCGCTGGAAATCCGCATCGCCAGTTCGTATGAAGTGCTGGAGGAATTCGAGCGCGGCACGCTGGATGCCGCTGTGGTGTTGCGCCACGACACCCGGCGCACCGACGGCGAAGTCCTCATGGAAGAACCGTTCGGCTGGATGGCCGCGCCCGATTTTGAACACCGCACCGGTGAACCGCTCTACCTCGCCACGCAGGCCGAACCGTGCCGCGTGCGCGAGATGGCTGTGGCTGTGCTGGATGCGGCGGACATTGCGTGGCAAGAGGTGTTTGTGGGCGGCGGCGTAGGCACCATTGGCGCAGCGGTTGCGGCCGGCCTGGCCGTGGCAGCGCTCAGCCGCCGCGTGGCACCGCCGGGCACCATCGACGTGGGCGAATCCCTCGGCTTGCCGCCGCTGCCGGCGCGCAGCGTGGTGCTGCACTCGCGGCTGGCCGATCCAGTCGCAAAGAAGGCGCTGCGGACGTTTGCCTCAACCCTGCGGGCCACTGCGGGGCGCTAGCCGAGCGTGAATCGTGACGCAGTCCATGCGCAGGCCGTGCGCCGGGCATTGACGCTCTTCGGGACGACGCTGCCGGCCAAAACCTGAGCATCGTCCTCAAGACAACTACAGCTTCTGCACCGCCACGCTACCGATCGAATAACCCGCGCCAAACGAGCAGATCATGCCCAGATCGCCCGACTTCAGATCGGTGCGATGGCGGTGGAACGCGATGATGGAACCCGCCGATGCCGTATTGGCAAACTCATCCAGAATGACCGGCGCCTCATCGGCGGACGCATCGTGCCCGAGCAGCCGCTTGCCGATCAGTTGGTTCATCGCCAGATTGGCCTGGTGCAGCCAGAAGCGGCGCACGTCGGCCGGGGCGTGGCCCAGCGATTCAAGATGCCCGGCAATGTGCTCGGCGGCCATCGGGCAGACTTCCTTGAAGACCTTGCGGCCTTCCTGGCGGAAGAGCAGGTCGCGGTCTTCGGGGTTGCGGTCTTCGCTGCGCGACAGATAGCCCGCGTTGTTGCGGATGTTGTTGGAGAAGCTGGTCGCGCATTTGGTGCCGAGCACGCGCCAGGCGTCGGTGGAACGCGTGTCTTCCGCGCGCTCGACCAGCACGGCTGTGCACACGTCACCGAAGATGAAGTGGCAGTCGCGGTCTTTCCAATCGAGGTGGCCGGAGGTGATTTCGGGGCTCACCACCAGCGCTGCGCGCGCGGTGCCGCTGCGCACGGCGTTGATGGCCTGCTCCAGACCAAAGGTGGCCGACGAGCACGCGACGTTCATGTCGAATGCATATCCGCCTGCACCGATGCCGTTCTGGATTTCAACGCCCAATGCCGGATACGGGCGCTGGAAGTTGGAGGTCGCGCAGAGCAGCATGTCGACGTCAGCGGCATTGCGGCCGGCAGCGGCCAGTGCATCGCGCGCGGCGGCCACGCCAATCTCAGCCTGAAGCGACAGCGCATCGTCCGGACGCTGCGTCAGACGCGGGCGCATGCGCGCCGGGTCCAGCACGCCAGCCTTGTCGACCACGTAGCGCTGGCGAATGCCCGACGCTTTCTCGATGAACTCCGCCGACGATTCCGCCAGCGCCGCCCGCTCGCCTGCGGCAATGGCCGCTGCGTGCTGCGCGTTGTAGCGCTGCGTGTAGGCGTTGTAGGAGGCGACCAGCTCCTCGTTGGTGATGACCTCGGGTGCGACCCACAGGCCCGTGCCGCTGATGACGACGTCGTGCATACCCGGAATTTGTTAATTTTTCGTGGCGGCGACGATAGCACATCGGCCCCGCCATGCGGGTTGCGGGATGCGGTCGGGGATGTAGTCGTTTACATCTAGTTTGGCCTTGCGCGGCCGCGCGCACATTGGCAGGTGCTCGCCCCCGGTAAGCGCAAGAGCAGAAAACAATGCGTTACGCTAGCAGCGCTCAACCCCGAACTTCGCAGGAAACCCGCATGCCTATGCTCAGCCCTTCCCGCATCGCCAAAGCCTGTGTGGCCGTTGTCGCCGCGCTCGCCACCTCGCTGGCACTGGCCCATCCAAAGTTGATCTCGGCAAACCCCGCCGACAAATCCGTCGGCCCGGCGCCCACCGAGATCGCGCTGCACTTCTCCGAAAAACTGGTCGCCCAGTTCTGCAATGCCACGCTGGTCATGACGACGGCGTCCGGCCCGACGAATGTCGCCGCCAAGGTCGCCACCAGCAGCGACGGGAGGACGCTGACCGTATCGCCCGCCCAGCCGCTCGCGCCGGGAGCCTACCGTGTCGACTGGCACGTCGTGGCCGCAGACACGCACCGCGTGGGCGGCACCCTCGCATTCCAGGTGAAGTAACACGATGCCGGAAGACTGGCTGGGCGTTGCCCTGCGCTTTGCGTTGTATCTGGACTTGATGATCCTCTTTGGCGTGCCGCTTTTCAGCCTCTACGCGCTTGGCCCAGCCGACCGGTCGTCAGCCATCTCAAGGTTGTACGGCAAGGTGGTCGAGGCATCGGCGGTAACGGGCATCGTGTTGTCGATGTGGGACATAGTGTTGATGGCCGAATCGATGTCGGGCACGACCACCTACACCCAACTGAGCGGCCACGTTTTCAACATGATCCTGACCGGCACCGCTGTCGGCATGGCGTGGCTGATGCGCGTGGCGGTGCTCGCCGCTTGCCTTGTCATTGCGATTGCGTGGCGCCGACAGCCAACCCGCCTGCCCACCCGCCTGCGAATCGGGCTCGCGCTGTTGGCTGCCGTCGCCCTGGCAACACTCGCGTGGACTGGGCACGGTGCCATGGACGACGGCCTGCGCGGCACGCTCCATCTCGCCGCCGACGTTGCGCATCTGCTGGCCGCCGGCATGTGGGTGGGCGCGCTGGTCGCGTTCGTGTTGCTGTCGTCTGCCAAACGTGCCGACACGCCAAACGCGGTGCAAACGCTCAGCCGCGCCGCCAGCGGCTTTGCGCCCATCGGCACCGTTATCGTGGCGTTGCTGGTTGCCACGGGCGTCATCAACTACCTGTACGTCGCCGGCCCGACGCTCGATGCGCTTTTCACGACGCCGTATGGCGCGCTGTTGCTGGGCAAGCTGACGCTGTTTGCGTTGATGCTTGGCTTCGCTGCCCACAATCGCTATCGGTTGAGCCCGCGGCTTGCAGCTGCCCTCCGAGACGCCGACTACGCCATCGCGGTCAAGGCGCTGCGCAACAGCCTTTGGGCAGAGGCCTGTCTTGCCGCGCTGGTCCTGGCGCTGGTGGCGTGGCTGGGCATGCTGTCGCCACAGCCTTAGAACAAAACGGGTGACAGCACATCGCTGCCACCCGTTTTTTCCAACGTACGCCAAACGCAGTGCTTACTTGCCGGCGGCAAGTTCCATGATCATCCGCGACAGCAGATAAAGACGTGGCACCACGCTCTCCACTTCTGCGTATTCCTCCGGCGTGTGAATGCCGCCGCCAACAATGCCAAAGCCGTCGAGCGTGGGCGTGCCGACTCCGGCAGACAGGCTGGAATCTGCCGCGCCGCCGCTGCCTTCCAGCGTGAGCTTGCGTCCGATCTCGCCGTAGATGGCCTGTGCCTTGGCGGCAAGCTGATCCGACGCGGCATTGCGCGGCATCGGGGGGAAGCCGCGCACCAGCGAGGTCTTCACCTCCGTATCGGGGATCAGCTTGTTTGCCGACACGCGCGCCATGTCGCGTTCAACCCGGTCGAATTCTTCCGGCACGGCCACGCGCACATCGGCGTACGCGGTTGCGTGGTCTGGTATGACGTTGGTCGCATCGCCCGCTTTGAGCACGGTGACGTTGAAGGTAGTCTGCTTGGCGCTGTCGCCCAGCTTGCCGAGCTGCAGCGTCTGATGCGCCAGTTCAGTGGCGGCGTTGCGGCCCGATTCGGGTGCGACACCTGCGTGTGCGGCCTTGCCCTTCACGTCCACCTCCGCCGTGCCGCTGCCCTTGCGCCAGACGACCAGCCCGTCGGCGGGCCGGCCCGGCTCCAGGTTGAGCGTCGCGTCATGCTGCTTGGCCTCGCGCTCGATCAGCGCGCGCGTGCCCTTGGAGCCGGTCTCTTCATTGGTGTTGAGCAGCAGCGTCACCTGCCCGTATTGCTTGAAGTCGAGCTGCTGCAGGATCTTCATCGCATACAAACCCGCCACCACACCGCCCTTGTCGTCCATCACGCCGGGGCCGTAGGCGCGCTTGTCTTTGATGTAGAAGGGCTTGGCGCGTGCGGTGCCGTCTTTGAAGACGGTGTCCATGTGCGCCATCAGCAGGATGCGCGTCTTGCCCGTGCCCTTCCAGGTGGCGAGGATGTTGTTGCCCACCGCCGGCGCTGCGGACACCGTTTCCACTTGGGCGCCGGCCTTGCGCAGTTCATCGGTAACGATGGCGCCGATCTGGCTGAGCCCTGCCTCGTTGCCGGTGCCGGAATCGATATTGACCAGGCGCTCAAGCAGGTGCAGCGCGTCGCCACGGTAGCCCTCGGCGGCGGACAGCACCTTGGGGTTGGCATCGGCGGCGCAGGACAGACCTGAGGCACACAGCAGCAGCGCAGCAACGGCAAGGCGGGATGGTTTCATGCGGGACCTTTGTGGCGGAGTGGCAAAACAGCCATTACACACAAGATCGGCGCGCGCCGGAGCAGCCATGTTGCGTGGGCGGCACGGGTGTCAGCCGCAGCTTGTTCTTGCCGGCGAGTCATGCAGTCGGGCCTTCAAAGGCAAGCCGAGCGGCCGCCAAACTATTCATTTCATGCATTACCGGTCATTCAAAGAATAAATTTCACAAATAATATGCACGCCGCTAATCTGGTTCCTCCTTTGATTTGGCGAGCAGACGATGGCGGAGCTTTATCTCGTGCGGCACGGACAAGCCTCGTTCGGCGCGGCGGACTACGACCGGCTCTCTGAACGCGGCGAGCAGCAGAGCATCTGGCTCGGTGAATACTTCGCGCGGCAGGACGTCGCTTTCGATCGCGTCATCTGCGGCACCTTGCGCCGCCATGAGCAGACCGTCGGCGGCATCCTGCGCGGCATGGGCATCTCGGGCACGGCGTATGAGCAGCATGCCGGGCTGAACGAGTACGACTTCCAGGGGCTGTTTGCCGCGCTCGGTGAAGACTTTCCCGAACTGACGAAGCTGGCTTCGGGCTCGATGCGCGACCACTACCGCGCGCTCAAGCAAGTGCTGCAGTTGTGGTCCAGCGACAAGATCCGCGGGCCTCTGCCCGAGACGTGGGCCGCGTTCCAGCAGCGCGTGGCAGAGGCGCGCGCCGCCATCCAGGCCGGTGGCGGACAGCGCGTGCTGGCGATCAGTTCGGGCGGCCCCATCGCCGTCACGGCGCAACAGGTGCTGGCCGCGCCGCCAGCCAGCGCCATTTCACTGAATCTGCAGATCCGCAACAGCAGCGTCTCGCAGTATTTCTTCAACGCCGAATCGTTCCAGCTGGCCACCTTCAACGGCATTCCGCATCTGGATGACCCGGCGCGGCGCGAATTCCAGACATACGGCTGAACGCGCAAGCAGACGCCCACAACACACAACCATTGGAGGAGCACACCATGAGCACCAACCTGTTCGACCTGACCGGAAAGATCGCCCTGGTCACCGGCGCCAGCCGCGGCATTGGCGAAGAAATTGCCAAGCTGCTTGCTGAACAGGGCGCGCACGTAATCGTATCCAGCCGCAAGCTGGCCGACTGCGAAGTCGTGGCCGAACGCATCCGCGCGGCAGGCGGCAAGGCCGAAGCGCTTGCCTGCCACGTCGGCCGCATGGAAGACATTACGGCCACGTTCGACCACATCCGCCGCACGCACGGCCGGCTCGACATCCTCATCAACAACGCGGCAGCCAACCCGCACTTCGGCCACATTCTCGAGACCGATCTGGCCGCCTATGAGAAAACCGTGGAAGTGAACATTCGCGGCTACTTCTTCATGTCGGTGGAAGCCGGCAAGATGATGAGAGCGCAGGGCGGCGGCGCGATCGTCAATACCGCGTCGGTCAACGCGCTGCACCCGGGCGACAAGCAAGGCATCTACTCCATCACCAAGGCTGCCGTGGCGCATATGACGCGCGCGTTTGCCAAGGAATGCGGGCCGTTCGGCATCCGGGTCAACGCGCTGCTGCCGGGCCTGACCAAGACCAAGTTCGCGGGCGCACTGTTTGAAGACAAGGCGACCTACGACCGCTGGATCAGCGAGATCCCGCTGCGCCGCCACGCCGAGCCGCGTGAGATGGCCGGCACGGTGCTCTACCTGGTATCCGACGCCGCGAGCTACACCAACGGCGAATGCATCGTCGTCGATGGCGGCATGACGGTCTGACGGTCTGACGGGGGCGAGCCGCGCAGAGGGCGCAGTTGGAAAAACTGCAACGCGAGTTCTTCTATGCGCCGCGCCCCCATGCGCTGGGCTATGAAGACGGTGCGCATTGGTATCTGGGTGATACGCACGTCCGCGCGTTCCACATGCCGGGCCATACCGCCGGCCACTCCGTCCTGCTGGCCGACGAGCGGGTGCTGGTGGACGAGCAAGGCGTGTATCGGGCCCGCTGAGCACGCGGTTCGCGGTGGTGCGGCGTGCACCGCAACATCGGCCTTGAAATCCGCAAGTAACTGTATATATTTACAGTAACTGTAAATTTATACAGCACTTGCCATGGACGACCTGATCCGCATCGAAAACGAATACGACCGCCAGACGGTGCTCTGGCTGCGCGAGCGCCTGGGTGAACAGGCCCTGAACGAAGTCGTGTTGCGCATGGACGGGCGCGGGCGGCCGTATGCGTCGGAAGTCTGCCGCACGCTGGGCCTGACGCCGCCGCCATCACCGCGTAAGCGGGCCACGCAGCGTGCGCGGCCGCTCAACCGGGCCGTGGGTGAGGCGTATCTGGCCACCATTCGCGGCATCCTGGGCGCTGGGCGACACGCTGCGGCTTAAGCGCCCGGGTCAGTCAGGGTCGCCGCTGTTTCCTCGCGCAGCCAGGCGAGCCATGCGCCAGCCGGGCTGTCAGCCGTGACAGGCGTGCCGGCCAGCAGGCAATACGCCGATCCATCGCGCCGGAAGCCATCCGGCGCCACCAATCTCCCATCCTTCAGATCATCTCCCGCCATCAACCTGGACGCGATGGCAGTGCCCTGCCCAGCCGAGGCGGCCTGCAAGCTCAGATAGAAATGCTCGTAGCGTGACTCAGGCAAACGCCCACGCGGGCGCGGCGTGCCGCTGATACGCCACCACGTCTGCCACGCATCGGGCCGTGTGGCCGTGTGCAGCAAGCGGCGGCGTGCGGTTGTATCAGCTTGCGGCGCATGCACCGGCCCAATCCATTCATCACAGATCGGTTCCGCATGCACGTGCGCGGGCCACGCAAAATCATTGCGGCGCAATGCAACGTCTACACCCGTGCGCGCGAAATCGATCGGCCCACCCGCGGCAAACAGATGCACCTGGATGGCCGGATGCCGCGCCTGAAAGCGTGACAGCCTGGGGATCAACCAACGCATTGCCAGCGTCGGCTCGCATGACACCACCAGCGCTGAAGATGTTGCCCGGCGGGCAATGCGGCCGATGCTATCCGTGAGAATTTCAAATGCATCGGCAGCCGCCACACGCAACTGTTCACCCGCCGGCGTCAGAAAGACTGCTCGGTTGCGCCGCTCGAACAACGCCACGCCCAGCGCGTCTTCCAATTGCCGTATCTGCCGACTGACAGCGCCATGCGTGACATGCAGCTCCTGCGCTGCGCGCACGAAACTGCCATGCCTTGCAGCGGCTTCAAACACACGCAAAGTATTGAGCGGAGGCAGCGCCATCTGTCAGTTTTTCTCACTGAAAAACAGCATCATAAATCGATTTTCAGCAATGACGAACGCATCCAGAATCGGCGCATCCTCACTTTGCAAATGCGTGCCCGACATGGCCGAACTCCTTGCTGTTGCCGTCATCACCATCCTGGCCGTCATCAGCCCAGGCGCGGACTTTGCCATGGTCACGCGCAGCAGCCTGCTGCACGGGCGGCGCGCCGGCGTGCTCTGCGCTGTGGGCATTGCGCTGGGCGTGCAGGTGCACGTGTTCTACACGATGTTTGGCGTGGGGCTGCTGATTACGCATGCGCCGGCGCTTTTGCATGGCATCAAGCTGGTGGGTGCGGCGTACCTGGTGTGGATTGGCTGGAAGACGCTAACGGCCAAGATACGCCCCAACAACGAGACATCCACTGACACCGCAGCCGCCCACACGCTACCGACCGCAGCCGCCCTGCGCATGGGCTTTCTTACCAACGCGTTGAATCCGAAGACGACGCTATTCGTAGTCAGCACGTACACGCAGGTGGTCCACCCGGGCACGCCGCTGGCCGCGCAGTTCGGCTATGGGCTGTTCATGTCGGCCGCGCATGCAGTGTGGTTTGCGTTGGTGGCTGCGGTGTTTGCTTCCGGCGCATTGCGACGTTCGTTGTTGGCACGGCAACGCATGGTGGACAGTGTGATCGGCGTGATCCTGATCGGGTTGGGACTAGCGTTGGGATTCGCGCGGCTCGCGTGATATCACACACGTGATTTCGCTGGATGCGGCCTGACGGGCACACACCTTCACACTCATATTGAGCCTCGCGCCAGCTTGCACTACCTTGGAATGACCAGCGATCGCACGCCGCGCCCCGGCGGCGGTCGCTTTTCGTTTTGCGATCAAGGAGTGTTGCCGATGCTGCACACGCTTTCCAGACTGTGGTGGGTGCTCGCGCTGCGCGGGTTGTGTGCGCTGGTAATCGGCATTGGCGCATTGATGGTGCCGGCGGCCACGCTGGCGGTGCTGGTGTTGGTGTTTGGTGCGTATGCGCTGGTGGAAGGGTGCCTGCTGCTGATGACGGCCTTCGGTAGTCAGACCCCAAAGCGCGACCGCTGGCCGGTGCTGCTGCAAGGGCTGCTCGGCGTGGCGGTCGGCGTGTTGACGCTGTTCAACCCGGCTGTGACCGCGCTGGGGTTGCTGCTGTACATCGCCGCGTGGCTGCTTGCGCAGGGCGTGCTGCAGATCGTGGTGGCCGTGCGTTTGCGTGAAGAGCTCCACGGCGAATGGTGGCTCGTGCTGGGCGGCATCGCCAGCGTCGTGCTGGCGGGTTGGCTGCTGTGGCGGCCAGAGGCTGGCGTGCTCGCAGTGCTGTGGTGGATCGGCGCGTGGGCCATCGTATGGGGTGTTGCGCTGATCCTCGCTGCGCTGCGTGTACGCCGGTGGGGGCGCAGCGGCTCAGCGCGGGCGTTTGCTTGACGCGCTTCCGACCATGCCCACGCGCTTTCGCAACCGCACCGACGCCGGTCAGCAACTGGCCGACGCGTTAGCCGCGCTCGACCTGAACGCACCGCGCATCGTGTTGGCGTTGCCACGCGGCGGGGTGCCGGTCGGGCATGCGATTGCACGCGCCCTGGATGCAACGCTCGGTGTGCTACTGGTGCGCAAACTGGGCGCGCCGCTGCAACCTGAACTGGCGCTAGGCGCACTGGCCGATTGCGGCGCGGGTATGCCGCCGCATGTCGAATGGAATGCGTCGCTGCTGCAAGCCATTCAGCCATCGCAAGCGTACCTCGACGAGGTGATAGCGCACGAACTGGCTGAACTGGAGCGCCGTCGCGCACGCTACGGTGTTACGGCATTGCCGCTCGCGGGGGCAACTGTCGTCGTCACGGATGACGGCATCGCCACCGGGGCCACGGTGCGCGCCGCCCTGGCGGCCGTGCGCCGCGCCAAGCCCCGGCGTCTCGTGCTGGCCATTCCCACCGCGCCCGAATCTGCTTGGCACGCATTACGCGCGGAGGTCGATGACGGCATCTGCCTTATCGTCGCGTCCGACTTCAGCTTCCAGGCCGTCGGCCAGTACTACGAAAACTTCGATCAGACCGAAGACAGCGAAGTGATCGCGCTGCTGGCTGATGCCGGGCAGCGCAACCGCTGATGCAATCAGGCCGTTTGCTGGCGCTTGCGCTCGATGTCCGGCAGGAACACCGTCAGCAGGCCAATGAGCGGCAAGAACGAGCACAGGTGGTAGACGTTGTAGATATCGGTCGCATCGGCCAGCTTGCCGAGCACCGCTGCGCCAATGCCGCCCAGCCCAAACGCAAACCCGAAGAAGAGGCCCGACACCATGCCCACCTTGCCGGGAATGAGTTCCTGCGCGTACACCAGGATGGCCGAAAACGCCGAGGCCAGCACTAACCCGATGACCACCGTCAGCACGGCCGTCCAGAACAGATTGGCGTACGGCAGCAGCAGCGTGAACGGCGCCACGCCCAGGATCGACACCCAGATCACGACCTTGCGGCCGACGCGGTCGCCGATCGGCCCGCCAACAATCGTGCCCACCGCCACCGAGAACAGGAAGAGGAACAGGAACAGTTGCGACGTCTGTGCCGACAGGTGGAACTTGGTGATCAGATAGAACGTGTAATAGCTGTTCAGGCTTGCCA
Source organism: uncultured Ralstonia sp. (assembly GCA_963512445.1). GTDB lineage: Bacteria > Pseudomonadota > Gammaproteobacteria > Burkholderiales > Burkholderiaceae > Ralstonia. The sequence goes on from CAUPMS010000061.1 coordinate 11,007, forward strand.
GATAAAAGTATTTGGAGAACAACAGCACGACCAGCAGCGTCATCGCAAACGCCACCTGACCGCCCGACAGCTTGACGGCGGCATGGGCGCGGCCACCCGCCTTACGGCCATGGCCGGCAGCACACTCACGCTTGTACCAGCCGCCCACGTGATAGAGCACAAAGATGGCGATAAGCGCAGCAATCGAGAACCACGCCAGGCTGTGCTGCCCATACGGCATGATGATGACGGCCGCGAGCAACGGCCCCATCGCGCTGCCCACGTTGCCGCCCACCTGGAACAGCGACTGCGCCAGGCCATGTCGCCCACCCGACGCCATACGCGCCACGCGCGACGATTCCGGATGGAAGATCGACGAACCCGTGCCGACCAGCGCAGCCGCAAGCAGCACCGTGCCGAAATTGGGCGCGACCGACAGCAGCAACAGGCCCACCAGCGTAAAGCCCATGCCCACCGACAGCGAGTACGGTTTCGGATGCTTATCGGTATAGAGCCCGACCATCGGCTGCAGCAATGACGCCGTGATCTGGTACGTGAGCGTGATCAGCCCGATCTGCGAGAAATCGAGGTGGAAGTTGCCCTTGAGCAGCGGATAGATCGCCAGGATCAACGACTGCATCATGTCGTTGAGGAAATGCGCGAAGCTGATGGCGCCGATCACGCCAAAGCCGGTCTTGTCAGCCGGCGCCGCGGGGTTGGCCGCGGGGCTGGCCAAATCAGCGGTTGTGCCGTTTGCGGTGGTTTGCATGATGGTTGGCGGTAACGATGTTCAGGCAAGGAAGCGCTCAATGTTGCGCTCAAACGGTGCAGGCGTGTTACCGCAAATTCGACAACGATTAACGCGAACCAGACAATTTACTGTCGGGGCAAAAGCGTCAGCCCACGCAACGCCGCGTCCACCAAAACAAGCCCCTGCCTCCCGCAAACCCGCGCCCAGCTTGCCTTGGCAGGCAGCCAACCTGTTAGCCATTTTCGCGCGCGGAGCTACTCCGTTCGGAGCATGGCTGCTCAGGAGACGCTTTCTATACTCGCCAGCATGGACTGCAGCACGACGCCCGGAGCACCAGCCAGGCGCCAGCGCCGACGGCCTGACGGAACCGATGCGTGGGCAACTTACATGCACGACGATCCGCAACCCGAACCGATGACCCGCATCCACGATGCCGCACATCGGTCAACATGGGAGGGGAGCCATGATGATCCTGCTAACGGGAACGCTATGCCGCGCGATGGGAGACCTTTTTTATCAGGCCTTGCTCGACGACCGGGTCGTCTGCTGCTTCGTCACTTCCGAAGCCGTGGATGTCACCGGCAACGCCACGCGCCCGCCGCCCGGTTCGTCTCCGTGTACCGACCCTCGGCTCGCTGACGTCTCTCGGTCAGCGAGTTATTGCGCGCCCCTCGTCCCGTAGGGCGCGCTCTTTTCTGCCGATGCCGTCAGCGCGGGGGCGCTGGCGGGTCACCCCGGTCGTCAACACAAGAAATCCATCAGCCGATCAGGCCGGCATCCGTCAGCTCGCGCTTCATGTAGGCATACAGCACCGGCGCGGCAATCACGCCGCCCACGCCAAACAGCGCTTCCATCACGATCAGCGCAAGGATCAGCTCCCACGCGCGCGCATCGATGCGGCTGCCGATGATGCGTGCATTCACGAAATACTCGAGCTTGTGCACCACCACCAGGAAGATGAGCGACGCCACCGCCAGCTCCAATGAGGCGGTCACGCTCATCACCACGATGGCCGTGTTGGAGATCAGATTGCCGGCCACCGGAATCAGCCCGGCCACGAAGGTCAGCAGGATCAACGACTTGGAATACGGCACGTGCTGCCCGAACAGCGGCAGCGCGCCCAGCAGGTAGATGGCAGCGAGCGCTGTGTTGAGCGCGGAGATCCTCACCTGCGCAAACACCACGGCTTCGAATGCATCGGTCAACCGGCCCAACCGGTTCAGCAGCGCTGCGGCCAGTGGTTTGTGGTGCACGGGATCAGGCGTATCCGACCACGCCACCATCGCCCCCAGGATCAGCCCGACCAGCATCAATGCGCTGGCACGCAAGCCATCGATACCGAGGGTCGACACCTGATGGCCATGCTCCTTGAGCATCTGCACAAGCTGCACACGCAGCTCGGACACCGATTGCGGAACGTAATCAATCACCGCTGCCGGCAACGATTCCCGCACGTTTTCGAGCACGTCGGCAATGCGCGTCAGCATGCCTTCAAGCCCGTGTCCGTGCTCGACCAAGCGGCCGATCCCGATGCCCAGCCCGGCAAGGATGAGCGCCGCGACCACGAACACGGCAATCACCGCAATCGCCTTCGCGCGCATGGACAGCGTGCGTCGCTCGCGCAGGCGCGCTTCCAGCTTGCGTGCCAACGCGTAGACGAGGAAGCCGGCAATGGCCGCCGGCAGCAAATGCAGCCACAGCACCGCAGCAATCATGATTGCCACCAGCACGTAGCTGACGGCGTTGATGGGGCGGGTGTGTGCGCTGGGGGGAAGCTCTGGAGGCAGCATCGTCATGAAAACAGGCCGGCGGCAATGTTGATGGAGAGCGCGAGGATGCTCGTATTGAAAAAGAACGACAGCAGCGATTGCCCCAGCACCGCCCGCCGCATCGCGCGCGAACGGATGCTGACATCGGCCGTCTGGCTGGCGACCGCGATCGTAAAGGAGAAGTAGAGGAAATCCCAGTAATCGGGCTCGAGCTGTTCGTCTGGAAACCGCAGCGGCGGCTCGTGCAGCGCGCGGTAATACAGATGCGCGTAGTGCACGGTGAACATCATCGGCACCATCAGCCACGCGCCCAGCACCGTGATGCCGGTGAACACGTAGTGCGATGTCTGCGCGTGCCCTGCCGACTTGGCTGTCGCCAACTCAAACGCAATCGCCACCATGCTGGCCACCACACCGAGGCAAACCACCGCCAGCACGGCAGATGCGCGTTCATCTTCACGGCGGGCGACGGCGCGAATGCGGTGTGGGTCGGCGCGCAGCATCATCATCGTGATCAGGATCAGGTACGTCCACACGGCGATGTCCCAGCCGAGCAACAGGCGGGTGAGCCACCCGTGCGCCGGCACAACGGCAACCGCAACGGCCCCCAGCGCAAACGACAACAGCAGGCGCGGCCGTGTCGCGACAAAGCGGGAAATCGGGGAAATCGGGGAAATCGGGGTGGTGGACTCGTCTTGCCGGTTCACATGGGCCTCAGGTGCGTGCTCGGGTGGTTCACACAAGGCCGGCAGCGCCAGCCGATGAGGCGACATGGTAGCCGCTTCAGCGCGGCATCAGGACGGCGCGAGCATCGAAGCAAAGGGGCGCTTGCAACGCTCCCGCAGGTGTTCGTGCGTGGAGAGCTGCTCGGCGATGACGGTGGCGTCCGGATACACGCGGCACATGCCGATCATTGCGGTCTCAAGCGCCCCCTGCGAGCCGGCCTGGAATTGGAATTGCTCCAACACCGTGTCGTCGGCGTCGCGCACGGTGATCTGGAACGGGCCCGGGGTGACGGTCGCACAGCCGGCCAGCATGGCGGCCGCCGCCAGCGTAAAGCATAGGAGGGAGCGGCACAGGAGGGAGCGGGTCGGACGACGGGAACGCATCATCATGGCTTCCGGGTTGCGATGAGAGTGAGACGCAGCAATGGCGACTCGGTTCGCAATCATCGTGCTTCCCGCTGACACAAACAAAAACGCCCGCAGTGTGCGGGCGTTCTTGCGGGAGGAACCAGGCTCAGGCCGCGGCGCCTTCGGTGTAGGGGTCAAACTTGCTGCCGGCCTTGGCACCTTCAGTGTAGGTGTCGAACTTGCCAGCGCGAGCCAGTGCGCCTTCGGTGTAGGGGTCGAACTTGCTGCCGGCCTTGGCACCTTCAGTGTAGGTGTCGAACTTGCCAGCGCGAG
>CAUPMS010000062.1:0-14223 GCA_963512445.1 uncultured Ralstonia sp.
GGAATACTTCTTCCTCAAGATCCGCGCCGCGTTCCCCGGAATTCCTCGATGAACCAAAAAAAAGCCCGCAACGTGCGGGCTTCGAATTCAGCGATCTCATTGCCCCTGAGGGCATTGGCAATACTACTGTCACGTACGCCAAACAAAATCCGGGTAAACGTCCGTTTTGCTGGCGGAACATTGGTGAGTGTGCCGTCGCAGCAACTTGCGAACAGAAAAAACAGCCCGCTCAAACGGCGGGCCGAAAATCAGTTGAAGAAAGCCCTGTCCTCAGGGCACGGCCAGTGTATGAAATCAGTTGCGGCGGCAGCATTGGGGTATGCCCTGATCGGTCGCAGCAACATGATTTAAAGCCCTTCATCGCTTTCGCTGTCTTCAGCAGCCTTCGGCGCTCGCAGTGCGCGAGGCCGCCGGAATCGCATCCAGCATGCGGCAGATGGCGGCCATGCTGCCGACCATCGTGCGGCGTTGCTCCCCCTGATAAATACGCACGCCCTGGGTTTGGCGGAAGGGCACCGGATGCACCGGGCGGCGTTGGGAGGACATCGATCCGAGTCGCATGGCAGACCTCGTGAGTTCGGGTGGAAAAAGCGAGCGGCAAGAGACCGCCCCGGCGAGCCGGTGGCTCACCTCCAGGTTGATTCAAACAGCGAAGGATTCGGCGCCGATATGCGCCAGAGACTTACGGAGCAGCAGGCCGGATCAGACCGACGGCCAGGCCCTCCAGGTGAAACTCGTCGCGATCCAGATCAACGTGGATCGGCTCGAAATCGGGGTTTTCGGCAATCAACTCGACATGACGACCCTTGCGCTGGAAGCGCTTGACCGTGACGTCGTCCCCCAGTCGCGCGACGACGATCTTGCCGTTGGTGGCTTCAGCGGCGCGCTGCACGGCCAGCAGATCGCCATCCAGAATGCCGGCGTCGCGCATGCTCATGCCGCGCACTTTCAGCAGGAAGTCGGGCTGCGCAGAGAACAGCGATGGATCAACCTGATATTGGCGGTCGATATGCTCCGCGGCCAGGATCGGGCTGCCGGCGGCCACGCGACCCACGAGCGGTAACGTCAATTGCATCAACCCCATCGACGGCAGCGAGAACTGATGCTGCGCAGCATCGCCTGCGGCGCGTAGCCGGATGCCGCGCGAGGCGCCCGGCGTCAGTTCGATCACGCCTTTGCGTGCCAGCGCGCGCAGGTGCTCCTCTGCTGCGTTGGGCGACGAAAAGCCGAATTCCGCCGCAATCTCGGCACGCGTGGGCGGAAAGCCCGTGCGCTGGATCGTCTGGCGGATCAGGTCGTAAATCTGCTGTTGGCGGGGGGTGAGGGTGGCCATCGGCGTACTGTATATTTGAACAGGTGCTGTGATTTTATACAGTGATGCAAGAAGCGCAAGTGATTTTGTTGTGACGTGTTGCGCGAGCGCCCAGTGCCCATGACCGGCGTCAAAACCCATGCGACTGGTTAGAAGCTTATGCGCAATCCATGCAGGCGCAGCTGCGGGGAATCGCATAAAATCAAGGCCTTGACCGATTTTTGCACCGCCACATAGCCCGATTGAGCGCCGCATTGAGCCTCGTTGGGCCGGCCCGAACGTCACCATGTCCGCTTTCAATCAAGAGACCGTTCTGAGCGTCCACCACTGGAACGACTCGCTGTTCAGCTTCAAGACCACGCGCGATCAAGCGCTGCGCTTCCATAACGGCCACTTCGTCATGATCGGTCTGGAAGTTGAGGGCAAGCCGCTGATGCGTGCGTACAGCATCGCCAGCCCGAACTACGAAGAGCATCTGGAGTTTTTCAGCATCAAGGTCCAGAACGGCCCGCTGACGTCGCGCCTGCAGCACCTGAAGGTGGGCGACAAGCTGTTGGTGAGCAAGAAGCCGGTTGGCACCCTTGTGCTGGATGACCTGCTGCCTGGCAAGAATCTCTACCTGTTCGGTACTGGCACTGGTCTGGCGCCGTTCATGAGCATCATCCAGGACCCCGACACCTACGAGCGCTTCGAAAAGGTCGTGCTGCTGCACGGCGTGCGCCAGGTGAGCGAGTTGGCCTATGCCGACTTCATTACCAGCGAGTTGCCGAACAACGAGTTTTTCGGCGACCAGGTGCGCGAGAAGCTGATCTATTACCCGACCGTCACGCGTGAGCCGTTCCGCAACATGGGTCGTCTGACTGACCTTGTCGACAGCGGCAAGCTGTCTGCCGACATCGGCCTGCCGCCGATGGACCCGGCCGTGGATCGCGCCATGATCTGCGGTAGCCCTGCCATGTTGGAAGACACCTGCAAACTGCTTGATGCGCGCGGCTTCAAGATTTCGCCGCGCATGGGCGAAGCCGGCGACTACGTGATCGAGCGCGCCTTCGTCGAAAAGTAATCGACACTGCTTTCGCTGCAAACGCCGGCCTGCGTGCCGGCGTTTTGTTTTTGCAGGCGGCAAGGGCAATCCCGCGTCGGCAAGGGTGGGGCGGGCGGATACAATGCGCGCCTTGCTCACCACGCATGTCCGCAACGATGTCCTTGCCTACCATCGCCATCCTCGCCACCGGCGGCACGATCGCCGGCTCTGCTGACGACGCCAGCTCTGCCGCGCGCTACCGCGCGGGCGCCGTGTCCATCGATCAATTGCTCGCAGCCAGCAAGCTGGGGCTGGAGCGCATCGCCAACGTGCGTGCTGAGCAGGTCGCGCAGATCGACAGCAAGGACCTGACGTTCGATGTGTGGGAAAAGCTTGTTGCACGCATCCGCCACTGGATTGACGTTGAGCGCGTGGACGGCGTGGTTATCACGCACGGCACTGATACGCTGGAAGAAACCGCGATGCTGCTGCACCTGACGCAGCAGACCGATACGCCCATCGTCATGACGGCAGCAATGCGGCCGTCGACCTCGCTGTCGGCGGATGGCCCGCTGAATTTGCTGAACGCGGTGCGGCTGGCAGCCAGTCCGGCTGCGCGCGGGCGTGGCGTGCTTGTGGCGCTCAATCAGCGCGTACATGCAGCGCGAGACGTACAGAAGGGCCACACCTATTCGGTTGAGGCATTTGTCTCGCCGGATATGGGCCCGCTGGGTTTCGTGCTCGACGCGCAAGTGCAGTTTCAACGTGCGCCCGCGCGGTTGGCTGCGGCCGATGTGCTACAGATGCCGCCCGCAGGCCAGTGGCCATGGGTCGAGGTTGTGGCGAGCTATGCGCAGCCAGATGCGCGTCTGGTCGATGCGCTGGCCGCGGCCGGAGTGAAGGGCCTGGTGATTGCGGCAACTGGAGCAGGCTCCATCCACGCCAACCTGGAAGCAGCGCTTGACCGGGCGAGCCAGCAAGGCATTTTCGTACTGCGTTCGACGCGTACCGGTGCCGGTGTTGTGCCCGCGCAGCCCGACGGACAGGGCTGGGCGTCGAGCGGTTCGCTCAATCCGTACAAGGCGCGTGTGCTGCTGACGTTGCTCCTGGCCTCGGGGCGTGCCCAGGCAGAAGTTGCCTCCCTGCAGCAAGTCATTGATCGATATTGAAAAAATCGCCAAAGCCTGCGTATAATGGCAGGCTAACCAACCTTGCTGCACCGGAGTGTGACGCCCGGGCGGCTTAATCCACAAGGAGCGTCAATGCGTCATTACGAAATCGTATTCATCGTCCATCCGGACCAGAGCGAGCAAGTGCCCGCGATGATCGAGCGCTACAAGAGCACGGTGACCACGCAAGGCGGCCAAGTGCACCGCGTCGAAGACTGGGGCCGTCGTCAACTGGCCTACATGATCCAGAAGCTGGCCAAGGCTCACTACGTGTGCCTGAACATCGAGTGCGGCAAGGAAACCCTGGCTGAGCTCGAGCACGCGTTCAAGTTCAACGACGCCGTGCTGCGTCACCTCATCGTTCAGACCAAGAAGGCTGAAACGGCGCCGTCGCCGATGATGAAGGAAGTCGCACGCGAAGAGGCCAAGAAGGCCGCCGCTCATACCGAACAGGCCGCCTGATGTCGCGCGGTGCTGCGCAAGCTTGATCGCGCACCACCAGCATGAACGAAACCCACGGGGACAACGCCATCAACCGTCTGCAGCTCGTCGCCACATTGGTCGAGCGCGAGGTGATGCGATACACCCCGGCCGGCGTGCCCATCGTCAATTGCCTGCTGACTTACAGCGGGCAGGCGATGGAAGCGCAGACAGTGCGACAGATCGAGTTTTCGATGGAAGCACTGGCAGCCGGCAAGATGGCTTCTGTTCTGGATCGGATTGCGCCGGGCACTGTCCTGGATTGCGTCGGATTCCTGGCTCGCAAGCACCGCAGCAGCAAGGCACTGGTCTTTCACATCTCCGGATGTAACGTATTCGTAAAGGATTGAATCATGGCATTCATGAACAAGAAGCAGCGCGACGCGAAGAACAAGAAGCGCTTCCAGCAGCAAAACCCGTTGTTCAAGCGCAAGAAGTTCTGCCGCTTCACCGTGGCAGGCGTCGAGCAGATCGACTACAAGGATCTGGACGTGCTCAAGGACTTCATCGGCGAGAACGGCAAGATCACCCCGGCCCGCCTGACCGGCACGCGCGCAATCTATCAGCGCCAGCTGGACACGGCCATCAAGCGCGCACGTTTCCTCGCGCTGATGCCGTACACCGATCAGCACAAGCACTAATCAGCGGGATAAGGAGAACTCACAATGCAAATTATTCTGCTCGAGAAGGTCGTCAACCTGGGTAACCTGGGCGACGTGGTGCGCGTGAAGGACGGTTACGCTCGTAACTTCCTGATCCCGAACAAGCAAGCCCGCCGCGCTACCGATTCCGCCATCAAGGAATTCGAAGCCCGCCGCGCTGAACTGGAAAAGCTGGCCGCTGAAAAGCTGGCCGCCGCGCAAGCCGAAGGCGAAAAGCTGAACGGCCTGACGCTGAAACTGTCGCAAAAGGCTGGTGTGGACGGCCGTCTGTTCGGCTCCGTCACCAACCACGACATCGCTGACGCGCTGGTCGCACAAGGCTTCAAGGTCGAGAAGGCGCAAGTGCGTCTGCCGAACGGCCCGCTGAAGACCACGGGCGACCACTTGGTCGTCGTGTCGCTGCACACCGACGTGGCAGTCGACGTGAACGTGTCGGTGCTGGGCGAGACCGTCTAAGCACGTATGCTGTAGCTCGCGACACGCCCGGGAAACCCGGGCGGGGCGAGTCAAGAAGGCAGGGACGAAAGTCTCTGCCTTTTTTTGTTGTCCTTTGTGTCAGGGGTTCAGATTGAAGACTGAGCAGCGCCGTTATAATCCCGCCATGAACGCGCCCTCCGATCCCCAGCTCGATTCGCTCAAGGTACCCCCGCATTCCATTGAGGCCGAACAGTCGGTGCTCGGCGGGTTGTTGCTGGATAACGCCGCTTGGGATCGCATTGCCGATTTCATCAACGAGCACGATTTCTACCGCTACGATCACCGACTGATCTTTCACAACATCGGCAAGCTGATTTCGCAAGCCAAGCCGGCCGACGTGATCACGGTGTACGAGCAGTTGCAGGCGGCGGGCAAGGCGGAAGAGGTGGGTGGTCTGGCCTATCTGAATGCGCTGGCGCAGAACACGCCGAGCGCGGCCAACATCCGCCGCTATGCTGAAATCGTCCGTGACCGCGGCGTACTGCGCCAACTGGTGACCATTGCTGACGAGATCTCCGCCGGTGCCTTCAACCCGCAGGGGCGTGACGTGCGTCAACTGCTGGACGAAGCCGAATCCAAGGTGTTCGCGATTGCCGAGGAAGGCTCGCGGGGGCAGAAAGGTTTCCTGGAAATTCAACCGCTGCTGACGCAGGTGGTCGAGCGTATCGACGAGCTGTACCACCGCGATAACCAGAGCGATATCACGGGCGTGCCGACGGGCTTCGTCGACCTCGACCGCATGACCAGTGGTATGCAGGGCGGTGACCTAATCATCGTGGCTGGCCGTCCGTCGATGGGTAAGACGGCGTTCTCGCTGAACATTGGCGAGCACGTGGCAGTGGAGCAGGGCCTGCCGGTGGCAGTGTTCTCGATGGAAATGGCGGGCACGCAGCTCGCCATGCGTATGCTGGGTTCGGTCGGTCGGCTGGATCAGCATCGCTTGCGTACCGGTCGTCTGCTCGATGAGGATTGGCCGCGCCTGACGCACGCCATCCAGAAGATGAACGACGCGCAACTCTTCATTGACGAGACGCCTGCGTTGAACCCGATGGAGCTACGCGCACGCTCGCGTCGTCTGGCGCGGCAGTGCGGACAGCTCGGCCTGATCGTCATCGATTATCTGCAGTTGATGTCGGGCTCGGGCAGCGGCGAGAACCGCGCGACTGAAATTTCGGAGATCTCGCGTTCGCTCAAGGGTCTCGCCAAGGAACTCAACTGCCCGGTGATCGCGCTGTCGCAGCTGAACCGAAGCCTGGAACAGCGCCCGAACAAGCGCCCCGTGATGTCGGATTTGCGCGAATCCGGCGCTATCGAACAGGATGCCGACGTGATCCTGTTCATCTATCGCGATCAGGTCTACAACCCCGATTCGCCGGACAAAGGTACGGCTGAAATCATCATCGGTAAGCAGCGTAACGGCCCGATCGGTACGGTTCGTCTCACGTTCCTGGGTGAATACACGAAGTTCGATAACTTCACCGGCGGCAATGCTTTCTTCGATAACGACACGTAACCTGTAATACGTGTCGGTCTGCCATAACGTGCCATGCGTGGCGCGCGGCTGGTTCCGGTAAAATATTGCGCTTTAATGACAACGCCGGCGGTGATCCCGTCCGGCGTTGTTTTTACGCCTCCTGCGTTTCCCGTTCCCAAGGATCATCATGTTCGGTCGCTTCATGCCCACCGAAGGCAAGTTTTTTGAATACTTCAACCAGCACGCCGAGTGCGCCGTCAAAGCGGCCCATGCGCTCAAGGAGCTGGTCAATGACTTGCCCAATGCCGAAATGCACGCACGCAACGTGCAGAACTTTGAAAAGAAGGCCGATCGCATCACGCATGACACGATCGAGCTGCTGCACAAGACGTTCATCACCCCGCTCGACCGCGACGAGATCCATAAGCTGATCACGACGATGGACGACATCCTCGACCTGATGGAGGACGTGTCGCTCACCATCTCGTTGTACGACGTGACCAACGTGACGGACGAATCGAGGCAGCTCGCGACCATTTGCGTGGCCTGCTGCGAGGAAGTGCGCAAGGCCGTGGCACTGCTCAGTGACATGAACAATGGCCGCCAGATCTTGACCATCGCGCAGGAAATCGACCGTCTCGAGTCTGAAGCCGATCGTGTGATGCGCGCGGCCATGGCCAAGCTGTTCCGCACCGAGAACGACATCAAGCTGCTGATCAAGCTCAAGGCGATCTACGAGCAACTGGAAAGCGTAACCGACTGTTGCGAGGATGTCGCCAACATCATCGAAGGCATCGTGCTCGAAAACGCCTGACGAGACGACGCCTCATGCATACGCTTCAGATCAGTCTTTGGGTGGTCGTCCTGCTGGTGGCGCTGGCCATCGTGTTCGACTTCATGAATGGCTTCCACGATGCGGCCAACTCCATCGCGACGGTGGTGTCGACCGGCGTGCTCAAGCCGCAGCAGGCCGTGGCAATGGCCGCAGCCTGCAACGTGATCGCTATTTTCATCTTCCATCTCAAGGTAGCCACGACGGTGGGCCGGGACACCATCGATCCGTCGATCGTCGACCATTACGTCATCTTTGGGGCGCTGGTGGGGGCCATCGCGTGGAACATCATTACGTGGTACTACGGCATTCCGTCCAGCTCGTCTCACGCGCTGATCGGCGGCTTGGTGGGCGCGGCCGTGGCCAAGTCGGGCACGGGCTCGCTGGTGGCGAGCGGCCTGCTCAAGACCGTGGCGTTCATCCTGATTTCACCGCTGCTGGGCTTCATCCTGGGCTCGCTGCTGATGGTGGCGGTGTCCTGGCTGTTCTTCCGAACGCCGCCCTCCAAGGTGGACCGATGGTTCCGGCGCTTGCAGCTGCTGTCGGCCTCGCTATACAGCCTGGGCCACGGCGGCAACGACGCGCAGAAAACCATCGGCATCATCTGGATGTTGCTCATTGCAGGTGGCTACGCATCGGCCACGGCGGCTGAACCGCCGATTTGGGTGATCGTTTGCTGTTACGTGGCGATTGGCCTGGGCACGCTGCTGGGGGGCTGGCGGATCGTGCGTACGATGGGCCAGAAGATCACCAAGCTCAAGCCGGTGGGCGGTTTCTGTGCCGAAACCGGTGGCGCAATGACGCTGTTCCTCGCGTCAGCGCTGGGCGTGCCGGTGTCGACCACGCATACCATCACCGGCGCCATCGTCGGTGTGGGCGCGGCGCAGAAGGCTTCGGCGGTGCGCTGGGGTGTGGCTGGCAACATCGTCTGGGCCTGGGTCCTGACGATTCCCGCGTCGGCCTTCATGGCGGCCATCGCCTGGTGGATCGGCCGCCACGTGCTGTAAGCCTGCGCTGAGCGACTCACAGCGACTCATCAAGAACGAAACGCCCACCAATTGGTGGGCGTTTTGCTTTGCAGCGAGCGATGCGTTATTGCGTGGCGAAGCGAGCGATGGGGTCGTCGTCCGCAGGCTGAGCGCTGGCGGCCGGCGTGCGCGTCGACATCAGGTTGTTCGACTGGGCGCCACGTGTGCTGGCCAGTGTGCCTAGCGGATCATCGTCGATGGGGCGGGCAGGGCTGGCCAGTGCAGGCGCGTCGGGCAGATTGCTCGCAGCCACCACGCGGCGCGCGCCCATATAGCGGCTCGCCCAATAAGACTTGGTCATGTCTTCTAGGCGAACGGTACCGCCCGTGGCTGGCGCGTGGACAAACCGGTTCTGACCCACATAGATGCCGACATGCGAGTTCGGCTGACCGGTCGTGTTGAAGAAGACGAGATCGCCAGATGCAACGTCGCGGCGTTCCAGCGACGCACCGCGACGACCCATCTCGGCCGCAGTGCGGGGCAGATTGACGGAAGCAGCGCGCTGCACGACGTAGCGCACCAGCCCGCTGCAATCGAAGCCGGTATCCGGCGTGTTGCCGCCGTACCGATACGGCGTACCCACCAAGGCCATGGCTTCGATGGAGATCTCTTCAAGGCCCGCGCTCGGATCGTTGATCGGCGCGCCGCGTGCACGCAATCCGGTGTCGCGCGAAGCGGTGGAACGTGTGGGTGTTGACGAGCAAGCGGGCAGCAGGCACACCAGCGCCAGCAGGGCTGCGCCTGCCAGTCGGGTATTGCCTTGAGGAAAGCTGTGCCGCGTCAGCATGCGCTATCGGGAGGGTCCGGATAGATCGCATGCTATGCGGTTGGCGTCATAAAGCCAAACAGCGTGTTGGCAGGGCGCAACGCCAAGCGGGGCGCGGGTCTGCGAGCTTTGCCCCCGATGGTGTCGCGATTTGCGGGCCGTTTATCTCCCGGCGTTACCAGCGCAATTGGACATTGCGGGTGCTGCCAGTCTGCACCGTGGCCTGCTTTGTCGTGCCTTGGTAGGTGGCGATGACGTTGTAGCTGGCCGGCGGGGCCTTGATCAGACAGCGCGGACCGTCGGCGCGGAAGCTTGCGACCTCCTTGCCGTGCCGCGTGAGTTTGACGTCCACGTCAGCCAGATATTCGCCGCGCGCGCCTTGCGTGAACAGCAGAGACAGGTTGTAGTCGCGCGCTTCGCTGTTCAACGCCTGCTGCTCGTCCTGTGCAACGCCGCCGCAGACGTAGCTGATCTGGCCTGCGGTCTTTGGCGTGAGGTTGTCGGCGAGCGCAATGGGGGCGCCGGCGAACAGCATCATCGCCAGCGCGGCCGACGTCAGGGTCAAGCGCGATCGGGTCTGCAGGTTTTGCTGCATGAGCATCATGGCCTCCATCAGGAAAGGGAGAGATGCCCGATGTGCAGCAAGAAAAAGGCCGCGCAAAAGCGCGGCCTGATGGCACAACGGTTTGCGGCAGATGAATTTGCCGCGACGTGATTGCTACAGCACGTCCGACGCGTGATCTGCGAGCCGCGAACGCTCGCCGCGCGCCAGCGTGATGTGACCGCTGTGGCTCCACCCCTTGAAGCGATCCACCACATAGGTCAGGCCGGACGACCCTTCCGTCAGATAGGGCGTGTCGATCTGCGCGATGTTCCCCAGGCAGACGATCTTGGTGCCAGGGCCGGCACGCGTAACCAGCGTCTTCATCTGCTTGGGCGTCAGGTTCTGCGCTTCGTCGATGATCAGGAACTTGTTGACGAACGTGCGGCCGCGCATGAAGTTCATGCTCTTGACCTTGATGCGCGAACGGATCAGCTCCTGGGTGGCTGCGCGGCCCCATTCACCGGCGTTGTCATCGGATTTCTGCAGGACTTCAAGGTTGTCATCGAAGGCGCCCATCCACGGCTGCATCTTTTCTTCTTCCGTGCCGGGCAGGAAGCCGATGTCTTCACCCACGGGCACAGTGGCGCGCGTGATGATGATCTCGTTATAGAGCTTCTGGTCGAGCACCTGCTCGAGGCCTGCCGCCAGCGCCAGCAGCGTCTTGCCTGTGCCGGCCTGGCCGAGCAGCGAGACGAAATCCACCTCTGGATGCATCAGCAGGTTCAGCGCGAAGTTCTGCTCGCGGTTGCGCGCGGTCACGCCCCAGACGTTGTTCTTCTGGTGCGTGTAGTCCTTGAGCGTTTGCAGTACGGCGGTCTTGCCGTTCAACTCCTTGACCTGCGCATACAACGGCAGGCTACCGTCATTCGGCTCCAGGAAGACAAATTGATTGACCAGAAACGATGGCACCAGCGGGCCGGACAGACGGTAGAACGTCGTGCCCGTCTTCGGATCCTGCCAGCTCTCGATGTTCTTGCCGTGCTTCTGCCAGAAGTCGGCCGGCAGGGCCATGATGCCGCTGTAGAGCAGGTCGGTGTCTTCCAGCACGCGGTCGTTGAAGTAGTCCTCCGCCGGCAGGCCGAGGGCTCGCGCCTTGATCCGCATGTTGATGTCTTTAGACACCAGCACGACATTGCGATCCGGCCGCTGCTGCTGCAGCGCGGCCACCACGCCCAGGATCTGGTTGTCGGCCTTGCCTTGCGGCAGGCCGTCGGGCAGCTTGATGTCGTTGAGCTGCGTCTGGAAGAAGAGGCGGCCCTGCGCGTCACGGTTGCCAAGCTTCGAGAGCGGCAGGCCGTCATCCATCACGCCATCGGTGCCAGCCACGAGCTGATCGAGCGTGCGGCTGACTGAGCGGGCGTTACGCGCGACTTCGCTCATGCCCTTCTTGTGGTTGTCCAGCTCCTCCAGCGTCATCATCGGCAGATAGACGTCGTGTTCTTCAAAGCGGAACAGCGATGTCGGATCGTGCATCAGCACGTTGGTGTCGAGCACGAACAGTTTGGTCGGGCCTTCATCACGGCGAGCGCGGCGGCGGGCGGCGGTTTCCGTCGATTTGCCGGTGGCGCTCACCTTGTCGACGGCCTTGGCAAGAATGCCAGCGTGTTCGCGCGACTCGTCTTTCGCCATGGGCGATGCTTCGCCCGAGCGGGCGCGGGCCGTGCTGGTTGCGTTGCGTTTGGGTTGCGCACGGCCGGTTTCTGACAACGCCTCGCGCTCGAGCGCGGGCACCGGTTTTCGAGGTTCCTGACCCGCCTTCGGCTTTCCGGCTTTGCCGAAAGGCTTGAATTCAGCCGGGTCAAGCAATTGGGCTGGCTGGGTGGGCATGGTCGGCAGCGGCATGCTTCGATTACCTCTCTGGGTGGAACAACGACGAAACACCGCGCTCGCGCATGGCGGTGCGGTGCTGGCGGAAAACGCTGGAAAACGGATGGGCGCGTTGCAGGATTGGATGCACGGATGACGGCCACAAAAAAGCCGCCATGACCTGCGAGAGGTGGGGCGGCCTAGATGAACGCCACGACAAGCTGCACGATTCGGACGTTCTACCCAGCCTGTTTGCCAGGAAAAACGCAGAAGCGGTATCAGACCAACTTGGCCGCCGGTACCGTCGTGGGCTATCGGAATTGCATCCGGATTTCGTACTCATCGGTTCCGACTGTATCGGAAGCTTTTGTGATTTGCAATCTGTCACATGTGACGTCTGGTGCCGCGTTGCAGTCAAGCGAAACCAGCAGGAAGTCCAAGCGCCGGCAGTGCCCTGCGCGGCGCTTTCGTGCACGACCGGCTACTACAGGGCGCGTATCGCCGTCAGCACATCCTCCACATGGTTGGGTACCTTCACGCCGCGCCATTCCTTGCGCAGCACGCCCTTGCTGTCGATGAGGAACGTGCTGCGCTCGATGCCGCGCACGTCCTTGCCATACATTTTCTTCATCTTGATGGTGTCGAAGATGTTGCAGACGGCTTCGTCAGTGTCGGAGATCAGTTCAAACGGCATCTCCAGTTTCGCCTTGAAGTTCTCGTGCGACTTCAGGCTGTCGCGCGAGATACCGAACACCACGGCGCCGGCAGCTTCAAAGGCGTCGTACTGGTCGCGAAAGTTCATTGCCTCGGTGGTGCAGCCGGGCGTGTTGTCCTTCGGATAGAAATACAGCACGACAGTCTTGCCGTGCTGCGAAGCGGGTGAAAACGTGATGCCGCTGGTGGCCGGTGCGGAGAAATCGGGAAGAGGCTGGTCGATAGTGACGGGCATGGTGTGTTCCGGAAAACCGCGAGGAGAGACGGGAAGCTCGTGGACGGGCAATGCGGACGCACCGCGTGCCCGCCGCCAAACCGGAGATCCGAGGGATCAGGCCGGCTGAACGATCAGGCTGCCGCTGCGGCCGGCAACTTCGCCCCACGTAACGGGCTGCACGGGCAGGGTACTGCGATCGAGCGTCGTGTAGTAATCGCCCATCGACCCCAGCCGATGGCCCTGCGCGCGCCAGCCTCGCAGCAACTCGCGGAAGATCGGGGCGAGTTTCTGCCCTTCAAGTTCTGCGTGCAAGGTAAATACCTGGTCGCGGTCGGACTCAGTCATCTTGAGGATGTGCTGGGCGACGTTGTCGAGGGTGATGTCCTCCACGCCGATAAGCTCGTCCAGCGTGGGCAGCGTTGTCGGCAACTGCACATGGTTCAGCGCTTTACCGTCAACGCTCGGGATGTATGGATGCGTGCCGCGGCCATCGGAGGCGTAGGCCATGCCCCAGGCGTCGATCTGGCGGAAAGCGTGGTCGTTCATCTGCCAGCCAGCGGCGCCGTGCGTGACGGGCGGTTTGCCGAACACCTGGACGAAACGCGCATGGGCGGCGGTCATCTGGCGGGCGGTCCAGTCGGCGTCGCGCTGGCGGACGTTGTCTTGCCAGCGCACGTGGTCCCACGTGTGGATGCCGGTCTCAAAGCCTGCCTCGGCAATGGCACGCATCTCGGCAGCGGCTTTGCGGCCGATGTCGGGGCCAGGCAGCAGTACCCCGTACATCAGTGTGCGAAAACCGTAGTGCTCGACCACGGACGTACGCGAAACTTTCTTGAGAAAACCGGGGCGGAACGCCCGGCGCAGCGCCCAGCCGGTGTGATCTGGCCCGAGGCTGAAGAGGAAGGTCGCGCCAGCCTCGTGCTCGCGCAGAATGCGCGCGAGGTTGGGCACGCCCTCGCGGGTGCCGCGCAGGGTGTCGACGTCGATCTTGAGGACGATAAGAGCCATGAACCTGCGCGGGTGTTGCTTTTACTTGTTGCCGTTGCCGTCTTCGACCAGGCTGCGGGCTTCGGCCACGTGGGTGCGATACGCTTCGAAGATGTTCGCCAGCGCGTCCTTCATCACGGTGGTCGGCTTCCAGCCGAGTTCTTCCATGGTGTTGGCGATCTTCGGCACGCGGTTCTGCACGTCCTGGTAACCGTTGCCGTAGTAGGCGCCGGAGGTGGTTTCCACGAGTTGGACCTGCTTGGCGGTGTCCTTGTACTCGTCGATCTTGGCGGCCAGCTCGAGCATCATGTTGGCCAGCTCGCGCACCGAGTAGTTGTTCGACGGGTTACCGATGTTGTAGATCTTGCCCGAGGCCACGCCATCCTTGTTGGCGATGATGCGCACCAGCGCGTCGATGCCGTCATCGATATACGTGAAGGCGCGCTTCTGGCTGCCGCCGTCGACGAGCTTGATGTTCTCGCCGCGCACGATGTGGCCGAGGAACTGCGTCACGACGCGCGACGAACCTTCCTTCGGGGTGTAGATCGAGTCCAGGCCCGGGCCGATCCAGTTGAACGGGCGGAACAGCGTGAAGTTCAGACCCTCCATGCCGTAACCCCAGATCACGCGGTCCATCAGCTGCTTCGAGCAGGCGTAGATCCAGCGCGGCT
>CAUPMS010000063.1:0-13697 GCA_963512445.1 uncultured Ralstonia sp.
ACACCACCACCGTCGCTTTCGTTTCGGCGCTGTGTTTTGCAGCGAGGGGCGAACTGTAGGCGGGTTCCAGAAGGTTGGCAACACCTTTGTCGTGACGGGTTGATGACGGACTCATGAAGAATGCCTGTCAGCCCAGCGTAGACCTAGGATTGCGGGCTCTTAACAATCGAGAAAAGACGTCGAACATACCCGAGATCAATACTCGGGTATTCCCTGGATCACACCGCCAGACCCTGTTTATTGATGCTTGAACGCCGGCGCGCGCTTCTCTACGAAGGCGCGCATGCCTTCTTTCTGATCTTCTGTGGCGAACGTGGAGTGGAATAGGCGGCGCTCCAGATGCACACCCTCGGTGAGCGAGGTCTCGTAGGCGGCGTTGATCGACTCCTTGATCATCATGACCGTGGGCAGCGAGAAGCCAGCGATGGTTTCTGCGGCCTGGATGGCTTCGTCGAGCAGCTTGTCGGCGGGGATGACGCGCGAGACCAGGCCAGCGCGCTCGGCTTCTTCGGCGCCCATCATGCGGGCGGTCAGACACAAGTCCATGGCTTTGGCCTTGGAGACGGCGCGCGGCAGGCGCTGCGTACCGCCAGCGCCGGGCATGGTGCCGAGCTTGATTTCGGGCTGACCGAACTTGGCGGTGTCGGCGGCGAGGATGATGTCGCACATCATGGCCAATTCGCAGCCGCCGCCCAGTGCATAGCCGGCCACCGCGGCAATCACCGGCTTGCGGATGCGGCGGATGGTCTCCCAGTTGCGGGTGATGTACTCGTTCTTATAGACGGTGGCGAAGTCGTAGTCGGCCATGGCGCCGATGTCCGCGCCGGCGGCGAACGCCTTTTCACTGCCGGCGATGACGACGGCGCCAATGTTGGCGTCGGCATCGAAAGCGAGCAGCGCGGCGCCCAGTTCATCCATGAGCGCATCGTTGAGGGCATTGAGCGCCTTCGGGCGGTTGAGCGTAATAAGACCAACACGACCGCGCGTTTCGACCAGAATGTTTTCGTAGGACATGGAAGCTCCCGTTGGAATGGATGTAATATTAGCCGACCAACCGGTCGGTTAATCAATGACCCGATGACTGCGGAGGAGACAAGATGACTAACCCGACCATTCTGCTCGACTGGCATGAACACGTGGCCACCATCACGCTGAACCGGCCCGACCAGCTCAACAGCTTCACGGCCGGCATGCACCGGGAACTGCGCGAGGCGTTGGACAAGGTGGAGCGCCAGCACGCGCGGGCGCTGATCCTGACCGGTGCCGGACGCGGCTTCTGCGCGGGGCAGGATCTCTCCGAACTCAACGTCACGCCTGGGCAGATGACTGACCTGGGCCAACTCATCGACGAGCAATTCAACCCACTGGTGCGCCGTCTGCGTGCCATGCCGTTGCCGGTGATTGCTGCGGTGAATGGCGTGGCCGCCGGCGCGGGCGCAAACCTGGCGCTGGCATGCGACATCGTGATGGCGGCCGAGAACGCCTGCTTCCTGCAAGCCTTCGTGAAGATCGGACTGTTGCCGGATTCGGGCGGCACGTGGTTTCTGCCGCAGCGCATTGGCGTGGCGCGGGCGATGGGACTGGCGATGCTGGGCGAGAAGCTTGACGCCAAGACCGCGCTGGCGTGGGGCCTGATCTGGGGCGTCTATCACGACGCCAAGATTCTGATGACCGAGGTGAATTGCATGGCAGAACACCTCGCCAAGCAGCCGACCCGAGCATTGGCCGCCATTAAACGTGCCATGCACGCGGCGCCCACGCAATCGCTCGACGCGCAGCTGGATCTGGAGCGCGACCTGCAACGCGAGCTGGGCAACTCCCGTGACTACGCCGAGGGCGTGGACGCCTTTCTCAACAAGCGCGTGGCCCACTTCACCGGCGAATAGAGGAATCTGCATGACCGAGACCGCCCTCCATGATGCGCAGGCGCTGGCAGACGCCGCCTGCAAGACCATGTTTGACGCCGATGCCTGCACCCGTTGGCTCGGCATGCGCGTGGAGGCGGTCGCGCCCGGCTACGCCCGCCTGTCGATGCCCGTGCGGCCCGAATTCCTCAATGGGCATCGCACCTGTCATGGCGGGCTGATCTTCACGCTGGCCGACTCGGCCTTTGCGTTTGCCTGTAACAGCCACAACCACAACACGGTGGCGGCCGGCTGCAGCGTTGAGTTTTTGCGGCCGGCACATGGCGGCGATGTGCTCGTCGCTGAGGCGACCGAGCAGGTTCTGTCTGGCCGGCACGGTGTGTACGACGTGCGCGTATCCAATCAAACCGGCGAGGTGGTCGCCATGTTCCGTGGCAAGTCTGCACAGATTCGCGGACACGTGATTTCTGCCCCCAACAATCCAGAGTCTTAGTTCACCCTCTAAATAGCCCCCAAGACCGCATCACCATTAGAGGACGCCTCAGAACCTGTTCACGATCCGTAGCGAGCGACCTGAGGTTGGCCCGAGAAGCGCAACCGTACACGGGTACGGTGAGCATCACAGGGCCAAGATCGGGACGCGCAGTAGGATCGTGAGCAGGTTCGCACGACGGCGCCCCGAGGAGACCCGAATGCGCCCCCGCTCGACCGACCTGCCGCTCGATCCGATCGAGACCGCCAGCCGTGACGCCATCCAGGCGCTGCAGCTTGAACGCCTGAAGCACAGCCTGGCCCACGCGTATGAGAACGTGCCCGCTTATCGGGCCAAGTTCGACGCGGCAGGCGTGCATCCATCGGCGTTGCAGTCGCTGGCCGATCTGGCGAAGTTTCCGTTCACGACGAAGAGCGATCTGCGCGACAACTATCCATTCGGCATGTTTGCCGTGCCGCAGGATCGGGTTGCGCGCATCCATGCATCGTCGGGCACGACGGGCAAACCCACGGTGGTCGGCTACACGCTGGCGGATATTGATACGTGGGCGGGGCTGGTCGCGCGGTCGATCCGCGCGGCGGGAGCACGGCGCGGCGACAAGGTTCACGTGAGCTACGGCTACGGGCTCTTCACAGGCGGCCTGGGCGCGCACTACGGCGTGGAGCGCGCGGGTCTGACGGCCATCCCATTCGGCGGCGGGCAGACCGAGCGGCAGGTGCAGCTCATCCGCGATTTCCAGCCGCAGATCATCATGGTGACGCCCAGCTACATGCTGGCGATTGCCGATGAGTTCGAGCGCCAGGGCATGGACCCAGCCGCGTCGAGCCTGCAGATCGGCATCTTTGGCGCCGAGCCGTGGACGCCCGAGATGCGCGCGGCCATCGAGGCGCGTATGGGGCTCTCCGCAGTGGACATCTATGGTTTGTCGGAAGTGATGGGCCCCGGCGTCGCCAGCGAATGCGCCGAAACCAAGGATGGCCCGACCATCTGGGAAGACCACTTCTACCCCGAGATCATCGACCCGAACACCGGCGAAGTGCTGCCCGACGGCGAATTCGGCGAACTGGTCTTCACCTCGCTGACCAAGGAGGCGATGCCGGTGGTGCGCTACCGCACGCGCGACCTGACGCGCCTGCTGCCGGGCACGGCGCGCCCGGGCTTCCGTCGCATGGAGAAAATCACCGGCCGCTGTGACGACATGATGATCGTGCGTGGCGTGAACGTATTCCCTTCGCAGATCGAGGAATTGATCCTGAAGCACGCGGCGCTGTCACCGCACTATCAGTGCGTGCTCGGCAAGGAAGGGCCGCTGGATACGCTGACGGTGCGGGTGGAAGCGGCGCTGGGCACCACAGCAGACGGCGCCAAATCGGCGAGCGGCCAACTGGCGCACGACATCAAGTCGTTGATCGGCGTGACGGCCGCGATTGAGATTCTGGCGACCGGCGGGATCGAGCGCTCGGTCGGCAAGGCGCGCCGCGTGGTGGATTTGCGGCGCGGTTAATCCTCGTTTTCTCTTCAGCGGGTGGCGACGCCGACGCTGGCACCCTTCGGCAGCAGCACCCACAAGCGGCCAGCCTGCTTCATGCGCCCCGCCAGATCGCCAGCGGCATCGCCATGGCCAAAGTAATAGTCGGCGCGCACGGCACCGCGAATGGCCGAGCCCACATCCTGCGCAAACACCAGCTTCTGGATCGGGTCGGCCGACAGTGGCTTCGTTGTCGACAGGAACACCGGCGAGCCGAGCGGGATGTACGTTGGGTCCACCGCAATCGAGCGCTCATCCGTGAGCGGCACGCCCAGCTTGCCGATCGGGCCCGCGGTATTGCCGGGCGTTTCCGCGAAGAACACGTAGCGCGGGTTGATGTTGAGCATCTCTTCCACGCGGCCCGGGTTGGCGCGCGTCCACGCCTTGATGCCCTGCATGGTCGCCTGCGCGGGGGTGATCTCGCCTGAGTCGAGCAGCCAGCGCGCGAACGAGCGGAACGGCTGGTTGTTGGTGCCGCCCACGCCCAGGCGCATGATGCCGCCCTCTTCCAGCTGGACCTGGCCCGAGCCCTGTATTTGCAGGAAGGCGGCTTCCACCGGATCGTCCACCCACACGACTTCCTGGCCCTGCAACGCTGGGCTACGAATCAACTGCGCACGCGCCGGCAGCGTCTTGCCGCGCCAGGCGGCGGGCATGCGATATAGCGGCGTCTGATAGATACCGTGGCGCGTGCGCGAGCCGCGCAGCAGCGGTTCGTAGTAGCCAGTGATCAGGCCGCTGTCGGTGCCGTCGTCCTTGACCACGCGGTACGGCGTGAAGTTGTCTTCAAAGAAGACGCGCATGGCGATGGGGTCGCCGGCATCGACCATCAGGCCGGCAGTGCACACGCTCGACCAGTCGGCGCGGCGCTTCATGGCCTGGCAGTTCGATTGCAGCGCGGGCCAGGCGGAGGCGAGGTCATCGGCAGTCCAGCCGGCGACATCGGCCCAGGCGGCCGGGGCCAGATGCCCGCCCAGGGTTGCGGTGGGCGGCTGCGACGTTTCGACGCGCGGCGGCGGCCCGCTCGTGCACGCTGCCAGCAATGCAGCGACTAGCGCGGTGGCCAGCCCAGCCCAACGGCGCTGCAGAACGTTGCGGGCGGGTGTCAATGCGTCCAAGGTTGCTGCTGTCATGCGTGTTCCATCCTGTCCGGAAAGGCTGCGGGCTTGGCTACAATGCCCCGCACCCGAGCTTCCCGCCGTCGACCATGAGCCAATTCTTTGAAAACCATCCGATGATGCTGTTCGGCCTGGAGGCCGGCGTGGCGCTGTTCCTGCTGATCTTCATCGTGATATGGACGATGTCGGGCGCCAAGAAGCATCCGCGCCCGCTGCGCGCGCCGCCCGAGCACCCGTCGCGCCACGGCGGCGCCGCCAAGCCCACGGCATCGACCAATGCAACCGAAGCCGCGCCGAAAGATTCGCAGCCGGCCAAGCCTGACGCGTCCTGATCAGTGCAACATGCGCGGCATCACCAGCGCAAATTCGGGGATGGGCGCTTCAAAACGGTGACCGTCCTCAGCCACGCAGAAGTATTCGCCGCGCATCGTGCCCACGGGTGTCTTGATGGTCGCCCAGCTCGTGTATTCGAACGACTCGCCCGGCGGCAGCAGCGGCTGATGGCCGACCACGCCCAAGCCGTTGACTTCCTGCACCTGTTCTTCGGCATCGGTAATCACCCAGTGGCGCGAGATCAGTTGGCTAGGCACGTCACCCGTGTTGCGAATGGTGATGGTGTAGGCAAAGGCGAAGTTGCTTTGTTCCGGCTCGGATTGTTCCGCCAGATAGCGCGTCCGGACTTGGACGGTGAGTTCGTAGCTCGGCATGTCGATCCACAATCAGAATTGGCGCCCATTGTGCGGCATGGCCGTGGCAGCGGCAAGGCACGGGCAGACGACTGATCCGGCTAAAATAGCGCCCTTCCTTGCGCACTCGCGTGCAAGTTCGCGCGCCTTATCCGTCTCCCATCATGTCCGCAGCCATTGACCCGTCCGGTTTCCCCGATTTCCGTATAGCCCCGTCCATCCTGTCCGCCGACTTTGCTCGCCTGGGCGAAGAAGTGCGCCGCGTGCTCGAATCCGGCGCCGACTGGATCCACTTTGATGTGATGGACAACCACTACGTGCCGAACCTGACCGTCGGCCCGCTGGTGTGCGAGGCCATCCGCCCACACGCCCAGAAGGACGGCAAGCCGGTGCCGATTGATGTGCATCTGATGGTGAGCCCGGTCGATCGCATCATTCCCGACTTCGCCCGCGCCGGCGCTGATCTCATCACCTTCCACCCGGAAGCCTCCGAGCACATCGACCGCTCGCTGGCGCTGATCCGTGACAACGGCTGCAAGGCCGGGCTGGTGTTCAACCCGGCCACGCCGCTGCACTATCTGGACCATGTGATGGATCGCCTGGACATGGTGCTGATCATGTCGGTCAACCCGGGTTTTGGCGGCCAGTCGTTCATTCCGGAAGCGCTGAACAAGCTGCGCGCGGTGCGCCAGAAGCTGGACGCGTACCAGGAAAAGACGGGCCGCAAGATCCTGCTGGAAATCGACGGCGGCGTGAAGGCCGACAACATCGCCGAGATCGCCAAGGCTGGCGCGGATACCTTCGTCGCCGGTTCGGCCGTGTTCGGCAAGCCGGATGCGGACGGCGGCTATCGCGGTACCGTGGGCGCGCTGCGCCAAGCCTTAGCGAGCCTGTCGTGATGACGGGCACCTTGCCAGACGGGCTACCTGCGGGCCCGGTCCGCGGCGTCATCATCGACCTGGATGGGACGATGGTCGACACGGCGGGCGACTTCCACGCCGCGATCAACGCGATGCTGGAAGCGCTCGGCGCCACAGCGGACATGTCGATTGACGAAGTCGTCAGCTACGTCGGCAAGGGCTCGGAAAACCTCGTGCGCTGCGCGCTCGACGCGCGCCTGCCGCCCGCGCAAGCCAACAGCCGCTTCGCTGAGGCGCTGGACGCCTACCAGCGCGCCTACATCGCCATCAATGGCCAGTACGTGAACGTCTATGACGGCGTGCGCGAGGGGCTAGCGGCCCTGCGCGACATGAGCCTCGCCCTGGCATGCGTGACGAACAAACCACACGATTTCACGCAACCGCTCCTGGCGCAGCTTGGTCTGGACGCGTATTTCGACCTCGTCTACCCTGGCGACGCCTTCCCGTATCGCAAGCCCGATCCGTACCCTATGCTGCGGGTGGCGGAAGCGTTTGGCGTGAATCCGGCCGAAGTCGTGGCCATCGGCGACTCGGAAAACGACGCCCGCGCGGCGCGCGCCGCCGGCATGCGCGTGCTGGCGGTGCCCTATGGCTACAACCACGGCCAGCCTATACAGGACGCCGGAGCCGATGCTATAGTCGACACACTTTTTGCGGCAGCCGCGTTGATCCGGCCTTATGCAGAGCCACACAACGCAATCTCTGCCGCTTCCAACTGACGATCCATGTTCCTGAATCGCAAACGCGTCGACGCTGGTGGTGACCGGGGGGCCTGGCCCTGGCGGCCCTGGCACGCCCTCGTCCGGGCGTAAGCGTTTGCACGGCTGCTGATCGTTCTCCCTCGGTTTCGGTACTCCAGCGCGTCACGAGCGCGCTTTGCCTGACCACCCTCGCATCTCCCGCCCCAAACGCTGACCGCCCGCCGGTCTTCCGTTGGCTTCGCTGCAGGCTGTCGGATAGCCCCTGCGGGACCGCACGGTCGCTTTTTCGACTTTCGCGCTCCCATCCCTGATGTTCTGCTAACGTTCCGACGGCACCATTGACGCTTCTGTGCGTTTGCCGTGGAGCGAACGCATGCCGGTGGGCGCCCCCTTGCCCGCCCGGCAAATCGACCTGACCGCTCATGACCGAACTCGAATTCAAATCGCTGGCTGACCAGGGCTACAACCGCATTCCGCTGATTGCCGAGGCACTGGCCGACCTGGAGACGCCGCTCTCGCTGTACCTGAAGCTGGCGCAATCGCACGACCGCGGCACGCATACCTTTTTGCTGGAATCGGTGGTGGGCGGCGAGCGCTTCGGGCGCTACTCCTTCATCGGGCTACACGCGCACACGCTGCTGCGCGTGACGGGCAACCGCACCGAAGTCGTGACTGACGGCAAGGTCGTCGAGACGCACGAAGGCAATCCGCTGGACTTCATCGCCGCGTTCGAGCGCCGCCAGAAAGTGGCGCTGCGCCCCGGTCTGCCGCGTTTCTGCGGCGGCCTGGCCGGCTACTTCGGCTACGACGCGGTGCGCTTCATTGAGCCGCGTCTGGCCGAAACCACCCCGCCCGATGATCTGCAACTACCCGACATCCAGCTCATGCTGTGCGAAGAGCTGGCCGTGATCGACAACCTGTCGGGCAAGCTCTACCTGATCGTCTACGCCGATCCGTCCAAACCCGAGGCATACTCGCGCGCCAAGCAGCGCCTGCGCGCGCTGCGCACCAAGCTGCACCAGCCGGTGGATGTGCCAGTCACGTCATCGTCGGTGCGCACGGACAGCATCCGCGAGTTCAACAAGGCCGATTACATCAGCGCCGTGCTCAAGGCCAAGGAGTACATCGCCGCTGGCGACATGATGCAGGTGCAGGTGGGCCAACGCATCGTCAAGCCGTTCCGTGATGCGCCGCTGTCTTTGTACCGCGCACTGCGTTCGCTGAACCCGTCGCCGTACATGTACTTCTACAACTTCGGCGACATGCAGATCGTCGGGGCTTCGCCGGAAATCCTGGTACGCCAGGAAGAACGCCGCATTCCATCGACCGAGGCCACCGAAAACAGCAACGGCAACGGCGCCGACGAATCCGCCCGCATCGTGACGATCCGCCCGCTGGCCGGCACCCGCCCGCGCGGCAGCACGCCCGAGCGCGATGCCGAACTCGCCACCGAGCTGCTCAACGACCCGAAGGAAATCGCCGAGCACGTCATGCTGATCGACCTGGCGCGCAACGACATCGGCCGCATTGCCGAGATCGGCTCCGTCAAGGTGACCGACCAGATGGTCATCGAGAAGTACTCGCACGTGCAGCACATCGTCAGCTCGGTCGAGGGGCGCCTGAAGCCCGGCATGACCAACATGGACGTGCTGCGCGCGACCTTCCCCGCCGGCACGCTGTCGGGTGCGCCCAAGGTGCGCGCGATGGAGATCATCGACGAGCTGGAGCCCGTCAAGCGCGGCATCTACGGCGGTGCCGTGGGCTACCTATCCTTCTCGGGCGAAATGGATCTGGCGATCGCCATCCGCACCGGCATCATCAAGGACGGCAACCTCTACGTGCAGGCCGCCGCCGGTGTCGTAGCGGATTCGGACCCGGATGCCGAATGGAGGGAAACCGAACACAAGGCCCGCGCCGTGCTGCGCGCCGCCGAGCAAGTGCAAGACGGCCTCGACGCCGATTTCTAAGAGGCAAGGAGACCAACATGCTGCTGATGATCGACAACTACGACTCCTTTACCTACAACATCGTCCAGTACTTCGGCGAGCTCGGCCAGGACGTGCACACGGTGCGCAACGACGAGATCACGATCGAGGACATCGAACGCCTGAACCCCGAGCGCATCTGCCTCTCGCCCGGGCCGTGCACGCCCACGGAGGCGGGCATTCTGGTGCCCGCGCTCAAGCACTTTGCAGGGCGCGTGCCCATCTTGGGCGTGTGCCTGGGGCACCAGGCCATCGGCGATGCGTTCGGCGGCCGCGTGATCCGCGCGCAGAAAGTGATGCACGGCAAGGTCAGCACCATTGAAAACACCGGCGTGGGTGTGTTCGCCAACCTGCCGCGCCATTTCAAGGTGACGCGCTACCACTCGCTGGCGATCGAGCGCGAAACGCTGCCCGACTGCCTGGAAGTGACCGCCTGGACCGACGACGGCGAAATCATGGGCGTGCGCCACAAGACGCTGCCGGTGGAAGGCGTGCAGTTCCACCCGGAATCGATCCTGTCAGAACACGGCCACGCGCTGCTCGGCAACTTCCTTAAGGAACGCGTCTGATGCGCCGCGCATGCACGGTTGCGTTGGCGATGATGGTGATGGCAACGTCCTTGCCGGCGATGGCCGGTACGCTGGAAGCCTGCCGCGCCGCCCAGCCTGAAGCCCGGGATGTCGTCCGCTGTGTGCAAGCCGCACGCAAGGCGGCACAGGCGGAGCTGGCAACGGCCGAATCGGCACGCCGCAGCGCGCTGCGCACCCGCATCGCCGTCAACAACGGCACGGATCGGGGCGCAGCCATGGCCTTCGACCGCACCGTGCGCGCACACCAACTCTATCGGCAGGCCGAATGCGACCTGCAACGCCGCCTGGCTCGCAACACACCCAACGCCGACCTGGCCGAGGCTGCCTGCGACGCCGATCTCTTGCGCGAGCGCATCGGCGCCCTGCGCGAGGCCGCACCGGCAACCCCGGCCGCAGCACCCGCGGCGCCCAACTGAATACGGAACGACCATGCCCATCACTCCGCAAGAAGCGCTCGTTCGCTGCATCGAGCACCGAGAAATTTTCCACGACGAAATGCTGCATCTGATGCGGCTGATCATGCGCGGCGAGATGTCGCCCGTCATGGCGTCGGCCTTGACGATGGGGCTGCGCGTCAAAAAAGAGACCATCGGCGAAATCGCGGCCGCCGCCACCGTGATGCGCGAGTTCGCCACCAAGGTTGAGGTGCCGGCTGAGGTGTCTGATCACTTTGTCGACATCGTCGGCACGGGCGGCGACGGCGCCAACACGTTCAACATCTCTACCGCGTCGATGTTCGTGGCGGCGGCCGCCGGTGCGCGCATCGCCAAGCACGGTGGGCGCGGTGTCAGCTCCAAGTCGGGCAGCGCGGATGTGCTCGAAGCGCTGGGCGTGAACATCATGCTCACGCCCGAGCAGGTGGCCGAATCGATCGAAACGGCGGGCATCGGCTTCATGTTTGCGCCCAACCACCACCCGGCCATGAAGAACGTCGCCCCGATCCGCAAGGAGTTGGGCGTGCGCACGATCTTCAACATCCTCGGGCCGCTCACCAACCCGGCTGGCGCGCCGAACATCCTGATGGGCGTGTTCCACCCCGACCTCGTCGGTATTCAGGTGCGCGTGATGCAGCGCCTGGGCGCGAAGCACGCTGTGGTGGTCTACGGCAAGGACGGCATGGACGAGGTGTCGCTGGGCGCCGCCACGCTGGTCGGCGAGCTGAAAGACGGTGTGGTGACCGAATACGAAATCCATCCGGAAGACTACGGGATGCAGATGGTCTCCAACCGCAGCCTGAAAGTGGCCGACGCGGAAGAATCCAAGACCATGCTGATCGACGCGCTGGAAAACAAGCCGGGCACGCCGCGCGAGATCGTCTCGCTCAACGCGG
Source organism: uncultured Ralstonia sp. (assembly GCA_963512445.1). Lineage (GTDB taxonomy): Bacteria > Pseudomonadota > Gammaproteobacteria > Burkholderiales > Burkholderiaceae > Ralstonia. The sequence goes on from CAUPMS010000063.1 coordinate 11,217, forward strand.
GTGCGGCGCTGTATGCGGCCAACATTGCCGGCTCCATTGGCGACGGCATGAAGCTTGCGCGCGAGGCCATCGCATCCGGCGCGGCGCGTGCCAAGCTCGACGAACTCGTGCGCGTCACCAACAAGTTCAAAGCCTAAGCCTGTTCATCTCATGTCCGACATCCTGCAGAAAATCCTGGCCGTGAAGGCCGAAGAAGTGGCCGCCGCGCGCAAGCACCGCGACCTCGCCAGCGTGCGCGCCGAGGCCGAAGCCAACCGCACCGATGGCACCCAGGGCCCGCGCGGCTTTGGCAAAGCCGTGCGCGACAAGATCGCCGCCGGCCACGCCGCCGTCATCGCCGAGGTGAAGAAGGCGTCGCCGTCCAAAGGCGTGCTGCGCCCTGACTTCAAGCCCGCTGACATTGCCCGCAGCTATGCGGAGCACGGCGCCGCGTGCCTCTCGGTGCTGACCGACGAGCAGTTCTTCCAGGGCCACGCCGACTACCTGCGTGAAGCCCGCGCCGCCTGCGCGCTGCCGGTGCTGCGCAAGGACTTCATGGTCGATCTGTACCAGGTGTACGAGGCGCGCTCGTGGGGTGCGGACTGCATCCTGCTGATCGTCGCTGCGCTAGACCAGGGGCTGATGGTCGAACTCGAAGCCTGCGCGCTCGAACTCGGCATGGACGTGCTGGTGGAAGTCCACGACGGCCACGAGCTGGATCGTGCGCTGCGCCTGCAAACGCCGCTGGTGGGCGTGAACAACCGCAACCTGCGTACGTTCGAAACCACGCTGGACACCACGCTCGGCCTGCTCAAGCACATGCCGGACGACCGCATTGTCGTGACCGAATCGGGCATTCTCGCGCCGGACGACGTGCGCAAGATGCGCGCGGCCGCTGTGAACGCCTTCCTCGTCGGTGAAGCCTTTATGCGCGCGGATGATCCGGGTGCAGAACTGGCCCGCCTGTTTGCTTGATCGATGGCCCGCGAAATTGAATTGAAGCTGGCCGTGCCGGCCGGTGCGCACGATGCACTGGTCGGTTGGCTGGATGCACACGCGCAAGCGGCTGGCTCGGTCGAATTGGCCAATGTCTACTACGACACGCCCGACCAGGCGCTGGCGCATAACCGCGCCGCGCTGCGCGTGCGTCGTCATGGCGATCAGTGGCTGCAAACGCTGAAGACCGCAGCAGTGAGCACGGCCGGCTTGAGCGCCCGCCACGAATGGGAAGTGCCGCTGCAAAGCGATGCACTGTCCGTCGAGGCGTTCGCCACCAACAACGCGACAGAAGCCGCCGACTACGTGCGCCCGCATGCCGCCGCACTCGCCCCGCTCTTCCGCACCGACTTCACGCGCCGCCTGTGGCACGTGGCGGCCGATAGCGGTGAGATCGAGATCGCACTGGATGCGGGCGCCATCCTCATCCCCGGCACCGAAGTGCGCGATCCCATCGATGAACTAGAGCTTGAGTGGAAGCCTGCCGCTGGCAGCACGCTCAACGAAGACGCGATTGCCGAACGTCTGCACACCTGGGCGCAAACGCTGCGCACTGCTGTGAGTGGACTTGCGCCGCTCGACATCAGCAAGGCGCAGCGCGGCTATCAACTGCGCGCAAAAGCCACTGGAGACCAGGCATGAAGCGCCGCGTCGACCCCGCCCAAAGCGCACTCTTCGACGAACCGGCACCGGAAGTGCCCGGCGGCGATTTCATCCCGCTCGCCGAGCAGTTCGATGCGCTGCCTGCGGACTGGAAAGCGCTCCTCACACCCTGCATCGCGCAGACCAACTGGCCTGCGCTGTGTGCCTTCGTCGATGGCGAGCGCGCGGCGGGCAAGCCGATCTTCCCGACCGATGTGTTCTGTGCGCTGCACCTGACGTCGGTGGACGATGTGCGCGTGGTCATCCTCGGCCAAGACCCGTACCACGGCACCGGCACCGTCGATGGCCGCGAGATTGCGCAGGCCCATGGGCTGGCGTTCTCGGTGCCGGCCGGCGTGCGCGTGCCACCCAGCCTGCGCAACATCTACAAGGAAATCGAAGCCGAATTCGGCCAGAAGCTGCCGAGCGCTTCCGGCAACCTGGAAGGCTGGTCGCAGCAAGGTGTGCTGCTGCTCAACACCGTGCTGACCGTCGAGCAAGGCCAGGCTGCCAGCCATGCCAAGCGCGGTTGGGAACGCATCACCGATTGCCTGCTGGAGCATCTGGCACGCATTGGTCACAAGCGCGTGTTCATGCTGTGGGGTAGCCATGCGCAGGCCAAGCGGGCGCTGCTGCCGGAGGGGCATCTGGTGCTGGAGGCGCCACACCCCTCGCCGCTGTCGGCGCATCGTGGGTTTTTGGGGTGCGGGCATTTCAAGGCGGCCAATGAATGGCTCGCGGCGCAGAGTCAACCGGCGATTGACTGGTTGAAGCCGCAGGTGGGTTGAGGCTCACGCGCAACCCTTTGCGCCTCATCGATGACTGTCTGAGCCTCATCGATGACTGTCTGAGCCTCATCGATGA
>CAUPMS010000064.1:0-12928 GCA_963512445.1 uncultured Ralstonia sp.
GTGCTGTTCCTGGTCGGCAGCTTTGCGGCGCTAGGGACGGGGCTGGGCGGGTACATGACCGACCGTGCGGGCATGGCACGTGTGCTGGCCGTCAGCAGCGCGGGGATCGTGCTGGCGTTCTCGGTGCTGTCACTGTCCGCGCAGATGCGTCATGGGACAACTTCGGGCACGGTGGCAGGCGCTGTCGCCATCGGCGCGGTCGTGCTGTGGGGCATGGCGGGCTGGGGCTTCGGCCCTGCGCAGGCGACGCGGTTGATCCGCCTCGCGCCGGATGTGTCGCCGATCACGCTGTCGCTGCATGCGTCTGCGGTGTATGTGGGGATTGCGCTGGGGTCTACGGTGGGAGCGCTGGCGCTGGCACACGGCGGGCCCGGCATGCTCGGCTGGGCGGCAGCGGCCTGCCATGTGGTGGCGGTGGTGTTGTGGCGGATGGGTGGGCGGCATGAGGTGCAATCTGCCGCCCCAAGCACCGCACCGGCGGCCCACTGACCACCCGGTGGGCAATGCCCTTGTGATTGAGGCGCCGAAGCCGGCGTTTGAGCCTGCAACCCTCGCCTGCCAACGTCTGAGGCTCGCACGTCAACCTCAAACCCTCGCGCGCCACCGTCTGGGGCTCGCACGTCAGCCTCAAACTCTCGCCTGCCACCGTCTGGGGCTCGTGCGTCAGCCTTAAACCCTCGCCTGCCACCGTCTGAGGCTCGTGCGCCAGCCTCAAACCCTCGCCTGCCACCGTCTGAGGCTCGTGCGTCAGCCTCAAACCCTCGCCTGCCACCGTCTGAGGCCCGTGCGTCAGCCTCAAACCCTCGCGGCCGGAGCTTCGGGACTGGCGTACCCCGCACGCCGGGCGCTGCGCCGATCCACATACGGCAACGCAAACATGACCAGCCCCGTGATCAGCAACAGCGCCAGCGGCAACAACGGCGCATAAGTAATCCACGCCGGCGGCGGCCCCCAGATCATGGCGACAAAGTTGGCGACGACCGTCAGCGTGAAGGCCATCGACACCCAGCGGTGGAACTGGCGGAGTCCGTTGCGGGCGCTCACTTTGCACCTCCAGCGGCCTGAATCATCTTCCAGCCATTGCCGGCCGGGTCGCGGAAACCCGCATCGACACTGCCAAAGCGCTCGACCGGCTCCTGCGTGAACTCCACGCCGCGCTCGCGCAGTTGCGCGTAGGTGGCGCGGCAGTCGGCCACGGTCAGCACCAGCGGTGGCATCGCACCCTTGGCGACCATGGCGCGCAGCGTCTGTGCAGTGGCTTCGTCATGGATGGGCGGCCCCGGCTGAAACAGGCCAAGCTGGAACGACGGCTGCTCCGGATGCTGCACCGTCAGCCACCGGTACGGGCCGTTGCGCACGTCCGTATGCACGCGAAAGCCCAGCTTGTCGACATAGAACGCCAGCGCCGCGTCCTGGTCGTCCACATACAGCCCGACAACGTTGATCCCTTGGCTCATCACCGCTCCTTTGTGTTGGTTGGTGATGGCTTTGTACCCTCCGCCAGTTGGCGGCGCTTCTCCGAAACTGCTGTGCTGAGGTCGGGCCGCTGCGCCGCCTTCAGCACGCAGGCGGGCACGCGATCAAGCTGTTGCAGTGGCGCGGTGGCCTGGGCCTGCCGGCGCAACGCGCTGGGGCTTTGCCCGGTGATGTCCCGAAAGATGCGGCCGAAGGTGCCCAGGCTTTCCCAGCCGGTGGCGTAAGCAATTTCAATGATGGGCAGATCGGTATCGCGCAGCAGGGTGGTGGCCTGCTCGATACGGCGTGTGAGCAGGTAGCGGTGCGGCGGAATGCCGAACGCCTGCTTGAACGAGCGCGCGAAATGCGCCTCGGACACGCCGCTCACCTCGGCCAGCCGCTTGACGGGCCACGCCTCGTGCGAGGCGGCGTCCATGCGGTCTTTGGCACGCAGCAGGCGGCGCAGTAGCGCCGGGTCCTGCAGCGGGTCGGGCGGCGGGTCGGGTCGCGCATCGGGTATGTCCGATACGTCCGGCACCGTCACTGCACGGGCTCCGGCACCCTTGCCGATGCGCGCGCCGGCTCCATGCCGCTCTGCTGCACCGTCGGCTCGGCCGCGGGCGAGGCCAGGTAGCGGATCAGCTCATGCGCCGCCTTTGGGTGCACCGCCCCCACCGGAATGCCCGCAGAGAACACCGTCACCTTCTGCAGCGGCTCGGGAATCTTGCCGACAAAGTCCACACCCGGCACCGGCAGCAGTTCACTCACCTGCTGAAAGCCGATCGCGTAGTCGCCCTTTGCCACCAAGCTGGCCACCGGCGTCTTCTCGATCTTGTGGGCCTTGCCGCGCATCTGGTCTTCAATGCCGAGGCGCTTGAACAGCGTGGTCTCGATATACACGCCACTGGCGCTGTCGGAGTACGCCACGGATTTGGCCTGCAGCAGCGTGTTGCGCAGGGCGTCCTCGGTGCTGATATCGGGCTTGGGTGCGCCCGCCTTGACCACCATGCCGATGCGCGATTCGGCCAGATCGACGCGGCTGGCGCGATCAACGATGCCCTTCTGGATCAGCCCACTGAGCGCCTCGCCCACCATGATGAGCACGTCGGCCTGTTCGCCGCGCGCAAGGCGGTTGGGAATGGCCTCGGGCGACGCGCCCATCGACGGCCCCCATGCGGTGACGAGCGTATTGCCCGTGGCCCGCTCGAACGTCGGCGCGAGGCTCTTGTAAGCAGCGGTGAAGCCGCCGGAGTTCATCACGCGCACCTCATCCGCGCTGGCGGCGGCGGGCAGAAAACCCAGCGACAGCGCGCTGAGGGCAAGAGCGGCGGAGCGGAGCAGACGAAGCGGACGAAGCAGTAGCAGCATGGGACGTCTCCTGTGTGTACATTTTTTATGGAGCCGCCAGCTTACCGCGTGTGTGAGGCACATGGCACGCGCCTCGGGTGATGCGTGGTACGCATCGGCATGCCAGCCCGATGCGTACCCGAGTCAGCGATGCACGATCAGGCGCGCTTGCATTCGCCGATGGCGCCGGCCAGCTTGCGCACGCCCTCTTCCACCTGTGCGAGCGACGAGGTGGCGTACGACAGACGCAACGTCGAGCGGTCCGGGTCCACCGGATAGAACGCCGCGCCCGGCACAAAGGCCACGCCGCGCTCGATGGCCACCTTGGCCACGTCACCGGCGTTGCGGCCCGGCAGCGCGCCCCACAGGAACATGCCGCCGCGCGGGCGGTTGAAGGTCAGCTCGGCTTCGGGCAGCAGCGCGCGCAGGCCGCCCGCCATGGCGTGGGCGCGTTCGGCATAGGCAGCGCGCGTGCGCGGCAGCACGGCGTCCAGCCGATTGCTGCGCAGGTAAGCAGCGGCCGTGGCCTGTGCAAACGTCGAGGTGTGCGCGTCGGCAAACTGCTTGACCATGACCGCGTTGCCCAGCACCGGCTGCGAGGCGATCATCCAGCCCACGCGCAGGCCCGGCGCCACCACCTTCGACAGGCTGCCCAGGTAGATCACGCGGCCCTGTGCGCCATCGGTCTGTTGCGAGAGCGCGTACAGCGACGGCGGCGGAGGCGCATCGAAATACAGCTCGCCGTAGGGGTCGTCTTCGACGATCAGCAGGTTGTGGCGCACGGCCATGTCCAGCAGGCGCTTGCGGCGCTCCAGGCTCATCAGCGCACCGCTCGGGTTGCCGAAGTTGGGAATCACGTAGAGGAATTTTGGACGCGCGGTGGCGAGCGTCCTTTCCAGCGCGTCGACGTCCAAGCCATCTTCGTCGGTCGGCACACCGGCCACCTTGGCACCGTACAGCTTGAACGCCTGGATGGCGGCGAGGAACGTGGGCGCTTCGGTCAGCACCGTGTCGCCCTCGCCAATCAGCACCTTGCCCAGCAGATCCAGCCCTTGCTGCGAGCCGGTGGTGACGAGGATGTCGGTATTGGCAACGGTGGCACCGCGCACCTTCATCAGCGCGACGATGGCCTCGCGCAGCGGCTCGAAGCCTTCGGTGGCGCCGTACTGCAGCGCGCGGGCGGCATCGGTGGCAAGTGCGCTGTTGGCGGCGGCGTTCAGGCCTTCTACGTCAAACAGGGCGGAGTCAGGAAAGCCCCCGGCAAACGAGATCAGGCCCGGCTTGCCGAGCACCTTGAACAGCTCGCGGATGGCGGAGGTTTCAACGTTTTGTAGGCGGGGTGCCAGCAACGATTGCAGGAATTCCATGGCGTGCGTGTCTCTGTAGTTCGAGTGCCCGCCACTTTACGTGATGTGCGTCCGCCGTGCATGTACGCGCCCACGCGCTGGGCCTGGAGATCGTCTACACACTCACCGACGAGCAGTGGGGCGTGCGTCGCTTCTATGTGCGCGATCCGTTCGGCAACGTGGTCAACATCCTCGCGCACCTGGCCCAGGCCCGTTGACGCTAACCCTGCAGAAACAGAAACGCCCGCAAGGCGTGAACCCTGCGGGCGCGTGCATCGTTGCGCGTAGGCGTCGGTCAGCGACCCTTGTGCCGCGTTGAGCGCTTGTGACCGTGAGACTTGTGGCCGCGATCCTTGTCGACCACGCGCGTGATGCCGCCCGTGGCGGGCGGGTCGCTGGCCGGGAAGGTGTCTTCCACGGCCTTTTCCACCAGCTCCTCGCGCTTGCGCGCGTGCGGATGCTTCTCTCGCTTGCCTTTTTCCATGCGTCCTCCTGTTTCAGGCCTGGCTGACGACACACACGCGAACAGCGTGCCTGCGTGTCAGTATTCCCCCCGGTTCGGGCGCGAACCGCAGTACTCGGGTACGGATTCGGCCCATGTTGGATCGGCCATGGCGGGCCGATGGTCCTTGTCGAAGCCCCGACCGCCAGATGCTGCCGTGCGGCTGCACCGTCAGGCAGCGGGCATGGCGTGGGGGTCGACGCTGCAATTTGGGTGGTCCTCGTCATGATGGTGCTCGCGCAAGGCGCCGGGCACGTCCGTGCTGGCCAGGCCATCGGCCGCGAGCCATGCGGCGGTGGCGGCAGCAGCGCGGTCGATCAGCTCGCCACAGCGGGTGTAGTCGTAAGGGGAAATATCGAGCGGACACAGCGGCGGCACCACGGCGATGGGCACCTGCCCCGCCCAGCGCTCCAGGTCTTGCACGAGCTGACGCGCCACCAGCAGCGACAGCGCATTCAGCGCGTGTTCGATGGCGCTGCGCGGGGCACGGCGGTCGGCGCAGGCAAAGCCAGCGGGCAGCACCACCACGCGTGTGGCACCGAGGCGGATGGCGGCAGAGATGGGCGTGTTGTTGGCGACGCCGCCGTCGATGAGCAGGCGATCACCAATGCGCACGGGCGGGAACACGCCCGGAATGGCGGCGCTGGCCAGCACCGCTGGCACGATAGCGCCGGAAGACAGCACCACTTCGGCGCCGGTGCGCATGTCGGTGGCCACCACGTGCAGCGGGAGCGTTGCGGCCTCCACCAGCATCTGCGCGAAATGCCGTGTCAGCAGGCGCTGCAGGCCGGAGGCCTCCACCAGATGTTCACGGCGGCCGCCCAGCATGCCAAACATGGCGCGCCACGACCACGGCATCACGTCGGCGCGGCGCACGCTCCGCCATAACGCTTCCAGCTGCACCGTGCCGGCCGCATGCGGGTTGCACGCAAAGAACGCGGCATTGATGGCCCCCGCCGATGCGCCGACCACCATGTCCGGCACCACGCCTGACGCCACCAATTCGCGCAGCATGCCGGCCTCGATGGCGCCAAGGCTGCCGCCGCCGGCAAACACAAAGGCCGTTCGTTCTGCTCTGTCCATGATCCACGCCGCACTGCAGCAAGGGAGTCCGCGAAAGACGACTGGAACTAGAGTAGGCCTGGACGGCGGTTGCGGCTAGTCGTGCCCTTGCGGCGAAGCTCAGCGGGGCCGCTGTGCCGCGTCGGCCATCGGCTTCCAATGCAGAAAGCCAAACAGCAAGGTCAGCAGCACGCTGTCGAGCAACGGCCCCTTATGCAACGCCACCTTGCGAAAGCAGAACACCACCTCCAGCAGATGCGCGGCCAGCAGTACCACGGCAACGATGCGCACCCAATAGACAACGTCCGGCGATACGGGCAATGGCGTCACGTAACTGGCCACCGCCACGCCATACACAACGAGCAACAGCACCTTGTTGAGGAAATAGAGCATGGAGCAGCCTCCGTGGGATGGGATCAGGGTCTGGGCAGCATACAAGCGCCATGCGCGCTGCCCCCGCTTTAAACACCCTGTGTAGAGGCCAGAAACAAAACGGGAGCCAGCGCTTTGCAGCGGCGGCTCCCGTGGGCTCAGATCGGTCGAAAACGACTTGAGCAGCGCGGCGCTTATTCCACCGTCACGGACTTGGCCAGGTTACGCGGCTTGTCCACGTCTGTGCCGCGCGCCAGCGCCGTGTGATACGCCAGCAATTGCAGCGGCACCACGTGCAGGATCGGCGAGAGCTGCCCGTAGTGCTCGGGCATGCGGATCACCTGGATGCCGTCGCTCGACTGGATGTGCGTATCCGCATCGGCAAACACGTACAGCTTGCCGCCGCGCGCGCGCACTTCCTGGATGTTGGACTTGAGCTTTTCGAGCAGCGCGTCGTTCGGGGCCACCGTCACGACCGGCATCTCGTCCGTCACCAGCGCCAGCGGGCCGTGCTTGAGCTCACCGGCAGGGTAGGCCTCGGCGTGGATGTACGAGATTTCCTTGAGCTTGAGCGCGCCTTCCAGGGCGATCGGGTAGTGCAGACCACGGCCCAGGAACAGCGCGTTCTCGCGGCGGGCAAATTCTTCCGACCACGCGATGATCTGCGGCTCCAGCGCCAGCACGGCGTTCAGCGCGGAAGGCAGGTGGCGCAGGTGGCGCAGCGCGTCTTCTTCCTGATCGGCATTCAGATGGCCGCGCAGCTTGGCAAACGTCAGCGCCAGCATGTACAGCGCGGCCAGTTGCGTCGTGAACGCCTTGGTGGAAGCCACACCGATCTCGGTGCCGGCGCGCGTGAGGAACTTGAGCTGCGTCTCGCGCACCATGGCGCTGGTCGCTACGTTACAGATGGCCAGCGTGTGCGTGTGGCCCAGTTCGCGCGCGTGGCGCAGTGCGGCCAGCGTGTCGGCGGTTTCGCCCGATTGCGAGATCACGACGACCAGCGCGTTCGGGTTGGGCACCGTCTCGCGGTAGCGGTATTCGCTGGCCACTTCCACCTGGGTCGGGATCTTGGCGACCGACTCCAGCCAGTACTTGGCCGTGCAGCCCGAGTAGTAGCTCGTGCCGCAGGCCAGGATCAGCACGCTGTCGACCTTGGGCAGCACCTGGGCAGCTTCCGGGCCGAACAGGTCGGGGCCGAAGCCTTGCACGCCTTCCAGCGTGTCGCCCAGCGCGCGCGGCTGTTCAAAGATTTCCTTCTGCATGAAGTGGCGGAACGGGCCGAGTTCCACGGCGGCGGCATACGTGCCGACTTCCTTCACTTCACGCTCGACGAGCTTGTCGTGCGCATCGGCCACGGTGAAGCCGTTGCGGGTGAGTTCCACCACGTCGCCTTCTTCCAGGTAGGCCATGCGGCTGGCCGTGCCGGCCACGGCCAGCGCGTCGGAAGCCAGGAACGATTCGTTCTCGCCAATCGCCACCACCAGCGGCGAGCCCGCGCGCGCGCCCACCACCACGTCGGGATTGTCGCGGGCAAACACGGCAATCGCATAGGCGCCGTGCAAGCGCTTGACGGACGCCCGCACCGAGGCGAACAGGTCGCCGCGCGTGGCGCTGCTCGGGTACGTATAGGCTTGGTGGATCAGGTGCGCGACGACTTCGGTATCGGTCTGCGATTCAAAGCCGTAGCCGACCGCCTTGAGCTCTTCGCGCAGCGCTTCGTAGTTTTCGATGATGCCGTTGTGCACCAGGGCGATGGTGTCGCCCGAGAAGTGCGGGTGGGCGTTGACCGTGTCGGGCCGGCCGTGCGTGGCCCAACGCGTGTGGGCGATGCCGATGGCGCCATCCAGGTGGCTCGTCTGTGCCTGGGCATCCAGATCGGCCACGCGCGACACGGTGCGTGCGCGCTCAAGCTGGCCATCACGCTGCACGGCCACGCCGCATGAGTCATAGCCGCGGTATTCCAGGCGGCGCAGGCCTTCGATCAGGACGGGAACGATATTGCGCGTGGAAACCGCGCCAACGATACCGCACATGTTGATTTCTCCAGTTGGGGTGGGCGGCACTGTCAATGTGCGCCGCACTCGGTAATTCAGTATCGATGCTCGTGCGCCGAAGCGGCATCCGCTGTTCGGCGCAGGAGAAAACCTGTCAGCCTTCCTTCTTCTGTCCGGCTTGTTGCTTTTGCGGGCGCTGCCAATTTTGAATGGTGGTCTGGCGCGCGCGCGAAACCGTCAGCGTGCCCTCGGGCGCGTCCTTGGTCAGCGTGGTGCCAGCGCCCAGCGTCGCGCCCTTGCCCACGCGCACCGGCGCCACGAGCTGCGTGTCGGAGCCGATGAAGGCGTCGTCCTCGATGATGGTGCGGAACTTGTTCGCGCCATCGTAATTGCAGGTGATGGTGCCCGCACCGATGTTCACGCGCGAGCCCACCGTCGCATCGCCCACATAGGCCAGGTGGTTGGCCTTGCTGTGGGCCGCGACCTGGCTGTTCTTTACCTCGACAAAGTTACCGATGTGCACGTCTTCGGCCAGCTCGGTGCCCGGGCGCAGGCGCGCGTACGGGCCGATGCGCGAGTCGGCGCCCACCTTGGCTTGTTCGATATGGCAGAACGGCAGGATCTCGGCGCCGGCGTCGATGGCCGCGTTACGGATCACCGCATTGGCGCCGATGTGCACGCCATCGCCCAGCGTGACATTGCCTTCGAAGATGCAGTTGACGTCGATCACCACGTCGCGCCCGCACGTGAGCTTGCCGCGCACGTCGATGCGCGCCGGGTCGATCAGCGTGACGCCGTCTTCCAGCAGTTGCTGCGCGAGGTTGCGCTGGTGAATGCGTTCCAGCTCCGCCAGTTGCACCTTGCTGTTCACGCCCAGCGTTTCCCACTCGGCCAGCGGGTGCGCGGAGGTGATGGGCACGCCTTCGCTGGCGGCCCGCTCGATCACATCGGTCAGGTAGTACTCGCCCTGCGCGTTGTCGTTGGACAGCGTGGCAAGCCAGGTCTTGAGCTTCGCCGTCGGGCAAACCAGGATGCCGGTGTTGACCTCGTGAATGGCAAGCTGCGTTTCGTTGGCGTCTTTCTGCTCGACGATGCGCGTGATGCGGCCGGCGGCATCGCGCACGATGCGGCCGTAACCGGTCGGGTCGCCCAGGTGCACGGTCAGCACGCCCAGGTGGTCGCGGCCGGCGGCACCCACCAGTGCGTCCAGCGTTTCGGCACGGGTGAGCGGCACATCGCCGTAGAGCACGAGGGTGGGTACGCTTTCGTCGAGCTGGTCCACGGCCTGCATGACAGCGTGGCCGGTGCCAAGCTGCTTGTCTTGCGTGGCAAAGGCGATGTCAGGCGCGCCAACCATCTCGCGCACCCGATCGCCGCCATGGCCGACCACGACCACCAGTTGCGTCGGCGAGATGGAGCGCGCGGTTTCAATGACGTGCGCCAGCAACGGTTTGCCGGCCAAGGGGTGCAGCACTTTCGGCAGGGCGGAGCGCATGCGTTTGCCCATGCCCGCAGCAAGGATGACGATATTCACAAGGAGGTTCCTAGAGTGACTCGAAGCGATAGCCTGCGATAGGACCGCCAAGCACGCGGATGGCTGCCCGGAACCCATCGCCCGCCATCTCCCCTCAGGATGGCCGGACCGCCTGCAAACCCTTCTACGGGGCGCTTTGCGGCGTATAAGACACAGTGAAAAATTTTAACATGCGCCCTCCCCCCCAACTGAACCGGTCAAACGGTGGAATTGTTGCAGTTACGCCATTGCCAGGCCGGCTAAGCCGCTGGCTGATCGTACTGGCGGCGGTCAGCTTGTTGGTGTGCCTGCAGGCCTGCAGCACCCTGAAATTGGGCTACCAGCAGGGCGCACGGCTCACGTATTGGTGGGTCGACGGGCAATTCGACCTGCAAGACGCCCAGGTTGACCCCACGCGCGAGGCGATCGGCCGCCTTTTCGCCTGGCACAGGCAGGATCAGCTACCACGCATGGTGGCCGTGCTGCGGCGCGCACAGGATGAACTGCAGCAGCCTGTGACCGCCCCGCAGATACGGGCGTATCAGGACGCCTTCCAGCAATTCGGGCGTGCCGCCTTCGACCAGTCCAAGCCCGACATCGCCCGCCTGCTGCTCAGCACCACGCCGGCGCAACTCGTACACGTGCAGAACAAGCTGGACGAGAGCAACGCAAAATTCCGCCGCCGCTATCTGGGCGACACCGCCGACGAACGCCTGCGCGCCCGCCTCAAGAAAGTCATGGAGGATGCACGGCTGATATACGGCAATTTCTCGGCGGAGCAGGAAGAGGCCATCCGGACGGCCATCACCCCGATGGTGGACAGCACCCCCGCCCGCTACGACGAGCGCATCGCGCGCCAGAAAGTCTGGCTGGCGTTGATTGCGCAGGTGCAGCAAGAGCGCCCCGACGAAGCGACGGTGGTGCAGTGGCTCACCGCCTATGCCGACCAATGGCAGCACGCGCCCGGCGAGCGCGGCGCCCCGCAGCGCCTGCGCCGCGAGGCCGACACCGCCATGCTGGTGACCATCGCCAATCTGACCACGCCGCGCCAGAAACAGCACGCACGTGACCGCCTGCAAGGCTGGATCGACGACACGCGTGACCTGATGCGCGAAGCCAGCGCGAGTTAGCGTCAGCCCACGGCCGGCGCGTCGGCGGGCTTATCGGCGGGATTGCTGCCCGGCTTGCGCTCAAAGCGTACGAACTCGATGCGGTCGTCATGCGAGCCGGCAAACACCAGCGGTGCCTGGTCATAGGCGGTCTGGCCGAACAGCGAATCCTCGCCGATCTTCGCCAGGCCCGTGGTCAGACCGTTGAAGTCGAACAGCTCCGTATCGGCCAGGTGCGACGGCACCACGTTCTGCAGCGACGCGAAGATGTTGTCGATGCGGCCCGGCGTCTGGCGCTCCCATTCCAGCAGCATCTCCTTGACCTTCTTGCGCTGCAGGTTTTCCTGCGAGCCGCACAGGTTGCACGGAATGATCGGGAACTCCATCGCGCGGGCGTAAGAGGCGATCTCCTTTTCCGAGCAGTACGCCAGCGGGCGGATGACGATGTGCTCGCCGTTGTCGGTGGCCAGCTTGGGCGGCATCGACTTCATCTTGCCGCCGAAGAACATGTTCAGGAAGAACGTGTTGACGATGTCGTCGCGGTGGTGGCCCAGCGCGATCTTGTTGGCGCCCAGCTCCTTGGCCGTGCGGTAGATCACGCCGCGGCGCAGGCGCGAGCAAAGCGAGCACGTTGTCTTGCCCTCGGGCACCTTCTCCTTGACGATCGAATAGGTGTCCGCCTCGACGATCACATACTCCACGCCCAGCTTCTTCAAATAGTTGGGCAGCACCTCTGCCGGAAAACCGGGCTGCTTCTGATCGAGGTTCATGGCGATCAGTTTGAAGTCGACCGGCGCGCGCTTCTGCAGCGCCATCAACACCGACAGCATCGTGTACGAATCCTTGCCGCCGGACAGGCACACGAGGATGGTGTCGCCGTCTTCAATCATCTTGAAGTCGCCGATGGCGCGGCCAGCCGCCGATTGCAGGCGGGTTTCGAGGCGGTGAAAGTTATTGGAAAACGTCATGGCATATCGACCCCGCCAGCGCTGAATAATGGCCGAACGGGCGTCAAATCGTGAGGAAAATCAGCATTTTAGCGCGCACGGGGCACCGTCTGCAGGGCTGGGCGAACAAGCCTAGAATCGTTTGCCTATCTTCGGCTCGATGGAAACGAACCCAATGACGACAGCAATGCGGATTCTGGTGCTTGGCGCCGGCGGCACCGGCGGTTATTTCGGCGGGCGGCTTGCCCAGACTGGTGCGGACGTGACTTTCCTGGTGCGCCCGGCGCGCGCGGCGCGATTGCGCGCACACGGTCTCGTGATCCGCAGCCCGCACGGCGATGCGCAATTCCCGGTGCAAACCATCACCGCCGACGAGGCCTCTGCCTGGGGGCACGCCGATCTCATCCTGCTGAGCTGCAAGGCCTATGACCTGGAAGACGCCATTGCCGCGATCCGCCCTGCGGTGGGCGAACGCACGGTGGTGCTGCCGGTGCTCAACGGGCTGGCGCATCTGGAGCGGCTCGATGCGGCGTTTGGTGAATCGCGCGTGCTGGGCGGGCTGTGCCACATCAGCGCGACCAGCGCGCCGGATGGTGCCGTGCTGCACCTGAGCAACGGGCAGGGCCCGGCCGTGCACTCGATCACCTTTGGCGAACGCACACCGCATGCGCCGCGCGAGCGCACGGAAGCCATTCGCGATGTGTTTGCCACTGCCCGCTTTGATTCCGTGCTGGCGGAAAACGTCATGCAAGACATGTGGGAAAAGTTCACCTTCCTGACCTCGCTGGCCGCGATGACTTGCCTGATGCGGGCGACGGTGGGCGAGATCGTCGCCACGGATGAGGGCCGTGCGCTGAACGAGGCGATGTTCACGGCGTGTGAGCGGGTGGCTGCGGCGTCGGGGTATCCGAATCGGCAGTCGGCGCGGGAGCGTGGGCTGAATGCGCTGACGCAGGCGGGGTCGCCTCTGACCGCTTCAATGCTGCGGGATCTGGAGCGTGGTGCGCGTGTGGAAGCCGACCATATCGTTGGCGACATGCTGCGGCGGGGGCGTGCGCAAGGGACGGATGTTTCGTTGCTGCGCGTGGCGTATGCGCATTTGCAGGCGTATCAGCAGCGGTTGTTGCGGCCGGCGGTTGTTTAGTGTTTTTGGTTCATCTCTTGGTTCATCCCCTGCGGGGGCTGACTCATGACATTGCTCTGTGCTTTTGATTGGTTTTTTTTTCGGGCGAAGGGTGGGCAAGCGCAGACGCGGGGGAACATCCGATGCTGCAACATCGG
>CAUPMS010000065.1:0-12846 GCA_963512445.1 uncultured Ralstonia sp.
ACACCACCACCGTCGCTTTCGTTTCGGCGCTGTGTTTTGCAGCGAGGGGCGAACTATAGGCGGGTTTTTCGAACAGCGCAAGCCCTTTCTCGCTAAAGGGTCTTTCTTCATTTTTTATGGGGTTACGACGCCTTGTGGGACCGTATCCACCGCAGCCCTTTGGCGGTCTGCTTCCGCGCGGCGCGAGCGCGCTTGTGAAAGGTACTCACTACGGAGGGCGGAGGCGGGATATCCAATAGGTCTGCAACGCAATCGAGGGACACGCTTGCATCGTGCACTTCACCCAAAGCATCCTGCAGTTTGCGCAAATGCGCCCAGTACCGCTTGCCCGCCCGGGCACCGAGCGCCGGATAGAACACTTCATACAGATAGCGCCACTGCTTGGCCGCGATGCGGGCGCGATGCAACTGCGGCGCAGGCGACCGCTTGGGGTGACGCCCCCGACGGATCAGCTTCTTTCTGAGCGCCTCGGCCCGAGCGCGGGCGAAACGGGAATGCCGTTCGGGCTCACTCTCGACATGAAACGGGGCGACAGCCTGCTCCAGTTCGCGCAGCGTTTCAAGCACATTTGAGGAGGCCAGTTCGGCGCGCAACGCCTCCCAGGCGTGGTTGCGAGCCTCTTTGGATTTTGTAAGCGCTTCGTTCAGCCATGCGCGGCTGGCGTCCTCGGTGTCACGCAAGGACTGCTGAATGGCCGGGAGCCAATCCGAGAGCAACACATCCCACTCGCGTACGGGGCCGGTGGATGCAGCGAGCGCGCGTAAGCGGGACTTCCACTCCGCCACAAAGGAGGCCGGCAAGACAGGCGCGAACGTCACCCAGGCGGAGCGCAGCCGGCGCAGGGTAACGCGGAACTGATGGAGATCTTCATCGCTGGGGCTGGGCGCGGCCAGCTTGGCGAGGGCATCGCGCAGGGCGGCGATGTGCTCGGTGACGATGCCCGCGAAGATCGATAGGATTGCCGCATGTGAGTGCTTGCTCACGATGCTCCCTGTATGACGGGTCTGGATGACAGAAAGGCTCGCAAGGTGCGCGCCTGGTCATTTCACTGTAGTCGACGGGGCGAAGACTGCGCGAGCATCCGATCAAACGTCAGAGCATTTCGCTGGCGACGACCACATCGACCTCGGCAGCGCGGAAGACTTCGGCCATCGGCTCGGGGACAGGCACGTCGGTGAAGAACTTGTCGATCTGCGAGACGTGGCCGAGGCGAACGACAGCGCGGCGGCCGAACTTGGAGTGGTCGGCGGCAAGCCAGACTTCGCGCGACTGCTCGATGATGGCCTGGGCGACGCGTACCTCGCGGTAGTCGTAGTCCAGAAGCGTGCCGTCCTCGTCGATGCTGGAGACGCCGATGATGCCGATGTCGACGCGGAACTGCTTCATGAAGTCGATGGTGGCCTCGCCGACGATGCCGCGGTCGCGGTTGCGCACCAGGCCGCCGGCGACGATGACTTCCGCATCGGGACTGCCCGACAGGATAGATGCGACGTTCAGGTTGTTGGTGATGACACGCAAACCTCGCAGTCCATTCTGGCCGACCAACGCCTTGGAGATCTCTTCGGTGGTCGTTCCGATATTGATGATGAGCGAACGACCTGGCTCGACATGGCGCGCGACGACTTCAGCAATGCGGCGCTTGGCGTCAATGTGCAGCACCTGACGCTGGTCGTAGTCGATGTTCTCGACCGACGACGGCAGGCCGACGCCGCCGTGGTAACGCACGAGCAGGCGCTCATCTTCGAGCTGGCGGATATCGCGGCGGATGGTTTGCGTCGTGACGCCGAGCACGCGGGCAAGCGCATCGACGGAGGCATCGCCGTGCTGGCGGACGTATTCGAGGATCTGGCGGTGTCGAGGCAGCATTAATTCATCAAACGAACACAAACGAACATATGTGAGCGGATTAGGCGATTCCATATGTTGCTTTATTTTCGCCTTTCACTACACTATCCGCCAACGCGTCACACTTCGCAAGAAAGGGCGCGCAAACCAACATAAAGCAACCATGCAACACACCGATGCCGCGCATCTGGACTGTGATCTGCTGGTGGTCGGAGGCGGCATCAACGGCGTGGGCATCGCGCGTGATGCCGTGGGCCGTGGCCTGTCGGTGGTCTTGTGTGAAAAAGACGACCTGGCCCAGCACACCTCTTCGGCCTCGACCAAGCTGATCCACGGCGGGCTGCGTTACCTCGAATATTACGAATTCAGCCTCGTGCGCAAAGCGCTGCAGGAGCGCGAGGTGCTGCTGCGCATGGCGCCGCACATCATGTGGCCGATGCGCTTCGTGATGCCGCACGATGCGGCGCAACGCCCGGCGTGGATGATCCGCGCGGGCCTGTTCCTGTATGACCATCTCGCGCGCCGACGCTTTCTGCCTGGCTCGGAGTCGATCAAGCTGGCGCAACACCCAGCGGGCAAGCCGCTCAAGCCGGGTTACACCCGCGGCTTTGTCTACTCCGACGGCTGGGTCGACGACGCCCGCCTGGTAGTGCTCAACGCCCGCGACGCGGCCGATCGCGGCGCGCAGATCTTCACCCGCACGCGCTGCCTGAACGCCGAGCGCCGCGCGGACGGCTGGCATGCCTCGCTGGCGGGGCCGGACGGCATCCGCTCGGTGCGCGCCAAGGCTATCGTCAATGCAGCCGGGCCATGGGCGGCAGAATTCGCCCGTTCGGCGCATGCGCTGCCGAGCACGCGCGGCCTGCGGCTGATCAAGGGCAGCCACATCGTCGTGCGGCGGATGTTCGACCACCCGTTCGCCTATATCTTCCAGAACCCCGATGGGCGGATCGTGTTTGCGATCCCATACCAGAACGATTTCACGCTGATCGGCACGACCGACCTGGAATACACGGGCTCGGTGGACCAAGTGGCCATCGATGCGGGCGAGATCCAATACCTGTGCGAGATGGCGAGCCGCTATTTCACCCAGCAGCTCACCCCGTCCGACGTGGTGTGGAGCTACTCGGGCGTGCGGCCGTTGCTGGATGACAGCGCCGCCAACGCCTCAGCCATCACGCGCGACTACCTGGTCGAATGCGAGATCGGCACCGACGGCAACAGCGCGCCGCTCATCAACGTCTGGGGCGGCAAGATCACCACGTATCGCAAGCTGGCCGAAGAAGCGCTGGATCAACTGGCCCCACACCTGCCGGCCGCCGGCAAGCCTTCGTGGACGGCCACCGCATCGCTGCCGGGCGGCGATCTGGAAGCGCCGGGGCAGCTCGTTGCCAAATACACCTTCGACGATTTTGTGACGCGCCTGCAAAAACGTTTGCCGTGGCTGCCGACCCGACTGGCAATGCGCTACGCGCACCAGTACGGCACGCGCATGAACACGTTGCTGGCAGGGGCCACGCGGCTGGAAGCGCTGGGCGCCGAAGTGACGCCCGGCCTGTATGAAGCCGAAATCCGTTACCTGATCGAACACGAATGGGCCCGCTCGGCACAGGACATCCTGTGGCGGCGGACCAAGCTGGGGCTGCACGCCAGCGATGCCGACCGCAACCGCCTGGAAGGCTGGCTGGCGCGGCATCTGCCGGAAGGCGAGACCACCCCGGTTGCAGAACGGGCGCCTTAAAAAAACACGAGGCTGGGCGTCCGAACCGCAACACCAAGAAATCAAAGCAATAAGACGGGAGACTTCAATTGATTCTGGAACTGGACCAGGTTACGGCCGTGGTCGGGGCGCAGACGCATCTGTACCCGACCAGCCTGAGGCTGGCGCCCGGCGCCATCAACGTGCTGCTCGGGCCGACGCAGGCCGGCAAGACCACGCTGATGCGCATCATGGCCGGGCTGGACCGGCCGACCACCGGCCGCGTGCTGGTCGACGGCAAGGACGTGACGGGCGTTGGTGTACGCGATCGCAATCTGGCGATGGTGTACCAGCAATTCATCAACTACCCCGCGATGACGGTGTTCGACAACATCGCCTCGCCGCTGCGCCTGCAGGGCACCAACAAGGGCGAGATCGACACGCGCGTGCGCGCCGTCGCCGCCAAGCTGCACATCGAACACCTGCTGCAGCGCCTGCCGGCCGAGCTGTCGGGCGGCCAGCAGCAGCGTTGCGCGCTGGCGCGGGCGTTGGTCAAGCGCGCGCCGCTGGTGCTGCTGGACGAGCCGCTGGTCAACCTCGACTACAAGCTGCGCGAAGAACTGCGCGCCGAACTGGCCTCGCTCTTTGCCGATGGCGGCACGACCGTGGTGTACGCCACCACCGAACCGCAGGAAGCGCTGCTGCTGGGCGGCCACACCGTCGTCATGCATGAGGGCCGCGTGCTGCAGTCGGGCCCGACGCTCGACATGTACGAGGTGCCGGTGTCGGTCAACGCCGCCGCCATCTTTAATGACCCGCCGATGAATGTGCTGGACGCCACCGTGGCCGAAGGCAATCACATCCGTCTTCCGCAAGGGATCGATGTGCAATGGACGCGCCCACTGCCGATGGCCGCTGGCACGCGCTGCCGCATCGGCCTGCGCCCGAGCCACATCCGCTTGGCGCCGCGCAACGGTGGCGCCGTCGCCCTGCCGGGCTCGGTGGAACTGGCCGAGCTATCAGGCTCGGAAACCTATCTGCACGTGCGCGCGCATGCCACCGGCCAGGCAAACAGCATCGGTCTGGTCGCGCAATTGCCGGGCGTGCATGAGTTCGAACTGGGCGCGGCTCTGGATGTGTTTGTCGATCCGGCGGAGCTGTTCCTGTTCGATGAGGCGGGCAAGCTGGTGAGCGCGCCCAAGCAGGGAGGCGCACATGGCGCGCATTGAATTCCGCAACCTGGGGCACAGCTACCGCCCCAATCCGCAAAACCTGAGTGACTACGCGCTGCAGCCGATGAACATGACGTGGCGTGACGGCGGTGCCTATGCGCTGCTGGGCCCGTCGGGTTGCGGCAAGTCCACGCTGCTGAACATCATCTCGGGGCTGCTGGTGCCGTCTGAGGGCCAGGTGCTGTTTGACGGACAGGACGTCACGCACGCCAGCCCGCGCGAGCGCAACATCGCCCAGGTGTTCCAGTTCCCGGTCATCTACGACACGATGACCGTGTTCGACAACCTCGCCTTCCCGCTGCGCAATCGCAAGACGCCGGAAGCCGAGGTGAAGAAGCGCGTGGAAGAAGTGGCCGAGATTCTCGAGCTGCAGCACGCGCTCAAGCGCCGCGCCTCGGGTCTGGCAGCGGACGCCAAGCAGAAGATCTCGCTGGGCCGCGGCCTGGTGCGCAAGGACGTGGCGGCCATCCTGTTCGACGAGCCGCTCACCGTCATTGATCCGCACCTGAAGTGGCAACTGCGCCGCCAGCTCAAGAAGATTCACCAGCAACTGAAGCTGACGCTGATCTACGTGACGCACGATCAGGTGGAAGCGCTGACCTTTGCCGACGAGGTGGTCGTCATGACCGAAGGCAAGGTGGTGCAGCAAGGCGGGCCGGAAGCGCTGTTCGAGCGGCCGGACCACACCTTCGTCGGCTACTTCATCGGCAGCCCGGGCATGAACCTCTACCCGGTGACGGTGGATGGTGACGTGATCTCGCTGGCCGGTCAGCGTTTGTCCGTGGGCCGTGACACGCTGTCTACGCTCAAGAACGCAAACGGTTCGCTCAAGCTCGGCATCCGCCCGGAGTTTGTGCAACTGGCCACGCCGGGCGAAGTCGGCACGGTGGCGGCGGATGTGCACCAGGTGCAGCAGTTGGGTACGCACCAGTTGCTGACGGCCAGTCTGGGTGGCAACGGCGACGGTACTGTCGGTTTGCCCATCAAGGCCAAGCTGCCCAACGAAGTGGCGGTGACCGATTCCCGCGTGTGGCTGCGCCTGGATGCGCCGCAGACGCTGTACTACAGCAATGACGAGAGGATCGGCCGATGAACAAGCCGCTCAACAACAAGGCGTGGTTCCTGATCCTGCCGGTGTTTCTGTGTGTGGCGTTCTCCGCCATCCTGCCGCTGATGACGGTGGTGAACTACTCGGTGCAAGACATCATCAGCCCCGAGCAACACGTGTTCGTGGGCGTGGACTGGTTCCGCCAGATCCTGCGCGACGGCGATCTGCAGGATGCCCTCACCCGCCAGCTGATCTTCTCGCTGTGCGTGCTGGCAGTGGAGATTCCGCTGGGCATCGGCCTGGCGCTGGCGATGCCGTCCAAGGGTTGGAAGGCTTCTGCCGCGCTGGTGGTGTTGGCGATGCCGCTGCTGATTCCCTGGAACGTGGTCGGCACGATCTGGCAGATCTTCGGGCGCTCGGACATCGGCCTGGCCGGTTACTGGCTCAACCAACTGGGCATCGACTACAACTACACGTCGCACTCGTTTGACGCGTGGATCACCGTGCTGATCATGGACGTGTGGCACTGGACACCGCTGGTGGCGCTGCTGGCGTATGCCGGCCTGCGCTCGATTCCGGATGCGTTCTACCAGGCGGCCGAGATTGACGGGGCCAGCCG
The DNA here is from genome assembly GCA_963512445.1 of uncultured Ralstonia sp. GTDB lineage: Bacteria > Pseudomonadota > Gammaproteobacteria > Burkholderiales > Burkholderiaceae > Ralstonia. Next base: position 6,444 of record CAUPMS010000065.1, read on the forward strand.
CCTGGCCGTGTTCCGCTACATCCAGCTGCCGAAGATGCGCGGCGTTCTGATGATCGGCGTGCTGCTGCGCTTCATGGACAGCTTCATGATCTACACCGAGCCGTTCGTGCTCACCGGCGGCGGCCCCGGCAATGCCACGACCTTCCTGTCGCAGTACCTGACGCAGAAGGCGGTGGGCCAGTTTGACCTGGGCCCGGCGGCGGCATTCTCGATCGTGTACTTCCTCATCATCTTGCTGTTCTGCTTCGTCCTCTACAACTGGATGCAGCGCATGGGCAGTGCCAGCACGGCCGTGGGAGACGACCATGCGTAATCAAAAGAACGAACACCAGCGCAAGATTGCCCGCGCGATCACGCTCGTCCTGTACGTGGCGTTTGCCGTGCTGCCGCTGTACTGGATGCTGAGCATGTCGCTCAAGACCAACGAGGAGACGCTGGCCGGTTTCTCGATCTGGCCGAAGCTCGTCACGTTCGACAACTACAAGATCATCTTCACCGACCCGTCGTGGTACTGGGGCTATATCAACTCGATCATCTACGTGACGATGAACACGGTGCTGTCGACCGTGGTGGCGCTGCCGGCGGCCTACGCCTTCTCGCGCTACCGCTTCCTGGGCGACAAGCACATGTTCTTCTGGCTGCTGACCAACCGGATGACGCCGCCGGCGGTGTTCCTGCTGCCGTTCTTCCAGCTGTATTCGACGGTCGGCCTGATGGATACGCACCTGGGCGTGGCGCTGGCGCACATGCTGTTCAACGTGCCGCTGGCGGTGTGGATTCTGGAAGGCTTCATGTCGGGCATCCCGCGCGAGATTGATGAAACCGCCTACATCGACGGCTACAGCTTCCCCGCGTTCTTCCTGAAGATCTTCCTGCCGCTGATCAAGGCGGGCGTGGGCGTGACGGCGTTCTTCTGCTTCATGTTCAGTTGGGTGGAGCTGCTGCTCGCCCGCACGCTCACCTCGGTGGATGCCAAGCCGATCACGGCGGTGATGACGCGCACGGTGTCGGCCTCGGGCATGGATTGGGGCGTGCTGGCCGCAGCCGGTGTGCTGACGATCATTCCTGGCGCGCTGGTGATCTGGTTTGTGCGGAACTACATCGCGAAGGGCTTCGCGATGGGCCGCGTCTAAAAGAACAACGGGAGACACAGCCATGTTCAGTTGGATGGCCTGGACGCCCGAAGTGGCGACCTTCTTTGGCTGCATCGCCCTGATGCTGGCCAGCATGACGGTGTGGGAAGTGACCCGCCCGACCGTGGAGCGCAAGGGCTTCCTGCCGATTGCCACCACGCGCGGCGACCGCCTCTTCATCGGCCTGCTGACCGCCGCCTATATCAACCTGGCGTGGGTCGGGCTGACGTCGGAAGAGACCAGCGCCTGGGGCGGTTTCGTCGCCTCGATGGTGGTGCTGGTGATCGTGATGTGGCGCGGCTGATGCACGGCTGACGCAGTTGCATCGCTTATGAATTTGCAGGTCCGGGGGCGTCGGCGCGGGTTGACGCCTCCACGCCCACATTGACGTACGGGCACAGGCATTCCATCACGCTCCCCGCGTCGGAATGCCGGATGTTTTCGCTGCGGGGAGAACAACAAGCCAACAAGCACGAGGAGATACCGATGAAAACATCCTGGCGCATGACGCTTCAGTTCAGTGCCATCGCACTGGCAAGCGCCCTGGCTGTCGGCGCAGCACATGCCGGCGAAGCCGAAGCCAAGAAGTGGGTCAGCAGCGAATTCCAGCCCAGCACGCTGTCGCAAGACAAGCAGATGGCGGAAATGAAGTGGTTCATCGACGCCGCAGCCAAGCTCAAGGCCCGCGGCGTGACCGAGATCCACGTCGTGTCGGAAACGCTCGACGTGCATGCCTATGAATCGAAGACGCTGGCCAAGGCCTTCGAAGAAATCACGGGCATCAAGGTCAAGCACGACATCATGCAGGAAGGCGATGTCGTCGAAAAACTGCAGACCTCGATGCAATCCGGCAAGAGTATCTATGACGGCTGGATCTCCGACTCCGACCTGATCGGCACGCACTACCGCTACGGCGTGGTGATGCCGCTGTCGGACTACATGGCCGGCGAAGGCAAGGAATTCACTAACCCGGGCCTGGACCTGAAGGATTTCATCGGTACGAGCTTCACCACCGCATCGGACGGCAAGCTGTACCAACTGCCCGACCAGCAGTTCGCCAACCTGTACTGGTTCCGCGCCGACTGGTTCGCCCGCAAGGACCTGCAAGAGAAGTTCAAGGCCAAGTACGGCTACGACCTGGGCGTGCCCGTCAACTGGACGGCCTACGAAGACATCGCCAACTTCTTCACCAACGATGTGAAGGAGCTGGACGGCAAGCGCGTCTACGGCCACATGGATTACGGCAAGAAAGACCCGTCGCTGGGCTGGCGCTTTACCGATGCGTGGCTGTCGATGGCCGGCTCCGCCGACAAGGGCATCCCGAACGGCCTGCCGGTCGACGAATGGGGGATCCGCGTGGACGGCTGCGCACCGGTGGGCGCTTCGATGTCGCGTGGCGGCGCCACCAACAGCCCGGCTGCCGTGTACGCCCTCACCAAGTACATCGACTGGATGAAGAAGTTTGCCCCGCCCGAGGCGACCGGCATGACCTTCAACGAAGCCGGCCCGGTGCCCGCGCAAGGCCACATCGCCCAGCAGGTGTTCTGGTACAGCGCCTTCACCGCGCCGATGACCAAGCCGGGCCCGGTCGTGAACGCGGATGGCTCGCCCAAGTGGCGCATGGCCCCGTCGCCGCACGGCCCGTACTGGAAGGACGGCATGCAGAACGGCTACCAGGACGTCGGCTCGTGGACGTTCTTCAAGTCCACCCCGTTCGAGCGCCGCTCGGCTGCGTGGCTGTACGCCCAGTTCGTCACGTCGAAGACCGTGTCGCTCAAGAAGTCGATCACCGGCCTCACGTTCATTCGTGACTCCGACATCCACAGCGACTACTTCACCAAGAACGCAGCCAAGTACGGCGGGCTGATCGAGTTCTACCGCAGCCCGGCCCGCGTGGCCTGGACGCCGACCGGCAACAACGTGCCCGACTATCCGAAGCTCGCCCAGCTCTGGTGGAAGAACGTCGCCACGGCCGTGACCGCGGAGAAGACCCCGCAAGCCGCCATGGACAACCTGGCCAAGGAAATGGATCAGGTGATGGGCCGCCTGCAGCGCGCCGGCATGAAGAACTGCGCGCCCAAGCTGAACCCGGAAGGCGATCCGGCCAAGTGGCTGTCGGCTGAGCACGCCCCGTGGAAGAAGCTCGACAACGAGCGTCCGAAGGGCGAGACGGTGGCCTACGACAAGCTGCTGGCCGCCTGGAAGGAAGGCAAGGTTCGTTAATTTAGGTCTCCGCCGGATCGACTCCCCCTCGACCGGCGGGCTACCATGCCTGCTTCCGTTTCACCCACCGCCGGGCCGGTTCGTTCTGATCCTGGCCCCGCGGTCACCTGAATCTGTCTTATGGAATACCTCCTCGCGCTCGACCAGGGCACGTCCAGCTCACGTGCCATCGTCTTCAACCGTGCCGGCCAGATCGTGGCCAGCGCCCAGCAGGAGTTTCCGCAGCAATTCCCGCAGCCCGGCTGGGTTGAGCACGACCCGTTCGATATCTGGAACAGCCAGCTCGCCACCTGCCGCGCCGCACTCGAACAAGCCAAGCTGAGCGCCGCCAATATCGCGGCCAATGTGGCCGCGCTCGGCATCACCAACCAGCGTGAAACCACCGTGGTGTGGGAACGCGCCACCGGCAAACCCATCTTCAACGCGATCGTGTGGCAGGACCGCCGCACAGAAGCCATCTGCGAACGCCTGCGCGCCGAAGGCCTGGAAGACGAAGTGCGCAAGCGCACCGGCCTGGTCATCGATCCGTACTTCTCCGCCACCAAGCTGCGCTGGATTCTCGACCACGTGGATGGCGCCCGCGAGCGCGCCGCGCGTGGCGAACTCGCCTTCGGCACCATCGACAGCTGGCTCGTGTGGCAGCTAACGCGCGGCCGCCTGCATGTGACGGATGTGTCCAACGCGTCGCGCACGATGCTGTGGAACATCCACACCGGCGAGTGGGATGCCGACCTCATGCGTGCGCTCGACATTCACCCGAGCCTGCTGCCCGAGGTGCATCCGTCGGCGTATCAGTTCGGTCAGACCGATGCGGATTGGCTCGGCGCCTCGCTCACCATTGGCGGCATTGCGGGCGATCAACAATCGGCGCTGTTCGGCCAGGCTTGCTTCAAGCCCGGCATGGCCAAGAACACCTACGGCACCGGCTGCTTCATGCTGCTCAACACGGGCGACAAGGCGGTGCAGTCGCACAACGGGCTGATCAGCACGGCCGCCTGCCAGAGCGGCACCCAGCGCAGCTATGCGCTGGAAGGCAGCGTATTCGTTGGCGGCGCGGTGGTGCAGTGGCTGCGCGACGGCCTGCGCGCCATCCAGCGCTCGGCCGACGTGGAGGGCCTGGCCGCCTCGGTACCCGACTCCGGCGGCGTGGTGTTCGTGCCGTCGTTCACCGGGCTGGGCGCTCCGTACTGGGACCCGACCGCGCAGGGCGCCATCGTCGGTCTGTCGCGCGGCACGACCATCGGCCACATCGCGCGGGCAGCTTTGGAGTCGATCGCCTTCCAGAGCACCGCACTGCTGCAGGCCATGACGCGCGATGCCGTCTCCACCATCTCGGAGCTGCGCGTGGACGGCGGCGCTTCGGCCAACAACCTGCTGCTGCAGTTTCAGGCAGACCTGCTCGGCATTCCGGTCGTGCGCCCGGAGATCATCGAAACCACGGCGCTGGGCGCGGCGTACCTGGCCGGCATCGCCACCGGCTTCTACCGCGATGAAGCCGAAGTCGCCCAGCAATGGCGTGCCTCGCGCACCTTCCACCCGGTCATCAGCCGTGATGAGGCCCTGAGCCGCATGGCGCAATGGGAAATGGCCGTCGCCCAAGTGCGTCTGCCGACCACGCGCGGGCACTGAACGCTCGCCCATCGACACAAAAAAAGGCGACCCTCGGATCGCCTTTTTCATGATGCAGCCAGCGGCTTACTTGCCTCCGGCGTCGGGCGTCTTGGCCATGCCGCCTTGCTCCTTCATGGCCTCCTTGCGCTTGGCGCTTGCCTCCTTCTTCTCGGCCTTGCGATTGGACTTCGCGGCCTTCTTCTCTTCCTTGTACTCCGCCTTGGCGTCGGACTTGCGCGCCTTGTACTCATCGTTGGCGGCCTTGTCCTCGATGCGCTTCTCCACCAGCGGGTCCGTCGAGGATGCCGCTGGCGCTTGGCCGCCCGGCGCAGCCTGCATGGTGCCGGTAGTCTGCGGCGAGGTCTGCGGCGAGGTCTGCGGTGCCGGTGTCATCTGGGCAAACGCCGCCGAAGCAGCAAATGCAGCGGTCATGGCAACAGCCGTGCGGAATGTGGTCTTGGTCGGGCGCAGTTCCATCATGGTTGGGCTCCTTCTTTTACACAGTCACGGGAAGGTCTGACCACGCAAGCGGCGCGCGAGGCACCTGCTGGCGGTCTCGGCGCGCATCAAAGGTCACGCGCCGGAACGTTGCAATACACAACACCTTTGGTGCCGCAAGAAGCGCTCCCGGACCATGAACTACACTGCGCTGGTTGCCCCTTTGCGCGCCTTTTCCCGCCACGCCGTGCCTGATTCCGCTCCCGATCTCATCCTGCTCGACCCGCCCGCCGACGCCCTGCCCCTGACCGAAGACGCCGCAGCAGCGCACGTCAAGCGCGTGCAACGCTGGCTGGAAGACGCCGTGATCGGCCTGAACCTCTGCCCCTTCGCCAAGGCCGTCCATGTCAAACGCCAGGTGCGCTACGTGGTGAGCCGCGCCACCATGGACGGCGACGTGCTCGACCACCTGCGCGCCGAAGCCGACCTGCTGCACACCACCCCCGCCGACGACATCGACACCACCCTGCTGATCGTCCCCGCGCTCGCCGACTTCTTCGACTTCCACACCCTAACCGACCGCGCCGAAGCGCTGCTCGCCAAAGCGGGCTTTGACGGCGAACTCCAACTCGCCAGCTTCCACCCCGACTTCGTCTTTGCCGACGCGGCCCCCGACGACATCACCAACGCCACCAACCGCGCCCCTGCCCCGATCCTGCATCTGCTGCGCGAAGACAGCATCGCCCGCGCCACCGCAGCCGTACCCGACGCAGCGGACATCTACGAACGGAACATCGCGACGATGGAGCGGCTAGGCCCAAAAGGCTGGGCGGAGATGGCGGCGAAGTTCAGCGAGAAATCACCTCGCGCCTGAGGGCGCACTGCGCGCTCAACAGAGCCTCGGCGCTCACTTCCGCTCCTCGTCGGTTTGGCCTTTGACGTTCCTGCCCTAGGGCGTGTCGTCAAACTCGGAGTGAGCCTCTACCATTGAGGCCATG
>CAUPMS010000066.1:0-12785 GCA_963512445.1 uncultured Ralstonia sp.
GCTCGTTATGTCGTTCGATATCTTCGGAAAGACCTTAACTGAACGGCATTAGCCCTGCGGGGCTGCTTTTTCATCTGAGCCGGCCGATCACACCAGCCGGCACATACTGCCTTAGCGCTTGCGACGCAGGCGCGCGATTGCTGCCAACTGCGCAGCCGCCACGGCCAGTTCACCTTGTGCACGGGCCAGATCCAGGTCGCTGCTTTGGTTCTGCAGCGCCTCTTCGGCCGCACGCTTGGCTTCGTTCGCCTTGGCTTCGTCCAGGTCGTGACCGCGGATTGCGGTATCGGCCAGTACGGTCACCTTCTTCGGCTGCACTTCGAGAATGCCACCGGCAACGAACACGAACTCTTCGCCGCCGTCTTCCTTCTCGATGCGCACGGCGCCCGGCTTGATGCGCGTGATCAGCGGCGTGTGGCCAGGCAGAATGCCCAGCTCGCCGGCTTCACCAGGCAGTGCCACAAACTTGGCGTTGCCGGAGAAGATCTCGTGCTCAGCGCTGACGACGTCTACATGAATGGTTGCCATCTCGATTCCTTTGCTCAGAAAAGCCGCTTCCTAAACAGGTTTCAGGAAGCAAGTATTTCGGCCTCAGGCTAGGCGCGGCTGCCGTAGACAGTAGCTGTCTACGGCAAGGCAGCCGCAACGACGCATGAGGTCGAAAGACGCCGCTTACTGAAGCTTCTTGGCCTTTTCGAAGGCTTCGTCGATCGAGCCGACCATGTAGAACGCCTGTTCCGGCAGGTGATCGCACTCGCCGTCCACCAGCATCTTGAAGCCGCGGATGGTTTCCTTCAGCGGCACGTACTTGCCCGGCGAACCCGTGAACACTTCTGCAACGTGGAACGGCTGCGACAGGAAACGCTGGATCTTACGGGCGCGGCCCACAGCCAGCTTGTCTTCCGGCGACAGTTCGTCCATGCCCAGAATCGCGATGATGTCGCGCAGTTCCTTGTAGCGCTGCAGCGTCTTCTTCACGCGGTCGGCGACTTCGTAGTGCTCCTGGCCAACCACTTGCGGGTCGAGCTGACGCGAGGTCGAGTCGAGCGGATCCACTGCGGGGTAGATACCCAGTGCAGCGATGTCACGCGACAGCACGACGGTCGAATCCAGGTGCAGGAAGGTCGTAGCCGGCGACGGGTCGGTCAAGTCATCGGCAGGCACGTACACGGCCTGGATCGACGTGATCGAGCCAGTCTTGGTCGACGTAATACGTTCCTGCAGCTTGCCCATTTCTTCAGCCAGCGTCGGCTGATAGCCCACGGCCGAAGGCATACGGCCCAGCAGTGCCGACACTTCGGTACCGGCCAGCGTGTAGCGGTAGATGTTGTCGACGAAGAACAGGATGTCACGGCCTTCGTCGCGGAAGCGCTCGGCCATCGTCAGGCCGGTCAGCGCCACGCGCAGACGGTTGCCCGGCGGCTCGTTCATCTGGCCGAACACCATGGCCACCTTGTCGAGCACGTTGGAGTCCTTCATTTCGTGGTAGAAGTCGTTGCCCTCACGGGTACGCTCGCCCACGCCAGCAAACACCGACAAGCCCGAGTGCTGCTTGGCGATGTTGTTGATCAGCTCCATCATGTTCACGGTCTTGCCGACGCCGGCGCCACCGAACAGACCCACCTTACCGCCCTTGGCGAACGGGCAGACCAGGTCGATCACCTTGATGCCGGTTTCCAGCAGGTCCACCGACGGCGACAGCTCGTCGAACTTCGGGGCCTTCTGGTGAATCGCGCGCTTTTCGTCGCAGGCGATCGGACCGGCTTCGTCAATCGGACGACCCAGCACGTCCATGATGCGGCCCAGCGTGCCGTGACCGACCGGCACCGAGATCGGCGCACCGGTGGTCGCCACGCGCATGCCGCGACGCAGACCGTCGGACGAACCCAGTGCAATGGTACGCACCACGCCGTCGCCCAGCTGTTGTTGCACTTCGAAGGTCAGACCCTTCTCGGCGAACGATGCATCGTTGCTGTCATCCAGCACCAGCGCTTCGTAAACCTTCGGCATCGCGTCGCGCGGGAACTGAATGTCCACCACGGCGCCGATGCACTGCACGATATTTCCGTTTGCGATACTCATTTGTATCTCCAAATAACTTGATTCTTTGCCGTGGCTATCAGACTGCCGCTGCGCCGCTGACGATCTCGGACAATTCCTTCGTGATCGCTGCCTGACGGGTCTTGTTGTAGACCAGTTGCAGTTCGCCGATCACGTTCTTCGCGTTGTCCGAAGCCGCCTTCATCGCCACCATCCGGGCCGATTGCTCGGAGGCCATGTTCTCGGCCACCGCCTGGTACACCAGCGCCTCGACATAGCGGATCAGCAGTTCGTCGACCACCGTCTGTGCGTCCGGCTCGTAGATGTAATCCCACGAGTAGGCTTGCTTCTCGGCGTCGCTCTGCGTCAGCTTGTCGGCGGTCAGCGGCAGCAGCTGCTCGACCACCGGCTCCTGCTTCATCGTGTTGATGAAGCGGGTGTACGCGAGATACACGGCGTCGATCTGGCCAGCGTTGAACGCGTCCAGTTGCACCTTGATCGCGCCGATCAGCTTTTCCAGATGCGGCGTGTCGCCCAGATGCACGACGTTCGAGACCACCTTCGCACCGACGCGGCCCAGGAACTGCATGCCCTTGGTACCGATGGCGGTGGTTTGCGTCTCGACACCCTTGTTCTGCAGATCGCGCAGTTGGGTGGTGACGGCACGCAGCACGTTGGTGTTCAAGCCACCGCACAGGCCCTTGTCCGTCGTCACCACGATCAGGCCGGCGCGCTTGACGTCGCGCGCAACCATGAACGGGTGCTTGTACTCCGGATTGGCCAGCGCCATGTGCGCAGCCACGTTGCGGATCTTCTCGGCGTACGGGCGGGCAGCACGCATCCGTTCCTGCGCTTTGCGCATCTTGGATGCGGCGACCATTTCCATCGCCTTGGTGATCTTGCGCGTGTTTTGCACGCTCTTGATCTTGGTGCGGATTTCTTTTGTTCCGGCCATTTCTTCCTCTCCGTTCCGTCCTGGTCACGCAAGCTAGGGATGAGCTAACTGCGGACCAGTCCCGGGAATAACGCGGTTAGAACGCGGCGGACTTCTTGAAATCCTCGATCGCGGCACGCAGGGCGGCCTCATCGTCCTTCGACAGATCTTTCGTATCTTCGATGCGGTTGATGAGATCGGCGTACTTCGTCTTCAGCGTGTCGTGCAGGCCCTTTTCGAAAGCCAGGATGTCCTTCACGTCCACGTTGTCGAGGAAGCCGTTGTTGGCTGCGTACAGCGACGCGGCCAACTGCCACACTTGCAGCGGCTGGTATTGCGGCTGCTTGAGCAGTTCGGTCACGCGGCGGCCACGCTCGAGCTGCTTGCGGGTCGCTTCGTCCAGGTCCGATGCAAACTGCGCGAACGCAGCCAGTTCACGGTACTGTGCCAAGTCGGTACGAATACCACCGGACAGCTTCTTGACGACCTTGGTCTGCGCAGCACCACCCACACGCGACACCGAAATACCGGCGTTAATTGCGGGGCGAACACCAGCGTTGAACAAGTCGGTTTCCAAGAAGATCTGGCCGTCGGTAATCGAGATCACATTGGTCGGCACGAACGCGGACACGTCGCCGGCCTGCGTTTCGATCACGGGCAGCGCGGTCAGCGAACCGGTCTTGCCCTTGACTTCACCGTTGGTGATCTTTTCGATGTGCTCGGCGTTCACACGGGCAGCACGCTCCAGCAGGCGCGAGTGCAGGTAGAACACGTCACCCGGGTAAGCTTCACGGCCCGGCGGGCGGCGCAGCAGCAGCGAAACCTGACGGTACGCCCAAGCTTGCTTGGTCAGATCGTCATACACGATCAGGGCGTCTTCACCGCGGTCGCGGAAGTATTCGCCCATCGTGCAGCCGGCGTAGGCCGACAGGTACTGCATGGCGGCGGAATCGGAAGCAGCAGCAGCCACCACGATCGTGTATTCCAGCGCGCCGTGCTCTTCGAGCTTGCGCACCACGTTGGCGATCGTCGAAGCCTTCTGGCCGATTGCCACGTACACGCAGAAGATGCCCTTGCCCTTCTGGTTGATGATGGCGTCGACCGCCACGGCGGTCTTGCCGGTCTGGCGGTCGCCAATGATCAGCTCACGCTGGCCACGGCCGATCGGCACCATTGCGTCGATCGACTTGAGGCCGGTTTGCACCGGCTGGCTCACCGACTGACGTGCGATCACGCCCGGAGCGACCTTCTCGATCACGTCCGTCTTCTTGGCGTTGATCGGGCCCTTGCCGTCGATCGGCTGGCCCAGTGCATTGACCACGCGGCCCAGCAGTTCCGGGCCGACCGGCACTTCCAGAATGCGGCCCGTGCACTTGACTTCCTGGCCTTCGGAAATGTGCTCGTACTCGCCCAGCACCACAGCGCCGACGGAGTCGCGCTCGAGGTTCAGCGCGAGGCCGAACGTGTTGCCCGGGAATTCCAGCATTTCGCCTTGCATCACGCCCGACAGGCCATGAATGCGGCAGATACCGTCCGTCACGGAGATGACCGTGCCGGTGTTCTTTGCGTCAGCGCCAGCCTTCAAGCCCTCGATACGGGTCTTGATCAGGTCGCTGATCTCGGAGGGGTTCAGTTGCATCGAATGCTCCTAATTCTTCAATCTGTCCGCGGGCGCGATGTCGTCGATTGCATCGGCGCCTCGCGAAACAGCATTACGCGGCGGTCAGCGCAGTTTGCATCTGCGTCAGGCGCGCGCGCACCGAGGTGTCGAGCACTTCGTCGCCAATCTGCACACGCACGCCGCCGATCAACGAAGGATCGACGCTCACATGAGCCTGCAGCTTTTTGCCGAACTTGCGTTCGAGCGTGGCGACCAGTTCGGTCAGGGGCGCGCCCTCAAGCGGGAACGCACTGGTGATCTCGACGTCGGCGGCGCCTTCGCTGGCATTCCGCAGCACATGGAATTGCGCGGCAATTTCCGGCAGCAGCGACAGGCGCTTGTTGGCCACCAGCAGGCCAACCAGTTCCTTCGCCTCATGCGAAACCGGAGATTTCAGCGCCGACAGGAAGATCCCCGCCACATCGGCTTTGGAGAGCTTCGGATCATCGGCGACTGCCTTCATGTCGGGCACGGCGGCAATCTGCCCCATTTCCGACACGAGCTCAGACCATGCACCCAGATTGCCGGCCTTCGCTACGCGAAACAGCGCCTCTGCGTACGGACGGGCAACGGTTGCGAGTTCTGCCATGATTACAGCTCAGCCTTGAGTTGATTGAGCAGATCAGAGTGGACCTGCGCATTGACTTCACGCTTGAGGATCTGCTCGGCACCCTTGACGGCCAGCGTGGCAACCTGGTCACGCAGCGACTCACGCGCGCGCACGGTTTGCTGCTCGGCTTCTGCCTTGGCTTGCGCGATGATGCGCGCGGCTTCGGCTTGGGCGTTTTGCTTGATCTCGTCGGCGCTCATCTGGGCACGCTTTTCAGCATCCGCGATGCGCTGCGCGCCTTCATTGCGCGCTTCGGTCAGTGCCTGGTCGACCCGTTTGTTGGCCAGCTCCAGCTCAGCCTTGCCCTTATCGGCAGCGGCCAGGCCATCGGCAATTTTCTTCGCGCGTTCGTCGAGCGCCTTCACCAGGGGCGGCCAAATGAATTTGGCAACAACCCACCACAGGATGAAGAACACGACCATCTGCGCGACGAGTGTGGCGTTCAGGTTCATGGTGTGTTCCTTTCGGTATTGAGACTACGGATCAATGCACGAAGCGGCGAGGGTCACGCGTTGCGCTGTCCCAGGCCGCCTCCGGCATCATGCAGACCGAAAAGAATTACTTGATGACCGACAGCAGCGGGTTGGCGAACGCGAACAGCATGGCCACACCAACGCCGATCAGGAATGCCGCGTCGATCAGGCCAGCCAGCAGGAACATCTTGGTTTGCAGCGGGTTCATCAGTTCAGGCTGACGTGCGCAGGCTTCGATGTACTTGCCGCCCATCAGTGCGATGCCGAGGCAGGCGCCGATAGCACCCAAGCCGATGATGATGCCGATACCGATGGCGGTCAGACCTTGGATGTTGGCGAGAAATGCTTGCATGATGACTCCCTTTTACGTGAAAGACTAAGAACTTGAGAACTTGAAAAAATCAAACGGAACCGGAGAACCTGAACCGCAACGACTTAGTGGTGTTCATGTGCCTGGCCGATGTACACCAGCGTCAGCATCATGAAGATGAAGGCTTGCAGCAGCACGATCAGGATGTGGAAGATCGCCCACACTGCACCAGCCACCACGTGACCCACGAAACCCAGCGCCGACGTGTCAGCACCGAACGTCCAGATCGAGCCAAGCAGCGCGATCAGCAGGAACACCAGTTCGCCCGCGTACATGTTGCCGAACAACCGCATGCCCAGCGACACAGCCTTGGCGAGGAATTCAATGATGTTGAGGATCAGGTTGAACGGCGCGAGGTACCACTTGGCGCCGAACGGGGCCGACAGCAGCTCGTGCGCAAAGCCGCCAGCGCCCTTGATCTTGAAGCTGTAGTAGATCATCAGGATCAGCACAGCGAACGACATACCGAAGGTGCCGTTCAGATCGGCCGTGGCCACCGCGCGGTGGTGCGGCACATGCAGGCCGAAAGATTCCAGCAGGTGGTTGATACCAAAGACCCAGTCCACCGGGATCAAGTCGACCGCGTTCATCAGCGTGACCCACACGAAGACCATCAGGGCCAGCGGAGCGATCCACGAGCGATCGCCGTGGATGATGCCCTTGGCCTGGTCGTCGACCATCTCGACGACGAGTTCAACGAAGGCTTGGAAGCGGCCGGGAATGCCGGAGGTGACACGGCGCGCAGCCATGCCCAGGAAGATGATGCCGATCGCGCCCATCAACACGGACCAGAACATCGTGTCCCAGTTGATGACGGAGAAGTCGACGACGGAGGCTTGCTTGCCGCCGATGCTATTGAAATTCTGCAAATGCTCCGCGATATACGCGGAAGGCGTGAGAGCGTGCTCGGCGGCGTGGCCGGCGGCTTCTGCGACTTCAGTTGCCATGATGATTCAGTCCAATATTGCGAAACATTCTTCGTGACTCGTTCCGACTCGCGCCCGATTCAGCCAGGTTTCTCCTGGAGATCGCGGACTGCACGCGGCCGGAACGCGCCACCTTATTCTTGCGGAGTGTCAGCGCAATGAATCGAGGCTTCTCCTACCGCGATTCCCGCTACGTGCCAACACTTCCGGTGCCCGCCACATCGCGGTGGGCTGGGGTCCGTCATCGCAGCGCGAGACCGACCCAATACATCTTGAGCGCCAGGATCAGGGTGATCAGCAAGGGCGGCCAGTGCAGGCCCTTGAACACCACCACCACGATCACCAGCAGCGCGACCGTGCCGAGCACCTTGATCGCTTCGCCCACCACCAGACGGGCGATGGATTCGAACCCCTTGGCCGTCGACAGCCGCATCGCGAACCATGCCGAAGGCACCACACATACGCCGCCGCCCAGCAGGGCCGAGAGCGCAGCCTCGCCGGCTGACGCAGCACCCTTGCCCGCGAACCAACTGCCGACATACCAACCGAGCGCACACAAGAGTGTGATGGCCACCTGGCCGAGCACGATGGAAAAGGGCGTGATACGCGAGGCCTGCAGAGCCTGCTCGCCGAACAGGGCGACCGCCTCGTCATGTGAAAGCACATGCACCGGCGGCTCCGCCTGCTCCTCGTCGTCCCAACTATCGCGCTTCGGATCCGGCGCCGACTGAGGTCGGGCGGCTTCCAACGAAGCGTAAGAATCGGGCCGTTGCCGGTCAGCTGGCTGCATGGAGGAATGCGCTTTCATCATGCCGCACCGCTTTGGGTCAGGCGGATTTAAAACCGCACGATTTTACGGGACATGGCGTTCGCCAGTCAACGCGCAAGCGAGCGCTCGTGCGGGCGCCTTCGACAGCACTCCGCGCGGCGGCGTTCCATACTGCGAGCGCAATGGCGTGCTGCTGGCGGGGCACCGAATCCGCCGATGGCGCGGCGCCCCGTTGATTCCATGATGGTGTTGGCGACACACAACGTCGATGACGTGCGAGGTAATCGCACCAATTCTGTGCCACGAAATGCCCGCAAATGGCGCAACCGCGCGCACTGCGGCGCCTGCGTCAAACTGTCGCAGGCGCGCGACTCACGCAACCTCTTCGTCGTTCTCTGGCCGCAGGCGCGCCAGCAAACCGTCAAACTCGTCGAGACTGCTGAACTGCACGGTCAACTGGCCGCGCCCCTTGGCCGCCAGTTTGATCTGCACACCCAAACCGAGTTGGTCAGCCAGCTCTTCCTCCAGGCGCGCAACGTCTCGCCCCCCTTGGTGACCACCCTTCTGCTTGAGTGACTTCAGCTCGAACGGTTTGAGCGTTAGCGCGACCAGCTTTTCCGTCTCGCGCACCGAGAGGCGCTTGTTGACGATCTGATTGGCCAACAGAATCTGTGTTGCACTGTCGACTGCCAGCAGCGCGCGGGCGTGGCCCATGTCGATATCGCCCGCCATCAGCATGGTCTGCACAGGCTGGGCGAGATTCAGCAGACGCAACAGGTTCGACACGGCGCTGCGCGAACGCCCCACCGATTCCGCCGCCTGCTCATGTGTGAACTGGAATTCACGCACCAGGCGCGCGATGCCCTGTGCCTCTTCCAGCGGATTGAGGTCTTCGCGCTGGATATTTTCGATGAGCGCCATGGCGGCGGCCGATTCGTCCGGCACGTCTTTCACCAGCACCGGCACTTCGGTCAGGCCGGCGAGGCGTGAGGCGCGGAAGCGGCGTTCACCCGCGATGATTTCGTACTTCGGCTTCGGGCCGTCGGACTCAACCTTGCGCACCAGGATCGGCTGCATCAGCCCTTGCGCACGAATGCTCGCGGCCAGTTCCTGCAGCGCGCCCTCGTCCATACGCGTGCGCGGCTGATACTTGCCGGGTTGCATCTGCTCGAGCTTCAGCACCGTCGGCGCACCCGCTTGCTTGGCGGTCTCGACAATCTCGGCGGGACTGCCCAGCAGCGCTTCGAGGCCGCGACCCAATCCCTTTTTCTTCATCGTGCTCATGTTGTTCCTCTTGTGCCTCAGGCCGGCAGTTCGGCCATCTGCCGCACGCGCGCGATCATCTCGGCGCCGAAATCCAGGTACGCCTTGGCACCCTTCGATGCCACATCGAACGCCACGCCGGGCATACCGTACGACGGCGCCTCGGCCAGACGCACGTTGCGCGGGATCACGGTCTTGAACACCTTGTCGCCGAAGTGCGATTCAAGTTGCGCCGACACCTGCTGTTGCAGCGTCACGCGCGGGTCAAACATCACGCGCAGCAGACCGATCACCTTGAGGTCACGATTCAGGTTGGCGTGCACCTGCTTGATGGTATTGACCAGATCCGACAGCCCTTCGAGCGCAAAGTACTCGCATTGCATCGGCACCACCACACCGTGCGCGGCGCACAGGCCGTTGAGCGTGAGCAGCGACAGCGACGGCGGGCAATCGATGAGGACGAAGTCGTACTCATCAACCACCTCCGCCAGCGCGAGCTTGAGGCGGTTTTCCCGATGCTCCAGGTCGACCAGTTCGACTTCAGCGCCGGCCAGATCGCGGTTGGCGGGCAGCACGTCATAGCGTCCGGCTTCCGAGCGCTGACGTGCCTGTGCAATCGTCGCCAGACCGACCAGCACCTGGTAGACGCTGAACTCGAGCGTGTGCTTGTCGATGCCCGAGCCCATCGAGGCGTTGCCCTGCGGGTCGAGGTCGACCAGCAGCACGCGCTGCCCTTGCGCAGCCAGCCCCGCCGCGAGGTTCACCGTGGTGGTGGTCTTGCCGACCCCGCCCTTCTGGTTGGCGATCACGAAAATATTCGACATGACTCCTCTGCGGTGAATGACTCGCTACAACGTTCACTCACGCCGACGGCGCGAGGATGACCAAGTGACGTTCGGCCGGCAGCCCCGGCACGGTCAGGCGTTCGATGGTTTCAACAGTCCAGCCAGCAGGCAGGCGCTCGATTTCGGCATCGGGGCGCACACCCTTCATGGCGACCATGCGGCCGCCCGGCGCCAGCAGATGGCCAGCCAGATTCACGAAATCGACCAGCTCGGCAAATGCGCGCGATGTGATGACGCCGTAGCCATTGGCATCGACCAGTTTTTCCACGTGGCCCCAATGCGATTGGGCATTGGCCAAACCGAGTTCGGCGCGGCACTGCGTCAGGAAGGCGGTCTTCTTTTGCACGATATCAACCATCGTGACGCTCACATCCGGAAAAGCGATCGCCAGCGGAATGCCTGGCAAGCCGCCGCCGGAGCCGACATCCAGCACGCGCGGCGCTTTGGGCTGCGCACGGCGCGCCAGCTCTGCAATGCGCGACACAGCCGACAGCGAATCCAGCAGGTGATGCGTGAGCATCTCGCCCGCATCGCGAATGGCGGTCAGGTTATAGACGCGGTTCCACTTGGCGAGCAGCCCCTGGTATGCAAGCAGGCGATCCAGTTGCGCGGCATCGAGCGACGGGCCAAGCGCACGCGCGCCGGCTTCCAGTTCCAATCGGGCGTCAGCCACATTCGCCATCAAGCCGCCTCGCCCTCAGCACTCGAACGAGGGCCAACTTGGCCGCGCAGCACGCCCTTTTTCAGATGCACCAATAGCAGCGACACCGCCGCCGGCGTGATGCCGGAGATACGCGAGGCCTGCCCGATGGTCTCGGGCTTGTGCTTGGCCAGCTTCTGCTGCACTTCAATCGACAGGCCACGCACCTGCGCGTAGTCGAAATCGGCCGGCAGACGGGTGTTCTCGCTCGCGCCCAGGCGCTCCACTTCATCGGCCTGGCGGGCGATATAGCCGTGGTACTTGATGCCGATCTCGACCTGCTCGCGTATTTGCTCGGCCAGCAGCGGATCTTCGGCAAACGGACCTTCGGGTGCGTATTTTCCGCCCTGCATGCCCATCAGGGATTCGTACGTCACGTTCGGACGACGCAGCAGATCAGCCAGTGAATATTCCCGCTCAATGCCCTTGCCCAGCACCGGCTCTGCATCTTCCAGCGGAAGGATCGCCGGGTTCACCCAAGTCGACTTCAGCCGCTCTGTTTCACGTGAAACAGCGTCGCGCTTACGGTTGAACGCGTCCCAGCGGGCGTCGTCGACCACACCAATGGCGCGGCCAGCTTCGGTCAGACGCATGTCGGCGTTGTCCTCGCGCAGGCTCAGGCGGAACTCGGCGCGGCTGGTGAACATGCGGTACGGCTCGGTCACGCCTCGTGTGATGAGATCGTCGACGAGCACGCCCAGGTAGGCTTGGTCGCGGCGCGGCGTCCACGCATCCCTGCCCTGCACTTGCTGGCCGGCGTTGATACCGGCAAGCAGGCCTTGGGCGGCGGCTTCTTCATAACCAGTTGTGCCGTTGATCTGACCGGCGAAGAACAGCCCGGAAATCGCCTTGGATTCGAGCGAGGCCTTCAACCCGCGCGGGTCGAAATAGTCGTATTCGATGGCGTAACCGGGCCGCAGGATGTGTGCGTTCTCCAGCCCGCGCATCGAGTGAATCAAGTCGAGCTGCACGTCAAACGGCAGGCTGGTCGACACGCCGTTCGGATAGAACTCGTTCGTCGCCAGGCCTTCGGGCTCCAGGAAAATCTGGTGGCTGTCCTTGCTGGCGAAGCGGTGGATCTTGTCTTCGATGCTCGGGCAGTAGCGCGGCCCCACCCCTTCGATCACGCCCGTGTACATCGGCGAGCGGTCAAGCCCAGCACGGATGATGTCGTGCGTGCGCTCGTTGGTGTGCGTGACCCAGCACGGCACTTGCCGCGGATGCATGTCCGCACGGCCCATGAACGAGAACACCGGCACCGGATCGAGGTCGCCCGGCTGCTCTTCCAGCACCGAAAAATTGATGGAACGGCCGTCAATCCGGGGGGGCGTACCGGTCTTCAAGCGCCCTTGCGGCAGCTTCAACTCCTTCAGGCGCGCCGACAGCGACACCGCCGCCGGATCGCCCGCGCGGCCACCGGTGTAGTTGTTCAGCCCCACATGGATCTTGCCGTCGAGGAATGTCCCTGCCGTCAACACTACGGCACGCGCACGGAACCGCACCCCAACCTGCGTCACCGCGCCAACCACGCGATCGCCTTCCACCAGCAGATCTTCCACGGCCTGCTGGAAGAGCATCAGGTTCGGCTGGTTTTCCAGGCGATGGCGGATCGCCGCTTTGTACAGCACGCGGTCCGCCTGGGCACGCGTGGCGCGCACGGCCGGGCCCTTGCTGGAATTGAGGATGCGGAACTGGATACCGCCCTCATCTGTGGCGATGGCCATGGCCCCGCCCAGCGCATCCACTTCCTTGACCAGGTGGCCCTTGCCAATGCCCCCGATGGATGGGTTGCAGCTCATCTGCCCCAGCGTCTCGATGTTGTGCGTCAGCAGCAGGGTCTGACAACCCATGCGCGCCGCCGCTAGGGCGGCCTCGGTGCCGGCGTGTCCGCCGCCCACCACGATCACATCGAATTCAATTGGATACAGCATGGCTTCCTCCTCGCATGGAGGCATCGAAAATTTGGAGAAGCGGAATTATAAGTCCCGCAGCTACACCGCAGTTCGACGATGCGGCAATCGAAACGAAATTCCCTCGCCTTTCGTGTTTCACGTGAAACATGCACCGCTTGCCCCACGATGTTTGTGTTTCACGTGAAACAAACAAGAGCGGGAAACCAACAACGCCAAGACCTACGCACCGACGGTGTGGCCGTACCCTGCCCTAGGGCGTGTCGTCAAATCAACCAGATGGCA
>CAUPMS010000067.1:0-9958 GCA_963512445.1 uncultured Ralstonia sp.
CAACTCCAACCCTAAAAACAAAAATGCCGTTCAGGTCTTAACTGAACGGCATTACGGCATCGACCGGGCTTTTTCTCTTGGAGCGGGAGGGCGGCGCCTCAGTGTGCGTGACCGTGTAAACCTTCGGTCAGCAGAAAGATCATCGCGATGCCCGCTGTAATCAACGCGACCTGCACTGCCGATTCCTGCCAGCGCGGCCGGCGCTTCATCTGCGGCATCAGATCGCACACGGCGATGTAGATGAAGCTGCTGGAAGCCACCACCAGCACATACGGAATCCACGAGGTCAGGCGGTCCAGCAGGTAGTAACCGAGCACCGCGCCCACCAGCGCGCAGACGCTACAGATCAGGTTGTATACGAACGCGCGCGTCTTGGAGAACCCTGCGTTGAGCAGCACCATGAAATCGCCGATTTCCTGCGGGATTTCGTGCGCGGCAATCGCCAGCGCGGTGACAATACCGACCTTGGTATCAGCCAAAAATGCGGCGGCAATGACGATGCCGTCAGAAAAATTGTGCAGCCCGTCACCCACCAGGATCATCAAGCCGCTGCGGCCGGCTTCCTGGCGATCATGGCCGTGGTGATGACCGTGTCCATCGCCCTCGTGATGGTGCGAGTGACGGATCAGCGAGATCTTCTCCAGCAGGAAGAAACCCAGCAGCCCGGCCAGCAGCGTGGCGAACAGCGCATGCGTATTGGGCTCGATCCCGCGATGCGCCTCAAACGCCTCCGGCAGCGAGTGCAGCAACGAGGTGGCCAGCAGCACGCCCACGGAAAAACTGACCATCCGATCGACCATGCGTGACAGCACCGTCAGGGACAGCACGGCGGCGCCCGCCATGCTGCCGATGCCCGACAGCGCGGTGGCCAGGAGAATGCCTAACAAGGTGGTATCGAAAGTCATGCGAAGGTGACGCAGCGGGAGCCAATAAACGCAACAGAGTTGCAAGAAGGGCGAATTGTATGCCGCTTTATCCACCTTTGCCAGTGCAGGCAAAAGAAAAGCCCCGAGGCCAACTCCCGGGGCTTTTCGTGTTCGGGGCGCTGAGGCGCTACGCGACGCCGTGGTCCTTGAACCAGGCGAGGCACTTCTTCCAGCCGTCTTCCGCGTCGGCTTTTACATAGCTCGGGCGGTAATCGGCGTGGAAGGCATGGCCGGCATCGGGATAGACCACGATGCGCGAAGCCCGCGCCTTGGGATCGCTCGACGCTTCCAACGCCGTCTTCATGGCGTTGACTGTGTCTTGCGTGATACCGGTGTCTTTGGCGCCGTAAAGGCCCAGCACGGGGGCCCGCAAGTCTGCCACCTTGTCGATCGGGAAAGCTGGCTGCAGCGGGCTTGGCGTGCCTTTTACATGGCCATACCACACGACTGCGGCCTTGATATCGGGGCTGTGCTCCGCAAACAACCAGGTCTGACGGCCGCCCCAGCAGAAGCCGGTGATACCGATGCGCGCGGCATCGCCGCCGTTCTGCTTGGCCCATGCCACCGTGGCCTCCAGATCGCCCGTCACCTGCGCGTCCGGCACCTTGGAGATGACGTTGGCCTGCAGCGCCTGGATCGTCGGATACGACTGCGGATCGCCCTGGCGCTCAAACAAGTCCGGCGCGATGGCCAGATAGCCGAGCTTGGCAAAACGCCGGCACACATCAGCGATGTACTCGTGCACACCAAAAATTTCGCTGACAACGATGACCACCGGCAGGTTGGTCTTGCCCTCGGGCTGGGCGCGGTAGGCGGGCATCCTGAAGTCACCCACGGGCACCGTGACCTCGCCCGCCGTCAACCCGCTGAAATCGGTCTTGATCGCCTGCGCCGCCACCGGCATCACAGCCACCGCAAACGCCGAACCCAACGCCGTCTTCACAAAGCCACGCCGGTCAAAGCCACGGCCGGGCACCAGACTCTCCACTTCTGCCTCAAGCTGCATCGCACTCTCCTCCCGCCTGCGGCGGCGGTTACGGTGAACGGAAGCAACGAGTGTACCGAAGGTTCGTTGCCCAGCCATGCACTGGGCCCGAAACACTTAGTGCAGCTTGACCCGCGGATTCGTCTTGCTGCGCAGCCAGTGCATGACGGTATCCACCGACATGCGCACCCAGCCATGCAAGGCCAGCACGTGCATGCGATACAGCGACGTGTACATCAGGCGCGCCATCAACCCTTCGATGAACATCGAGCCGCCGATCAGGCCGCCCATCAGGCTACCAACCGCGCTGAAATGACCCAGCGACACCAGCGAGCCCAGATCCTTGAACGCGAATGGCTGGACCGGCTTGCCGTCCATGCGCTTGCGCAACGCGTCGAACAGATAGGTCGCCTGTTGATGCGCGGCCTGCGCACGTGGCGGCACGCTGGTCGAAGCCTCGGGCCATGGGCAGCTTGCGCAATCGCCAAAGGCATAGATCGAATCGTCGCCTTCCACCTGCAGCGTGCGCGAGACGACCACCTGGCCCAGCCTGTTGACCGGCAGCCCCAGCTCGCCAAGCACGGACGGCGCACGAATGCCCGCTGCCCACACGGTCAGATCTGCCGGAATGGATTTGCCGCTGGCGGTGTTGACGGCGCTGGCGGTGACTTCCGTCACGCGCTCGCTGGTGATGACATCCACATCGAGCTTGTGCAGCAGCTCGGTGGTCGCAGCCGAAATGCGCTCCTTGAGCACCGGCAAAATGCGTGGCCCGCCTTCGATCAGGTGGATGCGGATGTCGTGGCGCGGGTCCAGCTTGTGCAGGCCGTAGGCCGCCAACACGTGCGCTGTGTTGCGCAGTTCAGCCGACAGCTCCACGCCGGTGGCGCCGGCACCCACGATGGCGATGTCGACCTGCGGGCGCGCATCGCCCACGCCGTTCTGCGCGCGCATGCACACCGCAATGAGCTTGCGGCGGAAGCGCTCGGCCTGCCATGCGGTATCGAGGGCAATGGCGTGCTCCGCCGTGCCCGGTACGCCGAAGAAATGCGTCACGCTGCCGATGGACAGCACCAGCGTGTCATACGCAATGGCGCGCTCGGGCAGCACCTCTGTGCCGTCTGCGTCAACGCATCCGGAGACGATGATGGATTTGGCGACGCGATCGAGGCTCTTCAGCTCGCCCTGCTGGAACTCAAAGCCATGCCAGCGCGCCTGCGCGGCGTATTCGAGCTGATGGGTATTCGGGTCCATGCTGCCCGCGGCAACCTCATGCAGCAGCGGTTTCCAGATGTGTGTGGGGTTGCGGTCAACCAGAACGATCTGCGCCCCGAGCCCATTGCGGCGCTTGCCAAGCTTGTCGCCAAGCCGCGTTGCGAGTTCCAACCCGCCGGCGCCCCCACCGACCACCACAATGCGCGGCCCGTTTGTCCCACCTGCGCCATCTGTCTGCCCTGCCATGTGCCTCTCCTGGAGCCGTTGAATCTTTTCGATCACGTGATCTGTCAGGTGCAGTCTGCTGCAACGCAAAATTCGCCGCAACCCCAGGCGAGTGGATATGCCGAATCATGACAACCGCATGCCAAGGCCATCCGCAGACTGCCTCGGCAGGAAAACCCGCGCCACGCCTTGTTTTACGGTGTGGCGCTCAGGCGGCAAGCGATTGCGTCAGTGCGCCTCTTCCCAGTTGGCGCCCACGCCAACTTCGGCCACCAGCGGCACGCGCAGCGTCGCTACACCGCACATCAGTTCCGGCAGGCGCTCACGCACCATGGCCAGTTCGTCCTGCGGGACTTCCAGCACCAGTTCATCGTGCACCTGCATGACGAGGCGCGAGCGCATCGCTTCGGCTTCCAACCAGCCTTGCACGGCCAACATCGATAGTTTGATCAAGTCAGCCGCCGTGCCTTGCATGGGCGCGTTAATGGCGGCACGCTCGGCAGCCTGACGGCGCGGGCCATTGCCACCGTTGATGTCGGGCAACCACAGGCGGCGACCGAACACCGTTTCCACGTAGCCGTGCTCGCGCGCGCGCTGGCGGGTTTCGTCCATGTAGCTCGCGGCGCCGGGGTAGCGGGCGAAATAGCGGTCGATATAGAGCTTGGCGGCATCGCGGCCAATGCCCAGGTTGCTGGCCAGCCCGAACGCGCTCATGCCATAGATCAGGCCGAAGTTGATGACCTTCGCCACGCGACGCTGGTCGGGCGTGACCTCCAGCGGCGTCACGTTGAACACTTCGGCAGCCGTGGCGCGGTGCACGTCCTGGCCGTCGCGGAACGCGCGCATCAGGCCCTCGTCCTGCGACAGGTGGGCCATGATGCGCAGCTCGATCTGCGAGTAGTCGGCCGAGACGATCACGCTGCCTTCGGGCGCGATGAACGCCTCGCGGATGCGCCGCCCTTCTTCCGTACGCACCGGAATGTTCTGCAGGTTTGGATCCGTCGAGGCCAGACGCCCCGTCACCGCCGTTGCCTGGCCGTAGGTGGTGTGAACCCGGCCGGTGCGCGGGTTGACCATCTTCGGCAGCTTGTCGGTGTAGGTGGACTTGAGCTTGGCCATGCCCCGGTAGTCGAGCAGCAACTTCGGCAGCGGGTAATCCTCCGCGAGCTTCTGCAGCACTTCTTCGTCGGTCGACGGTGCGCCGCTGGCGGTCTTCTTGATGACCGGCAGCTTCATCTGGTTGAAGAAAATTTCGCCGATCTGCTTGGGTGAACTCAGGTTGAACGGCTGACCGGCCAGCTTGTGCGCCTCGGCTTCCAGATCGATCAGGCGCAGGCCCAGTTCGTTGCTCTGCTTGGCCAGACGGTCACTATCGATCAGCACGCCGTTGCGCTCCATCTTCTGCAGCACGATGGACGTCGGCACCTCGATCTGCTCATAGACGTAGCGCAGCTTGTCGTCTTCAGCCACCTT
This sequence comes from uncultured Ralstonia sp., assembly GCA_963512445.1. Taxonomy (GTDB): domain Bacteria; phylum Pseudomonadota; class Gammaproteobacteria; order Burkholderiales; family Burkholderiaceae; genus Ralstonia. Next base: position 4,825 of record CAUPMS010000067.1, read on the forward strand.
GGGAAACAGCGCGCGATGCAGGCGCAGCGTGATGTCGGCGTCTTCGGCGGCGTATTCGGTCGCGCGGTCGAGCGGCACTTCGTCAAAGCCGATCTGCGATGCGCCCTTGCCGCACACGGCTTCGTACGTGATGGTCTTCAGATGCAGTACACGCTCGGCCAGCGCGTCCATGCCGTGATTGCGGTGCGATTCGAGCACGTACGATTCCAGCATCGTGTCGTGCTCGATGCCGAGCAGCGCGATGCCGTGGTTGGCAAACACGTGGGCGTCGTACTTCAGATGCTGGCCGACTTTCTTGCGCGAATCGTCTTCGAGCCACAGCTTCATGCGCGCAAGCACCGTGTCGCGCGAGAGCTGCCTGGTGTCACCAACCAGCGCATCAAAACCCGCCACGTCCGGCCCGCGATGCGCCACCGGGATGTAGCACGCCTCGCCCGGCTTGACCGACAACGAGATACCCACAAGCTGCGCGAGCATTGGGTCAATTGAAGTCGTTTCGGTGTCGATGCAGACGAGGTCCACTTCGTCCAGGCGCTGCATCCACGATTCGAGCTGCGCTTCGGTGGTCACCGTTTCGTACTTGACCTCGTCGGGCGGCGCTTCCACGTCGAACAGGTTCGCTTGTGCCTGCAGTTGCGCGGCTTCGCCGGCGTAGTTCTTCACGGGCGTTGCCGCCTTGCGCGCGGCACCCACGCTGCGCGTATCGGGCAGCGCGTCGCCGGAAGCCTCGCGCAGCCACGTCTTGAAGCCGTAGCGCGAGAAGAAGTCGACCAGTTCGGCCTTGTCTTCGCGGCCGTCGATCAACGCGTCGAACGTCGGTACCTCCTGAGTGAGGTCGCAATCGAGCTTGACGGTCAGCAGCTCGCGGCCCTTGGGCAGCCACTCGAGCGTGTTGCGCAGGTTCTCGCCCACCACGCCCTTGATCTCGCCCGCACGGGCGATGACGTTGTCGAGCGAGCCGAATTCGGTCAGCCACTTCACCGCGGTTTTCGGGCCCACCTTGGGCACGCCGGGCACGTTGTCCACCGTGTCGCCAATCAGCGAAAGATAGTCGACGATGCGCTCGGGCGGCACGCCAAACTTCGCTTGCACACCAGCCGGATCGAGCGTTTCGTTGGTCATGGTGTTGACCAGCGTCACGTGGTCATTCACCAGTTGGGCGAGGTCCTTATCCCCCGTTGAGACGATGGTCTGAACCCCTTCGCGCGTCGCCCGTTCGGCCAGGGTGCCAATCACGTCATCGGCTTCCACGCCGTCCACCACCAGGATCGGCCAGCCGAGCGCGCGCACGGCTTCGTGAATGGGTTCGATCTGCGCGCGCAGGTCGTCGGGCATGGGCGCGCGGTGCTCTTTGTAGGCGGGATACAGGTCGTCGCGAAAGGTCTTGCCCTTGGCGTCGAAAATGCAAGCGCTATACTTGGCCGGGTAGTCGTTGCGCAGCTTGCGCAGCATGTTCACGATGCCGTAGATGGCCCCCGTAGGAAACCCTTCTCCGTTTCGCAAGTCGGGCAGTGCGTGATAGGCGCGGTACAGATAACTCGAGCCATCGACGAGCAACAGCGTTTCTTGACTTTCCGACATTCCCATGGACTCTAAAGTGACTGGAACACCAAACGGCGTTTCCGATAATGGCGGCGCCGCTGAAGGCGGCTTGGCAAAGCAGGCTGCTGGTGCTTCCTCGACCGAGGTTTCGGCGGCGGAACTGACGGGGGTGAACCCCGCGCGCCAGGCCACCACGGCCGACATGGACGTCAACGTGACGGTGGGCGTCGAGCACGAACTGAAAGCCGACAAGGCCGACGTCGCGCAAGGTCGCACCGACCGCAAGATGATCCCCAGCCTGCGGGCACTCGCTGACGAAGAACGCGCCACTGCAAAGAAAGCGCGCGCCTCCTGGCAGATGTTCACGATTATGGCAGAGTTCATCGAGGCGACCGAGTACCTCTCGGAGATCCGTCCAGCCGTCTCGATCTACGGCAGCGCACGCCTGCGCGAGGATTCGCCGTACTACGAACGCACCATCGAAATCGCCCGTCTGTTCTCGGATGCGGGCTTCGCTGTCATCTCTGGCGGCGGCCCCGGCATCATGGAAGCGGCCAACAAAGGCGCGCACGCCGGCAAGTCGGCCAGCGTGGGCCTGAACATCGAATTGCCGCATGAACAGCAGGGCAACCGATACCAGGACATTTCGATGCGCTTCCGCCATTTCTTCACGCGCAAGGTCACCTTCGTGAAGAACTCCGATGCGTTCATCGTCATGCCGGGCGGCTTCGGCACGCTCGACGAACTGGCCGAAGTGCTCACGCTCGTTCAAACGGGCAAATCGCGCAGCGTGCCGGTCGTCATGTTCGGCAGCCATTTCTGGAAGGGCCTGCTGGATTGGTTCCGCTTCACGCTGCTGCCGATGGGCTTGATTGCGGAGCACGACCTCGACATCATGCGCATCGTTGACGAACCCAAGGACGCGCTCGACGCCGTCTATGAGTTCTACGAAAAGCGCGAAGGCACCTCGCCGATTCCGCCCAAAGAAGAGATGTTCTATCTGTGACCTTGGGTGTGACACTCGGCCCACGTCGAACGGACGATGGCGAGGGGGCTGGACTGTTAGAATGTAGGGTCTCAGATCACTCGCCGGAGTCCATGATGGATTCGCTGCTTCACTCGTCCGCCACCGTCCACTCCGGCTTTGCCAATGCTGCGCGCCTGATGCGCCGCATCTGTCATGCGGGGCTGTTGGCTGGCGCCGCTTTGTGCCTCGCCCTGCCCGCGCACGCCGAGGTAACGTCCGACAGCGCCGGCCTGGACCTGCCCGACGTCAAGGCAATCAACAATCAGCCGCTCTCCAAGCCGACCCGGGGCGCCATCCACAACGAGCGCGTCAAGCCGAGCTTCGACTACCGCGACAACGACGGCACGCAGGTCGAGGAGTACCGATTCCAGAAGGGCCAGGCGCCGGACATCCATGTCAAATCGGGCATGGGTACGTCCTACAACCTGAGCAAGCCGGAAGACAGCTCGCCGCGCATCCGTGAGCGCGGTGACATCGACCGCGTGCCCTCGGTCAACGTCCTGAAGTTCTGAATTCCAGCGACGGCACCCTCCGGGGTGCCCCGGCGCGGCAACATCGGCTTGGCGCGCCCTTCCCTCCACCCGTTTCCCGTTCCTGAAGCATGGCTGTTTTCACCCCGGTCTCCGACGCCGAGATCGCTCTCTGGCTGGATCAATACGATGTGGGCGCCGTGCGCGCATTTCGCGGCATCCCCTCCGGGATCGAAAACTCCAATTTCTTCCTGACCACGGAAAAGGACGGGCAGCCGCACGAATACGTCGTCACCCTGTTCGAGCGGCTGACGTTCGAACAGCTGCCGTTCTATCTGTATCTGATGCAGCATCTGGCCGAGCACGACATCAGCGTGCCGGCACCGATTCCCGGCCGCGACGGCGAAATCCTGCGCACGCTCAACGGCAAGCCGGCGACCATCGTGACGCGTCTGGCGGGCCGCTCGAACCTGGCGCCCACGGTGTCGGAATGCGCCATCGTCGGCAATATGCTGGCGCGCATGCATCTGGCCGGCCGCGACTATCCGCGCCATCAGCCTAACCTGCGCAGCCTGCCGTGGTGGAACGAGGTCGTGCCCGACGTGGCACCCTTCGTGCACGGCGACACACGGGCCCTGCTGGAAACCGAACTCGCGCATCAGCAACGCTTCTTCGCCAGCGCCGACTATGCTGCGCTGCCCGAAGGCCCATGCCATTGCGACCTCTTCCGCGACAACGTGCTGTTCGAGCCGGCAGCCAATGGCCAGCCTGAGCGCCTGGGCGGTTTCTTCGATTTCTACTTCGCCGGCGTCGACAAATGGCTCTTCGACGTGGCCGTCACCGTGAACGACTGGTGCATCGACCTGGCGACCGGCGTGCTGGATGCCGAGCGGGCACGCGCCATGCTCCAGGCCTACCACGCCGTGCGCCCTTTCACCGATGCCGAAGCGCGGCACTGGCAGGACATGCTGCGCGCTGCGGCGTATCGCTTCTGGGTATCGCGCCTTTGGGATTTCTATCTGCCGCGCGATGCCGAACTGCTCAAGCCGCATGACCCCACCCACTTCGAGCGCGTGCTGCGCGAACGGGTGGGCGCAGGCGGCCTGACTCTGGATCTTCCCCAACCATGCAACTGATTGAAGTACCGGCCAAGCAAGGCTACGTCTGGCTGCGCCAGGGTGCGTGGCTGTTTCGCAAGAACCCGATCGGTTTTTTGCTGCTGCTGTTCATCTACCTGTTTGCGGTCAACCTGCTGATGCTGCTGGTGCCGCCGATTGGCGTCTTCGCCATCCTGCTGCTCAACCCGGCCATCTTCGTGGGTTTCATGTCGGCGTGCCGCGATACGGTGGCAGGCAAGCGCGTTGGGCCGGCGTCGCTCATCGCGGGCTTCCGTGCGTATGGCAAGGATGCGATGCGCGGCCTGCTCAAGCTCGGCGGCATCTACGGCGTGCTGGTACTGGTCGTCAGCGGCCTCCTGATGACGATGGTAGACGTTGACATGCTCATGACCATCGTCAGCGACAAGCCGCTCACCGCCGACGCCATCCGCGAGTTCTACCTGGCCATGGTGATGGGCTCGGTGTTGTACATCCCCGTGGCGGTGCTGTTCTGGTTTGCGCCGCTGCTGGTAGCGTGGCACGGCATTCCGGTGGGCAAGGCGCTGTTCTTCAGCTGGATGGCCGTATGGCGCAACCGCGCAGCGTTCATCCTGTATGGGGCACTGGTCGCGATCCTGCTGATTGCGGTGCCGCTGTTCATCGATGCGCTGTTCGCCTCGAGCGGCGCCAACAACATCGCCCCGATCATCGCCACGCCGTACCGGATTCTGGTGATGGCGGTGCTGTACTGCTCGTTCTACGCCACCTACCGCGGCTGTTTCAACGTGACGCAAGCTGCCGGCCAGACCACCGATACTACGGCTTGATTTGCGCGCTGATTGCGCGAGAAACGCGATCAGGGCGAAGCGTAGCGGTTCTGGCGGTTTGGCGGCGGCGCAGACAGCACAGGTGTAAGGCAACGCGCCCCCCGACCCCCACAATAGTACTGATAGCGTTTTTAACTTTTTAGGGTCCACCTTGGGGACCCCGACCGCCAC
>CAUPMS010000068.1:0-9840 GCA_963512445.1 uncultured Ralstonia sp.
TTGGCCGTTGACGTTCCTGCCCTTGATGGCGCCTTGAATTTGTGTAAGCGGGCGGAAAAAAGACGGGGAACTGTCTGAGCGAAGCGAATTTTCCCCGTCTCCGCCCGGTTACACAAATTCAAGGAGGGTGTCGCCATCTCGGGCGCGCCTTTCTTTGCTTACTTTCTTTGGCAAGACAAAGAAAGTGAGTCGCCCCCGGCAGGGGGTGAAAGGGAGATGGACCAACAAGGCCCACCCAAAGCAAGAGACACGCAAGCGCTGCACCACAAGTGCAGAACATGTCGACAGCACACCAGGAGATCACCATGTCCGACCGCATCATCATCGCCTCAGCCGCCCGCACTCCGATGGGCGCCTTCCAGGGCGAACTCGCCAGCCTCACTGCCCCGCAACTCGGCGCTGCTGCCATCCGCGCGGCCGTCGAGCGCGCTGGCCTGAAGCCCGAGCAGATCGAGGAAGTCATCATGGGCTGCGTGCTCCCTGCCGGCCAAGGCCAGGCACCGGCTCGTCAGGCTGCATTGGGCGCTGGCCTGCCGCTGTCGGTCGGCTGCACCACGGTCAACAAGATGTGCGGTTCTGGCATGCGCGCCGCCATGAACGCGTACGACGCACTGCTTGCGGGCTCACTGGATGTGGTGGTGGCCGGTGGCATGGAAAGCATGACCAACGCCCCGTACCTGATCCCGAAAGGCCGCGGCGGCTACCGCATCGGCCACGGCATGATCTACGACCACATGATGCTCGACGGCCTGGAAGACGCGTATGACAAGGGCCGCGCCATGGGTACCTTCGGCGAAGACTGTGCCGAGAAGTACAACTTCACGCGCGAGGCACAAGACCACTTCGCGATGACCTCCGTGCGCCGCGCGCAGGAGGCCACCGAATCGGGCGCATTCCGCTGGGAGATCACGCCCGTCACCGTGTCGAGCAAGGCCGGTGACACCGTCATCGACACCGATGAAGGCCCGCGCCGCATCAAGGTCGACAAGATTCCATCGCTCAAGCCCGCGTTCAAGAAAGACGGCACGGTGACGGCCGCATCGTCTTCGTCGATCAACGATGGCGCGGCTGCGCTGGTGATGATGCGCGAGTCGACCGCCAAGCAGCTCGGCATCACGCCGCTGGCAGTGATGCTGGGCCACACCACGCATGCGCAGGCACCGGGCTGGTTCACCACCGCGCCGGTCACGGCCATCGACAAGCTGTTCAAGAAGCTCGACTGGAACAGCAGCAACGTCGATCTGTTCGAGATCAACGAAGCCTTTGCCGTGGTGCCGATGGCCGCGATGCACGACCTGCACATCCCGCACGAGAAGGTGAACGTGAATGGCGGCGCGTGTGCGCTGGGCCATCCGATCGGCGCATCGGGTGCGCGTTTGATTGCGACGCTGCTGGGCGCACTGCAACACCGTGGCGGCAAGCGCGGTGTGGCGAGCCTGTGCATCGGCGGTGGTGAAGCCACGGCGGTCGGCATCGAACTGTACTGAGGAACGCGGGATGACAAACACAACATCCCGCCGCACGCGCACCGCACTCATCCTGGGTGCGTCGCGCGGCATCGGCCTGGAAACCGTCAAGCAGTACCGTGCCGATGGCTGGCGCGTGATCGCCACCGTGCGCTCGCAAGAGGCCGCCCAGGAGCTGCAAGCCCTGGGCGCAGAAACCCACGTGCTGGACCTGACCGACGCCAACGCCGTCGCCGGCCTAGCATGGAAGCTCGACGGCGAGGCGCTGGACGTGGCGATCTACGTGGCGGGCATCTACGGCCCGCGCACGCAGGGCGCCGTGCCCGTCAGCCAGGCCGACTTTGACGCCGTGATGCACACCAACGTGTGGGCGCCGATGGGTGTATTGCCCGCCGTGCTGCCCATGGTGGAAGCCGGCCATCGTGGTGCCGGGGGCGCTGACGAGCCCGGCGGCGTGCTGGCCGTCATCTCCAGCCGCATGGGCAGCATTGGCGAGATGGGCGGCAACGGCGGCTGGCTGTATCGCGCCAGCAAGGCGGCGGCAAATGCCGTGCTGCGCGGTGTGTCGATCGATGCCAAAAACGCCACGTGCCTGACCTTCCACCCGGGCTGGGTGCAGACCGACATGGGCGGCGCCGGCGCGGCCATCACGCCGCAGGAAAGCGTAGCGGGCATCCGCAGCGTGATCGCATCGGCCACGCGCGCCGACAACGGTGGGTTCCGCAACTACGACGGCAGCGTCATCGAGTGGTGAGATCAAGACGATGCTGCTGACTCCTGAACAAGACATGATCCGCGACGCCATCCGCACCTTCGTGCGCGAGGCGATCGTGCCGAACGCCGCCGCATGGGACCGCGACGCAACGTTCCCGAAAGACGTGCACCGACAACTCGGCGCGCTGGGCGCGTATGGCGTGGCCGTGCCGGAAGAACTGGGTGGCGCGGGGCTCGATTACCTGTCGCTCGCGCTGATCCTGGAAGAGATTGCCGCGGGTGATGGCGGCACCTCCACCGTCATCAGCGTAAACAACTGCCCGGTGTGCAGCATGCTGATGGCGTATGCCAACGACGCGCAGAAGCAGCAGTGGCTCGTGCCGCTGGCGCGCGGCGAGATGCTCGGCGCGTTCTGCCTGACCGAGCCGCACGTCGGCTCCGATGCATCGGCCTTGCGCACCACCGCAGTCCGCGAAAAAAGCGGCGACGGCGACCACTGGGTACTCAACGGCGTGAAGCAGTTCATCACCAGCGGCAAACACGCCGACGTGGCGATCGTCATGGCGGTGACGGACAAGGCCGCAGGCAAGCGCGGCATCAGCGCATTCCTGGTGCCGACCAAAACGCCGGGCTACATCGTCGCGCGGCTGGAAGACAAGCTCGGCCAGCACTCGTCGGACACGGCACAGATCGTGTTTGAGGATTGCCGCATTCCCGCCGATTGCCTGCTGGGCGAAGAAGGCGCGGGCTACAAGATGGCGCTGTCCGGGCTGGAAGGCGGGCGCATCGGCATTGCCGCGCAAAGCGTGGGCATGGCACGTGCAGCCTTCGAAGCCGCACTGGTGTACGCCAAGGAGCGCGAGAGCTTCGGCCAACCGCTGTTTGCGCACCAGGCCGTGCAGTTCCGCCTGGCGGAGATGGCCACCCGCGTTGACGTGGCGCGGCAGATGGTCTGGCACGCCGCCAGCCTGAAAGACGCGGGGCTGCCGTGTCTGAAAGAGGCGGCCATGGCCAAGCTCAACGCCAGCGAGATGGCCGAGCGCGTGTGCTCCGACGCCATCCAGGTCTTCGGCGGCTACGGCTACGTGAGCGACTTCCCGGTGGAACGCATCTACCGCGACGTGCGCGTGTGCCAGATCTACGAAGGCACCAGCGATATCCAGAAGATCCTGATCGCCCGCGCACTCGGGTGATCATTCTGTAGGCATTTTTGGGGAAGCCGCAGCACAACAAGGGGAGCACATCATGAACGGGGCCATCGATTTCTACTTCGACTTCTCATCGCCGTACGGCTACTTCGCCAGCACGCGCGTGGAAGAACTCGCCAAGCAGTACAACCGCGCAACGGCCTGGCACCCGATCTTGCTGGGGGTCGTGTTCAAGACCACCGGCGGCTCCCCGCTGCCGCAAGTGCCGCTCAAGGGCGACTACGCATGGCGCGACTTTGAGCGCACCGCGCGCTTTAACGGCATCGAGTACCGCAAGCCGACGCACTTCCCGCTGCCCACGCAATACGCCGCGCGCGCCACGTTGTGGGTGCACGACCACCACGGCGGCGACCGCGCGATCGACTTCGCGCGTGCGCTCTACCGCGCGTTGTTTGTCGACGACATCAACATCGGTGAGCCGACCGAAGTCATGAAGATTGCCGACGCGATGGGCATCGACGGCGCGGCGCTCAACAGCGGCGCGAGCGGCCAGCAGATCAAGGATCAGCTCAAGGCCGAGATCGACCTGGCAATGTCGCGCGGCGTGTTCGGCTCGCCCTACGTGATCGTCGACGGCGAAGCGTTCTGGGGTTTCGACCGTTTTGACCAGATCGAAGCGTTGCTGCGCGATGGACGCATATAAGGACGCATAAGGCCACATCCATAACGGCGGCCGATGTTCAAGCCGCCGCTGACGAACCAACAACAACGACAGCATGACTGCAGTGACCTCCTCTATTTCGAACCATCCACGCTTTGACGCGATCCTCTTCGATTGCGACGGCGTGCTGGTCGACAGCGAACCTCTTGTCAACCGCCTGATCTGGGAGATGCTGACCGAGCTGGGCATCAGCATCAGTCAGGAAGAGTCGATCAAGCGCTTCCTGGGCAAAGCCATCCGCGAAGAACTGGATGCGATTGCCGAGATGCGCGGCGCGCCGTTGCCGCCGAACTGGCTGTCCACCTTCCACGCACGCCGCAACGTGCTGCTCGAAGCCGAAGTGGAAGCCGTGCCGCATATCGCACACGCCATTGACGTGCTCTCCAGGCTGGGCCTGCCGATGGCCGTGGCCTCCGGCGCCGATCGCACGAAGGTGGAGCTGCAACTCAACCGCACCGGTTTGATCGAGCACTTCCAGCCGACGGACGTGCGCATCTTTTCCGCCACCGAGGTTGAGCGCAGCAAACCCGCGCCCGATGTGTATCTGCTGGCGGCCCGCAGCCTGGGCGTATCGCCGTCGCGCTGCCTGGTGATCGAAGACAGCCCCACGGGCGTGACCGCTGGCCACGCTGCAGGCATGACCGTGCTGGCCTACGCCGGCCGCAACGCACCGGGCCCGCTGATTGCCGCCGGCGCTACACGCACGTTCACCGACATGCGTGAACTGCCGGACCTGCTGACCTGATGAGCACCCAAGCCAAGCCCATCGGCCCGACCGACGCCTGCCCCTGCGGCGGCGTTGCGTACGCGCGCTGCTGCGGCCCGTTCCACACAGGTGATGCGGTGCCGGCCACGGCCGAGCAATTGATGCGCTCGCGCTACAGCGCCTATGTGCTGGGCGATACGGCGTACTTGCGCCGCACGTGGCATCCATCCACCTGCCCCGCCAATCTGGAAACGACCGAGGGAGATGCCGCGGCCACACGCTGGCTCGGCCTAGACGTGAAGCGCCACGTGCCGCAAGACACGACACACGCGACGGTGGAATTCGTCGCGCGCTACAAGGTGGGCGGCCGCGCGCATCGCCTGCATGAAACCAGCCGCTTCGTCCGCCTGGACGCCAGCGGCGCTGAATCCGCCGAAGGCCGTTGGCTGTACGTCGACGGCACCTTCCCTGACTGATCTCCATCGCACCGCTGCCATGCCGACGCTAGACACCAAGCTGAACCCCCGTGCCGAAGACTTCAAGGCCAACGCCGATGCCATGTGCACCCTCGTTGCGGACTTGCGCGACAAGGTCGCCCGCATCGCCCAGGGCGGCGGCGACGACGCCCGCGCCAAGCACCTCGCGCGCGGCAAGCTGCTGCCGCGCGACCGCGTGCAGCAACTGCTCGACCCCGGCACCCCGTTCCTGGAGTTCTCGCAAATGGCGGCGTACGGCATGTACGACGACGCGGCACCGGGCGCCGGCATCATCACCGGCATCGGCCGCATCTCGGGGCAGGAATGCGTGATCGTCTGCAACGACGCCACGGTCAAGGGCGGCACCTACTACCCGATGACGGTGAAGAAGCACCTGCGCGCGCAGGAGATCGCCGAGCAGAACCACCTGCCCTGCGTCTACCTGGTCGACTCGGGCGGCGCCAACCTGCCGAATCAGGACGACGTGTTTCCCGACCGCGACCACTTCGGCCGCATCTTCTACAACCAGGCGAACCTGTCGTCCAAGGGCATTCCGCAGATCGCGGTGGTGATGGGCTCGTGCACGGCCGGCGGCGCGTACGTGCCGGCCATGAGCGATGAGTCGATCATCGTGAAGGAACAGGGCACGATCTTCCTGGCCGGCCCGCCGCTGGTGAAGGCTGCCACCGGTGAGGTGGTGAGCGCCGAAGACCTGGGCGGTGCCGACGTGCACACGCGCTTGTCTGGCGTGGCGGACTACTTCGCCAACAACGATTCGCACGCGCTGGCGCAGGCCCGCAGCATCGTCGCGCACCTGAACCGCCGCAAGCCGGACCAAGTACAGATCCATGCGCCGGTCGAGCCGCGCTTCCCGGCCGAAGAACTCTATGGCGTGATCCCGACCGACACGCGCAAGCCGTTCGACGTGCGCGAGGTCATCGCCCGCATCGTTGACGATTCCGCCTTTGATGAATTCAAGGCGCGCTACGGCACCACGCTGGTCTGCGGCTTCGCGCGCATCTGGGGTTACCCGGTCGGCATCATCGCCAACAACGGCATCTTGTTTTCGGAAGCGGCGCTCAAGGGCGCGCACTTCATCGAGCTGTGCTGCCAGCGCAAGATCCCGCTGGTGTTCCTGCAGAACATCACCGGCTTCATGGTCGGCCGCAAGTACGAGAACGAAGGCATCGCCAAGAACGGCGCCAAGATGGTGACGGCAGTGGCAACGGCCCAGGTGCCCAAGTTCACGGTCATCATCGGCGGCTCGTTTGGCGCGGGCAACTACGGCATGTGCGGGCGCGCGTATTCGCCGCGCTTTTTGTGGATGTGGCCGAACGCGCGCATCTCGGTGATGGGCGGCGAGCAGGCCGCGAGCGTGCTCGCCACCGTGCGCCGTGATGGCATCGAGGCCAAGGGCGGCCAATGGAGCGCGGATGAAGAAGCCGCCTTCAAGACGCCGATCCGCGACCAATACGAGCGCCAGGGCCACCCGTATTACGCCAGCGCGCGCCTGTGGGACGACGGCGTGATCGACCCGGCCGATACGCGCAGCGTGCTGGGCCTGGGGCTGTCGGCCAGCCTGAATGCGCCGATCGGCGATATGAACTTCGGCGTGTTCCGCATGTAAGCGGGCCGCCGATTCCATCCACACAGCAATAAGGAATTTGCAGTGAACAGGAAGTCTGGGCGGATGTGGCACAACGTGTGGGCAGCCATTGGCTGCGCGTTGCTGCTCGCCGCCGCACATGCGAGCGAGCCCGCGCCTTCCGGCATGGCCGAGACCGTGGTGGACGTGCCCAAGTCTGCGGGCATCTTCACCGTCAAGCTGGAGACCACCATTTACAAGCCGGCCGGCAACGGCCCCTTCCCGCTGATCGTGCTCAACCACGGCAAGTCACGCGGCAACGCGGCCTTCCAGGCGCGTGCCCGCTACAGCGAGCAGGCAGCGGCGCTGGTCGCGCGCGGCTACGTGGTGGCCATCCCGATGCGCCAGGGTTTCTCCAAGTCGGGCGGGGCCTATATCGGCAGCGGCTGCAATGTGGAGTCGAACGGCCTCATCCAGGCCGACGACGTGGTGGCCGCGCTCGACTACCTGACCGCGCAGCCGTATGTGGACCGCAGCCGCATCGTCGTCATGGGCCAATCACATGGCGGCCTGACCACGATGGCCTTCGGCACGGTGGGCTACCCCGGCGTGCGGGGCCTGGTCAACTTTGCGGGCGGCCTGCGCAACGACACCTGCGTCGCCTGGGAAAGCAACCTCGTGCACGCCTTTGAGGCGTATGGCCGCCAGTCGCGCTATCCGTCGCTCTGGTTCTATGGCGACAACGACAGCTATTGGCCCACGCCGATGCCCGAGAAGATGTTTGCCGCCTACACGAGCGCGGGAGGCAAGGCGCAACTGGTGGACTACGGCAACTTCAAGAGCGACTCGCACGGCATGTTTGCCAGCCACGCGGGGCTTGCCGTCTGGCTGCCAAAGGTCGATGCCTTCCTGCGCGAACTCGGTCTGCCCGCAGGCCAGGCCAGCCCCGTACAAGCGGGCGCTGCCTCTGAAGCCGCCGGCCCCGACGACCCCAAGGCCGACACCAACAAGGACCCCGAATGAACGCCTTCGAAACGCTCGCCTTCAGCCAGCACGGCGCCGTCGCCACGCTCACGCTCAACCGGCCCGACGTGCGCAACGCCTTTAACGAAACCGTCATTGCCGAGCTGACCGGCGCGTTCCGCGCGCTGGCCAATGAGCCCGGCGTGCGCGCCATCGTCCTGTCCGGCAACGGCCCCGCCTTCTGCGCCGGTGCCGACCTGAACTGGATGAAAAAGATGGCGGGCTACTCCGACGACGAGAACCGCGCCGACGCCCTGCGCCTGGCCGAGATGCTGCGCGCCATCTACACCTGCCCCAAGCCCGTGATCGCACGCGTGCAAGGCGACACGTATGCCGGCGGCGTCGGGCTGGTCGCCGCATGCGACATCGTCGTCGCCGTCGACTCGGCCAGCTTCTGCCTGTCGGAAGCCAGGCTCGGGCTGATTCCGGCCACCATCAGCCCGTACGTGATCCGCGCGTTGGGCGAGCAAGCGTCGCGCCGCTACTTCATCACCGCCGAGCGTTTCTCCGCTGCCCAAGCGCATCGCCTGGGGCTTGTGCATGAATTGGTGAGCGCAGATGCGCTCGACGCCAAGGTGGGCGACATCACCGCCGCGCTCGTCGCCAACAGCCCGAACGCCGTGCGCGAGAGCAAGCGGCTCGTGCGCGAGGTGTCCGGCGCCGCCGTCAATGACGCGCTGCTGGCCGACACCGCTGAACGCATCGCCGCCATTCGCGCGTCAGAAGAAGGCCGCGAAGGCGTGCAAAGTTTCCTGGGCAAGCGCAAGCCAAACTGGCTGCTGCCGGCCTGATCCGCATCACTACGAAACCACGCATCACTTGAAGGAAGTCCTCATGCAACACACTCCGATCAACTTCGTTCCGAACGCTGCCAAGGTGCCGGTCACACCGGGCCAGGCACCCGACGCCCGCTGGAGCCGAGAAGCCATCGAAGCGCTGTTCGCGCTGCCGTTCAACGATTTGCTGTTCCAGGCACAGCAGGTGCACCGCGCCAACTTTGATGCGAATGCGGTGCAGCTCTCGACGCTGCTGTCCATCAAGACTGGCGGTTGTCCGGAAGATTGCTCGTACTGCCCGCAATCGGCGCGCTACGACACCGGTGTCGAGGCTGAAAAGCTGATGCCGATCGACGAAGTGCTCGAAGCCGCATCGCGTGCCAAGCAAAACGGCGCGAGCCGCTTCTGCATGGGCGCGGCGTGGCGCAACCCCAAGCCGCATCAGCTCGATGCCGTGGCCGACATGGTGCGCGGCGTAAAGGCGATGGGGCTGGAGACCTGCGTGACGCTCGGCATGCTCAAGCAGGAGCAAGCGGCGCAGCTAAAGGATGCGGGGCTGGACTACTACAACCACAACCTCGACACCGCGCCCGAGTTCTACGGCGAGATCATCACCACGCGCACGTATCAGGATCGGCTCGACACGCTGGAGCACGTGCGTGACGCGGGCATCAACGTGTGCTGCGGCGGCATTGTCGGGCTGGGGGAATCGGTGCACGAGCGTGCGGGCCTGATCGCCGAGCTGGCGAACATGGAGCCGTATCCGGATTCGGTGCCGATCAACAACCTCGTGAAAGTGGAAGGCACGCCGCTGGCTGGCAATGAAGAGCTGGATCCGTTTGATTTCGTGCGCACGATTGCGGTGGCGCGGATCACGATGCCTCGTGCGATGGTGCGGCTCTCCGCTGGCCGCGAGGCGATGGATGACGCGTTGCAGGCGCTGTGCTTTATGGCGGGCGCCAACTCGATCTTCTATGGCGAGAAGCTGCTGACGACTGATAACCCGGAGGCGGATGCTGACCGGAAGCTGCTGGCGCGGTTGGGGATGCGGGTTGAGGTGCAGGACCATCTGCATCAGGGTGGTGATGCTTCGCACTCGCATTCGTCGCATTGTCATATCGACATTACGCCGGCTGATTGATGCTTTGTTGTGGGGTGGATTTTTTGCTGGTGGTCCATCCCTGTTTCATCCCCTGCCGGGGCTGACTCACTTTCTTTGTCTTGC
>CAUPMS010000069.1:0-8737 GCA_963512445.1 uncultured Ralstonia sp.
CCGGCTCCCTCGTCATACCGGCGTTTGGGCTCTGGCCTTGAAGTTCACTATCTTGCATATCTGGCTCTTTGTTACGCCGAATTTGGCCGCGATGGCTTGCTGGTTCATGCCGCTGTCTGCCAGTTGCCGGATCAGTTCGACCTCGTGGTCGGTCAGGACGGCGTTGTGATGCGAGTCACCTATCCGGTGGCCGTTTGCGTTCACCTTGGCCGCAGCTCCTGACATGGCTGCTCCGTTACACGATTCCGGCGTTGGTCGAAAAATGGCGCATGGCTGCCTCCCAAGAGTTCTCTTGCCGGATGCCGGGCGGGTAGCGGCTCTCACTTGCCAGGGTCTGGCCGGGCAATCCCGGTACGGGCGGCACGGCGGGTGGCACAGGTGGCACGTTGTCTTGTACGGTCGGATCAGGATTCGTGTTTTTCATCTCGGCCTCTCGTGGCTAGCGTGGATCGTTGGGGCTGTCGAGCCCGGCCTGGGGCTTTACCAGTTGCAGCATGCGATTCCAGGCGTTGAGCGGTCCACCGTTCTGAGCGGTTTGCCAGTTGGCTGGCCATTGCTGCTGTTTGGCAACGAGAGCGAGTTGTTGCTGGTACCACTCGGCGTATTCGAGCGAGTCCATGTCGTTCTCCGCTCAGTGGAAGCAGCTCTTGAGCAAACGATCGGCTTGCGCTCCTAGCGTGCGCGCTTGTTCGTGCAGGTGCGCAGCCTGCGCAAACAACCGGTCGGCCGATGCACGCAAGCTGCGTCCCTGGTCTGTGATGCCGTCGGCTTGGGCGTGCAACTTGGCGGCAAGAGCTGCGACCTCGAATGCGGTCGTGCGTGCCACCTCGGCGGCCTGGTTGGCTTGGACAATTTGGTCGCTGGTGTGCACGTGCTCCGCGCGCTTACATTCGACAACAGTCAATCGAGTCATGAGTTTCTCCTTCAGAGTTGGCCGCGTGCTTTAGCGGCGCGGGCAAGGCGGGCAACCGTAAGCACGACGCGAGGGTCGTCGCCGACCTTCTCAAGTAGGGCGGCGCGACGCGGATCGGCAGCGACGAATTTGCGGGCATCGATCAATGCCTGGCGCGCTTGGTCGTTGAATTCCGCGTTCAGCATCTGTACCGCCTGCTCGCGTGCCTCGGTGCGCTGCTCGTCGGTCAACGGGGCGGCGGATGCGTCGCGCATCGCGCTGGTGATGGCTTGCACGTCTGCAGCGCGCGCGCCCATATCGCCCGCCATCTCGCGCAGTTCGACCGCGATAGCCTTCGACGTGTTGGCATTGATGCTCTCGGTCACGAATGCGTTGTCGGGGATTGAACCGCTGTGTTCCGTCTGCGGGCTGTACAGCTTGCGTAGCTGGTCGGCGTCGCGCGCTTCGCGGATGGTCTGGGGCACAGCTGCTGCAATAGCTTCGGCCGTGATGGCGACCGATTGAGTGTCGTCTGTGTTGGGCGCTGGCTCTTCGGCCTCATGCGTGGCGGCGGGTGCGGGTGCCGGCGTGGGTGCCGCGACAGGTGCAGGCGTCGGCGCCGGAGTGGCGACGGCCGCTGGGGCGCGGTCGGGTGGCGTATCGCCGTAGAGCGAGGCGGCTGCGGCCTCGAATGACGTGGTCATCGTGCACCCCCGAAGCGAGCAGCAAGAGCGTCAACGTCGAATTGAGCGGCGGCTTGCAGCGTGGCCGGGCCTTTCGGTAGGTAGTGCGACACGCTCACGTGGTTCTCGATGCTCGGAACGTTGAGCAGGTTGGCCAGTGCACGAACGTGGTGCCCAAGCGCGACCGCCACGTGCTCGCCGGTGCCGCCAGCCTTGGGCAACACCACGACCATGACATCGAGCATGCGGGGCATGTCACCCCCATGCACTGATTCCAGCGCGCGACGGGCGGCGGCATCTCCAGCGCGCCCATTTGCCGCGTACCGCTCGACGGCCGCCCGAGCGGCGGCCAGGGCTGCATCGATCTCTTTGGCAATCTCCACGCGCTCGTTGGCCAGCGCGATCACCTTCGCGCAGTCGGCGGCGGCGGCTGAGCGGCGGGCTTCAGCATAGGCGGCGCTAGCTTCGGCCTGGGCTTGCGCCAATGCGTCGTTCAGCGTGGCAATTCGCGCCTCAGCGTCCTTGATCCGGGCATCGGATTTGCCAACGCGTGCAGCGGCTCCGGTAGGGTCGTTGACGACAGCTCGCAGCGCTTCGGTTCGTTCCGCCTGGGCGGCTTGCAGGTCGCTATATGCTGCCGTGAGCGCTTCGTTCAGCAGGCCCGCTGTAGCTTGCGCATCGGGCTTTGCCGGGCTGGGTTTGGTGGTCGCTTTCGAGCGGGACATCTGGCACTCCTGATTGGTTGACCTGACGATAGACGCACCGACACGACCTCACATATGCGCATACGTTGCGAATACGGCTCACTCGTGCAGATCGGTCTCGATCTGCACGCCGTTGGGGGCAGGGTGATAGAACATCTGCGTTCGCGTGACGCGGATGCGCCGGAACGCAGACGCCAGCGGCCGGAGACCGTTGCGTTCGGCCCAGTTCACGCCGGCCAAGTGAATTGCATTGCGCAGTTTGGTAGCAGCAGCCTTTGTGTCGGCGCCCCCTGTGAATCGGTAGGTGTCAACCATGCCTTTCGACATGACGGCAAAAGCAGGTATCAAACCCTTCAACCCTTCGTCGCTCACGAGCCGTTGCTCGCCGAGCCAACCGCAGAACCACTTTCCAGTCAGTGGGTCCTGGGCAAACACATAGGGCCGGGCAGTACTGGCCTCCGCGTCGTTGAGCGCAGTCTCAAGCGTTGCGCGCGCCACCGCGTCCGACACCTGCCAGAGCCAGGCACGGGCTTGCTGAATGGCAGGTCGTGTGAGGGTCGTCATTGCTCGGGGCTCCGTTTCGATGGGTCGGTTACGCGCCGATTTACACATTCCGTTGTGGTCGGCTCTGCACGCCTAGCAGCCATGCGGGTTTGCGGGCATAGCACAGCGGATTCAACATCCGCGATACGTATGCGCATACGTTCATTGGGATGCTACGAGGACAGTCGCAAGGTATGGAAACCGAGACGGGCAGGGAGCGGCGGTGGTTGGTGTTGTCGCGCGCCCAGCTTCACGCACGTGTGCGTTTTGAACTTGCAAAAATTGACAGGCGCGGGGCCTTGCACATCGGCGGCGGGCGGTGAGGTAACGCAGGTAACGCTGGTAACACCACCTGCATAAAACCCCCACCGAATGAAAATCAAAAATTCGTTCCAGCGCCTTTTTTTAGGGTGGTGTTACCAGCGTTACCTGCGTTACCCGAACCCCTTTGGCAACGCGCACCATGCACCCCACGCAACTGCCACGGGCGTGCGGCCATCTCCAGCGGCGGGGTGTTCCCCGATGGTCGACATGCATACTGCAGTCGGCCATCGGAACGTGCGGCTTACCCTTCTGCGTCAAGCTCGTCGAGGTATTCCCGGGTGGGATTGAGCCCGTCTGCCATGGTCGGTGCGCCGCCGCGCTTGAGCTCTTCCCTGACTTCGGCCGCCTGTGCCTGCCGCCACCGCTCCTTGTTGCGCACGATCGTGACGCGGATAGGCTTTCCATCAACCTTGATCGTCTTGCCCCAAGCCTCCATGCCAAACTGCTCAAGGGTCCGCCGATGCGCTGCCGTGAGCGGAGCCTCCGCCGCACCGGCGACAATCTCGGCAAGTACGGCCGACGCGATGACATCAGACGGCCACAAGCGCGCCACCATCTCGCACCGCTGCGCCGTGGGCGTCTGGCTGGCACGGGTGACTGCCTGTTTGGCGTTGGTGTTGGCGGCGATGGCGCCCGGGTTGAAGCGGGAGAGATCGCGCGTAAGGAGGAACTGGGCCACGGCGGCGATGAAGAACTTGTCTTGCAGGACGTTGTAAAGCCGTGTGTAGTAGGCGGCATCACGCGGCATGGCATCAGTGCACACGACCTCAAAGCGGCGGTCGCCAGTCTCCAGCGGGATCGCGGACACGTGATTGCTGAACATCAGCCAGCGGCAGGCGTTGTACTCCATGGACTGGCGGCCGTACTTCGGATTGATCAGCCGGGTCTCTTCCGTGATGACGCTCTTGAGCTTTTCTGAGTGCTCCCACTGCGAGTCGCGGCCGCCTTCGCGAATCTCGTCCACGATCGCCAGAACCTTGCGCGACAGCCGGCCGTTGAATCCGTTGCTGAGCAAGGCAACGAGGTCGAGGTTGGCTGCGACAGCACCACCCCATACGCGCGAAAGGACCGAAGCCAGCCAGTTGCGGCCCATGCCGAAGTTCTTGGCGATGTGCAGCCAGGCCGTGTGCGGCAGCACGTCGGGGCGCTGTTCGATATGGGCGAGCCAATCGAGAAAGCGCTCTGTGTCGTCGCCAAATAGAAAGTGAACGTGATCAAGGAACAGACCAATACCCGCGGCCTCGACGTCGTGCACCTCGACGCTGCGATCGAAGGGCTTCCACGTGTTGAGCGCCCGCCGGCCGTCTGGATCGGGGAGCATGAGGCCGCCGCCTGCTTTGAAGGTGCGGCAGACAACCGTCTGGCGGCGCGGCGAAGCAAGCCACAGCTCGCTCACGGCCACGTCCTTGTCGGGCATCTTCTTTACCCTGCCGTTGGCCAGCTCGCGGTCGGGCTGAGCCATGCTTTCCTTGGACGCCTTGTGCGTGGCAGCCCAATCGGCGAACGCAAGGTCGTAGTGCGGGTTGAAAACGTCAGCGGCCCGCGACCCGTCGGAGAGGAACACAAACCGGTTAAGCGCGGATTCGAGTGTGATGATTTCGGCGGCGGGGATCAGGTGTTGCCCCTCGCCGATCTTCTCGTTCTCTCGCTTCTGGAACTCGCGGCGCTCCGCCTCCAGCGCGTCGCGGCCGCCTGTGAACTTCGCGCGCTCAATGGCAGCCTGAGCGATGCGTGCCGCGCGCGCGAACTTTACGGCGTTGCGCTTCCGAATCTCGATTTGCTCCGCCTCTTCCTCCGGTGTCAACGGCGGAACCGGCGCCCACTCCCGCGAATAGTCGGGCACCCAATCGTGTGAGGTGGCCAGTTTGAGAATCGTCCCGCCTGTGATCGGGTTTGCTCGATCGTGAGTGATGTACGGCCAGACACGTTCATCGAGAACATCGGGTTCGTGCTTCTTCGACCGCGCGGAGAACTCATGTGCCAGGTTCAAGCCTTCATCGCTTCCACCGCTCTCGTAGTGGATGCCGCAGACAACGCGGAACCAATCGTCGTACCCCAGGCTGTCCGTGTTCTCATCGTCCCCGTTGGGGATGGCTTGCAGTGCGCTGCGCAGTTCGGCCAGCGCCAAGCTTGGCGCCACAGCATCACGCACCGGGCGCTCAGGCTTGTCTACCGCCGGCACCGCCTGCGACACCTGCCAGTCGATCGGCCACTCTCTGGGCATCGGTTCCAGATCGGCAGCTTCCCACAAGGGGACGCTGGCGCCGGCCAGGGGCAGCACGAACATGTTTCCGTAGCCGTCGAGCGGCACATGGTCTTGCTTGGGGAAAACTTCGATCTCGCGCGCTTTGACGCCCTTCGCGCCGTCTGAAAAACCGATCTGTTCAAGCACGCTGCGAAGGAACTGCCGCACGGAGTATGCGTCTTGGGCTTCGTCCCACAGCAGATAGACGTGGATGCCGCTGCCGCCAGAGGAACGGAACGCAAGCGGGGCCATGCCATGCTTGCGCAGTTGGTCGATCAGCAGCTCGGCAGTCCGAGTCATCTCCGCCCACGGCGTCTCAGCCTTGTGGGCGTCGAGATCGAAGAGGGCAAGGCGAGTGGAGGATTGGCCTGCGTGGATCGGGCAAACCCCACGGGCGCTCCCGCCGTTCAAGTGCCCAACGAGGTGGGCCTCAGTCAGCGGTGTCTTGAGCGAGACGGGGTGTCCGTTGCTTTTGACCCAATGCACGTCGGTACGCACGCGCGATACGATCGGATCGAGGATTGCCGGGGCTAGGGCGAGTGTGGTCGTGCTCATGCCTGCACCCCAGCGAGGAAGCCAAAAAGGGCAGCGAGCGGCGCGGCGCATGGATGATTGACAATGCCGGCGAGAATTGTTTGAATGCCGCTGAACATGTAGCACTTGCTAACGCGCTTCGGGTGGCCGCCCGCGGCGCGTTTTCTTTTGGTCTGCATTTCCGTATCTCCTTTCTCTGTTGCCCTCATGCCTTGCGGCCCGTACCCCACGCCTCAACGCCACGCGGGCGGGCTGCCAGCCAGGCGTCTATCTCGGTGGAGAGCCATCCGCTCGCGCGGCCTAGCAGGCGCACCGGTGCAGGGAACTCGCCGCGGTGGATGAGCTTGTAGATGGATGTGCGCGTGAGCCCGACGCGCTGTTCGAGCTCAGCAAGCTTGATGATGTGTGTCACGACGTAACCCCTAGGTGTTGACTGTCGCGAACTGCAAGCGACTGGTATCGACTCTAGGGGTGGGCACGTCAGCTATGGAAACCGGCGCCGTTTCGCGCACCCAGAAATGAAGAGCGCCCGCGATCTGCGGGCGCTGCGTACGGTGTGGCTAGTTACGGCTGGTTGCTGGCCGGTGGCTGCGCTGCGCTTTCGAGCGCGCGGACCCAGGCCACGGCGTATGCGGCCTGCTCGGTGGTGTCGAGTGGCGGAACGGACGTGGCCAGGTGGAAGCCGAACTGTCTCAAGGCCGCCGTCAGGAATGCATCGTAGAACCCCGCAGCGAAGTCCCGAAGGTCCTGCTCTTTGGCCTTCCACTGCTTGACGACACGCGGCAGCACTTGCCCGGCATCGCAGAGCTTTGCCCTGACCGCAGCGATCTGATCGGCAGACTGGTGCAGTGCGAGCACAGTTAGAGCGATCGCCAGCGGCGGCGCGGCGTGCCATTCCTTGAAAATCGCCTTCATGCTGCGCCCCCTGTCTGCGACGCCAGCCAATGCTCATAGCGGGATTTCGAGATCAGCAGCTTCTTGCCGACGCGCACGCAGGCACTGGCTAGGCCGTTGGCGTCCCGGCTGCGCAATTGCCAGCGCAACGTCGAAACGCTCAGGATGTTGGGGTACGTCGCGGCGAGGTCTTCGACGTCGTACAGGTCGTCGAGCGTGATCGCGCCGGCGGGGAGGGCAGAGGTGCTGGAGATTGCGGCTTGCATGGGCGGCTCCTTGCAAAGCCACTGCGCCGCAGAAATGAAAAAGGCGCAGTGACTTATCACTGCGCCATCTGGCCCTGTCCGGGCTACTCGGTTCACCTTGCCGGCTTCCAACGGATGGCGGTCACGTTGGCGCGCTTGGCTGGTGCTCCTAGTCTTGAACCCCTAGGCAGGTTGTGTTGGACCGATTTTAGGTGCGACTAGGGTGAGCTGACAAGCGTGTCATGCGGCGTCGCTGTCGCCTGCGCTGGTGGGTGTGTCCGAAAGTAGCTTTTGCGCGAGGTCAACGGCGTCCTGGGCGGCCAGGTGCGTATAACGCCGGAGCATAGCCAGGGTCTTGTGCCCCGTGATGTTTGCGGTCTGCGCGATGTTCGCACCCTTCTTGAGTAGCTTGGTAGCCACCGTGTGGCGCGTCGTATGCAGGACGACCTGATCCAGCTTGTCCTCGCGGTCTTGCCATAGGCCGGCACGCTGGCGGACGTGGCGCCACGTGGTGTCGACGTTCTTGGGCCTGTCAGGGTGGAGCGGATCGTAGAACACGAAATCCGACTGCCGCACCTTCTTGGCATGCTTGAGTGCATCTTTCACGTCGGACACGAGCGGCAGGGCGCGCGGCTCCCCGTTCTTGGAGGTCGGGAGGATGGCAACCGATTCGCCCAGGTGCACGTCCTGCCAGCGTAGCTTGAGCACTTCGCTTTTGCGTGCGCCGGTCGTGAGGCAGACCCGAAGGAACAGCCGCATCATCGGCCACTGACTGGCGTCGGCCGCAGCGTACAGCCGTTGCTCTTCATCGAGTGTGAGGATGCGGCGCCGGCCGGCGCTCTCTTTGAGCTTGCGCACCTTCCCTGCCTTGAGCGGGTGCACCTCAATGATCTCTAGTCCCAGCGCATAGTTCAGCACTGACGAGAGGCTGGCCAGATAGCGGTTCACCGTGGCCGCAGTGATTTTCTCGTCGGTGGCCTTCACGCCATCGCCGCCTTTGCGCATGGCGGGTTTGTTCTGCAGTCGGGCGACAGCCGCATTGATCTCCGCACGACCGATCTCGCCGGTCTTCATGCCGCCGAATTGCTCGCGCCAGAATTCAAGGTGAGCAGCGGACCAGTATTTGGTCCCGCGCACGGGTGGGGCTTTGATGAAGTCTTCGATCAGGTCGGCGAACGTCGGACCTGTGCCTTGAGCGAGTACGGCCAGCGCTCCCTTGTGCTCGTTCTCAGTGATCCAGGCTTTGGCATCGGACCGGTTGGCGAAGACTTTGGACTTGCCGACGGATTTGCCCGCCACGGTGCGGCGGATGAACGCGCGATAGGTGGTGACGTTCTTGCCGGTGCGCTTATCGAGCCGCGTGTTCTTGGTGATCGATCCCATGGTGCCCCCTGATGGCATACACAAGGGCTGCAGGATCATTTACGCACATTTACGCACCGGAACCCGCAAACCCTTGTGAATACTATACCGGCAAGGGATTTTAAGTCCGCGGTGTCTACCAATTTCACCACTCGGGCGTGGGGCGCGGTGCAAGACAATACACGAGACCGGTGCCACAAATGAAAACGCCCCGCACGAAGCGAGGCGTTTTGTTTTCTTGGCTCCTCGACCTGGGCTCGAACCAGGGACCTACGGATTAACAGTCCGGCGCTCTACCGACTGAGCTATCG
>CAUPMS010000070.1:0-8364 GCA_963512445.1 uncultured Ralstonia sp.
GGGGTCACAAAAATATAAAAACCCCCTCCTAACCCCATAAAACCCCGGGGGTGTTTTTTTCCGCCCACCAAAAAAACCACTTCGAGATCGAGCCATGAAGACCTACACCATTGCGCAAATCGAGACCGCCATCAACATCTGGCGCGAGCGGCAGCAGTCGGATGGTGACGGCAAGCTGTGTGCGGAAGCTCGTCTTCTTGCCGAACCCTACGCACTGATGATCGTCAACGGCAAGGAAACGATTCACGAGGCCGAGCTGACGGTCGCCGAGCACAAGGCGCTGCAGGATGCACTCGATGCAACTTGCAAGTGAACCCAGATTGAGCGCGGGAAGCCGAATGCTGCTCGACATCGTTCATCTTTGTAAGACGCGCCCACTGACGGCCGTGCTGCTCGCCATCGGCATCTGCTCGGCGGCCTATGCAGCGTTGAACATCGCGGTACTGTTTGCGCTCGGCAACATCGTTCTCGCCTCGGTGCTTGGCATGGTCACGGCGCTCTACGCAGCCGGCACCTGGCTGCTCGCTTCGACAGTGCTGAGTATCACGCGCACGCGCCGGCGCCGCAGTGATCGCCGTCGGAAACAGGAGTCTCTGTTGCCATGAGCCTTGAGTCATACCCTGCGGGCAACGAAGCGGCTACCGACCTCGTCAAGAGCGTCAGCGTCGACAATATGGTCAACCAGCGCGAGGCAGTTCTCTCGCGCGTGCGGGAAGCTCTCCATCTTCTGGCCGAAGCTGAGACCATCGCCGCAGCGGCCAACATTGGCTTTCCTCGCCTGGTGCTCGACAACAGCTTCGCATTCCGACAGGGCACAGCCCTGACGGGATTTGCATCCAAGCTCCCGGATGCGATGCAGGAAATCACCAAGCACGTCGACGCCGCAGGCTGGCGGTATTTGCTGGACGAGTCCGGTCTGCGCAGCCTGATGGACGCGACCGCACGTGCCAACTGGAACAAGGCAATTGGAGATGGCGAGTTCCCAGCACTGACCACTGCCAACATTCGATCGACCTTTGCCGCACTTCACGATGCGCGGGCCGAAATGTTCGAGCGCGGCGTGATCGCGTGTTTTCGCCGCCTGTCTTGGGAGTACAAGACCAACCTCCCTGCCCTGTTCGGCAAGCGCATCATCGTCCAACTCAAAGGCAACTATGGCCATGTGAACCATCGCACGACCGACGAGCTAGATGATCTGATGCGCGTCTTTCACGTACTGGACGGCAAGCCAGAGGCGGACCATCGCAACGGCATCTATTTCCTGCTTACAGAGGCCGGAAACCGAAGGGAAGCGTTCGCCGAGAACGACTACCTGACGATGAAGTGGTTCAAGAAAGGGACGGGCCATGTTGCGTTCAAGCGCCTCGACCTGATCGAGAAGATGAACCGCATCATCGCCAAGCACTACCCAGGCGCCCTGCCCCGGCCGGCGCGATAGAACATTCCGCTGATGGCGCCGCCGGCTGCGGTGCTCAGCTCGTGATGAGCTTCGGGCCTTGAGCCCCAGCTCCTGCAGGGGCCGCCTCATCGCCCAACAGATCATCTTCGCCGCGCGCACCAATTCTTCCCTGCAACCAATACACGTTGGCCGGCCGTTTCCTGGTGGCAGGGTCAGGGTCTCCCAAACGCGACCCGATGAGGCTATGCGAGATCAGGAGCGACAAGCCGCGTGAGATCTCATTGCGTGTCATACACAGCGTGTCATCCATGCGCGTGTATGACACTGTGGCCTTCAGCGTGTGCTTGTCGCGGACGGACGCCAAATACAGGTACAGCTGCAGCGCGTGCAGCGTGGCACCGCTCCGGTTCGACAGATCCGCGATCTTGAACAGCTTGCGCATGGAATCCGCGCCATAGAGATAGCCACTCGGCAGCTTGGTCCAGTAGTCGCAAGTCTCGAACTTGGCCAGCCTATACACGGCGGGCCGCTTTTCCAGCAGCTCGATGAGCTCAAGCTCAAGCAACCGGCCAATGCCCGCCACCACCATCGGCCGCGAGACATCCAACAGCTCGCACAGATCGGACAGGGTCAGCCGTGCGCAGCCTGGTGCCGGCAAGTCGTCCCGCTTGCGATACGTCGCCCTGCAGACCAATCCGATGTAGATCTTCAACGCGGCGATGGCCTGCCCGGCCGGCATGCCGTTGATTTGGTGATGGACGAAGAAGTCGGTCTGCCATCCGCAGGGCATCTTTGCCCACTGCGTTCTGGAAAAGCCGGCCGCGCTCACTTGCGCCCCCGGCTCTTCATGGCGAGTACGCCGATCCACAGTGCGCCCAGCCCCATCATCCCCAGGAAGAAGATGGCCAGTGACAACGGTTCAAGTTTGGTCAGTGCGGTCAGCAATTGCAGGATGGCGCGGTCCATTTCGGGCCTCCAAAGTTCGTGTTTCCTGCATTTTGCAAGAGCTTGCCCTCTACATTCTAGAGACAGTATCGCGCTACTTTTCCCGCTAAGCCTTATAGATGGCGGCTATAAGCGGATTCCTTGCCTTGCCTGACGGTAAATGAGCGGCACTGTCGGCTGAGACGCACCCATTCTTTCTAGGCCGCACCATACAGTTTGCGGATCTCGCCCTGGCGCCGGCGCGCGCCGGCCTTGCTGTAGATCGATGAGGTCGCTGGCGAGGCATGTCCCAGATAGCTCTGCAGGACATCGAGCGGCACGCCCGCGTCGGTGGCATCGGTGCCGAACGCATGGCGAAACGCGTGGGGATGCAAGAACAGCTTGTGGCGCGCCAACTCGGCATGGTGGTCTGCAAGCCATGCGCGGAAGGCCTGGCCCGCGCGGTCAACCACGTGCCGCAGGCCGCGATCACTGTAGCCGGTCCTTCCCTCTTCTGCTTTCGCCTTCGCGCGCGGACTGGTACCGACCTTCACGGGCGCCAGCATCGGGCCACCAGTGTCACCAATGGCTTCTCGATCGCGCCAATGCGCCTCCAGCGCGGCGTAGGCCCGACCACTGATCGGCACCATGCGAAGCTTTGTGCGCTTTCCGACGATCTCCAGCTCTCCCCACAGTGCCCCCTCGCGGGCGGCCGGCCGCAGCCCAGCGCGATCGGCGGCCGCGGCCTCGAACACCCGCATACCGGAATCATGCAGCAGCAATAGAGCCGCGCGCACGGTACGCCAATACGCATCCTGGTTGGCTTGCTCTTCAAGCCAGGGCATCAGCATCTGCCAAATATCGGCCGGCACCGCCCGCTCGATGTCGATCGCAAGCGCGGCCACCCGCAATGCCGGCACGCCCTCCCAAGGATTGCTGTCCAGGTAGCGACGGCCCACCAGCCAAGCGCACAGCGCCGACACCACCTTTTCCGCATAGTCCCGGCTGCGTGGCGCGAGCGCGCCTTGGAACGGTCGCCAGCCCGGCAGCGTGCGTGCGACCTGCGGTCCAGCCCAGCGGGGCCCCAGGTCTTTCTGCGCCAGGAACGCACGATAGGCCAGGCAATCCTCCGTCACCAAATCGCTGAAGGCCTTGCCGCGCTCAAGAATTGCCCATGCCAGGAAGCGCTCTGCCTCCTTGCGATATGCACGCCAGGTCGAGCTGCCCTGCGGCCACAGCGACAGCCAGGTCTGTATTGCCGCGTAGTCGTGGTCAGCGCCGATCTGGCAACGGGCGTACTCCGCACGGTTGCGTCCGGCGCGGCCGTCCAAAGCCGATGGCAGCCGCATCGCCTCCAGCGGCACCGCTTTGCCCTGCCCTGGTGTCAGCGCCGGCGCCAACAGCGGCACGGGCAGCGGCGCGCCAGTAACATGCGCGCCGAGTTTGCCCAGCGTCGCTTCGGCCGACACCAGCGTGCGCACTATGGCGTCTGCAGCGGTCGGACCGATGCGGGGCACTCGCCGCCACCAAGCGCGGCCGCGATCGTTGGCCACCGACAGCAGCTCGCCGAGCGTGGCGATGCCGGCATCCGTCAGCCGCCTGGCCAACGGTGACGCGAACCACAATCGCACCGCGTGACCAGGCCGCGGCGCTGGCGAGCCGAGCCGCTCCAGCTCGCGCAACTGCGCCTGCAGCTCAGAAGAGGCCGAGCGGCTGCCGTTGACCAGCGTGCGTGCGAGTGCCTCGCGCCCGTGGCGCAACGCAACCTGCGCCAGTTCAGTTCGGATCTCGCGCAAGGCCTGCAGCGCCGCAGCGTCGCTCCATTCGGCGTCAGGATCGGTCGAAAGCCAGCGCTCGGCCACAGCCGCCGGCGTCAGGCCTTGCAGCCAGCCGCGCAGCGCAGCGAACTGGGCGCGCGTGGGTGTGTTGGTTACTTCCATCGTGTTCAGTGAGATCCGTCGGGACCAAAGAACTGGGAGTTACGCCCATCACGTCCATCGCGCCCAAATGCCTGATGCAGTAGCTGCTGCAACTCAGTGAGCAACAGAGCTTGGTCGAGATCCTCAGGCTCAATGGTCCAAGACGGCAGCAAGAGCGTGTCTTCCCGCGCGGCCTCGCCCCAAGGTGCGTGCTCTCCGAAGCCTTTCAGCGGACGCAAGCCGCGCACACCGACCAACGTCACCGCAAACTGGTATGGTCCGTTCACACCCAGCTGCGCCAGTCCAGGTAGCCAGCGCGGCAACAGCGTCGCTACAGTCTGCTGCACCCAGGGCAGCGCCAAGCCAGGCTCGCCCACTCCAGGGTCGAGAGCCAAGAAAGCTTCCAGCGCCCCACTGCGAAAGACCTGCACATGCCGGATCGAGGCGCCATCAGCTTCGTCCCCTCGGCGCACGACACCTTCCACATTCAGTAAGCCGCGTCGAACAGCGTCTTCCGCAAAGACCAACTCTGCGGCAGTTGCGGCTGCATACACGTCGACCGCATTTGGAGCCGCCGCTGCACTCAATGGATAGAGGTGAATCAGAGCGGCCGGCCCAGTTTTGACTGCCACCGGCAGGCGGTCCGAGTAGAAGCGTGCGATCCGGTCGTCGCGGAACACCTCCCACGCGCGCGTAGCTCGATCGCTGGCCAGGAACGCCTGGCGCAAGCCGTGCATGTCGTACTCATCGTTGCCGCCATCCCCGCGCACCATGAACCGGCGACCATTGGTCGTGCGGTGCGGCCCGGACCAGCTCTGCGGCACACGCACGCCAACCACACTACGGCCAGACGGCTGCGGCACGAACTCGACCTGCACGCCGGCGAGTTGCGGAGCAAGCCCGCTGCCCAGCATCTGCAGAACTCGCAGGCGGAATTGGTCGGCGTCGGCAACGGCGATGCCTGGCAAACCGCTGGCGGCGCCGGCGGTCTCCTCGACACCCAGCAGCAGCCATCCGCCGCGCGCATTGGCCATCGCGCACACATCTTCGATCAAATTGCGGCGTTGGTCGGCGTTGTCCCCGTCGTAGTCGCGCTTGAAGTCGAGATCTACCGATTCGCGCACGCCGGCATCGAGCAGCGACTGCAGGGCAGTAAGGTCAAGCTTGGTCAGCATGGAGGCCTCCAACAAAGACTAGCAATACGAAATCGGTGGCCCATGCAGCGGGAATACGCTGCCGAGCCTGGCGCTATAGGCCACGTCGACGGCGGTCCCGTTCCTCGTTCGCCTGCAGGACCATCGCATTGCTCGCTTCCAACTCTGCGAAGCGCTCGTCGTCGCTGCGATAGTGCAACACCAACTCATCGACGCGACAGTGGCCGCCGGCGGCAGCGCCCGCCATTTCATAGAGCAGTGGCGCTTCGGCAATACCACAAGACATCGGAAACACCCGCGCGCCGTTGGCCAGCGGCCACATGGTGCGGGTCACGCCGTTGGTGAATTCGAACGCCGCTTGCCGGGCCGACTCCGCGAGCCCCGGCTGACGATCTATGCGCGATCGCCGCCTACAGGTCACGAGGGCCAGGGGCACCGGGTTGCTCTCGCCATCGTCAAAGCCGTCCTGGGCGTCGCCGAATTTTCTGTCTTCCCGCCAACTCGCGGGGGTGCCATAGGCGAGCCCGCTCAGTTCGGTCTCGGGATGGCGCCACAGGTTCAGCAGCCGGGTAGCGTCGACTTCCACAATGGAATACAGATCGCTCTCGCGCATGCTCATGAAGACCGTGCCCTGCGTCGGGGTCTCCACCCGGAACACCGCACGGCGAGCGTGATGGATCCAGCGCAGGCGCTCGAAGGTCTGCAGGCGGTGTGTCGTACTCGCTGTCATCGCTGCCTCAAGCCGCACGGGTGGCACCGAACACTTCGAGCACACGGCCCAGCACGGCCTGCACGCCATCCAGGCGCAGCACCGCCCCTAGATCAGCGTAACTGGGGTGATCGCCGTCCTTCCCGAACAGGCGATCGCCCTGGTAGTTGAACGCCAGCCGCAGCGCATCGTCCACGGTGCCGTGCTCGGCCAGATTGGCCACCACTTCCAGCACGGCGCTTCCCTCATGGGGCAGTAACCGACGCCCCAGCTGCGCTGCGGCCGCCGCTCGCACTTGTGCGGCCTGGCGGCTGACCTGATCGAGTCGCTGCAGCGTGGCCGGCACGTGCGCGGCCACGCCCGGTTCCAGCGCCAGCACGAAGCCCTCCCTGAACGCTGGCGCGCCGGATCTCGCCGCCGTGGCACGTAAGCAGCGCAGCTCGTCGCCGGCTTCGGTTGCCACCAGCTCGATGTCCTTCAACTCAAAAGCACGCGTCGCGTCATAGGTCAGATCGATGCCGTGCTCGCTGTCCTCGGTCGGCAACGCGACCACGCTCACGTGCAGGCTGGGGTCGCCATCGGCTTGCCACTCTTCGCTCGGATGCAAGCGCAGCGCATAGTGCGCACCCTCGATGCGGGTGCCGGCGAGATCGCGGTGAATCTTGATGTTGGGCGGCTGGGTCATCGGATGGTCCGGTTCAGAGCTGCGCAATGTCTGGCGCGAACTTCTGCATGTAGGCCGATGCGCCGTGCTGATAGACGGCGTTCTGGGCATCGCGCGCGGCGGCCAGGGCCTGCTCGAAGGTCGGGTCCTTGTCGTCGATCACCAGGTACTGCGACCCGTTGGCCAACAGCAAGCGCACGCCCTGCAGCGCATCGGTCTTGTTGTCCCGCGTGCCGGGCCGGTTCAACGTTGTGATCCTCATCGGCTCGAACGACACGATGCTGGCCAAGTTGATGGGCAGGTACTGCACCTTGGTGGAATGGGTGTCCAGATACGCGCCATTGCGCGCGCCGAAGCGCGGCAACTGCCCGTCGGCGTCGGATTGTTCTGGCCAGAGTTCGAGCTTGATGAACATCGTGCGTCCTTGCAAGTTATAGGGTTGGAGGCGATGGCAGCGCCACCGTAGTTGAGGCGGGATGGGAGGCCTCACGCAGGCAGGTACGGAAGTCCCACGCGGAATATTCGATCTTCGGTTCCGCGTCAGGCAGGCCCTGCTCCCTGCGTAACTCGATGGCCGTATTCCAAGCCTCCCAGCCGATGCGGCCAACACGGGGAATGGCGCCTTCCGCGGCCGAAATCGGATTTTCGTAGTTCCACTGGATATCTGCTTGTTGCTGCGCGTAGCGGATCTCCAGCGGCAGGGCCAGGGCGCGGGCCACCAGCTTAGTGGGCAAGCATTGCCAGTCAGCCGATTCCGGCAACACCAAGTCGGGCACATCAGCTTCGAGCCGGCTGAAATTGTTGAGCTGGTTGGCTTCCCACACGCCATGGCGGATCGCCTCCACTCCGTGGGCACAGGCCAGCGCGTAGCGTTCCAAGGCCACGGCTAGGGCCAACGCCGCATGCTCCTGGCGCAGCTTCAAGGCCTTGGCGTCGCGCTTGTGCTCCTTGACCCAGGCGATGCCTTGATTGAGCAATGCGGCCGCGACGCCCGCACTTAGCGCCCCGGTGGCCAGGTCAACCATGCCGATCGTGGTGCTCATGGGCCCTCCCCCGGGCTTTTTGTGACGTGGATTTCGCAAGGATAGCGTTTCCGGCCCCGAAACGCCATGCCGATAATAGGAGTTATCGGCAAGGAGTTCATTTCTGTCGGCACCGGCCGCGGCGCCAAAATTTCGGGGCTACCCCCCAAAAAAAGTGCGCTTTGACGTCTGACATGCGCGGTTTTGGCGCTATACCGGGTACAGGCCCTTGCGAAGCCTGTCCCTCGGCCGCCCCCCCTCCCCCGGGCGCGGCGGGCACAGCGTACAAGGGAGCGGGCCATGCCGAATGATTGGCGCCTATGGGCCGTTGCAGTGCTGGTCGTACTGCTACTGAGCCACTGCACGCACTGAGCGAGCGATGCCCCCGACGCCGGGGGCATGGTTCACCCAGGCGGCAGATGTGAAAAAGGCCGCCTGGTGGCGGCCTCCCCTTCTCGTTACGGCGGTCATGCCCGCCAGAGCTTGTGCAACTCCAGCAGGAACATGCCGATCGTGGCCAGCTGGTACGCCGACGCCAGAATGTAGTTTTGAGAGTGGTGCATGAATAGCCTT
>CAUPMS010000071.1:0-7763 GCA_963512445.1 uncultured Ralstonia sp.
TTGCTTTCGTGTGGGGGCGGGCCCTTGGCTAGGCAACGCCAAAATAAAAACAACCCCCACCACAAACCGACGGGGGGCCCAACCGCAAACCGCCCCGCACCCCCCCGCAGTGTTTTGTGCGTGCCAAATATTTAGCGGCGGCGCATGTAGAACGTGAAAACCTTGTCGTGCTCGCTGTGCTCCAGCAGCTCGTTGCCGGTCTGTTTGGCAAACGCCTGGAAGTCGCGCGTGGCGCCCGGGTCGGTGGCGAGAATCTTGAGCACGTCGCCGCTTTGCATGTCGGCAAGCGCCTTCTTCGTGCGCAGGATGGGCAGCGGGCAGTTCAGGCCGCGTGCGTCAATTTCCTTCTGGAACTCCATGTCTTCCTCTGGGGTGCGGGCGAGCGATCAAGCATCGCTCAGGTAAGTCATTCCGCTATTGTAACGAGGCGAGTGGGTTGCCACTGGCGCGGCGGCGGCTCTGCGGGCTCGCCGGTGCGGATGTCGATATAGCTGACGGGCAAGCCGCGTGCGGTCAGGAAATCCGCCACGGCATAACCGGTGCCGGCCGTCCACGGACGCACCTTCTCGAACGGCTTCAGGCGGTATTCGACCAGCTCTTCCGACAACGCAATCTCGCCATCGGCCACGACGTGGTAGGCGATGATCAGCTCGTTCTTGCGAATGAACTCGTACACGCCGATCAACGAGATTGATTGCGCGTCGAGGTTCGTCTCTTCTTTCAGTTCGCGTGCGATGCCCTCTTCGGGCGTCTCATCGCGCTCCATGAAACCGGTGACGAGCGCAAACATGCCCTCCGGCCACAACGCATTGCGCGCGAGGAACAACTGTCCCTGATATTCGACCACCGCCGCCAGCACCGGCAGCGGATTGTTCCAGTGAACGAAGCCGCAGTCCGGCGCGGGGCATGCGATACGCAGGCGGCCGGCGTTGTGCTGCTCGACGAGCGGCGTGGCGCATTGCGGGCAGAAGCGGTAGTCAAAACTCATGGCAGTGAGATGAGCAGGTTGACGATGAATCAGGCGGCTTGCTCGCAAGCAAGGCGGATGTCGGCAGCGAAGGCTTCCACCGTTTCGGGCTGCACATCCCACGAGCACATCAGGCGGCAACCGCCCGCGCCGATAAATGTGTAGAACTTCCAGCCGCGTGCGTGCAGCGCTTCGATGGCAGGCAGCGGCAGCTCGGCAAACACGGCGTTCGATTCGGTCGGAAACATGATGCGCACGCCCGGCACATCGACGATGCGCGAATGCAGCAGTTGCGCCATCGCGTTGCCATGGCGCGCGTTGCGCAGCCAGACATCGTTCTCCAGCAGGCCCAGCCACGGCGCGGAAATGAACCGCATCTTCGAAGCCAGTTGCCCGGCCTGCTTCACACGATACGCAAAATCCTCGGCCAGACGACGGTCGAAGAAGACAACCGCCTCGCCCACCGGCAGGCCGTTCTTCGTGCCACCAAAACACAGCACGTCCACGCCTGCGCGCCAGGTGATTTCTGACGGGTGCACGCCGAGCGACGCCACCGCGTTGGCAAAGCGCGCGCCGTCCATATGCACGCGCAACTGGCGGCGCTTGGCGATGGCCGCAATCGCGCGTACTGCTTCCACCGTATAGACCGTACCCACTTCCGTCGATTGCGTGAGCGACACGACCTTGGGCTTGGGGTAGTGGATATCCGAACGACGCGTGACCAGCGCTTCCACCGCGTCGGGCGTGAGCTTGCCGTTCTCGCCCTTGGCGGTCAGCAGCTTGGAGCCGTTGGAGAAGAACTCGGGGCCGCCGCACTCATCCGTCTCGATATGCGCCAGCTCATGGCAGATCACGGAGTGGTACGACTGGCACAGCGATGAGAGCGCCAGCGAATTGGCCGCCGTGCCATTGAAGACGAAGAAGACTTCGCAGTCGGTCTCGAACAAGTCACGAATGCGATCGCACACGCGCTGCGTCCAGGAATCATCGCCATAGGCGGGCTCGTGGCCGGTGCCGTTGGCTTCCAGGAAGTATTTCAGCGATTCGGGGCAGAAGCCCGCGTAGTTATCGGAGGCGAAGTGTTGCATCGGCTGCATGGCGGACCTGCACAGAGATCGAAGGGAGCTTACTTCTGTTCGGACCAGAGCACGCCGCCGGTGGCCCAGTTCTCGCGCTTGATGTCGGCAATGATGATGTCGACCGAGCCCGGTGCACAGCCCAGAGTCTCGCAGGTGACGCGCGTCACCTCTTCGACGAACTTCTTTTTCTGTTCAACGGTACGGCCTTCAAACATCTCGATATGGAAAGTCGGCATGGTGTCTCCGGTGTCAGTGATTCGCGCATTAGTCGCGATATGAAGCGTCAATTTTATCCAGTTTGCGCAACAGGGCTGGCCACTCCATCGCGCCTTCGATGGCGCCGCCGTCTTCCAGTTGCTCGGCGGTGCGGTCGGCCACTTGCGGTGCGGGCGAGACGACCCCATCGTCGGTCATGCCCGTCAGCGCCTGAATCTGGATCTCGCACGCCTTGATGAGCGTGGCCATCAGCACGTGGGCTTCCGCCACGGTGCGGCCAATGGTGAGCGTGCCGTGGTTGCGCAGCAGCATGGCAAACATTGGCCCAAGGGATGCGGTCAGGCGCGTGCCCTCTTCAGGTGTAAAGGCCAACCCTTCGTAATCGTGATACGCAATGCGTTTGTGGAAGCGCAGCGCATGCTGCGACAGCGGCAGCAAACCCTGCTTCTGCGCAGATACAGCAATGCCCGCCGTGTTGTGCAGGTGGATCACGCAATGCGCATCGGGCCGCGCAGCGTGCACGGCGGCGTGCAGCGCAAACCCCGTTACGTTGACCGACGGGCGCGTGGCCGCATCAGGCCAATCGCCAACGAGCTGGCCCGCGCCGTTGATCTTGACCAGGTTGGACGCAGTGATCTCATCGAACGACAAGCCAAACGCGTTGATAAGGAAGTGGTCGGGCTCATCCGGCACGGTGGCCGAGAGATGCGTGTAGATCAGGTCATCCCAGCCGTTGAGCGCGGCCAGGCGATAGGCGGCTGCCAGGTCGATACGCACAGCGCGCTCGGCCTCGCTGATCTCGCCCCCGGGCACGACGGCGCCGGGGCGCAGGGCAAAAGACATGGGGCTCCTCCAATGAAGGAGGCATTCTAGAACGTGCGTGCAGACCGCGCGCCGACCTGCGCTACATGCTGCCCATCATGCACGTACAGGCGCGGCACGTTTGACGGCGACGAACGTGGCCACGCCCACCACCAGCGACACCGCCGCCACCGCCAGCGACGCATTGAAGCCGCCCGTTGCGGCAAACAGCCGATTGGCCAGCGGCGGCCCAACGATCTGGCCGATGCCATACGCCGCCGTCATCAAGCCCATCAGGCGCGGCGCGGCGTGCGGCCACAGGCGGCGCGCCTCGCGCATGGCGAACAATGTGATGGCCGTGAACGGCAACCCAAGCAGCGTGCTCGACAATGCCAGCCCCGCCACCGTCGGCCAGACGATGCTGACTGTCACGGCAACGGCCTGCATGGCGTATGCGGTGGCCAACAGCAAACGGTTGTCGCGCGCCAGGCTGATCCGCGTGGAAAGGAAGGCGCCCAGTGCTACGCCCGCGCCAAACATCGGCCAGAACAAGTCAGGCCAGACGGACCCGGCTGGCAGCACCTTGCGCGCAATCACCGGGAGGAACGTGGCGGTGATGATGTAGCCAAAACCGGCCAGGCCGTAGGCGAGCGTGACGGCAGTGGTGGGCACATCCAAGCCGGGCGTCGTGCCAGACACAGCCGGTGCAGACACGACATGCGAGCGTGCTTCCGGCTCAATCGTGGACCACACCGCCGCCGAAAGCAGCGCTGACAGCACGCCAAACGCAATCCACGCCGACGTTGCATGCCAACCCAGCGCGACCATGCCGCTGGCCGCCAGGCCCGGAATGGCAATCCCGAGCCCCGGCCCGCAGAAGATGATGCCGCCCAGCGCCGCATGCCCCAGTTCAGTCAGCTTGTGCAAACACCAGCCGGCGGTGAACACGAACACCAGTGCGCTCGCCATACCGGCCGCGAAGCGCAGCACAAGCCACGCCGGCTGGCCCTGCAGCACGCCCATCCCCGCCGTGAGCAACACCGTCGCGATCAGGCCAGTGCGGATGAGCCGCGCCGCATCGCCGCGCACCGCCATGCAGGCCAGCGCGCCAACGAAATAGCCAAAATAGTTGCCCGTGGCCAGCCAGCTGCCCTGCGCCAGCGTCAGGCTGCCGTCGTGCAACATCATCGGCAGGATCGGTGTAAAGGCGAAGCGGCCGATGCCCATGGCCACCGAAAGCGCCACCATGCCAGCAATCGCCACACGCCACGCGGCGGCGCGCTTGTGCTGCACGGCAGATAAGGCAGAGGAAGACGATAGGGAGTGCTCCAT
Source organism: uncultured Ralstonia sp. (assembly GCA_963512445.1). Classification (GTDB taxonomy): domain Bacteria; phylum Pseudomonadota; class Gammaproteobacteria; order Burkholderiales; family Burkholderiaceae; genus Ralstonia. The sequence continues at coordinate 4,396 of CAUPMS010000071.1, forward strand.
GGGAACCATTGCAGGATGCGGGGATGAGGAAATCGGCACTTCATCGTACGCAAGGCCGTTCATCCTGAAAAATGAATTATATTGAACGAACCCATTAGCATTTGAGATACATCATGGATCTGGCCTCGCTCGAGATTTTCCGGACGGTTGTGCGAGAAGGCGGCGTCACCCGGGCGGCCCAGCACCTCAACCGCGTGCAGTCGAACGTGACGACGCGCATCCGCCAACTGGAAACATCGCTGGGCGTGCAACTGTTTGTGCGCGAGAACAAGCGCATGGTGCTCACGCCGGCCGGCCAGACCTTGCTGACCTACGCCGACGACATCCTCCGCCTGGCCACCGAAGCGCGCCAGGCCGTGCAGCCGCGCGAGCCGCACGGGCGCCTGCGCATCGCCTCGATGGAGAGCACCGCCGCAAGCCGGCTGCCGACGCTGCTGGCCACGCTGCACCAGCGCTGGCCGCGCGTGCAACTCGAACTGGTGACGATGACGACACGCCAGTCGATCCAAGCGCTGTCGAACTTCGAGGTGGATTGCGCCTTCATTGCCGAAACCGCCAGCCTAGCCAACACCCGCGCGGCAATGACCACGCTGTCCGCCTTTGCCGAAGAGTTGGTGCTGATCGCCCACCGGGCGCATCCGCCCATCCGCCGCGCGGGCGATGTGCACAGCCCCGCCCTGCTCGGTTTCGAGCCCGGCTGCGCCTATCGGCAATTGATTGAGGACTGGTTTGCCGCCGACGGTGTGGTGCCGTCGCGCGTGCTGGAGCTGGGTTCGTACCACGCCATCATCGCGTGTGCGGCGGCCGGCATTGGCGTGGCGCTGGTGCCGCGCTCGGTGCTGGAGCTCTACACGAACGCGCCGGAGATCAGCGTTCACGAACTCGGCAAGCCGGGCCGCGTCGACACGGTGCTCGCGTGGCATCGCGACATGGCGGGGCCGGCCCTGCAGGCACTGCTGCAGGTGCTGCGCGAGCCGCATACCGAAGCAAACACGCACGCCAGCGAGGCCATGGCTGCCTAAACTCAAATAAGCTCAAATAAGCTCAAATTAGTTCGAATGAGCAGATCGACCGTGCCGCCGGTCTAACGTATCGAGCGCGGCAATCACGGCGGAGGCGCCTATGCGACCGTCAATGTGGTCAAGGTGGATGCGACAAGGTGTGGGCTGGCTGGCGGCGGGCATCGCTGCCGCATGGTGCAGCCTTGCCATGGCAGCCGCGCCGGTGATCGTGCTGCCGGTGAACGGCGCCATCGGCCCAGCGACTGCGGCTTACGTCGTTCACGGTTTGCAGCAGGCGCGCGAACAAGGCGCGCAGCTTGTCGTGCTGCAGATGGATACGCCCGGCGGGCTGGATGCGTCGATGCGGCAGATCATCCAGGCGATCCTCGCTTCTCCGGTGCCGGTGGCGGGCTATGTGGCGCCGGGTGGTGCGCGCGCGGCCAGTGCGGGCACGTACATCCTCTATGCGTGCCACATCGCGGCGATGGCGCCGGCGACCAATCTGGGGGCTGCATCGCCCGTGTCGATCGGCATCGGCGGCCATGCGCCAAGCCCCGGTGATGCCGCCAAGCCTGCCAGCGCACCTGCCGCATCTTCAAGCAACGAAGACACCCTCGCCCGCAAGCAGATGCACGATGCGGCCGCGTACATCCGCGGCCTGGCGCAACTGCGCGGCCGCAATGCCGACTGGGGAGAACGCGCCGTCCGCGAAGCCGTGAGTCTGGACGCGCCCGAAGCCGCCAACCAGCACGTGATCGACCTCGTCGCCAACGATATTCCTGATCTGCTCAAGCAAGTGGATGGTCGTGCCATACGCACCACCGACACATCTGCGGGCCTCGTCACGCTGCACACCGCAGGCGTGCAAGCCGTCGTGCTGGAGCCCGACTGGCGCAACCACTTCCTCGGCGTCATCACCGACCCGAGCCTCGCGCTGTTGCTGCTGACGGTGGGCGTGTATGCGCTGATCTTCGAGTTCTCGACGCCGGGGATGGTCGTGCCCGGCATTCTGGGCGCAATGTGCATTGTGGTGGCGCTCTATGGGCTGCAGATGCTGCCGATCAACTACGCGGGGCTGGCGTTGATCGCGCTGGGCCTCGGCTGCATGGTGGCCGAGGCGTTTTTGCCGACATTCGGTGCGCTGGGCGTGGGCGGCATCGTCGCGTTCATCCTCGGCGCGGTGATGTTGATCGATACGCAAACGCCGGGCTTTGGCGTGCCGCTGCCGTTGATCGTATCGATGGCGCTGGTGAGTCTGGCGGTGATCCTGCTGCTCTCCAGCATGGCGGTGCGCGCGCGGCGGCGGCCCAAGGTGGCAGGCGGCGACACGATCATCGGCATGACGGGCGAATTGCTGGAACTGGACCCGACCGACCCCAACGATCCTGCGGCTGGCTGGGCACAGGTGCATGGCGAACGCTGGCGCGTGCATTGCGACGGCCCGGCGGCACGCGGTGATCGTGTGCGTGTGACCGCAAGGCACGGGCTCACGCTCGACGTCGTGCCGGCCTGAGCCTCTCAAGGAGAAGAAAAATGATCTATGGATTCTTCAGTGCAGGCGGCCTGATCTTCCTGGTCGTGCTGCTCGTCATCTCGTCGTTCCGGGTGCTGCGTGAGTACGAGCGTGGCGTGGTGTTCATGCTCGGCCGCTTCTGGCGTGTAAAAGGGCCAGGGCTGGTGCTCATCATCCCGGCCGTGCAGCAGATGGTGCGTGTGGACTTGCGCACCGTGGTGATGGATGTGCCACCGCAAGACGTGATCTCGCACGACAACGTGTCGGTCAAGGTCAACGCGGTGGTGTACTTCCGCGTGGTCGACCCGGAGCGGGCCATCATCCAGGTGGCCAATTTTCTGGAGGCGACCAGCCAGCTTGCGCAGACTACGCTGCGGGCGATTCTCGGCAAGCACGAATTGGATGAAATGCTGGCCGAGCGCGAGAAGCTCAATCTGGATATCCAGAAGGTGCTCGATATTCAGACTGACCCGTGGGGGATCAAGATTGCAAACGTGGAGATCAAACACGTCGACCTGAATGAATCGATGATCCGGGCGATTGCGCGTCAGGCTGAGGCTGAGCGCGAACGGCGAGCCAAGGTCATTCATGCGGAGGGGGAACTGCAGGCTTCGGAGAAACTGCTGGAGGCGGCGCGCATGCTGGCGCAGCAGCCTGAGGCGATTCAGCTTCGCTACTTGCAGACGCTGACGCAGATTGCGGGGGATCGGAGTTCGACGATTGTGTTTCCGTTGCCGATGGATGTGTTGGGGGCGTTGAGGAAGAGCTAAGGGCCGGATTGGTTCTCTATTCATCGTTGGTGGTCCATCCCCTGTTTCATCCCCTGCCGGGGCTGACTCACTTTCTTTGTCTTG
>CAUPMS010000072.1:0-7300 GCA_963512445.1 uncultured Ralstonia sp.
CGCCATCTAGGGCAGGGTACGGCCACACCGTCGCGGCACTGGCGCTGGCGTTGGCACAATCGCTTCGCATGCCACGCTTTTTTCGGCGGCATTGCGGCTGCGCACAGCGACTTCGAACTCAGCGCCCAACTTTTCGGTTCTGGACTTCGGCTTGAAGGTTCTGCACTCTTGCCTGGAGGTCCTGAACGCTGGCTTCGGGGTTCTGGAACATCTACCTCAAGGTTCTGAACTTCAACTCCGAGGTTCTGAACTCCTGCTCAGGGGTTTTGAACTCTGACATTGGGGTTCTGGAACCTCGACGTTGAAGTTCTGAACTGCGAATTTGAGGTTGCGGAACCGCGACTTGGGCGTTCTGCACTTCAATCGCGAAGTTTTGAACTTCAGAAAGAGCAAGCACACAGCACCACGGGTGGTGGCCAGCCGGTTTGGCCGTACCCTGCCCTTGATGGCGCCTTGAATTTTCGTAAGCGGGCGGAAAAAAGACGGGAAACTGTCTGAGCGAAGCGAGTTTTTCCCGTCTCCGCCCGGTTATGAAAATTCAAGGAGTCTTTCGCCATCTCGGGCGCGCCTTTCTTTGCTTACTTTCTTTGGCAAGACAAAGAAAGTGAGTCAGCCCCGGCAGGGGATGAAACAGAGATGGACCACAAGCGCCACCCGGCAGGGGATGAAACAGGGATGGACCACAAGCACCACCCGGCAGGGAATGAAAAAGGGGATGCACCACAACCGCTGGGAATGAAAAAAGGGATAGCCCACCAAGCCCATCCCTCAGAGAAAAACAGCAAACCAGACCAGCAGCAAGAAAAGAAACCTCAAGAGCAAACACTACTGCTATTGGGATCCTGCCCCATGATCTCCCGCGGCAAGTAAGTGGAAAAGCCCGGCACAGCCAGTCGCGAAAATCCAATCCAGGTAGCCGGCGAGTAAGGCGCCACCGTCATCCCAATCACGCTGACTGCAACACCACCGCAGCTCGTAGCATCACAACTGGTGCTCACCGCCCCACTGGTGTCGTACCACTGGACCGACACATTCGCAGACGTGAGCGTCGGCAGAATGGTCTGCATCTTGCTCAACACAGATGTCGAGCCCTGCCCGCACACCACCGCCTGTCGCGCGCCCCAGCGCGTTGCTTCTCCCACAGCGTTCCAGGTAAAGAGAATGCGCCCAAAGTCGAGGATGCCAAGCAGCACCGTCAGAAAGAGCGCCACCACAATGGCGAACTCAACCGCCGTCGTTCCCCTCTGATGCTTATTCATAGGACTGCCTCATGGTCACTGAGATGTTCCCAAACGGGAACGAGGTGATCGATCCTTTGCCGCCCGCGTAGAAGCGCAGGAACGCCATCATGTCGATCACCGGATTGAACGTGTAGCCCGAGATCGTGACGGTGACGGTATTGATGGCCGGGTTGGTCCCTTGCGCGATGTTGGACGCGCAGCTCGTGTTGGATGCATCGCAAATGGAGACCATGTTCGACGTCAACCCCGGGGCCAGCGGCGCTTGCGTGCTGCCGACCGTCGGCGTGCCGTAGACCGCCAGATTCGTTGCCGTTGTATAGGAGGTCGCGTTGCCGGCGGCCTGCGTGCTCAGGTACCGGGTGGCATCTCGTGTGGCCTTGGCCAGCGTGTTGTACGTGTAGATGGCCCGGCCAAACTCCGTTATCGCAAAGGTAATGGCCAGCAGCAGGCTGAGCATGATGGCCAGCTCGACCAGCGCCACGCCATGTTGTCGTTGTCGCGTCTTCATGGTTCGCTCCTACTGCACCAATGCTGGAACCAAGGGGCCCTTGTTCCCGCCCGCCAGGCCACTGGGTGCGCACGGGCTGCTGGTGCTCGACGCGTTGGCCAGAAACTCGAACTGCGGCGTGTTGTGGACCCCATCAATGGGCTGCAGCATCAGCATGCAGGCGTAGTCGATGATCTTCGATGCAGGTGAGATCACCGGCACCAGGACGACACGCCGGTTCACCCCATAGGTGGCAAGGTCGCCGCTGTTCCCGCTGGTGGCAAGGTTCTTGTAGCCACCCTTGACGTTGAGCCCGGTGATCTTGTCGCCGTCAGTGACACTCGTGCCGGTATCGTCGTAGTTGGCATAGGCAAGCCGCTTGTTCTTGAAATTGGCAGCGCTCTTGTCGGAACCCGATGCAGGTGTGCCGCTGTATGCGTTCTGCGGCACCGTGTTCGTCCAGTTGCTCGATGTATAGGAGTAGCCCGTGAAATCCGGCTGCAGTTGCGATGCATTGGATTTGTTCTTGTAGATGCCGAAGCGTGCGTTCCAATTGTCGTCAACGGACACCTTCGCACCGGGTGTGCCCAACTGATCGCCGACCTTGGAGTTGCAGTAGCCTTGATCCATTTCGATTTTGGTCTCGTTGGCATTGGTAGAACCGTCGAGGTTGTACCAGCCCATCTCCCCAGGCGTAGTGGCGCCGCCGGCATAGAGCATGCTGACCCACTCACCAATCTGGAAACCGTAATTGGGTGCCGCCCCGCCGAGTTTCGGGATCAGGCCCACCGGAATCGGGCACGTGCTCTGTGCATGCACACGCGTGGCCACCGCCAGCGCGGCAACAGCATTGCTGGTAGCGCCACCAACGAACTTGATCAGGCGTGCCGTGATCCCGCTCTTGGTATGCGTGCACTTGACGTAGCTCGACGAGCTGGACGCCACACCGGCCGCACCGTAGGTGCCGTTCAGCGCCGTGCTGAACGTAACGTCAGCATTGGCCAGCGATGCGGATGATGCCTGGTAGACGACACGGTTCGCATTGCCCGCCGTCAACCCCGCACTGGTCGCCCGTGTCAGCGCATCCGATGCGCCATCCAGTTCCTGCGCCGCCGACAAGGCACAGCTATCCACCGCTGACTGAAGCTCCGTCTTGGCCACGAACAAGCCGCTCAAGTCGATGACCAGGCCCGCCATTCCCAGCAACACGGCAAGCATCAGGCCGACCATCGGGAGCACCGCCCCTCGTTCTCTCTGTTTGGTATGCGCACGCATATGCCTTCGCCTCCGCCGGTGTGAATGGCTATCGGGCGTTGTACTGACTACCTGCCGCGACTCGCCGGCTGCTTGCAGGTTTCCCCGTCCCTTATCGTCAGTTGTAGCTGCCACAGACGCAGTCCGAAACTGGCCGTAGGTATGATTCAGCGATGAAACGCGAAGCCGCTTGGTCGCTTGCATTGCGGGCGGTTTGTGCAGGCAGCCCATGTGGCCCTCCGCTAGCGGAACGTCCAGAACCGATGCAATACAAAAGTGAGCGGCGGCACCACCGACAGGATGGCCGCGAGCCCAACCCAGTAGCTCAGGCCCAACGTCTGGGCCAGCCACGAGATCGCGAGCGTCAGCGCTAGGCAGAGCAGCGACACGGCATAGAAGCGCAGGAAATTGGCATGCCCCGGCTTGGCCGAGAAGCTCCACAGCGCGTTGAGCAGGTACGAGCAGACGTTGGCGCAGACAAACGCTACGCCATTAGCCGTGACCTGAGAGGCAGAGAAACCGTTGATGAGTGTGGTGGCAATGGCCACGTGCACGCCGGTGGCGACCACACCAGAGACCCCGAAGCGGAACACACGGATCACCATCATGCGATCCGGCAACCGTTGCACAAGCGTTGGCGGCAGCACACCCGCCAATGCGTTCATGACGCCTGATTCTGCGTGTCGCATGATGTCCCCCGTCCCTCTGCCACCATTCTTGGTGGCGCGAAGCGGGGGAGAAATCGATCAAACGGATGACGAAGCCGCCGGGAATTGGACGAGCAGGACGAGCAGGACGAGCGAGATGTGCAACGCGTCAGTTCGCGTCGTTGCTGTCACTGCCGCCATGCGTGCGATCAAAACGACGCAGCGTGTCGATCCGCTCACGCGTGAGCGGGTGAGACGAGAAGAACGCAGAGGCGTCGTCATCGCTGGCAGCATCGGATTTTTTCACAGCGTCGGCCTTGCGCGTGCCTCCATGGGTATCTTCCAGCGCCTGCAGCACATCGGCAAACGCGCTGACCGACAAGCCGTTCTCCTGCAACAACCGCGCGGCATAACGGTCAGCCTCGCGCTCGTAGTCACGCGAATAGCGCAATGTCAGCAGCGCTGCCGGCACGCCCGACAGAATGGTCGACACATCGCCAAACAGCAGCGCCGCCGTCGCACCAATCGCCGATGACTGGATCACCTGACGCAGCCCATGGCGATATTCAACGTGGCCGGCCTCGTGTGCCAACACACCCGTCAGGCCATCGCCCTCGCCCACCAGCTTGACCAGCGCATCGGTCACGACGATGTCGCCGCCGGGCAGCGCAAAGGCGTTGGCACCGATGTCGGCATCACGGAAAACGATGTGATACGTATGTGTGGCCTGCGGCGGCCTGTGCAGCGCCGTGAAGCGTGCGCGAATGCGGTCCTGCTGTGCGACGGGCAGCTTGCTGGGCCGCAGCCAGCGCTCGTCCATCGCGGCCAGCGTGCTGCGCCCGAGCTGCGCTTCTGCGCGTTGCGGCACCATGCCGGCCACCACCTTGGCACCCCACGGCAAACCGTAGCGATACCCCAGAGCCAGCACCACCACCATGGCCAGCAGCGAGCCGAGCGCCAGCTTCCAACTGTTCTGCGCCAGCACGACCCAGCCTTCGCGATAGCCGGTGCGATGCAGTAGCGCATTGAGCGCGGTCTGCTCGGCGGGGTCGTTGATCTCGCAGAAGGCGCCGTCATCAAAGGTGATCAATCGCGGCGCATGCTTGACGCGCTCCGACACGCGCAACGTAGAGAGCGGCGCGCGGCGCAGCGCTGTGCCTTCGGAGTCGAACAGCACGGCCTCGCCCGCCTCGACTGCAAGACGCACGGGTTGCGCGCGCGAGGTGCGGCCGTCGAAGTAGGTAGCGAGAATCACGGGCGTGGCCTTGCAGTACAGCGCGCTTAGAGGGCGATATCGATGTCGTACCAATCGGCGGCGGCGTCGCCCAGCGCACCCACCTTGGCGGTTTCGCCCGCAACGAAGGTATCGAGCGAACCGGACGCGAACATCGTCACCGAATCGAGCTTGTAGCGCAGCGTGCGCACACGTGCAAACGGCGTGAACAGGCCGACGGTGATCACGATCATCACCGCATTCGACACGAAGATCCAGAACAGCTTGCCCGCCCCCACCTGGCTCTGGAAGCGATGTGCACCCAGCGTGGTGTGGTTCCACACCACGTTCTGCAGGCGCGACAGGAAGTACGGCGTGAGGAACAGCATCGCCGCATACATGAACAACCCGATGACGATGAAGCCGAAGATCTGGCCTACGCCCGGCGCGCGGTGAAACGACACCCCCAGCAACAGCGAGAGCACACCAGCCACCACAACCGCCAGCACCGCCAGCCCGAACGTGCGCAGATACACGCCGTAGAAGTTGCCCGGCGTGCCCGAGAAATCGAACGATGCAGTGCCGAAGCGCGTGTTCTTGTGCTGGAAGCGCTTGAGGCGTTGGTGCGCCAGGGGTGCCAGCAGATAAACCGAGAAAACGGCAAGCAGCGGCCACAAGAGGAAGACCTTGTAGGCTTCAACAGTTTGCCCGGTGAATGCAAACCGCAACCCGCGATAGCTTGAGTTGGCCATGCGAAAAGCCAACGAGCGCAGCACCAGCCATGGAAACAGCAGCACGAACACGACAAACAGGACCAGCCACAAATAAGGCGAGACATATCCCGCCACTTTCAGCAGCACAAGCAAACCGAAAAAGATCGCGCGGCCCTTGAGAATGGCGATCGGGCTGCCGTGGTAATCAAAGCTCGAACCGGCCAACTGCGTGTTGCGATAGAAATACTGCAGCGTGCGCACCTTCGCCCACGCCGAGTAAATACCCAGCGTGACGATGGTCAGCAGCAGGTTGACGATCCAGATGCGGAAGTATTCCGAGCCGCTGCCAATGAAACGCAGACGCAGGGGCTGCGGGGCAGCCGGAGCGGGGGCGCTGCCCAGGACGGACTCGCGTGCGATGTCGTTCATCTGTTTTCCCTTCCCTGATTTGTTGTCGTGCCCCGCTTCAGGCCGCCGATAGACACTTAAGGACGCCGAGGCTCGCGGGTGGGCCGATTGTAGCGAAGCCCGCTGTATTGCAGCGTTAACGTCGCCTTAACAAACCGGGCAACAAAAAACCCCGCAGGCTCGCACCCACGGGGTTTTTTGTTTGGAACAGCCATCCCGAAGGATGGCCGGGCCGGGGTTGCCGGACAGGCAAATTACATCATGCCGTCCATGCCGCCCATGCCACCCATGCCGCCCGGCATTGCCGGAGCTGCATCGTCCTTCGGCAGTTCTGCCACGGCGCAATCCGTGGTCAGCATCAGCGAAGCGACCGAAGCGGCGTTCTGCAGCGCGGTGCGGGTCACCTTGGTCGGGTCCAGCACGCCCATTTCCACCAGGTCACCGTACTCGCCAGTCGAAGCGTTGTAGCCGTAGTTGCCGTTGCCAGCGATGACGTTGGCCACCACCACCGAAGCCTCGTCGCCAGCGTTGGTCACGATCTGGCGCAGCGGCTCTTCCATGGCGCGCAGCACGATCTTGATACCGGCGTCTTGGTCAGCGTTGGCACCCTTCAGGCCGGAGATCAGCGCACGGGCACGCAGCAGTGCAACACCGCCGCCAGCCACGATACCTTCTTCCACGGCAGCGCGCGTTGCGTGCAGTGCATCTTCCACGCGGGCCTTCTTTTCCTTCATTTCGACTTCGGTGGCAGCGCCAACCTTGATCACGGCAACACCGCCGGCCAGCTTGGCCACGCGCTCTTGCAGCTTTTCACGGTCGTAGTCCGAGGTCGCTTCTTCGATCTGGGCACGCACTTGCTTCACGCGGGCTTCGATGTTGCGGGCATCGCCTGCGCCATCGATGATCGTGGTGTTTTCCTTGCCGATTTCAACGCGCTTGGCTTGGCCCAGGTCGTTCAGGGTTGCCTTTTCCAGCGTCAGGCCGACTTCTTCTGCGATGACTTGGCCGCCCGTCAGGATGGCGATGTCTTCCAGCATGGCCTTGCGGCGATCGCCAAAGCCCGGCGCCTTGACGGCGGCAGTCTTCAGGATGCCACGGATGTTGTTGACCACCAGCGTTGCCAGGGCTTCGCCTTCGACGTCTTCAGCGATGATCAGCAGCGGACGGCCAGCCTTGGCCACTTGTTCGAGCACCGGCAGCAGGTCACGGATGTTGCTGACCTTCTTGTCGAACAGCAGCACGAACGGGTTGTCCAGCTGGACAACTTGCTTTTCCGGGTTGTTGATGAAGTACGGCGACAGGTAGCCGCGGTCGAACTGCATGCCTTCCACGACGTC
>CAUPMS010000073.1:0-7119 GCA_963512445.1 uncultured Ralstonia sp.
GGCGCCAGTCGCGCGCTTCGCTGCGCAGCAGCCGCGCCGTGCGCCAGACCGCCCAGCACGTCAGCGCCATCCAGAACAGCACGGCCACGCGCACGGCTTCGTGCGGCGGCATGTCGGGCAGCGCCAGCGCGGCCAGCGCGCCGGTCCAGTACATCAGCGGGGGCTTTTCGACGAACGGCTCGAAGGCGACATTAGGCACGATCCAGTCGCCGCGCTCGATGATGTTGATGACGATGCCGAACGAATACGGCTCGTCAGCCTTCCACGGCGCGCGCCAGAACGTGCCAGCAACGAAATACGCGCACAGCATCAGCGCGACGACAGCACGCCAGCGCCGCACCAGCAGCGCCGGCAGGCGGCGCGGGCCGGCGTTCGTGCCTGCGTCAGCGGGAGTGATCGGCATCAGCGGGATGGGGCAGGGGCGCGTGTCGGCGTCGGCGGGCATGAAAACGCGTTCAACGCTGGGGCGCCACGTCGCGCTGGTGCTTCTTGAGTTTGGAGCGGATGCGCGTCTGCTTGAGCGGCGAGAGGTATTCGACGAAGACCTTGCCCATCAGATGATCCATCTCGTGCTGGATGCACACCGCCAGCAGGTCGTCGGCCTCCAGCTCGAAGGTTTCGCCTTTCTCGTTCAGTGCGCGCACGCGCACGCGGGCCGGCCGTTCCACCTTGTCATAGATATCGGGCACCGACAGGCAGCCTTCGTCCCAGACCTTGTGCTCGTCACTCGCCCAGATGATCTCGGGGTTGATGAACACGCGCAGTTCGTCGCGCGACTCCGACACGTCAATGGTGATCACGCGCTCATGCACGTCGACCTGCGTGGCCGCCAGGCCAACGCCCGGCGCCTCGTACATGGTCTCGGCCATGTCGGTCACCAGTTTGCGGATTCGGTCATCCACAACAGCGACCGGTTTGGCGACTTTATGCAGCCGCGGATCAGGGTATTGCAGGATATTCAGTAGGGCCATGATGCTTGGCAACAACGGTTGCAGAAGGCCACGCTAACGAGGGGTTGCCTTCAATTGCGATCGCTTGGAATGTCATGCAGAATCGGGGGCGCTATCCGCCACATGGCTTAGGAAAAAGCCTGACGAATGTTGGATGCCATACCCCTCTTGCTGCAGCGCAGAATTTGCGTACAGCTGCGGTGGTGAGGCGTCGAACAGGCACGCGGACCACTCGCCGATTCTTCATAGAATAATGCGCCATCGTAACACACCGATGCTCTCTCAGCCCGCCGTGCAATCTGCCACGAAAGCGCGCCAGCCTTACGTTTGCGCCCTGTCGGCGGTTGCCGCGGCAGCGCTTTTCTGCGTGGGCGCCGCGCACGCTGTCGAGCGTACTGTGACGCCGGCACAACAGGCCCAGGCCGCGACGGCTGCCCAAGCGGGTATTCCCGAGTCCGAACTGTCCACCAGCGCGCCGGCACAGTACACCGTGCGCCGTGGCGACACGCTGTGGGCGATCTCCGGCAAGTACCTCAAGCGGCCGTATCGCTGGCCCGAGCTGTGGGGCATGAACCGCGAGCAGATTCGCAACCCGCACCTGATCTATCCGGGCCAGATTCTGTATCTCCATCACGCCAACGGCCGCGCTTGGCTGTCGACCTCGCCCGCCTCGGCGGATGGCAGTACGGTGCGCCTGTCGCCGCACACCCGTGTGTCGGGGCAGGATGGCGATGCCATCTCCAGCATCCCCGCCGCCGCCATCGAGCCATTCCTGACGCAGCCGATCGTGGTGGATGAAGAGACGCTGGCCACACCGGCGCGCATCTTCTCGCTGCCCGAGGGCCGCGTTTATCTGGGCAAGGGCGAAAACGCCTACGCCCGCGGCCTGCCGGAAGGCGAAAGCGGTCGGGCCGGCGCTGAATGGCAGGCATATCGCCCGGTGCGGCCGCTCAAGGATCCGGTGACCGGCAACGTGCTCGGTTACGAGGCGGACTTCCTCGGCACGCTGCGCGTGGTGCGCGCGGCAACCGGCCCGCAGGCGGTGACCAAGATGGAAGTGCTGTCGTCCAAGGAAGAAATGGGCGTCGGCTCACAACTGATGCCGCTGCCGCCGCGCGTGCCGGTGCGCTATGTGCCGCATGCGCCGGAAGGCGACGTGCATGGCGTGGTTGCCAAGGTAACGGGCGGCGTACGCTTTGGCGGCACCGACCAAGTGGTCGTGCTGAACATCGGCAGCCAGCAGGGGCTTGAGCCGGGGCATGTGCTGTCGCTGGCGCGCGCCGGTGCGGCCGTGAAGGACGCGACTGCCGGCAACGAGGTCGTGCAACTGCCGGAAGAGCGTTACGGGCTGGCCTTCGTGTTTCGCGTGTTCCCGCATGTGGCGTATGCGCTGGTGACGAACGCATCCAACACTGTGGAAGTGGGCGATGCCGTCTCCAACCCGATGTCACCGCAACCCTGAACTACGCGCTACCCGCAGTCCTTGATTTGACCGATGCATCCCAGGTCGCGGCGCCCGCCGCGGCCGATTCCACCGATTCCCTCTCCTGCACGCGCGACCCGGCCGAACTGGCCGCGTGGCTGCGTCTGACTGAAACGCCCGGTGTCGGGCCCGTCGCGGCGCGGCAGTTGTTGACGGCCTTCGGGTTGCCGCAAGACATTTTCGCCCAGCCGTACGCGTCCCTCGCCAAGGTGCTGCCGGAGCGGCAGGCGCGCGCGGTGCTCGCCGCGCCTGACGAAGCGCTTGCGGCGCTGATCGAGCGCACTGTCGCCTGGGTAAACGAGCCGGGCAACGCCATTTTCACCCTGGCCGATCGCGGCTATCCACCCCGTCTGCTTGAACTGCCGGACCCACCGACCCTGCTGTATACCAAAGGCGACGCCTCCTTGTTGCGTGCGGCAGCGGTGGGTGTGGTGGGCGCACGTAGTGCCACGGCGGCCGGCATCGACAATGCGCGGGCGTTTTCCCAGGCGCTGTCGGCGGCGAGCGTGACGGTCGTGTCCGGTCTGGCACTGGGCATTGACGCGGCCGCGCATGACGGTGCGCTGGCCGGCCCCGGCAGCACCATCGCTGTCGTGGGTACGGGGCTCGATATTGTTTACCCGGCGCGCAACCGGGCGCTGGCGCATCGCATTGCCGAGGCCGGCGTGATCGTCTCCGAATACCCGCTGGGCATGGGCGCGCGCGCCGAAAATTTCCCGCGCCGCAATCGCCTGATCTCGGGTTTGGCGCGGGGGCTGCTGGTGGTGGAGGCGGCCGCGCAATCGGGCTCGCTCATCACTGCGCGGCTGGCCGCCGAACAGGGGCGCGATGTGTTTGCGATTCCGGGGTCGATCCATTCGCCGCTGGCCAAGGGCTGCCATCTGCTGATAAAGCAAGGCGCCAAGCTGGTGGAAACCGCCGCTGATATCCTCGACGAACTCGGTTGGGGGCGCGCCGCCGCGCCGGCCAGACGTGCTGCGCGCGCGGCCATAGCCGAGGCGTCTCCCGCCGCGCCGGCCCCGGTCGATCGACCCGCGCCTAGCGCTGCTGAGACCACGTTGCTCGATGCGCTCGGTTTTGATCCTGTCGATCTGGACACCTTGTGTGAGCGCACGGGCCAAGCGGCTGCCGCGTTGTCCGCGCAGCTCCTGGCGTTGGAGCTGGATGGCCGCATCGAGCGTCAACCGGGCGGGCGCTTCCTGCGGCTTCCATAAAAGCTTGACTACAATAGGCGCGACCCGTTCGTCACCCCGCAGGCCGCTCAATCCAGTTTTTCATGCCACTGTTCTCGCCCGACATCGACGCTGCCATGCTGCACGCGCGCATCCGCGCCGGGCAACTGCTGGTCGCATGCCTGTGCGCGGAGTGGTGCGGCACGTGCCGCAGCTATCGCACGACCTTCACCGAGTTGGCGGCGCGGCATCCGGAATGCTGCTTTGTCTGGGTCGATGTGGAAGACCATGCCGATGCGCTGGGCGATTTCGATGTTGAAAACTTCCCGACTTTGCTGGTGCAGCGTGGGAGCGATGTGTTGTTTTTCGGCCCGGTCTTGCCGCACGCGGGCGTTGTTGAGGGATTGCTTTCGCGTGATCTGAACGCCGCTCCCGCGGTGGCTGCAGCTCCGGACTTGCGAGGCTGGCTGCTGGAGTCCGCGTGATCGCAGGCCTTGACAATGTCATGCGATGCATGCGCCACTCTATTGCGCCTGAAAAGGAACCGCGCTTATGATTGGCGGCCAAATTTGGGGCCGACTCGTGATTGACGGCTTCCCACGCGCGCGCTGACAAGCGCCCGCGGCACTTGAAGTCGGCAGGCGTTGCCATAAGACTCTAAAAAAACCACGCGAACGGTCGCTATATAAAAGCGACTTCTTCTTTACCTGATTACTTGCGATCGCCAGGATCCGCTCACATGTCCAAGGCTCTCATCATTGCCGAAAAACCGTCGGTCGCCGCTGATATCGCGCGCGCGCTGGGTGGCTTCACCAAGCACGACGAGTACTTTGAGAGCGACGAATACGTCCTCTCGTCGGCGGTTGGCCACCTGGTCGAGATTGCCG
Organism: uncultured Ralstonia sp.; assembly: GCA_963512445.1. Classification (GTDB taxonomy): domain Bacteria; phylum Pseudomonadota; class Gammaproteobacteria; order Burkholderiales; family Burkholderiaceae; genus Ralstonia. The sequence goes on from CAUPMS010000073.1 coordinate 4,493, forward strand.
CGCCGGATGAATACGAAGTCAAGCGCGGCAAATGGAGCTTCGCTCATCTGCCGGTGATCCCGCCGCACTTTGATCTGCGCCCGATCGCCAAGTCGGAATCGCGCCTGAAGGTGCTCACGCGCCTGATCAAGCGCAAGGACGTGACCGGCCTGATCAACGCCTGTGACGCGGGGCGCGAAGGTGAATTGATCTTCCGCCTGATCGCGCAGCATGCGAACACCAAGCTGCCGGTGCAGCGGCTGTGGCTGCAGTCGATGACGCCGCAGTCCATCCGCGACGGCTTTACCAAGCTGCGCAGCAACGAAGACATGATGCCGCTGGCCGACGCCGCCCGTTGCCGCTCCGAGGCCGACTGGCTGGTCGGCATCAACGGCACGCGCGCCATGACCGCCTTCAACAGCAAGGGCGGCGGCTTCTTCCTGACCACCGTGGGCCGCGTGCAGACGCCCACGCTGTCGATCGTGGTGGAGCGCGAAGAGAAGATCAAACGCTTCGTGCCGCGCGATTACTGGGAAGTGCGCGCCGAGTTCATCGCCGCCGCAGGCCTGTACGAAGGCCGCTGGTTCGACCCCAAGTTCAAGAAGGACGAGTTCGACCCCGAACGACGCGACTCGCGCCTGTGGAGCGAAGCCGAGGCCAAGAGCATCGTCGCTGCGTGCCGCGACAAGCCGGGCTCGGTGACGGAAGAATCGAAGCCGTCGACGCAGATGTCGCCGGCGCTGTTTGATCTGACCAGCCTGCAGCGCGAGGCCAACGGCCGCTTCGGCTTCTCGGCCAAGAACACGCTGGGCTTGGCGCAGGCGCTGTATGAAAAGCATAAGGTGCTGACCTACCCGCGTACCGATTCGCGCGCGCTGCCCGAAGACTATCTGGGCACGGTCAAGCAGACGCTGGACATGCTGAGCGAGAGCTCGCACAACTATCTGCCGCACGCGAAGAAGATCCTCGCCAACCAGTGGGTCAAGCCCAACAAGCGGATCTTCGACAACAGCAAGATCAGCGATCACTTCGCCATCATCCCAACGCTGCAGGCACCGAAGAATCTATCGGAGCCGGAGCAGAAGCTGTACGACCTGGTGGTGCGCCGCTTCCTGGCGGTGTTCTTCCCGGCGGCCGAGTATCAGGTCACCACGCGGATTACCGAAGTGGCCGGGCATCACTTCAAGACCGAAGGCAAGGTGCTGGTGAACCCGGGCTGGCTGGTTGTGTATGGCCGTGAAGCGCAGGGTGAGGACGCCAACCTCGTCCCGGTCGCCAAGGACGAGCGCGTCAAGACCGACAAGGTCGAGCCGGTGGGCCTGACCACCAAGCCGCCCGCACGCTACAACGAGGCGACGCTGCTGTCCGCCATGGAAGGCGCCGGCAAGCTGGTCGACGACGACGCGCTGCGCGAAGCCATGGCTGGCAAGGGCCTGGGCACGCCAGCCACGCGCGCGGCCATCATCGAAGGCCTGCTGACGGAAAAATATCTCGTGCGCGAAGGCCGTGAGCTGATCCCGACCGCTAAGGCGTTCCAGTTGATGACGCTGCTGCGCGGTCTGGGCGTGGAAGAACTCACGCAAGCCGAACTGACCGGGGGCTGGGAGCACAAGCTCTCGCTCATCGAGCGCGGCCAGTTGGAGCGCGACGAATTCATGCGCGAGATCGCGCAGATGACGCAGCAGATCGTCAAGCGCGCCAAGGAATACGACAGCGACACCATCCCCGGCGACTACGCGACGCTGGCCACGCCGTGCCCGCAGTGCGGCCACGTGGTGAAGGAGAACTACCGCCGCTTCGCCTGCAGTCACTGCGATTTCTCAATCAGCAAAATCCCGGGCGGCCGCCAGTTCGAGCTGGATGAAGTGGAAGAGTTGCTGATCAACAAGACCATCGGCCCGTTGCAGGGCTTCCGCAGCAAGATGGGCCGGCCGTTTGCGGCCATCCTCAAGCTGGCGCAGGAAGACGGCCACTGGAAGATGGAGTTCGACTTCGGCCAGAACGACGAAGACGATGGCGAGCCGGTCGATTTCTCCGGCCAGGAAAGCGTCGGCCACTGCCCGAAGTGCAACGGCAACGTCTACGAGCACGGCCTGAAGTACGTGTGCGCGAACGCCGTGGCACAGCCCAAGACCTGCGACTTCACTACCGGCAAGATCATCCTGCAGCAGGAAATCAGCCGTGAGCAACTGAATAAGCTGCTGACCGAAGGCAAAACGGATCTGCTCACCGGCTTCAAGTCGGCGCGCACCGGTCGCAACTTCAAGGCATTCCTGGTCAAGCAGCCGGACGGCAAGATCGGCTTCGAGTTCGAGCCGCGCGGTGAAGGCAAGGGCAAGCCCGCTGCCAAGACCGCCGCGAAGAAGACGACCGCCGCGGCCAAGACACCGGCCGCCAAGAAGGCTCCGGCCAAGACTGCAAGCAAGACCGCTGCGAAGAAGGCCCCGGCACGCAAGAAATCTGCTGAAGCCGAGACCGACGAGGAAAGCACGAGCGAAACCTGATCACGGCTTCGCAGCAGGCGCCCATGCAAACGGGAGGACACTGTCCTCCCGGTTTGCTTGGGGGGTGTGTTTTGGCGTTTTTACCTTTCCTAAAGCCCCCGCCCGCGCCCGCCAACGAGTGCTTTAACAACAAATCCATGGCCA
>CAUPMS010000074.1:0-6323 GCA_963512445.1 uncultured Ralstonia sp.
CCCTCACCCAGGCCTGCGCCGAGATCAACCGCTTCACCCCCGTCCCGCTCGACCGCGAAACCGCGCTGGCGCAATGCTCGCTGGCGCAGAAGAAGAACCTCGTCTTCGTCATCACGCTGACCAATTACGCGGCGCATTCGGCTGCATCACAGGGCTTTCGGCTGAATTTCGTGCCGATCCTGCAGAAGAACATCTGCAACAACGGCGATGTGCGCATCCTCACGCGCCTGGGCCTGAGCCTGGTCTTCCGCTACCGCGGCAACGACCACGAGACAGTGGGCGACGTGCCCATCAACGAATCGATCTGCGGCACGCTGTAAGCCCACGCACTGCCCCGGGAATCCCCTGATGGAGTGCAGTCGGCTGCCATGTCATTAATGGCAGACAACGTCTCATTTCACCCAACGTCTGCCGGGCCCCTGCCTTGCTGCGCCAGCCTCAACGGCCCGCACGCGCGCAACCCCGGCAACCCAACCTCCCGCCCGTGCACTGCACCCCGCTCTGCTCGCCAACCTGCCTCTGCGCCGCTTCGGCATGGACTATAGTGGGGCGTTCTACGCAGGGATGGGGCCGGCGGCTCGTTCGCCGTCATATGGTTATCCGAAGTCCGCGCATCCAAACCGCGCATACCCCGGTATGCTCGCGGGCGATCCTGATTTGTCCTGATCCGCACGCTGTCCACTACCCAAGTCGTCAAGGAGGAACCCCGATGAAAACAAGCCGACGTCTGACGCAATTTGCTGGCGCCACCATCCTGGCCGCGGCAACCCTGATCGCCACCACCGCGCACGCCGACCAGGTTTCCGACATCAAGAAGAAAGGCGAACTCGTCTGCGGCGTGCTCGGCACCGACGAGCCGTTCAGCTTCCTGAAAGACCCGATGAGCCGCGAGATCGTCGGCTACGACGTTGACATGTGCGACGCGGTGGCCAAGAGCCTGGGCGTGAAGCCGGTGCTCAAGCAGTTGGCCGTGGCCGCGCGCCTGCCCGAACTGCAGCAAGGCCGCGTCGACCTGCTGGCCGCCTCGCTCACGCACAACAAGGAGCGCGAGGCGCAGATCGACTTCTCGGTGTCGACCTTCATCACCGGGCAAAAGGCCATGGTGAAGAAGAGCAGCGGCATCACGCAGCTCAGCCAGCTTGATGGCAAGAAGCTCCTGACGGTCAAGGGTTCGACCATGGAAGCCAACATCGCCCGCGCCATCAAGAACGCCGACGTTGTCTCGTTCGACAACAGCCCGCAGGCGCTGCTGGCCCTCCAGCAGGGCAAGGGCGTCGCCTATGTGAACGACGAAACCACGCTGATCGGCAACATGGCCAAGATGGGCCCGGCGGCGAAGGACTACGCGCTCCTGCCGCAGAATCTGTCGACCGAGCACCTCGCGCTGGGCATCCGCAAGGGTGAGCCGGCCTTCAAGAAGCAGGTCGACGACGTGCTGCTGGGCATGGAAAAGAGCGGCGAAGCGCAGAAGCTGTTCGACAAGTGGTTCGGCCCGACCACGAAGATGGCCTTCCCGCAGCGCACCTTCAAGATTTCTACCGACAAGATCGATTAATTCCTAGCAAGTCGGGCCGCCCGGCCATGGCATTGACCTTCGGCCGGGCGGTGAATCTCCATGCCCCATTTTGATTTGTCGATGCTGCTCTCTGGGCAGTATCACCAGTGGCTCGTCAGCGGTTTCTTCCTGTCGATCAAGCTCTCGGTGCTGGCCTTCGTGCTGGCACTGCCGCTGGCCATCGTCGTCGCGCTGCTGCGGCTGGCGCCGGCCGCGCCGCTGCGCGGCATCGGCCAGACCTTTGTCGAGGCCATCCGCAACGTGCCGCTGCTCGCCCACATGCTGTTCTGGTACTTCGGCGCGCCGCAGATCCTGCCGGAGTTCATCCGGGACTGGCTCTACAGCATGAACTACGAGGCCGCGAGCGCCGTCATCGCGCTCGTGCTCTACACCGCCGCGTATATGGCGGAGGACATCCGCAGTGGCATCCGCTCGATCCCGAAAGAGCAGTTTGAGGCCAGCCGCGCGCTTGGGCTCTCCTTTTTGCAGGCGATGCGGCTGGTGGTGCTGCCGCAATCGCTGCGCGTGACGGTTCCGCCGCTGGTCAATCAAACGTTGAACCTGTGGAAAAACTCGAGCATCGCCATGGTCATCGGCGTGGCCGAGTTGATGTACCAGGCGCAGCAGGTGGAGTCCGCCACTTTCCGCGGCTTTGAGGCATTTGCGTTTGCCACCGCGGCCTATCTGACCATCTCGATTGCGATCACGGTGTTCTCGGCCTGGTATCAGCATCGCTACCCCGTGCGGACACTGTAGCCATGCTCGATCTCATTCAAACCTATGGCGTCTATTACCTGATCGGGCAGTACCCGAACGGGCCGCTCGGTGGCTTGGCGCTGACCTTTCTGCTGGCATCGGCGGGCCTTGTGCTGGCGCTGCCGGTGGGCATCGTGCTGGGGCTGTGCCGCGTGAGCCCGATCGCCGCGCTGCGCTGGCCGGCCACGGCCCTCGTCTACGTGGTACGCGGCACGCCCCTGTTGATGGTCATCTTCTGGGCGTACTTCCTGCTGCCTTCCGTCACAGGCCACCGCACTGACCAGTTCAGCACCATGCTGACGGCGCTCGTCATCTTTGATGGCGCATATCTGGCGGAGATCGTGCGTGCCGGCATCCAGGCCCTGCCGCGCGGGCAGATGGAATCCGCCCGCTCGCTCGGCCTGTCATACATGCAGGCAATGCGCCGGGTGATCCTGCCGCAGGCGCTGCGCAACATGCTGCCGTCGCTGGTCAATCAGCTTGTGTCGACCATCAAGGAGACCTCGCTGGGCTACATCATCAGCCTGCCCGAGGTGTCGTTCGTGGCCGGGCAGATCAGCACGGCCGTGATGGTCAAATCGGCCGAGGTGTATGGCCTGTTGGGCATCAGTTATTTCGTCATGTGCTTCAGCCTGACCCGCGTGGCCTTCTACCTGGAGCGTCGCCTTGCAGCGCGCGCGCCAATCAAACCATGAACATGATCACAATCGAACACGTCGACAAGTGGTATGGCGATTACCACGCCTTGGTCGACGTCAACGAAACCGTCGCCAAGGGCGAAGTGGTGGTGGTATGCGGGCCGTCGGGCTCGGGCAAGTCGACGCTTATCCGCACGCTCAACCGGCTGGAGGCCATTCAGAAAGGCCGCATCACCGTCAACGGGCACGATGTGCATGCGCACGGCGTGGATGTCAACGTGCTGCGCAGCGGCATCGGGTTCGTGTTCCAGCAGTTCAACCTGTTTCCGCACCTGACGGTGATGCAGAACTGCACCCTCGCACCGGTGCAGCTCAAGCGCATGCAGGCGCAGGAAGCAAAAGACTTTGCGATGAGCCTGCTCGAACGCGTGGGCCTGCCGCACAAGGCCAATACCTATCCGAGCGAACTATCGGGCGGCCAGCAGCAGCGCGTGGCGATTGCCCGCGCGCTGGCGATGAAGCCGCCGGTCATGCTGTTTGACGAACCCACCTCCGCGCTCGACCCAGAGATGGTGAACGAGGTGCTGCAGGTGATGAAGAACCTCGCGCGCGACGGCATGACCATGGTCTGCGTCACGCACGAAATGGGCTTCGCGCGCGAAGTGGCCGACCGCGTGCTTTTCATGGACCAGGGCCAGGTGCTGGAGCGCGCCACGCCGGAAAACTTCTTCCTGCATCCACAGCACCCGCGTGCCCAGCGCTTTCTGGCCGACATCCGCTCGCCGTGGAGCCAATCGGCCTGAATGCGGGCCTGATCGCAGGTATCGCGCAATAAAAAACGGGGGACGCGATGTCCCCCGTTTTCTTTGATGCGCTATGACTCGGCTTACTGGATGGCCTTGTCGTTCGGGTGTGCGTACAAGTCCTTCATGCCCGCTGTCATCGGGTAGTTCAGGTTCAGGTTCTTCGGCGGAATCGGCTGCATGAACCACTTCTTGTACAAGTCGTTCGCCTTGCCCGACTTCATCAGATCAGCGATCACGTCGTCGGCCACCTTTTTGAACGCCGGATCATCCTTGCGCATCATGCACGCGTAGGTTTCGGTCTGCAGCGGCGTGCCGGCCACAACCCAGTCGGCCTGATTCTTGGCCTTGGTGCGCTCGCCGTACAGCAGCGGCTCGTCCATCACGAACGCCACTGCGCGGCCCGACTCCAGCGTCAGGAATGCCTGGCCATGGTCCTTGGCGAGGATCAGGTTCATCTTGTCGGCGTCCTTGGCCTCGCCGTTCATCTTCTGCAGGATGCGGTCTTCGGTCGTGCCGGCAGTGGTCACCACAGTCTTGCCCTTCAGGTCGGGGAAATCCTTGATGCCCGAACCATTCTTCACCAGCATCAGCATGCCGTAGATGAAGATGTTGTTCGAGAACGCGACCTGCTTCTGGCGCTCGAGGTTGTTGGTGGTCGAGCCGCACTCGAAGTCGATCGTGCCGTTCTGCAGCAGCGAGATGCGATTCTGCGACGTGATCGGCGTGAGCTTGACCTGCAGCTTAGGCACGCCCAGCTTCTTCTCCACGCCGGCAACGATCATGTTGGAGATCTCTTGCGAATAGCCGGTGATGGTGTTCGCGTCTGCCTGGTACGAAAACGGAATCGACGATTCACGATAGCCCACCGAGATCACGCCCGATTGCTTGATCTTGGCCAGCGTGTCGTTCGACTGCGCCTGCGCGCCGGTCGACAGCACCGCCAGTGCGCCAGCCGCAGCCAGCGTCAGGCCGCCCAGAATACATTTGGTCGAATGCAAGGTCTTCATGCTTCCCCTCCTATGGGTGTGTTCGCTCCAGACTACGTTGATTACCAATGGGCGCGGGCCAGATGTACGTCTCGGGCCTGCACGCTCGGTCTTTTGAATCCCGTTCTTGTGTCACGCGGCCAGCGCATACGGCACTGGGGAAATCGCGGGCTTGCGCCCGGCAATCAGATCGGCCAACAAGCCTGCACTGCCGAGCGCCAGCGTAAAGCCCAGTGCGCCATGGCCGACGTTCAACCACAAGCCGTCCACCGGCGACGCGCCCACCACCGGCACGCCCGTGGGCGTTGCCGGCCGCATGCCAGCCCACGGCGCCGCATCCGCGCCCGCATCGTTGGCGCGCATGGCGCCCGGAAACAACGCGCGCGTCTCGTCGTACAGCGTCTGCGCGCGGCGCGTGTCGAGCGCCGTTGACCAGCCCACCAGATCGGCCATGCCCGCCACACGCAGCGCTTGTCCGATGCGCGCATAGACAATCTTGCGCGCCGCATCCGTCACGCTGATCACCGGAGCAACATCGCCCTCGCCCAACGGCAGGCTGATGCTGTAACCCTTGAGCGGATACAGGCCGGGGTCGATGCTCAATGGGCTGAGCAGCTTTGCGCTCGTCACGCCTGCTGCCATCACCACCGCATCGGCAGCAATGTGTTCGCCATCAGCAAGTTTGAGACCTCGCACGCGACGGCCTTCGACCCACAGCGCGTCCACGCCGGTGTTGAAGCGCAGCGTCACGTTCGACATCTCGCGCAAGCGGTTGAACAGGCCGACGCAGAGCTGGTGGCAATCAGCCACGTCTTCATCGGGCGTGTAGATGGCGCCGACCAACTCGCTACGTACACCGGCAAGCGCAGGCTCGTGGGCGATGGCCTCGTCGGGCGACAGCGCGCGCTGCTCGCAACCGAGCGTGGCCTGGTAACCGACCTGCGCGCGGGCAGACTCGAATGCACCGGCGTCGCGGTGCACCACCAGCTTGCCGCGCCGCGCAAAGCTGAATGCCAGGTCCGGCGACGCCTCGCGCAGGCGCTCCATGCGGGTGCGGCTGTAGAACGACAGGGCGAGCAGTTCACGCGTGGTGCGATCGGCGCGGTCACGATTGCAGGCCGCAATGAAGCGCAGCCCCCAGCGCAGCAAAGCCGGGTCCAGCGAAGGCTTCAGGCGCAGCGGTGAATCGCGGCGCAACAGCCAACCCGGCACATGCGAGAGCACACCGGGGCCTGCCAGTGGCGCCACATAGCTGTAGCTGAGCTGGCCGCCGTTGGCGTAGCTGGTGCCCTCGCCCGGGCCCGGGTGGCGCTCGATCAGGGTGACCTGATGACCGTCCTGAGCCAGCGCGACCGCCGTGCTGATGCCGATGATGCCGGCGCCGACTACTGCTATTTGCATGAACAAGCGGAGACCTGGAGAAATGTTGTCGGCAGCTTACGGAGAAGCCGCGCGCTTGCGCAAATGCGGAGTTGTTGGGGGGGATGTTGTGGGGCTATGGGTTTTTGTTTGTGTTTGTGGTGCATCCCCTGTTTCATCCCCTGCCGGGTGGCGCTTGTGGTCCATCTCTGTTTCATCCCCT
>CAUPMS010000075.1:0-4742 GCA_963512445.1 uncultured Ralstonia sp.
ATTTGTGTAAGCGGGCGGAAAAAAGACGGGAAACTGTCTGAGCGAAGCGAGTTTTTCCCGTCTCCGCCCGGTTACAGAAATTCAAGGGGAAGTCGCCATCTCGGGCGCGCCTTTCTTTTGCTTACTTTTCTTTGGCAAGACAAAGAAAAGTGAGTCAGCCCCGGCAGGGGATGAAACAAGGGATGGACCACCAACAAAAAATCAAACCGCCCGCTCCACCGGCGGCGTCCACTGATACACCCAAGTCTCCGACAACAACCGCTCACCAGACTGCAACGTCAACGACAACTCAATCGGCGCGTTGCTGGCATCCGGCACCACATCAAACATCGCCCGCACGCCGTCAATACTGGCCAGCGACCGAGCCGACGCAATCTCCACCCGCCCGCGCGAAGCGCGAATCACCGGCTCCACGGTCGACCCCGCCGTACTGCGCCCCAGCCGCGCCAACTCCCCGCCCGCAAAGTCCACCACAAAGCGCCAGGAGAAGTATTTGCGCGGCTGCCCCACGATGCCGCCGATGCCCGTGCGCGTTGCCACCACCCGCGCCAGCGGCGAGGCCGCAGCAGGCTGCGCACCCCAGGTCAGCCGATAGCCGAACGCCAGTTCCTGCCCCGCATGCGGCGCCACAGCCGGCCGCCAGAACGCGACGATGTTGTCGAAGGTTTCATCATTGGCCGACAACTCGACCAGTTCGACCGCGCCCTCACCCCAATCATGCGTGGGCTCGACCCACACGCTCGGGCGCTTCTCGTAGAACACGCCGTCGTCCTGATAGTGATCGGGATTGCGGTCACGCTGCAGCAGGCCGAAGCCGCGCGGGCTGTCGTCGGCAAAACGCTGGCTGCGCAGCACGGGCGGATTGGCCAGCGGCCGCCAGATCCATTCGCCCGAGCCGCGCCAGATGGCCAGGCCGTCGGAGTCGTGAATCTCGGGGCGCCAGTCCGACGCGCGCCAGCGCCGGGCCGCGCTATGGCGATCGCCAGCGCGATCGGCGCGGTCGTTCTCGCCGTAGAGGAACATGCTGGTGAGCGGCGCGATGCCCAGGCGCTCGATCGGCTTGCGCACGTAGAGCGTGGCGGCCACGTCCATCACCAGCGTGTCACCCGGTCGGATGTCAAAACGATAGATGCCGGCCACGCTGGGCGAATCGAGCAACGCGTAGATGCGCACGGCGTCGGCATCGGCCGCTGGCCGCACCAGCCAGAATTCGGTGAAATCCGGAAACTCTTCCGCACGCGGCAGACCGGTGTCGATTGCCAGCCCGCGCGCCGACATGCCGTACTGCCACTGCCCACCCACCGCGCGGAAGTAGCTCGCGCCCAGAAAGGCAGCCACATCACGGGTCGGATCCGCCTTGGTCGTCAACCGAAAACCGGCGAAGCCAAGATCGGGGGGCAGCGCCTGGTGATCCAGCCCACTCTTGCCGTAATCGAACATGGCCGGGTTGTAGGCGATCAGGCGGGCATGACCGTCGATCACCTCGTGCATCTGCACGGGCGACTTGAAGAACAATCCCAAGTGGAAGAACTTGGCCTCGAACGGCAAATGCTGTCCGGCCCACAGAGCGTGATCGGGCCGATAACCGATCGATTGGTAACCGTCCCAGCCCAGCGTGGCCAGTGGCTTGGGCAGTTGCGTGCTGCGGGGCCCGAATGAACGATAGGGCCTGCCGGCCAAGGCCCGTGCGCGCGCCAGCAAGCGGGCTTCGTCAAACGGTTCGGGGGCGCCAACGGCGGTGCCGGGCGTAGCGCTGCGGGACAAATCAGGAGCCAGCGCAGGGGCCGCGACAAGCAGCCCGGCGGCCAACTGCTTGAGCAGGTCGCGACGGTGCATGGATCAGGGCAGACCAAGGGTGAGCCAGGGGGGAATCATCTTCGCACAACCCACGCCCAGGCAGCCTCCGACAAAAACCTTTCATTGGACCCACAACCCTGCACCACGACCGGGATTGAGGCAGTTGTGCGTGGCGCAGGGCCGCCAGTTGGAGCACAATCCCGGGTCTGTTCACATGTAGAACGCCTGCGCGTCGCCGCACATCGCCGCATGCCGCCGCACATCGCCTATGGTGAACAGATCCGAGCTGCCGGCCTGCGCTTTCGACAGGCCGACGCCCGCCACGATCATCACGGCGCACATGCTTTCACAACCCCCCACGCCCCCGCTGCCCGATACGGCCACGGCCGAACCGTCCGCCACGATTGCGGCTGCCCTGGAGTCATTCGAGCGCCACTACGACGACGTTCTACTGCCCATGTGGCTCGGCCCGGGCTGGAACGCGCAAGCCGGTCTCTGCTACGAGGCGCTCGTCGTCGACAACGGCGCGCTGGTACCGGCGTCGACCGCGCTCTACCGGGCGATGGCATGTGCGCGGCAGCTGTATACCTTCGCCCGCGCGACGCAGCTCTCTGCGCGCCACCGCGATCTCTGCGCCGAACGCGCCGCCGCCCTGTGCCATGCGCTGGATACGCGATTTCGCGACACCATCCACGGCGGCTGGCTGTTTGCCATCGACAGCGCGCTGGCGCCGCAGGACACCACCAAGGACTTGTACACGCACGCCTTCGTGCTGTTTGCCGCCGCGCATTGGCTGGCCGTGAGCGACGACCCGCGTGCTGCCGCGCTGATGCACGACGCGCACGACGTGATTGCTCGCCACTTTGCACGCGCGGGGGCCAAACCGCTGCCGGTGGCATCGATGGACGCCACGTTCAGCACCACACTGGCCGGCGTCGCGCAGAACCCGGTGATGCACCTGACCGAGGCCTACCTGGCCGCCGCCGCGCTGGCTGAACCGCCCGCCTGGGCCGAAACCGGCGTGCGCACGCTGGCCGAAGGCATCCTCGCGCGTTTCATCGACGCGCGCACGGGCAGCATTGCCGAGTTGCCCGTTGACGAAACTGCGGATGCAGCCAGCGCCGAGGTCATCGCCGCGGCCATCGCCAATAACCGCATCGAACCCGGCCATCAGTTCGAATGGTTCTACCTGGTGCGCGCGCATGCGGATGTCTTCACGCGCTCCGAAGCCGGCCGACAACTGGCCGAGACGCTAGCCCGCGCGGTGGATGCCGCCTGTGCCGGTGGCGTGGACGCCGACACCCAGGGCGTGTGCCTGTCGCTCAACCTGGATGGCACCATGCGCGACGCCAGCCAGCGCATCTGGGCGCAGACCGAATACGGCCGCGCACTGGCCCTGTGCACCGAAACGCAGGGCGTCATGCTCGCGCGCCTGCTGCCCGCGTGGTCGGCGCGTTTCCTGCACGCGCACGGCTGGAACGAAGTCATCGACCCCGCCGGGCAGCGCCTGCGGGCTGACATGCCGTCGAGCACGCCCTACCACATCACCACCTTTTACGAAGCGGCCCGCAATTCGCTAGCCAGCGCGCCCGCACGTTGTACCCAAGCTGTTGAGTGAGACACAGACCCACATGCATACCCATAACCCCAACGAATCCAAGGCCCGCACCATCTTCCGGGTAGTCAGCGGTAATTTCCTGGAGATGTACGACTTCATGGTCTACGGCTACTACGCCAAGGCCATTGCCGACACCTTCTTCCCTGCCGGCAACGAGTTCCTCTCGCTGATGCTGTCGCTGGTGACCTTTGGCGCCGGCTTCCTGATGCGGCCGCTGGGCGCAATTTTCCTGGGTGCCTACATCGACCGCCACGGCCGCCGCACGGGCCTGATCGTCACGCTGGCGCTGATGGCGTGCGGCACGCTGCTGATCGCACTGGTGCCGGGCTACGCCACCATCGGGCTGGCCGCGCCGCTGCTGGTGTTGATCGGCCGGTTGCTGCAGGGCTTCTCGGCCGGTGTGGAACTGGGCGGTGTGTCGGTCTACCTGGCGGAGATTTCCACGCCGGGCAAGAAGGGCTTCTTCGTGAGCTGGCAATCGGCCAGCCAGCAGGTGGCGGTCATGTTTGCCGCGCTGCTGGGCGTGCTGATGTCGTTCCTGCTGCCGCCCGCTGAAATGAGCGCGTGGGGCTGGCGTGTGCCGTTCCTGATTGGCTGCCTGATCGTGCCGTTCCTGTTCATCATCCGCCGCTCGCTGCAAGAGACGGAAGAGTTCCAGAAGCGCAAGCACCGCCCCGACCTGGCCGCCGTGTTCCGCTCGATGGGCCAGAACTGGCGCCTGGTCGGCGCAGGCACGCTGATGGTCGTGATGACGACCGTGTCGTTCTACCTGATCACGGCCTACACCCCGACCTTCGGCAAGAGCGTGCTGCACCTGTCGAACATGGACAGCCTGATCGTCACGCTGTGCGTGGGTGCCTCCAACTTCTTCTGGCTGCCGGTGATGGGCGCCGTGTCTGACCGCGTCGGCCGCCGCCCGCTGCTGATTCTGTTCACCGTGCTGATGCTGCTGACCGCCTACCCGGCCATGCAGTGGCTGGTGGCCGCGCCGTCGTTCGCCCGCATGCTGACCGTGCTGCTGTGGCTGTCGTTCCTGTACGGCAGCTACAACGGCGCGATGGTCGTCACGCTCACCGAAATCATGCCGCCGGAAGTACGCACCACCGGGTTCTCGCTGGCGTACAGCCTGGCCACGGCCATCTTCGGCGGCTTCACCCCGGCCATTGCCACGTGGCTGATCCACACCACCGGCAACAAGGCGATGCCCGGCGTGTGGGTGTCGTTTGCCGCGCTGTGCGGGCTGGTTGCCACACTGGCGATCGTCAAGCCGGCGGGCAAGCACGAGTACAGCGCAGGCACCGCAACGGCCGCCTGACCGCCTATGCGC
>CAUPMS010000076.1:0-4676 GCA_963512445.1 uncultured Ralstonia sp.
CAGGGGTCCCCACCCGGCCCCCTGAAAAACGGAACGACCCTGGCCTCCCGTTTGCATGGGCGATGTGGTTTGCGCTTATGCAGCTTCGCTCAGGCCCCGGCCGGCGCGTGCCTCGCTGTGCTTGACCTCCATCGCCTGGGCCAACATGTAGTCGATAAAGGTACGCACCTTGGTCGGCAGGAACTTGCGGCTCGGATACACCAGCGACAGCGACCGTTGCGGCAGCTTGTACTGCGGCAGCACGCGCACCAGCCGGCCCGACTCCAGATCCGGCCGCGACATGTACGACGACAGAATCGCGATACCCATGTCGGCGAGCACCGCGCGGTGCATCAGCTCCGCGTTGCTGGTGACGAGCGAGGGCTGCACCGGCACCGAAATCGATTGGCCGTCCGCCGTGCTCATCTCCCACTCGTGGCGCAGTTGCGGGTGCCACATGGCAATGACGCGGTGCTCGGCAATGTCTTCGGCGCGCTGCGGGGTGGAGTGCTGGCGCAGGTAGGCGGGCGTGGCAGCCATCACCATCTCAGCCGAGATCATGCGGCGCGCCACCAGGTGCGAGCCGAGGCCGAGTTCCGAGACCATGATGCCAACGTCGCGGCCGTCTTCCACGATGTCGATTGGGCGATCCGACAGCGCTACGTCAAACGTCACCTCGGGATAGAGCTGTTGGAAGCGCGCAAGCAGCATCGGTAGCACGTGCAGCCCGAACATCACCGGTGCGACGATCCGCAGGCCGCCGACCAGCGCCTGGCTGCGCGAGGTGGCCAATGATTCTGCTTCGTCAATGTCGAGCAGGATCTGCGCACAGCGCTGCAGGTAGGTTTCGCCCACGTCCGTCAGCGACAGGCTGCGCGTGGTGCGGTTGAGCAGGCGCGTGCCGAGATGCGCCTCCAGATCGGCCACGTAGCGCGTGACCACGGCATTGCTCATCGACAGATGCTGCGCCGCCCGGGCGAAGCTGCCAAGCTCCACCACCTTGGAAAACACCCGCATCGACTGCAAACGATCCATTCCAGCCTCTCACATGATTTGTTGTCAAAAATAGAACAAATCTGTCGTGACGGCAAATGTTTAATAGTGGCAAACGCAATTCACTGCCTAGGAGCGATCATTGAATGTGAGCGCACGCTCATATGAAAACATCGACACAGTTGTGTTTGCGATGTTTCATTGCCGGGGCTGCGTATCCGACTTCTCACCGATTGACGCAGCAGCAGATTTGCGCCGAGACTCTATACCGAGCGGTAGATTTTCGTGGGGTTCGTTTTGTATGAGGTCACGTTCGACCCAAACCGCGGGTGGAACGCGGTCTTGCGCAAATCGGTGCGGCGGTGGCCATGCGGCTTCGCCATACTTGAACAATGGATGCCACGAACCCTGACCAGCATGAGCGCCCCGCAATGAGGGCAGCCATCACGGCCGACGTATGGCTCTGCGATTTCGGCGGCCGAGGAGACACTACATGACCATCCAGAACCGCGAACCGGTCAACTATCTGGTGGGCGAGATGCCGCTGCACCAGTATTGCGCTCACCATGCGCAGCAGACGCCCGAACGCATCGCCCTGCTGTGGTACGGCCGCACGATCTGCTGGCGCGAGCTGGATCAGGCCTCGACGCGACTGGCGGTGCAGTTGCAACGGCTGGGCGTGGCGCGCGGTGACCGCGTTGCGCTGTTCCTGCATAACTGTCCGCAAGCCATCGTGGCGCATCTGGCCACGGCCAAGCTGGGCGGCATTGTCGTGCCGTGCGGGCCGCTGTCGCGTCAGCACGAACTGCGTGACCAACTGGCCGATTCCGGCGCCAAGATTCTGGTGGCGGCGGCCGACCTGATGCCGATTGTCGAGGCCGCGCGGCCCGGCACGTCGGTTACGACCGTTATCACGACCCGCTATGCCGATCTGCAGCCGTCGCAGCCTGCGTGCCGCAAGGCGCTGGCCGTACCGCCCGAACTGATTGCGGCGGATGCCTCGTCTGCGCCTCTGCTCAAGAACAAGCCGGGCGCCGCGCAGCTCGACCTGATGCAGCTAATGGCCGAACCCGTGGATGTGGCCGAGCGCGATGCCGTGGCCGCCATCCAGGTGGATCTGGATGAAGTGGCGCTGATGGTCTACACCTCTGGCACCACGGGCCGTCCGAAGGGCGCCATGCTCACGCACCGCAATGCGCTGTACAAGACGGCGGTGACGGTGCAGGTGGGCGGCATCCACGCGGCCGACGTGCTGCTGGCGGTGGCGCCGCTGTCGCACATCGCCGGCATGCTGATGGGCATGAACGTGATGCTGTATTCCGGCGCGCCCACCATTCTGCTTTACCGTTTCGACCCGCTTGCCGTGCTGCAGGCCATCGACCGTTACCGCGTCACGTGGTGGTACAGCATGACGCCGATGAACCTGGCGGTGATGGCGCACCCGGATGCAGCGCAATACCGCATGGAATCGCTCGTGACCAATCCGTGCACGAGCTTTGGCGTGACACTCACCGAAGCGATTGCCGAGCAGTGGCGCGCCTTTGCAGGCCCGCAGTGCCGCACGTACGAAGCCGCGTACGGCCTGTCGGAGACGCACACCTGCGACGCCATCACCCCCGCCGATGCCCCGCGCTGGGGTTGGCACGGCAAGATCGTCCCGCAGACCGAGGTGCGCATCGTCGACCCGCACACCGGCGCCGAACTGCCGCCAGGCCAGCCCGGCGAGATCACCATCCGCAGCCCCGGCGTGTTCCGCGGTTACTGGCAGCGCGATGAGGCCACACGTGCCGTCCTGCACAACGGTTTTCTGCGAACGGGCGACATCGGCCAGGTCTCGCCCGACGGCTATCTGCAATGGCAGGGCCGCATCAAGGAGATGATCAAGGTGTCGGGCTACAGCGTGTTTCCGGAAGAGGTCGAGGCCCTGCTGTCGCGCCATCCGGGCATCCGGCAGGTGGCCGTGACACCCCTCGCCGATCCGGACAAAGGCGAGGTCGTCTGCGCGCACGTGGTGCCGATGAGCGGTGTGACGCTCTCGGAAGCGGAGCTGATTGCCTGGTCGCGCGACAACATGGCGCCGTACAAGGTGCCGCGCCGCGTGAAGTTTCATGATGCGTTGCCGTCCACGGCAACAGGCAAGGTGCTCAGGCGGTTGCTGCGCGAAGAAGCAATCGCTGCCTGAATGCAAAAACGGCCGCCAAATTCTGGCGGCCGTTTTGCTTAGGTCTGCACGAAGCGCTTCTGTCGGGCGATGCTCATCAGGATGCCGATGCCCATGCCCAGTGTGACGAGCGCCGTGCCTCCATAACTGATCAGCGGCAGCGGCACGCCCACCACTGGCAGAATCCCGCTCACCATGCCCATGTTGACGAAGGCATAGGTAAAGAAGATCAGCGTGATCGAGCCGGCCAGCAGGCGTCCGAACAGCGTGCCTGCATTGGCCGCAATGAAGAGCCCACGCAGGATCAGCAGCAGATACAGGAACAGCAGGATGCCGTTGCCCACCAGTCCGAACTCTTCGGAATACACCGCGAAGATGAAGTCGGTGTGCTTCTCGGGAATGAACTCCAGGTGGGTTTGCGTGCCCTTCAGCCAGCCCTTGCCCGTGACCCCGCCCGAGCCGATGGCGATGATCGACTGGATGGTGTGGAAGCCCTTGCCGAGCGGGTCGGTGGTCGGGTCCAGCAACGTACACACACGGTGCTGCTGGTAGTCGTGCAGGATCGGCCAGTTCACGCCCGGCGCGCAGATGCGCGATTCGAACGACACCACCAGCGTGATGGCCGTCACCGCTATCGCCAGCACTGGCACGATCAACCGCCACGACAGGCCAGCAAAGTAGATCACGTAGATACCCGCGGCCAGCACCAGCAGTGCTGTGCCCAGGTCCGGTTGCTTGGCGATCAGGCCCACCGGAATCAGCAGCAGCACGGCTGCCGCCAGGTAGTCGTACCAGTGGATCACGCCCTCGCGCTTCTGGAAGTACCACGCCAGCATGAGCGGCATGGCGATCTTCATGATCTCGGAGGGCTGTACCACCACGCCGATGTTCAGCCACCGCCGTGCGCCCTTGCGGATCAGCCCGAACGCCGCCACGCCAATCAACAGCGCCACGCCCACGGTATACAGCGGCACCGCAAAGCGCATCAGCGTCTGCTGCGGCAGGTTGGCAATGATCCACATCAGCACGAAAGACAGCAGGATGTTGCGGACCTGATCTTCCACCCGGCCCGGCATGTCGATGGCGGCCGAGTACAGCGCAATCAGCCCCGTGCCCAGCAGCAGAAAGACGATCAGTGCCAGCGGCCCGTCAAAGCCAGTGAAGAGCGACTTGATGACGTTGAATATGCGGCGCTTGTCCAGTTTGTCCATGGCGTGATCCTCAAGCGCAAATATCAGGGCGCGGCCGACGCAGCGGGTGCGGGCTTGGGTGTTGGCTTTTGCGCGGGCTTCGGTGCCGGCTTGGTGCCCGGCTTCGCTTCTTTCCCGCCCTTGGGGTTCGTGGCGGGCACCGAGGCCGGGGCGGCGGCATTGCCGCGTCCGCGCGGCGGCAGTTCGGGGGCCGGTTGTGCGTGCGATAGCGCTTGCAGCACCTGGGCGTCCAGCGTGGCAGGGGCGACAGCCTCGGCGCTGGTGCCAGCCTCGCGCAGGGCCGGTGCCACCAGATCCGGCGACAGCGGCGGTGTGCCGCGCGTGGTGCCGGC
>CAUPMS010000077.1:0-3526 GCA_963512445.1 uncultured Ralstonia sp.
ATCCGCACGATGCCCGACCAGTGGACCGTCAAGACACGCGACCGCAGCCTGTCGGCGCAGTGGGAGCACACCCTTCTGGTGACGGAAACCGGCCACGAAGTGCTGACCGTGTCAGCGCTGACGCCACCGGCACCGGAATTCGTACACGAAGGCGCGCCGGCCACGGCCTGATCCTCGCGGGCGAGCCGCACAGTCAGCGGCGGCAACGCCGCTCCGATCTCGCCCCGCATCGGCTCAACTCTTGCAGCGACCGGCTCGTTCCGGTCGCTGTTTCATTCACGCTCCACTCATGCACTCCGCTGCTGCCCCTGCCGAAGAAGCCCATCCGCGCGACGCCCTCAAGGCTGAGCGCGCGCACCTGTTCGCGCAGTTTGACCAGCACGCCAACGTTCAGCAACTGGTGACGAAGCTGGCCCGTGCGGTGGATCGCTCGCTGGTTCAGCTCTGGCAAGAAGAGCAGATGCCGGCCGACTGCGCGCTGATCGCCGTAGGCGGCTACGGGCGCGGCGAGCTGTTTCCGCACTCCGACGTCGACATCCTCCTGTTGCTGCCGGGCACCGCGGACAAGGCGCTGGAGGCTCGGCTGGAGGCCTTCATCGGCCGCTGCTGGGACATGGGGCTGGACATCGGCTCGTCAGTGCGCACGGTAGACGAGTGCATCAAGGAAGCCGGGCAGGATGTGACGGTGCGCACCTCGTTGCTGGAAGCGCGTCTGCTGACGGGCGACGAAGGCTTGTACCGCACGTTCGAGACGCATTATCAGGGCCATCTGGACGCGGCTGACTTCTTCCAGTCGAAGCTGCTGGAAATGCGCCAGCGGCACGCCAAGTACCAGGACACGCCCTATTCGCTCGAGCCGAACTGCAAAGAAAGCCCCGGTGGACTGCGCGATCTGCAGGTGATTCTGTGGATGACGCGCGCAGCAGGCTTTGGCTCGAGCTGGAACGAGCTGCTTGCCAATGGCCTGCTCACGCGCCGTGAAGCACAAGAGCTGGTGAGCAACGAGCGCCTGCTCAAGACCGTGCGGGCGCGCCTGCACCTGCTGGCGGGGCGTCGCCAGGACGTGCTGGTCTTCGACCTGCAGACGCAGTTGGCGGAGTCCTTCGGCTACCGCCCGACCACAGCCAAGCGCGCCAGCGAACAGCTCATGCGCCGCTATTACTGGGTGGCCAAGGCGGTTACGCAGCTCAACACCGTGGTGCTGCAGAACATCGAGGCGCGACTGTTCCCGAGCGAGCTGGAGATCACGCGCAAGATCAATGAACGCTTTGTCGAGCGGCAAGGCATGCTCGAAATTGCCGACCCCGACCTGTACCAGCGTGAGCCGACGGCGATTCTCGAAACGTTCCTGCTGTACGAGCAGACGCGCGGCATCAAGGGCCTGGCGGCCAGCACGCTTCGCGCGCTCTACAACGCCCGCACGCTAATGGACGCCAAGTGGCGCAAGGACCCGTCCAATCGCGCGCTGTTCCTGTCGATCCTGCAACAGCCGCAAGGCATCACGCACGCGCTGCGGCTGATGAACCAAACCAGCGTGCTCGGCCGCTACCTGGTCAATTTCCGCCGCATTGTCGGGCAGATGCAGCACGACCTGTTCCACGTCTACACGGTGGATCAGCACATCCTGATGGTGGTACGCAATATCCGGCGCTTTGCCATTGTCGAGCACACGCACGAGTTTCCGTTCTGCAGCCAGTTGATGGCGAACTTCGACAAGCCGTGGGTGCTGACCGTCGCGGCACTGTTCCACGACATTGCGAAGGGCCGCGGCGGCGATCACTCTGTGCTCGGCATGTCCGACGCGCGGCGCTTCTGCAAGGAACACGGCATCGCAAAAGAAGACGCCAACCTCATCGTCTGGCTGGTCGAACACCACCTGACCATGAGCCAGGTCGCCCAAAAGCAGGACTTGGGCGATCCGGAGGTCATCCGCCGCTTTGCCGATCTGGTCGGCACCGAACGTCGGTTGACGGCGCTGTACCTGCTGACGGTAGCCGACATCCGCGGTACCAGCCCGAAGGTGTGGAACGCCTGGAAGGGCAAGCTGCTGGAAGACCTGTACCGTATGACGCTGCGCGTGCTGGGCGGCGCCACCACCGATCCGCACGCCGTGCTCGAAGGCCGCAAGGAAGAGGCACGCGCCCTGCTGCGTCTGGCCGCGCTGGACGACACCGCGCACGAGGCACTGTGGAAGCAGCTCGACGTGGGCGTGTTCCTGCGCCACGACGCACGCGACATCGCTTGGTTCACGCGGCACTTCTACAACCGCGTCGACACGACGATCCCGATCGTGCGTGCGCGTATTTCACCAGCCGGCGTCGGCCTGCAGGTGGCGGTGTACTCGCCTGACCGGCCCGATCTCTTCGCACGCATCTGCGGCTACTTCGAGCGCAAGAGCCTGACGATTCTGGACGCCAAGATCCACACCACCAAGCACGGCTACGCGCTCGACACCTTCCAGGTGGCCGACCCCAGCAGCGGCCTGGTGGAACCCGGCCATTACCGCGACATCATCACGCTGGTCGAGCACGAACTGGCCGAGCAGATCTCGCGCGAAACCGCCCTGCCCGAACCGCCGCGCGGACGCATCTCGCGCCAGTCGCGCAGCTTCCCGATCAAGCCGCGCGTCGATCTGCGGGCGGATGAGCGCGGCCAGTACTATCTGCTGTCGATTTCTGCAACAGACCGCACCGGTCTGCTCTACGCCATTGCCCGCGTGCTCGCACACCGTCGCGTGTCGGTACACACCGCGCGTATCAACACGCTCGGCGAGCGCGTGGAAGACATCTTCCTGGTCGACGGCACCCGCCTGACCCAGGACAACAAACTGCAGCTCGAACTCGAAAGCGAACTGCTTGATGCGCTCGCCATCTGAGCGCCAGCCTTACCGGTCTAGATTCATGACTACCGATTCCGATGATTTCCCCGGCGACGACGGCAAGCACCACGCCAGCGACCCGACTCAGCGCGCCACCCGTCCGGGCAAACGCTCCACGCTCGGCGTGCGCCGCGACGACGAAGGCAATGCCGTGCGCTCGACCGGCAAGCCGCTGCGCTCGTCCGACCTGAACCGCGAACGCCAGCCGCTGCGCCCATCGCAGCGTCGTCCCAAGCCGGAAGAAGGTGCCGGTAAGCCGCCGCGCCCAGCACGCCCGCCGCGCCGCGACGATGATGGCCAAACGCGCGACGCCAAGCCGCGACGCATGCAAGGCGATCGTCCGCCGCGACGCTTTGATGACGAGCGACCGCCCCGCCGATTCAACGACGATCAGCGACCGCCACGTCGCTCCGATGATGAGCGTCCGCCGCGTCGCTTCGAAGATCGCCCGCCTCGCCGTTTCGACGAAGATCGCCCTCCACGTCGATTTGACAACGACCGTCCGCCGCGTCGCTTTGATGATGAACGTCCGCCGCGCAGGTTCGGCGACGATCAGCGGCCGCCCCGTCGCTTCGATGACGAGCGCCCGCGCCGCTATGGCGACGATCAACGCGCGCCGCGCCGTGATGACGACCAACGTCCGCCGCG
>CAUPMS010000078.1:0-3178 GCA_963512445.1 uncultured Ralstonia sp.
ATCGAGTCCGGTGACGCACGCGCCGTGAAGTCCGACTGCGAGTTCATTCGCTACCGGGAAGAAATCGTCAATCTCATCCATGCCACGCCCTAAGGATACGACCATGTCCGCTCCCGCTCAGAGAATTGAGGCCACCGCCAGCGCTGTGAGGCAGGAGGCGGCCCCGGGTCGCCCGCTGCGAACAGTGACGGGTTATCGCCTGCCTGGCGAAGGCTCCAGTTCACGTATTTCCGTTGTCACTGTGGTGCTGCTGCTGGCGCTGTGGTGGGTGGCCAGCCATCTGGGCTGGGTGCCACCCTTGTTCCTGCCCACGCCCGAGGCCATTGTGGCTGCCTTTATCGACGCCTGGAACGGCAATGTGCAGGGAGGGCTGCCGCTGACCGAGCATTTCCGTGCCAGCCTGGTGCGTGTGTTCGGGGCCTTTGGTCTCGCCGTGCTGACCGCAGTGCCCTTGGGTGTGATGATGGGCGTGTCGCGCATCGCGCGCGGAGTCTTCGATCCGCCCATCGAGTTCTATCGGCCGTTGCCGCCGCTGGCGTACCTGCCGCTGATCGTGATCTGGTTCGGCATCGACGAGACGTCCAAGATTCTGCTGATCTACCTTGCCTGCTTCGCGCCGCTGGCAATGTCGGCGCGCGCCGGTGTGCGTTCAGTGACCATTGAGCAGATCAACGCTGCCTACTCCATGGGAGCGACGCCTTTACAAGTGATCTGGCACGTGGTGCTGCCTGCGGCGTTGCCCGATATTCTGACCGGCATGCGCATTGCAATCGGCTTCGGCTGGACCACGTTGGTGGCCGCCGAGATGGTCGCGGCAACGGCTGGGCTGGGGCAAATGGTGCTCAACGCCTCGAATTTCCTGCGCACGGATGTGGTAATCATGGGCATTGTGCTGATCGGCCTGATCGCCTACCTGTTCGATCTGCTGATGCGTAAGGCTGAGACGTGGCTGGTTCCTTGGAAGGGGCGCATGTAGGCCTATGCCAAGGGCTTTTTGCATGCTGGTTCACGCTTTCTTTCCGGCCGTAGTTCGCCTCTTGGCAGTGAGGCTGACGTGCGCGACCGTCCCGAGATAGGGCCACTCCTGCCGCGGGAAGGGTTTGGGTGTCGGACGGTGCACGGCATTGCCACACCTGGCCGCTGAGCGTGCGGGTTGCTTTGCTCGCATCCGATGTTCGCGGCGCCGGGTTGCCGCCCACCCTCGGTTCGGGCACTTTTCCCACTCGCAATTCATTCAAGTCCGGCATGGCGCGGTTAACGTGCCATGCTGAGGATGACTCCGAAATCGCACGCGGAAGTGCATATGAAGGTGGGGTCTGCGCTGTGATAGGCCGCAGCGTTTGGGTTGGGGACGTCCTTGTCGGGCGAGGGCAACTGCATAGCGGGTACCGGTCGCTCCTGGGGTTGCGCGAAGAACGGAATGTCGTCAACCGTCGGTAACGCTGCGACGAGGTATATCAGCATTGCGCCGACTGTCCACCGTATTGCATCAGCCATGTCAGTCTCCTTCATGTATCCGCGTCGATCGTGTGTCGCCCCCTGGTGTTGCTGCGCGGATAAGTCGTCACCGTGTCTTCTTGACTTCCATTGGGAACGTTGAAGCTGATCATTTCCCCGCGGAGTCGCGACAACATCGTCTGCATGGACTAGGGTCAACCCCCGAACTGGAGCCTCGCTTCGCTATTTGCCATGCCCAGCAAATGCGCCGCATTCTTGAACGTGACAACTGGCTTCTTTGCCGTTGATCTCTTTCGTGGCGGTTAGCCGGACGTGTCCATCGGCAAGTTCGATAGCGCCTGCTGTTCTGACAGCCAATATCGTCCGGCGCGGTCGAACACCGAATGCGAGGGCAGCG
Organism: uncultured Ralstonia sp.; assembly: GCA_963512445.1. Classification (GTDB taxonomy): domain Bacteria; phylum Pseudomonadota; class Gammaproteobacteria; order Burkholderiales; family Burkholderiaceae; genus Ralstonia. Next base: position 1,856 of record CAUPMS010000078.1, read on the forward strand.
GAACCGGGTCAGTGATCAAGAGAGATGGGTGCGCCGGCGCGGGCCGGCTTAAGCAGCAGCGCTAGCGGTATGCAGCACAGCAGTGCTATGCCGAGCACGAAGAAGGTCTCGGAGAACGTCATCACGGCGGCTTGGCGGGCAATTTCCCCGCCGAGCTCAGCGATGGCCTGCAGGCTGGCGTGTGCACGGTCGCTGCCTTGCGCCACTCGCGCCAGCAGAAGATGCGCGCCAACTCCTCATCCCCGCGCACCGGCCGGTGCGCATCGAAGTCGCTCCTCGGCAGCTTGGCAAAGCGCGCATTGAAGTCCGCCATAAACGTCGGCACAAACGCGTTGGCCGCTTCCATGGAGTGAATCCCGCGCAGGCGCAACTCCTTGACCAGGCGGTCCTGCAACACCCCGTTCATGCGTTCCACGCGGCCCTTGGCCTGACTGGTATTGGCACACAGGCTGTCGATGTTCAGCTCGAACAGGGCCCGCCCGAACTGCGTATAACCCCGCCCCTCGGCGTTCTCGCGGGCGTTGACCCGGAAGGTGCTGGCCTTGTCGCTGTAGAACGCCTGCGGCTTGCCATGGCGCTCCACATAGGCCCGCGTGGCCGTGAAATACGCCAGCGTCGATTCGGTCGGCACGAACAGCAACTGCATCAGCCGGCCGGTGGCGTCATCGACATAGACCAGCAGCGTGCACGCCGGCGCGCGCTCCTCAAACCACGCGTGGTCACTGCCGTAGATCTGCACCAGCTCGCCCAGGCACGCGCGCCGATTGCGTGGCTGGTGCACCTTGGGCGGGCGCAGCTTGCGCGGCACCCAGAAACCCGCATCGATCATGATCCGTCGGACCGTTTCCGTGGCCAGGTCGATGCCGTGCCGCTCGCGCAGCTTCTCGGCCGCCAGGGTCGGGCCGAAGTCCGCGTAGCTGTCGCGGATCAGACCACGCACGCGCGATTCCAGGCCGGGCGGCAGTTGATTGTTGCCGGGTTGACCTTGATGCCTGTTCTGCAGGCCTGCTGCGCCCTGAGCTTGATAGCGTCGCAGCAACCGCAACACGTGGCGTGAACTCACGCCGAGCCGGACGGCGGCAATCCCAGTCTTAAGGTGCCCATCCGCGAGCGCCTGGAGGATCTTGAGCCGGTCGAGCTGCCGCATCGTCAAGGTAACCGTGTCGGGGCGCATGGCAGGCTCCTGCAAAGCGAGGAGCCGTCAAGGCTACGCCCAGTCGCTCGGACATTTGAACTTGGCTATAACCGGACATTACAACTTAGCTCTAACAGATTGTTATCACAAACTTAGTATGTCGGGGGTTTTGTTGCGCGGGCCTTTCA